>DATKDR010000061.1:0-17351 GCA_035512635.1 Longimicrobiales bacterium | reverse complement strand
TCGGGAAAATGGAACGGCAGCGCCTCGCTTCCCGGCGGGTATTCGGTGAGCAGCAGTCCCTCTTCGGCGATCTGCTCGTGCAGCGTCCGGTGCGATGGTGGCTGCACCACGTCGATGCCGGCGCCGAGGACGGCGATCGTGTCGGGGAGCGCGCCCTGATGCGCGGCGCCGTCGATGCCCAGCGCGAGTCCGCTGACGACGGCGCCGCCGGCGCGGACCACGGCGCTCGCGATCTCGTGCGTGAAGTCGCGTCCGTCGCGGGTGCAGCGTCGCGTGCCGACGATGCCGAGGATCGTGCGGTCGAGCAGCTCGAGTCGGCCGCGCGCGAAGAGCAGCGGCGGCGGGTCGTGCAGGTGGTGCAGGACCGCGGGATAGCTCGCGTCGTGCGACTGGATCACGCCGACGCCCAGCCGCTCGATCACCTCGATGCCGTGCTCGACGCGTCGCGCCCGCTCGGCCGCTTCGGCGTGCCGCCACGCCGACCGTAGCAGCGCGCGGAGCTGACGCGGGCCCGGGCGCGTCAGGGCTGCCACGGCTCCTCTTCCTCGACCGCCTCCCGCGCGCGCGTGTCCGCGAGCACGTCCTGAACGTGACGCCACAGCTCCTCGAGCAGCTCCGGCACGCCCGCGCCCGTCACCGACGAGATCGTGAAGACGCGCCACGCGTCCGGCGCCTCCAGCCCGGGTGGCGCGTCGTCCGGTCCGAGCACGTCCGCCTTCGTGAACACCACGCAGTGCGGGCGCGACGCCAGCTCCGTCGAATACGCGTCGAGCTCGGCCCGCAGCCCTTCGTACTCAGCCTGCGGATCCGCCGAATCGACCGGAATCAGCAGCGCCAGCGCGCGCGTGCGCTCGATATGGCGCAGGAAGCGATGGCCCAGTCCCTTGCCCTCGCTCGCGCCCTCGATGATGCCGGGCAGGTCGGCAACCACGAACGTGCGCGAGCCCGACAGCTCGGCGACGCCGAGGTTCGGCGACAGCGTCGTGAAGGGGTAGTCGGCGATTTTCGGCCGCGCGGCCGTCACCACCGACAGCAGCGTCGACTTGCCCGCGTTCGGCTGGCCGACGAGCCCCACGTCCGCGATCAGCTTCAGCTCGAGCGCGATGCGGCGCTGCTCACCTTCCGCGCCCGGCTCCCACTCGCGCGGCGAGCGGTGCGTCGGCGTCGCGAACGCCGCATTGCCGCGACCGCCACGGCCGCCAGTCGCGACCACCAGGCGGCGTCCCGGCTCGATCATCTCGCCCAGCACCTCGCCCGTGTTCGCGTCCTTCACGACCGTGCCCGGCGGCACGCGCAGCGCGAGGTCCGCACCGCCGCGCCCCGTGCGCAGCTTGCCCTGCCCGTGCTCGCCCCGCTCCGCCTTGTAGTGTTGCCGGTAGCGGTAATCGAGCAGCGTCGTGAGCTGCGGATCGACCACCAGCACGACGTCGCCACCCTTGCCGCCGTCGCCGCCGAACGGACCCCCGCGCGGCACGGCCATCTCGCGACGCCACGCTTCCGCGCCCGAACCGCCGACGCCGGCCTCCACCTCGATCTCCACGTAATCGACGAACACGTCAGCTCCCGTTCTGCCTGCGACGACGCTCGCGCACGTGCGCCCATACCTCGCGCGCCGCGCGCGACCGCTCCGGCGACATGCCCCGCCCCGCTTCCCGCAACGATGCTTCCACGTCCTCTTCCGACGCCCCCGCGTTGACCGCGCCACGCAGATGCGCGTAGAGCTGGGGCTGCGCATCCATGCTCGCGAGCAGCGCGGCGATGCACAGCTCCCGCGTGGCCAGATCCAGGCCCGGGCGCCCCAGGACCTTGCCGTAGCCCTCGTTCAGCATCCAGCGCTCCATGTCCGGGTGAAGCGCCGCAACGTTGGCGCGCAGCCGGTCGTATTGGCCGGCGTATACCCGCCGGCAGACGTCCTGGCCCCGCTCCGACCACAGCGCCGGCTCGTCCTCGGTCGCCGCAGGCGCCGGCGCGCCCCCCATCTCGCGCCACAGGCGGAATCCGTTCAGCGACGCCGGAAAACCGGCGAACAGGTAGGCCTGGAGGAGTACTTCCTCGACCTGCGTCGCCTCGGCGGCCTGGGCCGCTTCGCGCAGCGCCGCGCGCACGTCCACCGTCGAGCAGGGCGACAGGGCCGCGGAGACGCGCACCAGCGAAAGCCGCGCCTCATCCATCGACCGCCTCCAGCTCCACGACCGCTCGCACGGCGCCGACGCGCTCACGCCTCGTGTTCATGACGTCCGGCTCCGCGTATCTCTCCAGCGCGCCCACTTCCTCTTCCGTGAGCACGCCCAGCGCGCACAGCACGCCGACCAGCGCGGGGCCCGCCGCCCGCGTCGCGCCGTCCTCGACCTTGAGCACGACCCCCAACTCGGCGCCCGGCACGAGCGCCGCGAAGACGCCTTCGGCCCCGACCTTCGCGATCACCCGTCCGCTCGTCACCCGCACGATGTCCGTGTCGAGACGCCCCGCGCCCGCGACCATCTCCGGATGCCGCGCCATCGCCCGGAGGATGCGGGCGGCGGGGGTGCCCGAACGCCGCCCGCTTCCCGCGAACCGGCCGAACACCCGCGCCAGCGCGGAGAGCGGCAGCGCGAACGTGATCACGCCGCAGCCATCGACCGCCGTGCCGATGTCCTCCGCGGCCAGGCCGCTCCACTCGGCCATCGCCGCCAGCATCCGCTCCTGGACCGGATGCTCCTGCCGGACGTAGCCGGCGACCGGCCAGCCGTTGCCGAGCGCCAGCGCCAGCATGCCCGCGTGCTTGCCCGAACAGTTGTTGTGGATGCGGCCGGGCTGCTCGCCCACAGCCGCCAGCGCGCGCGCAGCCGCCTCGCCGAACGGCCGATCCGCGCCGCAGCCCAGCGCCTCTTCCGAGACGCCGATGCGCGCGAGGATCGAGCGCGCGACCGCTACGTGCGCCGGCTCGCCGCTGTGCGACGCGCACACCAGCGCCAGCTCCTCCTCCGTCAGGCCGAAGCGGTCCGCGATGCCGTCCTCGACCAGCGGCACCGCCTGGAGTGGCTTGATCGACGAGCGTGCGAACACGACCAGGTCCGGGTCGCCCGCGTGCGCGCGCATCCGTCCCTCCCCGTCGGCGACGGCCACACTCACCTGGTGCCGCGATTCGACGATCGCCCCGCGCCACACCTCCACCCTCACCGCCACGCTGTCGCTCCTCGCGCTCGATTCATGTCGCCCTTTCGGGGGCGTCGCCATGGCTGCCCGGGTCGCGTCGCATCACGCCCAGTGCGATGCCCGCCACGATCAGCAGCCCTCCCACCGCCGTCTGCGCGGGCGGCGCTTCGCGGATCGCTGGCAGACCCCACGCCAGCAGGCTCGCGATGATCGGCTCCCCGAGCAGCGCCAGGTTCACCCGGTAGGCGCGGAAATGAGCCAGCGCGTAGTTGGCGCCCGTGTGCCCGAGCAGCGTCGGCAGCGCGGCGAGGGCGGCGAAGATCGCCCACTCTCGTCCCGGATGGTGCAGCAGCTCGACGCCGGACGCGAGCGCGGCCGCGAGCAGGACCAGCGCCGCGACCCCGTAGACGATGCCCGTGTACGTCCACAGGTCGAGCCGCTGCCGCAGCCTGCGGCCGATCACGTAGTAGACGGAAACCAGCACGGCGCCGGAGAGCGCCAGCGCGTCACCGAGCAGCGCGTTGCGGCCGCGGCCGAAGTCGCCCCACGCGATCACGAACGCCCCGGCCACGGCGATGATGATGCCCGCCCACTGCGTCGCCGTCGGACGCTCGCCCAGGAAGGTGGCCGACAGCATCGCGACGAAGACCGGCTGCATGGAGACGAGCGCGACGGAGCTCGACACGCTGGTCAGCTCCACGGACGCGATCCAGCTCCAGAAGTGCGCGGCCAGGAAGACACCCGCGACGATCGCCGCGAGCCATTCCCGTCCGCGTGGTCGCGTCCCGCCAGTGAGCGCTCCGAGGACACCGATCACGGCGAGCGCGAAGAGCAGGCGCCAGACCGCGATCGCGAGCGCGGGCGCGGCGCTCAGCCGCACCAGCGGACCGGCCCATCCCATCGCGAGCACCGCGACGACGAGGACGAGCGCCGGCGAAAGGCCGCGTCGTGTCAGAGGAGGTGACCCGCGTTCTCGAGGACCAGGCGAATGCCCAGCAGGACGAACACGCCGGCGAACAGCAAGCGCAGCGTCCGCGTGTTCAGGCGCTGATTCGCGAGCGCGCCCGCGCGCACCATCGTCAGCGACGCCACCAGGATCGGGATGCCCGCGACCAGATGGATGTAGCCGATGCTGCCCCAGGGACGGCCCGGCGCGTCCCAGCCCGCCATTCCGTAGGCGATGGTACCGCTCGCCGCGGTCAGCGCGACGATGGTGATCGATGTCGCCGCCACCCGCCGGATGTCGAGTCCCACGGCGTAAACCAGAATGGGAATGGCGAGGATGCCGCCGCCGACGCCGAGCAGCGCGGAAAGCAGGCCGAGGACGATACCCGAGAGCACCACGACCGGCAGCGTCAGCCGCAGCGTTTCACGGCCGTGCTCGCTCCGCTCCCGCAGCAGGTTCAGGCCGGCGCCGACCAGCAGCAGACCGAAGAGCGTCTTGAGCGCCTCGCCCGGCAGCAGCACCGCGATGTGCGCGCCGGCGAACGCGGCCACCGCCGCGACCGCCGCGATCGGCAGCGCCGCGCGCCACGCGATCAGCCCCGCGCGGTGGTACGTCGCAGCCGCCGCCATACCGGTCGGCACGATGACGAAGAGGCTCGTCGCATGCGCGAGCGTCGCCTCGAGCGACGGATCCACGCCGAGTCCGCTCCACGCCGAATGCCCATAAAAGAAATAGAGGAAGGGTACGATCAGTACCCCTCCTCCGATTCCGATCAGGCCGGAGACGAAGCCGACGATCAGGCCGACGGCGATCAGCGCCGCGAGGACGCCGAGCGTCATCGGCCGTCGCCGGCTCTCGTTCCGGGTCCGCTAGTGCGCGCCGACCGCGGCCGCTCGCGTCTCTCCCGACTCCGCCGCGAGCCGCGCCCCCACCCGCTCGCCAATCGCGAACACCGACATGGGATCCGTCGCCTGCCGCAGGATCTCGAGTGCAACCTGCACCTGCGGATCGTTCGCGTTCGCCCGTCGACGCGCTTCCTGCTCGTCGAACTTCGTCTGCACGATCTCGTAGCCGAGCTGTCGACGGAGCGGCTCGCGCGCCGCCTCGAAAGCCTCGCGCGGAGCCTCGAGGCCCGCCTCGGTCACCGCGTCGTAGAACGCGTTCAGCACGGCGTCCGACAACTGGAAGTCGGCACGCAGATTCCGATGCTCGTGCGCGTAGCTCACCACGAAGCGATAACGCACGTCCCGGTACGTCGCCGCGTCCCGGTAGACCGCGCTGTAGAACTCGCGCTCCTCGAGCGTCAGCGTATCCTGAACCACCAGATCCGGCACGATGCCGCCACCGCCGATCACGATGCGCCCCGCATCCGTGCGGTATACCGCGGGCGTCGTGTCCTCCTCGACCGGCACCGCCTCGGCGTCGCCATTCAGCTCCGGCGCCACCTCCTCCGGGTCGAAGACGACGACGTCCTCGGTCGTCTCCGTCTCGCGCTGAATCGAGCGGCCCGACGGCGTGTACCAGCGCGCGGTCGTCAGCTTGAGCGCGTAGCCGTCGTCGAGGTTGTACAGCGTCTGCACCGAGCCCTTGCCGTACGTCGTCTCGCCCAGCACCAGCGCGCGGTCGTGATCCTGTAGCGCGCCCGCCAGGATCTCGGAGGCCGACGCGCTGATGCCGTTCACCAGCACGACGATGGGCATCTGGGGATACTGGTCGGACGAGCGCGCGCTGAACTCCTGGCGGTCGCGCGGATCGCGCGCGCGCACTTCCGAGATCTGCTCGCCGCGATCCAGGAACAGGTCGGACAGCGTGATGCTCTGCTCGAGCAGCCCGCCCGGATTGCCACGCAGGTCGAGCACCAGCGCGCGCATGCCCTGACGGCGCAGGTTGTCGATCGCGGTGCGCACGTTCTGGGTCGACGTCTCGCTGAAGACGTTCAGGCCGACGTAGCCGATGCCCTGCTCGATCAGGAAGGCGTTGCGAACCGACTGTACGTGGATCTCCTCCCGCGTGATGCTGAACGGGATCGGCTGCTCGACGCCGAGCCGCGCGACCTCGATGTCGACGGTCGAGCCGTTTGGTCCCCGCAGCCGGTTGACGGCCTTGTCCTCGTTCCAGCCGCGCGTGGTCTCGCCGTCGACCCTGATGATGCGGTCGCCGGCCTGGAGGCCGGCCCGCTCGGCGGGCGTACCCGGCAGCGGCGCGATCACCGTGACCCAGTCGTTGCGCACGCCGATCTGGATGCCCAGACCGCCGTATTCGCCCGTCGTCTGGATGCGCAGGCTCTCGTAGTCCTCGGGGGTCATGAACGCGGTGTGCGGATCCCCGAGCTGGTCGAGCAGGCCGTCGATCGCCATCCGGTAGAGCTCGGCGGGATCCTTCTCGTCGACGTACTCGTCCGCGACGTGATGCAGGACCTCCTCGAAGAGGCGGGCCTGCGTGTAGACATCGGCGCTGTTGCCGCCGCTCTGCTGGAGCAGCCAGCCGCCGCTCACCAGCCCCACCAGCGCCACGAACAGAGGCGCCCTCAGGCCGCGCGTGATCTTCATCCGTCCTCCTGAATATCCCGGCGGTCGCTGTCGACCGCCTCGTCCATCCGACCGTCACGGCCGGAAAGGCCATCCAATCACTAACCCTTCGCTCGACCGATTGTTTCCGGAAACCGGCGCCGCAACTCGTCCCGCACCCGCTCCTGCACCAGGGACTGCTCGCCCGTCCCATCGACCACTACTACCCCATGCTCGTTTCGCGCCAGCTCACGGTAGCCGCGAGCCACGCGCTCGTGGAAGGCGCGGCCCGCCGCCTCGATGCGGTCATCGGTCCGGGCCGCCGCCCGGCGCCGCTCCGCGCCCGTCTGCTCGTGGACGTCCAGCAGCAGCGTCAGGTCCGGGTGCCGTCCGCGGGTGACGATCGCGTTCGCGGCGCGCACCTCCGCCAGCGGAATGCCCCGCCCATGCCCCTGGTACGCGAAGCTGGACAGCTCGAAGCGGTCCAGCAGCACGATGGCGCCGCGCGCCAGCGCCGGCTCGACGATCTGCTCCATCAGCGCGGCGCGCGCCGCCAGCATCAGCATCAGCTCCGCCCGCGCCGGCACCTCGGACGCGGTCTCCGCGCTCTCGAGCAGCAGCGCGCGCACGCCTTCGCCCAGCATGGTGCCACCCGGCTCCCGCGCCGCCACCACCTCGAGCGACAGCGAGCGCAGCCAGTCGCCCAGCAGCGCCACCTGGGTGCTCTTGCCCGAGCCTTCGATGCCTTCGAAGGCGATGAGGAGGCCGGTGCCTGGCTGGGGTTCGGACAAGGCTGGGTTTCTTGGGGATGGCGAGCTGCCGGTGGAGTCGGCGGTCAACCGCTTCTGCTCGGCAAGGCGAAGCACTCAGTCATCAGTCAATCGCTTCTGCTCGGGCGAGGCGAAGCATTCAGTCGTCAGTCAACCAGACCGGCGGGTCGGCGCGAAGCATTCGGTCACGAGCGGTCCCGCCGCGCGCGTGACGTCAGTAATCGGTGCAGAAGCACTCGTGTCCGAATCAGCCCTTCGAAACGCCGATCCGGCTGACTGAAGGCTGAATGCGGCCCCGTTCACAGCGGGCCCGGCTGACTGTGCGGCCAACATCGGCACGAGGCGCCCAGCCCCAACCCGCTAAACTTCGCCCACGAAGCGCCCAGGTCCAACCCGCTAGACTTCTTCAGCGTGCGTGATCGGCTCCTCCCCCATGAGGGCCCGCAAGGTGTTCTTCAGCTTCATCTGCTGGATGAAGATGTCGTGCTCGGGATACGAGCCGACCGGCGTAAGCGGGCTCTTGAAGTAGAACGACAGCCACTCCTGGATGCCGCTCATGCCGGAGCGGGCGGCGAGGTCCAGGAACAGCGCCAGGTCGAGCACGATCGGCGCGGCCAGAATCGAGTCGCGGCACAGGAAGTCGATCTTGATCTGCATGGGGTAACCGAGCCATCCGAAGATGTCGAGGTTGTCCCAGCCTTCCTTGTTGTCGCCGCGCGGCGGATAGTAGTTGATCCGCACCTTGTGATAGAAGTCGCCGTACAGCTCCGGATACAGCTCCGGCTGGAGGATGTAGTCGAGCACGCCCAGCTTCGACTCCTCCTTGGTCTTGAACGACTCCGGATCGTCCAGCACCGCGCCGTCCCGGTTGCCCAGGATGTTGGTGCTGAACCAGCCCGCGAGACCGAGCATGCGCGCCTTCAGGCCGGGCGCGATGATCGTCTTCATGAGCGTCTGTCCGGTCTTGAAGTCCTTGCCGGACACGGGCACGCCGCGTTCGTGCGCGAGCTGCGTGAGCGCGGGCAGATCGACCGTCAGGTTGGGTGCGCCGTTGGCGAACGGCACGCCCTCCTGGATCGCGGCCCAGGCGTAGACCATCGACGGCGCGATGTCGTGCGAGTCGTCGCGCATCGCCTGCTCGAAGGACTCGATCGTCGCGTGCGCGTCAGTCGCCCGCAGGAAGATCTCGGTCGACGCGCACCACACCATGACCAGGCGTGCGCAGCCGTGCTCCTCCCTGAAGCGGCGGATGTCCTCCCGCAGCTGCATGCCCAGCTCGTACTTGTTGGCGCCCTGCTTGACGTTGTCGCCGGCGAGGCGCTTGACGTACTCCGGATCGAAGACGGCCGGCATGGGACGGATCGACTCGAGGAAGTCGCGGTACGGGTCGATGTGCGCGGCCTCCAGCACACCGGCGACGCGCGCGCTCTGGTAGGCATCGTCCGGGATCGGATCCCAGGCGCCGAAAACCAGGTCCTCGAGCGAGCTGAGCGGCACGAACTCGCGGATCAGCGGCTGCCGACCCTCGGTACGCAGGCCCAGCCGGATGTGGCCCATCTGCGTGACCGAGCCGATGGGCCGCGCCTTGCCGCGACGGATCGCTTCGACGCCGGCGATGAACGTGGTCGCGACCGCGCCGAGCCCGACCAGCAGTACTCCGAGGCGCCCTTCGGCGGGCGCCGGTGCCCTACGCTCTTGCACGCGTGCTCTTTTCCGTTGATGCCTGAGGCCCTGTCGCGACCGTCGCCGTGTCGACATCCGCCGGCACCTCGTCCACGGTCCCCGCGGCCGGCTCGTCGCCGGCATCGGAGAGCGGCACACCCGCACCCTGACGGTACACCCACAGGATCCGCTGGAGCGCCGTCACGTTGGTCAGGACGGCGAGCAGGAAGATCACGACCTTGAGGGCAAGGCCGTCCCATCTGAGTCCGAAGAACAGCGCGGCGCCGCCGATCAGCACGACACGCTCCGCGCGCGCCATCAGCCCCACCTCGGCGTCGAGCCCGAGTGCTTCCGCGCGGGCGCGAGTATAGCTGATCATCAGAGAGCCCGCCATGGCGAGCATGATGAGGTAGATCATGCCCACATCGCCCACCTCGAGCCGATAATCGTTGTACAGCGAGAGCAGCCCGAAGTAGACGGCGATTTCGCTGATGCGGTCGAGCGTCGAGTCGTAGAACGCGCCGAATTTGCTGCCCAGTCCGCTCAGTCGTGCGACGCGTCCGTCGAGAATGTCGAACACGCCGCCCAGCAGGATCAGGAATCCCGCGGTGCGCACGTGGTGCTGATGGAAAGCGAACGCGGACGACATGGTCACGAAGAAGCCGATCGTCGTGAGCGCGTTGGGATGCACTCTCCCCGAGACCAGCCACTCGGTGAGCGGACGGATGATCCGGTAGACCGGGTCACGGAGCTGTTCCAGGTTCAGCATGCGAGGGTTCCGGTCACGAGCGCGGGATGATGATGCGGGAGCCGGCGCCTTCGTCCATGCCCTGTCCGATGGCGTCGTTCACGCGCGCGACGATGCGATCGAAGTTCGCCTGCGCGGCGATCATCGCCTGATACGACGAGTGCCCCTGAAGCGCGCCGAACGATTCCTCGTAGCGCGCGCGGAAGGCGTCGTCCGGCTGTTCGCCGCGCTGGAGCATTTCGGTGAGCTCGCGCTCGAGCGAGTCCATCGCCGTCAGTAGCGGGCGCAGCGTTTCGTCCTCCTCGATGCGCTTGCGCGCCCGACCGACCGCGCCGTACTCCGCCGTCTGACCGAGCATCGCGCCCAGCTCGCGCGCCTTTTCAATGATGCGATCCGACATGCCTGCTCCCAGCTGAGACTCCGGATTACACCCGTTCGGCCGCCACGATGCGCGCGCGGCCGGTCAGGTCCTCGATGATGCGTACCTCGTCGAAGCCGCTCACGCGCGCGAGCTCCGCCACTTCCAGCGCCTGCGTCTCGGCCAGCTCCAGCGCGAGCAGGCCCCGCCGCGCGAGTCGTTCCGCCGCCTGCCGCACGATCGGCTCCACGAGATCGAGGCCGGCCGCACCGGCAAAGAGCGCCGCAGCCGGTTCCCAGTCTATCACCTCGGGGGCGAGCACCGCTCGCGTGGCCGTCGAGATGTAGGGTGGATTGGAGACGACGGCGTCGAAGCGCTCGTCCGGCCGGAGCGGCTCGTAGAGGGATCCGTGGCGCAGCTCGAGTCGCTCCGTCAGCCCGAGCGCGGCGGCATTCTCCGCCGCGAGCGCGAGCGCGTCCGCGCTCGCATCCGTGGCGACCACCGTGCCGAATCCGCCTTCCGCGAGCAGGCTGAGCGCGATCACGCCCGTGCCGGTGCCGATATCGAGCGCCCGCAGCGGTGCCGTCGCGCTGCTCGCGCGCGCGCGCGACCAGTCGAGCACGACGCCTACCAGGATCTCCGTCTCGGGCCGCGGGATCAGCGCCCGCCGATCGACGCGCAGCTCGATCTCCCGGAAGGCGACACTGCCCGTGATGTACTGGAGCGGCTCGCGTCGCGCGCGACGGCGGATCATCTCCCGGTACGGCTCCAGCTCGTCGTCCGTGAGCGGGCGATCGTGCTGGAGGTAGAGGTCGAGGCGGCGCACGCCCAGTGCGGCCGCGAGCAGCAGCTCGGCGTCGAGGCGCGGGTCGGGCACCCCGCGCGCCTTCAGGTGCTCGGCGGCGAGGCGGGCCACGGTCAGGGGGGTGCGGTCGTCGCTCATCGGCGCCGGCTCCGGCACGCGCGCGGCGGGCGCCGTGCTCACATCGCTTCCGCCATTCACGCGGACGCGCCGAGCCGCTCCGCCTCGTCGGCCATCTTGAGCGCCTCGATCAGCTCGTGCAGGTCGCCGTTCAGCACGTCCGGGAGCCGGTAGAGGGTCAGGCCGATGCGATGGTCGGTGATGCGGCCCTGCGGAAAGTTGTACGTGCGGATCTTGGCCGAGCGGTCGCCCGTGCCCACCTGGAGCTTGCGGTCGCGCGCGCGCTCCGCCTCGACCTGCGCCAGCTTCGCGTCCAGCAGACGGCTGCGCAGCACCTTGAGCGCCTTCGCCTTGTTCTTGTGCTGCGACTTCTCGTCCTGGCAGCTCACCACGACACCGGTCGGCAGATGGGTGATGCGCACCGCCGAGTCCGTCGTGTTCACCGACTGTCCGCCCGGTCCCGACGAGCGGAACACGTCGATGCGCAGATCCTCGTCGCGGATGTCGACGTCCACCTCCTCGGCCTCGGGCAGGACCGCGACCGTCGCCGCGGACGTGTGGATGCGCCCCTGGCTCTCGGTCGCCGGCACGCGCTGCACGCGATGCACGCCGGACTCGTGGCGCAGGTCGCCGTACGCGTTGCGGCCGCGGAAGATGAACACGATCTCCTTGTAGCCGCCCATCTCGCCTTCGGACACCTCGAGCACCTCGCGCGTCCAGCCGCGCGATTCGCCGTAACGCGTATACATGCGGTACAGGTCGCCCGCGAAGAGGCCGGCCTCGTCGCCGCCCGTGCCCGCGCGGATCTCGACGACGGCCGCCCGATCCGCGAGCGGATCGCGCGGCACGAGCTGCCTGCGGAACCGCTCCAGCAGCTCCTCGTGACGCGCGTCCAGATCCTCGACCTCGGCCTTCGCCAGCGACACCATCTCCGGGTCGTCGGCCGTGTGTGCCAGCTCGCGCGCGTCCGCGAGCTGCTCCCGCACGGCGGCGAGCTGGCGCGCCGTGTCGGCCGTCGCCGCGATCTCCGCGTGCTCGCGCGCGATCTTGCGCAGCTCGTCCGGTGCGCCCAGAACGGCGGGATCGGCCAGCCGCGCCTCCAGCTCCTCGTGGCGACGGATGATGTCGCGGATGCGATCGTCCCAGTCCATGCGACCCCTGGATATCGAAAGAGCCGGGCTAGCCGGCTCTTTCCTTACTCGGTGGCGGCGGCCGGCGTTTCGGCGGCCGCGGCATCCGCCTTGGCCTTCTTGCCCGCACCGTACTTCTTGTTGAAGCGGTCCACGCGACCCGCCGTGTCGACGAGCCGCTGCTTGCCCGTGAAGAACGGATGGCACACCGAGCAGACGTCCAGATGGATGTCCGACTGCGTGCTGCGGGTCTTGAAGACGTTGCCGCAGGCACAGTGCACCGTGGCCATCATGTATTCGGGATGTACGTTCTGCTTCATTGTCGTAGCTCCGGATTTTCGGGCCCGTATGCGGTGTGGGTCGGGCCATAACCCGAGAAAGCTAGCCGGTATGGCGACTTTGATCAACCCGGGGGGCGTCCCCGCAACTGAGGCCACGGAACGGACGGGCACGGAGGAGGCACACGCACATGCACACGCACCCGGAGTTCAGAGTGGGGTGCTGCGGAAGGAGCGCGTCGTAACGAAGTTCCATGCTTCAGAACCCCTGTGCGTGTGCGGGTGCGTGTGCGCTCTCCGGGCCCCTTCCGGGGCCGGCGCCGGCATCCGAGCACGTAACCCTGCCCGGCGACTCAGCCCGTCGCGAGCCCGCCAGTCGTCTTCCGCCTCCATGCCACGATCAGCAGCACGCCACTGACCGCCGCGGCCAGCGTCGCCAGCCAGTCGCCCCAGCGGGAGAACAGAGTGACGGCGTCGGTCGTGTAGACGGTGGCGACGCGCACATCGGGCTCGAACAGCTCGGTGCGCTCGTACGTCCTGCCGATGGGATCGACGAACATCGAGATTCCGGTATTCGCGGCGCGGGCGACACCGACCCGCTGCTCGATCGCGCGCATGGTCAGGTGCGCCGGATGCTGCCAGAGCGCGCTGGTGCGGGCGTACCAGGGCTCGCGGCCGTACCAGGCGTCGTTGGTCATGTTGACGAGGAAATCGGCGCCGGCCCGCCGGTACGTGCGGGATAGCCCGGCGAAAATCGACTCGTAGCAGATGAGGATGCCGAAGCGGGCGCCTGCCGCCTCGAAGAGCGGCGTCGTCGGGCCGCGGCCGAGCCCGCCGAAGTAGGCGAGATCGCCCGTGATGCGCTCGAGAATCGCGGGATCGATGAAGGGCACGCGCTCGACGATGGGGACGAGGTGACGCTTGCCGTAGACGTCGGGCCGGAAGCCCTGCGGATCCATGACCAGGGCCGCGTTCAGAAAGGCGCGATCCTCGCCCGCATCGATGGGCTCGTACGCGCCGACGACGATGGGCGCGTCGACGAGCGCGCTCATCCGCTGCACGGTCTCACGCATGGCCCTTGAGTACGGGCTCGTCAGGACGGCGGGGATGGCGACCTCCGGCCAGACCACGAGGTCCACGTCGGTGCCGGCCAGGCGCGCGGTGAGGTTGGTGAGCGCGACCATGGAGGAGTCGATGCCGATGTCGCGGTCGAGCTTCAGGTCCTCCGGAATGTTCGGCTGCACGACCGCGACGCGTGCGGCAGGCACGAGCTCGAGCGTGCGCGCACGCGCGAAGCCGTAGCCGAACATGAGCAGGACGATTCCGGCGGCGGCCAGGATCGGAGACAGCACCGGCCGGTTCCGGCCCGCACGCAGCACCGCCTCGGCCGCGAGCGCGGCGACGAGCGCGACGACGAAGGTCATGCCGCGCGCGCCGACCAGGTCTGCGCCGCCGGCGAGCAGCGGATAGGGAGCGAGCGCGGAGCCGAGGCCGAGCCAGGGGAACGCGACGTCGCCTAGGTTGCCCTGCACCCACTCGAGCGTCGTCCACAGCAGGGGCGCGACGAGCCACAGGGGCGCGATGCGGCGCATGCGCAGGTAGTGCACGCCGCTGGCGAAGGTCGCGGTGAAGATGCCGAGGATGAGGACCGTCAGCGCGTACGCGGCGATCGCCAGCTTCGAGTAGAAGATGAGCGCGACGATGAGCCAGTAGAGCAGGATGCCGAAATAGACGAGTCCCGCGAGCATGCCGCCGCGTGCCGCGGCCCACCGCCCTTCCGCGTCGGCGCCGCGCGTCTCGATGAAGACGAGCAGCGGCGTGAGCGCGACGAAGGGCGGGACCAGGAGGCCGAACGGCGGGAACGAAACGGCGAGGAGCAGACCGGCGAGCAGCGGAAGCAGTCGTTCGCCCCGCGGCGGCAGCAGCTTCAACCCGGCACCTTCACGTCGCGGCTCTCGCGGATCGACTGGTAGGCCAGCTCGATCAGCCGCATCAGGCCGACCTGCTCGTGCGGCAGCTCGCGCGGCTTCGCACCCCGCGCGGTCGCGACGAAGTCCCGAAGCTGCTCGCGATAGGCGGCGGTGAAGAGATTGCCCTGGCCCGGATTGATCGGCGGCGTCACGTCGAGCAGCCCCTGCTCGACTTCCTTGGATACGGCCAGCGGCGGAAAGGCCGCGGAGCCGCGCGTGGCGAGAAGCTGGACGTAGTGCCGGTCGCGCTGCGCCTGGAGGCTCCAGGTCACTTCGATGTAGATGATGGTGCCGTCGGCGAGCTCGAAGGTCGCGAGGGCGGAGTCCTCGACCTCCATGTCCTCGCCCGCGTGCCCGTACGCGTGCACCCTACGCGCCGCCGGGTAGTCGAGCAGCCAGAGACAGAGGTCGAGCGTCTGCACGCCGAGATCCATGAGCGCACCGCCGCCCGCGGTCGTCGGCGTGTGCCGCCAGGTCGGCCGCACGTGCCGCACCTTCCGGTTCAGCGCCGCGCCCTTTACAAAGAAGATGTCGCCCAGCTCGCGACCCGTGAGGAACGGCTTGAGTGCGACCACGTCGGGCCGATAGCGATTGTTCATCGCCACCATCAGCGTACGGTCGGCGGCCTCGGCCGCGGCGATCACGCGGGCGGCACCCTCTGCGCCGAACGCGATCGGCTTCTCGACCAGCACGTGCTTGCCGGCCTGGAGCGCGGCGATCGCCAACGGCTCGTGCTGGATGCTGGGCGCGCAGATGACGACGGCGTCGACTTCCGGGTCGGCGAAGACGTCCTCCTCGGCGCGACAGACCCGGCCGATGCCGAAGCGATTGGCGAGCGCCTGGCTCTTGGACGTGTCCACGTCGCATAGCGAGACGATGCGCACGCCGGGCAGCTGGCTGAGCGTGGGCAGGTGCACCACCTGCGCGATCGCGCCCGTGCCGATCACGCTCACGCGGAAGACATCGCGCGCCATGTCAGTCCTCTCCTCGAGGGGGAGCCGGAAACATGAGGGCGGCCCCGACCGTGATCCCCGGATTCAGGATGTCGGAAACGACCGAGAAGTGCCCTTCGCCATAGATGCGCAGCCGGTCAATGAGCGAGTACTCCAGTCCGGCGAGCGCCGTGACGCCGGGCATGATGGAGTCGAACAGGTCCTCGATGAAGGTATCGTCGATCGAGCTGCCCTGGCCGTTCAGCAGGTGCAACCCCGCGCCCGCGCCGACGTAGACCAGCAGCTCGATGGGCGTGGTCCAGACGAAGTGTGCGTCGAGCTGGAGCGCCAGATCGCTCAGGTCGATCTCGCCCAGGTCGATCGAGCCTTCCGGCAGCTCGCTGATTCCCTCAAGCTGACGCTCGAACGCGGCGATCTCGCTCTGCTCCACCGAGCTCTTCCAGTAGCCGATGGACGGCACGATGCGCACGCCGGGTCCGAGGTAGCCGAGGTCCATGCGCAGACGGAAGGTCGTCGCCGGATCCAGGTTCGACGGCCAGATGCGGCCGACGTCGAACCCGACACCGCGGAAGGCGAGGTTCTCGTAGTCGTAGTCGGCCAGATCCTGCGCGCGCGCGGCGGCCGGCGTCAGTGCCACCGCGCCGATCAGCGTCGTCCCGATCAGTGTCATCATGCCGATCCGCCGCACCGTCATGGCGCGCGCGGGCATGATCGCCAAGCCCTTAGCTCCCCCCATCCGAAAACCCCCGTTTCGTCCGTCAGTATATGCGCGACAGCGTCGCGCCCTGGTAGTAGGCGGCGAGAATGTCGCGATACGAGTGACCCGCGGCGGAGCGGTTCATCGCTCCGATCTGGCACATGCCGATGCCGTGGCCCCAGCCGCCGCCGTCGACGGCGAGCGCGGTGATGCGGTCGCCGCTCTTCTGCTGACGGATGTCGTAGAGGCGGGAGCTGTTGAGCAGTCGATCCTCCGGCGTGCGCAGGACCCAGCGGATGGAATCGCCGCGGATTACGTACGAATCGTCGTCGACGGCAATGCGCGTGCGCGCGGCGCGACCCGACAGAGACTCGCTCTCGATGCGGATGTCGCGCACCGCGCGCACGGGCGCGTCGCGACGCGAGCCCAGGTTGCGCTCGAGCACCGCCCGCAGCTCCTCACCCGTCCATTCCTCGGTCCAGTGGAAGCGGTTCGAGGTTTCGCACCAGTGGCCGCCGCCCGGCTTCGCGTCGGAGACGGAGCGCAGGTAGGGCACGGGATCGCTGACCCACACCTCCTCGATCGCGGCGGTGCGTCCGCCGCAGGTCGAGTGGTAGAAGGCGTCGATCGGGTGACCGTCGTACGTCAGGATCTCGCCGTGCGTCTCGGCGACGGCGCGTGAGGCGATGTCGTTCTCCGCCGCGACGCCGCCGTACACCTGGTCGGCCACCGTCGCGTAGAAGTCGAAGCCGAGCGCGCCGCGCCGCCCCATCTGACCGACCGCGTACGTGCGCGCCGCCACCGCCTGTGCCTTCACGGCCTCGTACTGCGTCGTCGGGATCTCGCGCGGCACGACGCCGAGCAGGTAGGTCTCGAGATCCAGCGTGTTGACCGCCGTGACGCCGCCGGACGAGGCCGCGCGGAAGACGACGACGCCACGATAGAGCGCGTTGTCGATCATCACGCTGCCGCCGCTGGCCGCCACCGGTCGCACCGAGCTGAGCGCGGGGATGCCGATGCGCGAGCCGGACGCGGTGATCGCCGTCAGCCCGGCGTCGTTCACGATCAGCATGCGATCGTCCGCGCGGCCGCGGTGCAGCACGCGCCCGTCCGGCGCCACCAGCTCGAATGCGAGCGGACTGCCCGTGCCGCTGACGACGACGGAATCGGCGTCCACCGCGAGTCCCACGCGCACGAGCGTGCCGCCGGTCGGCACGGGCTCCGCGGCGGGCGCGGGCGCCGGCGCCGCGACGGGCGGCCGCGCGGGGGGGCGTT
>DATKDR010000060.1:0-2271 GCA_035512635.1 Longimicrobiales bacterium | reverse complement strand
CGCGGATGATGCGGCGACGGTCGGCGCCCAGCGCCATGCGGATGCCGATCTCGCGGGTCTGCCGTGAGACGGTGAACGCCAGGACCGAGTAGATCCCGGCCATCGAGATGATCAGCGCGATCACCGCCACGAGCGCCGTCGCGGATGTGAAGAATTTGGTGACGAGCCGCTGGTTCCGGTTGTCACGATCGACCGGTTGGTCGAGCGGCAGCACGTCGTGGAGGCGCAGCGCGGGGTCAGTGGCCCGCGCGATTCCACGGAGCTGCGGCGCGAAGGAGGCCGCATCGCCGCGGACACGGAACGCCACGCGCACCTCATGGCCATCGGCCGAGCGCATCGCGTCCGCGCCGAGCGGGAAGTAGATACCTGGACCCGTGCCCGGGTGGAACGGGTCGCGGTCGGTGTCCATGCCGAGGTTCTCGACGACGCCGACGATCTCCCACCACCGGCCGTTGGTGCTCCCGCGCGGCCGCAGCCGCAGACCCACCGCGTTGCGGCCCCGCAGAACGTTCGATGCGAAGAGCTGGTTGACCACCACCGCGCGCGTGTCGGATTCCAGATCGCTCCTGTCGAAACCGCGCCCCGCAATGATCCGCGCGCCGAACGCCTGGAAGAAGTCCCCGTCGACCGTCGCGCCCATGACGGGCGCCGTGCTCTCCGCGACCATGCCCTCGATCTCCCACAGGGTCTGGCCATGGTCCATTCCGGGCAGCGCGGTCGCGAACGTGACGTCCGACACCTCGGGCATCGCCACGAGCCGCCTTCGCAGCTCCTCTCTGGTCGACTGGAATTCCTCGACGTACGCAGCCTCCTCCGCGGCGTTCGACGGCGGACGATCGAAGTCCAGTTCGATGCGCGCGGACAGGTACTCGTGCGTGGCGAAGCCGGCGTCGGCTCGCTGCGGCTCGGCCCACGACGAGATCGCCACCACCGCGGGCGGAACCAGCAGCACCGCGAAGGCGACCTGCACGACGATGACCGCGCTCCAGATCCCGCCGAATCGCACCGAACCCGCGCCCTCGCCGGCCGGATGCCGCATGCGCGAGTACAACCCCCCGGCGGTGACCTTGAACGCCGGCAGGACGCCCGCGACCACGGAACCGATCACCGCGAGCACCAGCGCGTACAGCACCGTCGAGAGCGTCAGCCGGGTATCCAGCCAGAACGGCGCGAGTCCGGACGTGATCTGGGAGAAGAACCGCGCGACCCAGCCGGCGCCCCACGCGACGACGCCCAGACCGAGGGCGGTCGCCGCGAGCGCCAGCACGAACGACTCGATGAAGAACTGAACCAGCAGCTGGCCGCGGCTCGCGCCGAGAGCGTAGCGCATCGCGATCTCGCTCTCGCGCGTCGCCGTTCGCGCGAACACCATCGTCGCGACGTTCGAGGCGAGGACGAGAAGCACCATCAGGAAGAGCAGCACGACCATGTACATCGCCGGGCCGCCGCTGCCCTGCCCGCCGAAGAACAGCTCCGTGTACCGCATGACCCGAGGCCTGAGCCGCTCGTGCGTCCCAGGCTGCTCGGCTGCGACGCGCAGACCGATCGCCGTGAGCTCCGCCTGCGCGCGCGCCATCGGCACGCCCTCGGCCAGGCGGCCGAACAGGTGCACGGCCGGGCCCTCGCGCGGGGCCTGCGCGAGTACCTCCGCCCGCAGCGGCATCCAGAAATCGTGATCGACCGGAAACGCGAAGTCCTCCGGCATCACGCCGACCACGGCCGCCGTGCCGCGGCCGATCTGCACGCTGCGTCCCACGATGTCCCCGGCACCGCCGAATCGGCCCTGCCAGAGATCGTACCCGAGCACGACGACCGGCGGCGCACCGGGCCGCTCATCCTCGACGGTCAGCGTACGGCCGCGCAGCGCCGGGACTCGCGCCACCCGGAACGCGGCCGGGGTGATCTCCGCACCGGTGGCGGGTGCGGGCGTGACATCATCGGCGCCTACGTTGCGCTCGATCGTGCGGAACGCGCTCAGATCGCGCACCGACGTCAGCGCCTCGCGCCACACTGTGAAGTCGTAGAGCGAACGCAGCTCCGGATCCCTCTCGGCCACGTCCCAGTTGCGCAGCCCGACGATCCGCTCGCCCTCATCCAGCGGCAGCGTCGGTCGCAGCAGATCGGTGACGACTTCCAGGTACCCGGCGCCCAATCCGATGCCGATCGCCATCGCGAGTACCCCGACGACCGACACGCCCGGGTACTTCGCCAGCATGCGCGCGCCCAGACGCGCGTTCAGCGAGGCCCCTGACAGCCACGCCGCGCGCGCCC
>DATKDR010000059.1:0-2289 GCA_035512635.1 Longimicrobiales bacterium | reverse complement strand
GCGATGCGTTCGCCGTCCGGGCTCCACTGCACGTGGTGGATCACGACGTCCGGCGGATCGGGAGAGGGATTCTCGAGACGGAGCGGCAGCGCGCGTGCGCCGCCGCCGTCCTGCGCGGCGATGCCGGCGCCCCACGCGCCGGTTTCGATCCGGAAGGTCGCGAACACGAAGCGCGGCTCGCCCGTTTCGGGTGAGTCCGGCTCCGTCACGGGATCGGCCTCGCACGCCAGCAGCAGGAGCAGCAAGGGAAGCCCGCAATAGCCGATGCGCGTCACGCCGAGGATTCCGCAGAGACGGATGCGGTTGCGCATGTGTGGTCGCCCCCGAGGAGGAGGGATGGTGCAGCCGGGGATGCAACCACCGGCTCAGGCCATTTGTTCCGGCTCCGTCGGTTCGCCGGCTTGCCATTGAGCAGGACGGGCGGGCGGTGGCGCTCCTCCCCTACGGCGGGCCGATGCGCCAGGGCGGGGCGACGGGCTGGTACTGCTCCCTGGCATCGGAGCCGATGAAAGCACCGAGCAGCAAGCCGCCACTTCCCAGGAGCACCACACCCCCGAAAATCTCGTCGGACGTATTACACCACGACGTCTGCTCTTCGCAGGACGCCCCGGAGCGCTGACTGCAGCGCGACGGAATCCGGGTGGCTGCTCGCCAGCACCCCACGCATCGTCCCGCCAGGCAGGAGCGCGACGCGGACGCGACTGCCGATCGGCACCTCGGTCGTGTCCTGTGCCATGGCGGGCGCCGGTGCCAGGAGAAACAGGGCGATCGAGAAGCAGTGTCGTGCGGCAGTACGCATGTGCCTACCTCTTTCCACGCCGTCAGTTGTGCCGCGTCAGCTCGATGACCCGCACCTCGAGCGGACCCAGGTCGGCCATGGTCCACCCGCTGATTCGGCCGTCGCGGCCGACCGTCATGTTGCGCGCGGTGCCGCCGCCGAACACGACCCGCGGCACATAGCGGCCTTCGCGTAGCGCATCGACTTCCGACGTCAGGCGCACGCCCGACAGCGGCTGCTCGCTCAGGTTCGCGAGCACCACGACCACGCCGCCGTCCTCCGCGCGGCGCAGGTACGCGAGCGCGCGCGGATGCCCCGGCGCGGCGAGCGGGACGAAGTCGCCCGTCTGGAGCGCCTCGTTCGACGTGCGGAGCTGGATCAGGCGACGGTAGTGGTTCAGCATCGACGAGGGATCGTCGTCCTGCGCCTCGACGTTCGCGGTCAGCGAGTCCCACGGCAGCGGCTCCCACGGGACGTGCTCGGTGAAGCCGACGCCGGGCTCGCGCGACCACGCCATCGGCGTGCGCAGCCGGATGTCGCCGTGCCGCTTGTCGCCCGTCATGCCCAGCTCCTCGCCGTAGTACACGAACGGCAGCCCGGGCAGCGTGAGCTGGAGCGCGGCGGCGAGGCGCACGCGCGCGACGTCGCCGCCCATGTCGGTGAGCGTGCGCGTCTGGTCGTGGTTGCGCAGGAAGACGCCCCAGCGCTGATCGGGGATGTCGTCCTGCACGCGGTCCGCCATGTACGCGACGCCGGCGGCGTTGCCGTGACGCACCGCCGAGATGAGCGAGTCGGCGAGCTCGAAGGCGAAGAAGGTGTGCAGCATGTCCGGGTAATAGACGCGCACGCCCTCGTGGTTGTCGTACACCTCGCCCACGGTGAACGCATGCGGCGCCACGCGCTCGAGCATGTCGCGGAACTCACGCAGCCAGGGGAAATTCTGCGGCGCGTTCTTCCACTGGCCGCCGGGCCCCTCAAACAGGTGGCCGATCGCGTCGAGCCGGAAGCCGTCGACGCCGATGTCGTTCGCCCAGAAGTCGACGATGCGCCCGATCTCCGCCTTCACCTCGGGATTGTCGAGGTTGTAGTCGGGCATGCCGCCCCAGAAGAGGCCGTAGTAGTACTCGACGTCGTCGGGCTCCGGCCCGCGCTGCACGCGGTGCCAGACGGGCGCCTCCCAGCCCGGCGACGGCCGGGGCGACGTGGACCACACGAACCAGTCGCGGTACGGCGAGTTCTCGTCGACCAGCACGTCGCGAAAGTACGGGTGCTCCGAGGAGATGTGGTTCAGTACGAGGTCGATCAGCACGTGGATGCCGCGCTCGTGCGCCCCGTCGAGGAACGCGCGGAAATCGGCGAGCGTGCCGTAATCGCGATTGATGTCGTAGTAGTTGGTGACGTCGTAGCCGTGATACGATGGCGACGGCATGATCGGCATGAGCCAGACGCAGGTCGCGCCCAGGTCGTCGGTGGTCGACGGATCGCCGTCGTTGATGTAGTCGAGCCGCTCG
>DATKDR010000058.1:0-4322 GCA_035512635.1 Longimicrobiales bacterium | reverse complement strand
CCCTCGCGGCTCTCGATCTCGATTTGGCCGCCGTGCTGGTCGACGATGCGGCGCGCGACCGTGAGACCGAGGCCGGTGCCATCCGGGCGGGTGGTGTATAGCGGCTGGAAGATGCGGTCGATCATCTCGGCCGGGATCCCGGTCCCGTTGTCGCGGACGGCCACGATGGTCTGGTCCGGCTGTTGCGCGAGCTCGATCCACGCGCGGCCGCCCGGTCCGAGCGCGGCCGCGGCGTTGAGCAGAAGGTTCAGGAACAGCTGTTCGAGCGCGGCCGGATCCCCGCGGACCTGCGCCTGCACCAGGCCGCTCAGATCGAGGATGGCCTCGCGCTTGGCGAACGCGGGCGCCGCCGCATCGGCCGCCGCCCGGATCGGCGTCGCGAGGTCCACGAGCGCCGTTCGCCAGCGTCCCGCCCTCGCGACATCCAGCGTTTCCGAGACGGTGGCATCGAGCCGGCTGATCTCCTTCAGCGCCCGTGCCTGGGGCGCTCGCAGCGGCGAATCGGCGGGCAGCCGTTCCTCGACCCGCTGGAGGTCGATGCGGATCGCGGTGAGCGGGTTGCGGACCTCGTGGGCGAGGGAGGCGGCGAACTCGCCGACGGCAGCGAGCCGTTCCCGGTCCGCCAGTTCGGCGAGCGTCCTGCGCAGGCTCGCGGTCATCGTGTTGAAGGCATGCGCGACGCGGCCGACCTCGTCGGTGCCGGCGCTCTCGACGCGCGCCTCGAGATCGCCCTGGGAAACGGCCTCCGCGGCCGTGACCAGACGCTCCAGCGATCGGGTCAACCGCCGGGTCAGCAGCCAGGCCGCGATCAGGCCGGCGAGAGCGACGGCCGACAGCAGCCAGGTGCCGCGGCGGGAGGCCGCCTCGAAGGGCCCCGCGAAGGCGGACAGCGGCGCCGCTGCGCTCAGGATCAGCGGTGGGTCTCTCATCCTTCGCCGTGCCGTAAGCCACGCATCGCCGCCCCACGAGAAGGTCGTTCGATCGAGCAGGGCAGGGTCGAACGGCAGCGGTAGTAGCGGTGCGTCCCGTGCAGCATCGACAGCGCCCAGCACCAAGCCGGCGACGGATGCCGAAGTCCCAGCGTTGCCGAGCAGGGCCACGAGCTCGAGATCTACCTCCAGCGTTCCCAGCTCGCGAGCGGGAAACCGCTGGTGGATCGGCAGCGCGACCCGCAGCGTCGGACCGGCGTCCCGCCCCGCGTCGCCCTCGTCGCCGGCGCGCGTCAGGCGCCACAGCTCGCGTCCGTCGGAATCGCGAATCGTCGCGGCCGCGACGCTCGCGTCGAGGTCCCGGAACCGTCTGCGCAGGTCTGCGGGCGCCTCGCGCGGGCGAGCGGACTCGGCGATCAGCGCGCGCTGCACGTCCCGGTCATCCCCGAGAAACAGAAGATCCGAGCGTAGCAGCAGCCAGTTTCTGCCGATGCGGGTCACCGTGCCGTCCAGCGCATCGTCTAGCCGCGAGCGCAGCAGCTCCTGCCCGGATCGCGACGCGCTACGCGTGAGCCACAGCCCGATAAGCGCCATGGGGACCACCGCTACCGTGAGCACCACGAGCATTATCCGGCTTCGGAACGACGGCGCGAGCAGACTCATCAGCCGACCTCCCCGGGCTCATCGTCCGATCCGGGCAGCTCCAGCTCGTAGCGGGCGATAAGGCGATCCAACCGGGGTCGCGAGATGCCGAGGATCTCGGCAGACTTGGTCTTGTGGCCACCCGTGGCCGCGAGGATCCGTATCACGTGCCGCCGCTCGGCTTCCGCCAGCGTCATGTCCAGGCCGGGCTCCGCGTCCGGCCGCTCGATCAGCTCGACGTTCTCGGGCCGGATCACGTCGCCGGCCGCCGTCAGCACGGCGCGCGTCACGCAGTTCTCGAGCTCGCGCACGTTGCCGGGCCAGGAATGGCCGAGCAGCCGATCAAGCGCTCCTTGCGCCAGGATCTGGGGATCGCGACCCGCCGACCTGCTGGCCTTCGCGATGAAGTGCTCGGCCAGATCGGGCACGTCGCTCATGCGTTCGCGAAGCGGTGGAACCTCGATCTCGACAACGCGCAGCCGGTAGTAGAGATCCTCGCGGAACTCGCCCGCCGCCAGCATGCGCTCGAGGTTCCGGTGCGTCGCCGCGATCACGCGCGCCTCCGTGCGCTCCGGCCGCTCCGCGCCGACCGGGTAGTACTCGTGCTCCTGGAGCACGCGGAGCAGCTTGCTCTGGAACTCCGCCGACGTATCGCCGATCTCGTCGAGAAAGACCGTGCCCTTGCCCGCCAGCGCGAAGCGGCCCTTGCGATCCCGCGCCGCGCCCGTGAACGCGCCGCGCACGTGCCCGAACAGCTCGGACTCGAGCAGCGTCTCAGGCATCGCCGTGCAGTTCACGGCCACGAACGGCTCGTCGGCGTACGGCGAGCCGTCGTGGATCTCGCGCGCGATCAGTTCCTTGCCCGTGCCGCTCTCGCCGCGGATGATCACCGTGCTGCGCGATGAGGCGACCCGACCGATCAGCTTGAAGATCTCGATCAGACGCCGGTCGCTGCCGACCAGCCGGTCCGAGATAGCCTGGTGTGCGCCGGCCGTCGAGTTGCGGCGGCTCCGCTCGCGCGTGCGGCGGTCCTCGAAGATGCGGTCGAGCAACCGGCGTAGCTGGTGCAGGTCGAGCGGCTTTACCAGGAAGTCCTGCGCCCCCTCGCGCATCGCCGTCGCGACCGTCGGGAGGTCCTGGTACGCCGTCATTATGACGACCTCGGTCGCGGGCGCGCGCTCGCGCAGCAGTCTCAACAGCTCGATGCCGTCCATGCCGGGCATGCGAAGATCCGACAGGACCACGTCCGGGAGGGCCCTGCCCATGGCCGCGAGCGCGGACTCCGCGCTCGCAGCGATGCGAACCTCGGTGGTTTCGTCCGCGATCGCCTCCGACAGCGCCGTTAGGATCCGGGCATCGTCATCGACCACGAGGATCGAGCGGCTCACGCCCGGTCCCGCGTCACGAGGCCCCCTGAACCGCGAACCGGCCAAAGCAGCGCGCAAGGTCTTCGGCGTCCTGCCATCGCCGATCCGGATCCTTCGACAGACACATCATCACGGCCTCCTCGAGAGCGGTGGGCATGTCGGCCCGCCGCGCCCGCAGCGACGGCGGCTCGGCGGTGAGATGCGCCGCCAAGATCGCCCGCGTGCTCGACCCTGTGAACGGCGGCACACCGCACAACAACTCGTATGCGACCACGCCCAGTGCGTAGACGTCCGCGCGGCCATCGACGCCGGTGTCGCCGGATGCCTGCTCCGGCGCCATGTACAGCGGCGTTCCGATCGCCGATCCTGCCAGCGTCCCACTGGCTTCGGCCGCGCCCCAGAGCGCTTTCGCGACGCCGAAGTCCGCCACCCAGCCGTGCCGGCCCGAGAGCAGCACGTTCTCGGGCTTCACATCACGGTGGACGATCCCGCAAGCATGCGCCGCCGCCAGCGCGTCCGCGATGTCACGGAGTAGCGCCGCGGCCACCGTCACCGGCATGGGCTCCTCGTCGCACATCCACTGGCGTAGCGACCGGCCTGCGATGAACGGGATCACGAAAAATGGCACGCCGTCCCAACGACCCGAGTCGATCAGGGTCAGGATGTGTGGGTGCTGGAGGCGGGCCGTGATCCGGATCTCATCGAGGAAGCGGTCGACGCCGATCGACAGCGCCACCTCTCGGCGCAGGACCTTTACGGCGACGCTGCGGTCGTGCTTGCGGTCGCGCGCCCGGTACACCACGGCCATCGCGCCGCGGCCGATCTCCGCTTCGATCGCGTACCGATCCGCCAGCATCCGCGGCTGCACACTCGCACCGGTCGCGGCCGCCGGGAGCGCGGCCGGCGCGGAAGCGCCACGGCCAGCGCCTCCCGCTTCGGGCCGAAGCAGCCGCTCCACCACCTCCCGGAGCGAGTGCAGGTCGAAGGGCTTGCACAGGAAATCCGCGGCACCCTCGCGCATCGCGCTGACTGCGGTGCCGACGTCGTGATAGGCCGTCATCAGCACCACCCTGGATGACGGCGCGCGCTGCCGCACGACGCGCAGCAGGTCCATACCGTCGAGTCCGCGCATCCGGATGTCTGTGAGCACGATGTCAGGAGCGGACGACGTGTCCAGCAGTTCGATCGCCTCCTCCGCGCTCGAGGCGACGCCGATCTCCCCGGCGCCACTATCCGCGAGCGCTTCGGCCAGCGTCGATCGGATGGCTGCATCGTCGTCGACAATGAGGATCCTCGCACTCAAGGGCCGTCTCCGCCGCAGAAGGAAGGACACCGCGTGGCGCCCGGGCAGGTCACCGTGACGGCGCGCCGGAATCGTGCCGAC
>DATKDR010000057.1:0-10379 GCA_035512635.1 Longimicrobiales bacterium | reverse complement strand
CGCCTGCGCACCCAGCGCGCCTCACAGCCGTCCCTCACGAGCCAGAGTCCCGATGAACTCGCTGGCAAACCCCTCCAGCTCGCCCGCAAAGAAATTGAGGCGACTGACGAACACGTTGTAGGCGATGACGGCGGGGATCGCCACAAAGAGGCCGGCGACCGTGGTGACGAGCGCCTCGGCGACGCCGGGGGCGACGGCGTTGATGTTCGCGCTGCCCGCCGCGGCGATGCCGAGGAACGCGTCCATTATGCCGATGACGGTACCGAGCAGCCCCAGCAGAGGGGAGACGGTGCCGATGATGGCGAGCCAGGACAGGCCGCGCGACAGCTCGTCGCGCTCCTCGCCCTGCTCCTTCTCGAGCACCAGCCGGAGCGCCTGGAGCTGCGCCTCGCTGAGGCCTTCGCCGTGCGGCGCGTCATCCTTGAGCGAGCCCGGGCGCAGCTCGCTGAAGAAGTTGATGCCGCCGCGGAAGACGCGCGTGTAGGGCGATTCCGGGAGGCGCGTCATCGACTTGTAGGCATCCACCAGCCGCGGCGTGCGTTCCATCGCCTGGAGGAAGCGCAGCCCCTGTTTCCGCAGCCGGCGGAACTGGCCGAGCTTCCAGAAGATGATGATCAGGCTGGCCAGCGAGAACAGCGCGAGCGTGCCGAGGACGATCCTCGTCGAGAGGCCGCCCGCGAAGATCATGTCCCACACGCCGCTGTGCGGCTGCATGCTTATCTGCGCGAGAATCCGGATCAAGGGCTACCTGTTCTTCTCGATGTGTCTGAAGGTCACCTCGAGTCCCTGCTCGAGCGTGGTCATCGGCTTCCATCCGCGGGCGCGCAGCGCCGCCGTGTCCAGACACGAGCGCTGCAGCTCGCCCGGCCGCGCTGCCGCGTATTCGACCGGCGCTTCCCTGCCCGTGGCCGTCATCAGCGTGCGCGCCAGCTCGTTCACGCTCGTCTCCTTGCCGGTGCCGACGTTGTACGCGCGCTCGTCCAGCCCGCTCGGGCGCGCGCCCGTGTCGACGTCCGCGGCCAGCAGGTTTGCGCGCACGACGTCGCCCACGAACACGTAATCGCGCGTCTGCTCGCCGTCGCCGAAGATGGTGAGCGACGTGCCGTCCAGCAGGCGATTGCAGAAGATCGCGACCACTCCCGCCTCGCCGTGCGGATCCTGCCGCGGGCCGTACACGTTCGCGTAGCGCAGCGCGACGTACTCCATGCCCCAGACGCGGGCGTAGTAGTACATGTAGTGCTCGGCGACCAGCTTCGTGACGCCGTAGGGCGAGCCCGGCAGCTTGGGCGCGCTTTCGGGCGTCGGGATCGTCACCGGCTCACCGTAAACGACTCCACCGGAAGACACGAAAATCAGCCGCCCGGTTCCGTGTGCGCGCGCGAGCTCGGCGACGTTCAGGAAGCCGTCGACATTGATGGATGCGTCGGTGCGCGGATCCGTCACCGACTTGCGCACGTCGATCTGCGCGGCGTGGTGGCTGATGACGTCGAAGCCGCCCGCATCGCGGAAGACGTCGGCGAGGTCGGCATCGCGGATGTCCATGTGCACGAACGTCGCCGATGCGGGCACGTTCACCGGTCTGCCGCTGGACAGGTCGTCGACGATCCAGACGCGGTCGCCCCGCTCGAGGAACGCGTCGACGACGTGGCTGCCGATGAAGCCGGCACCGCCCGTCACGAGCACCTTCCGTCCCGTCATCGATCCGTGTCCTGTTCCGGATCGTCCTCGTCGAGCGCGAACAGGTGACGCGCGGCGCGCACGATGTCGGCGCCGTCGCCGTTCGCGGCCGCTTCGCGCAGACGGACGGTCGGTCCGTGCAGCATCCGGTTCACCATCCTGCGCGTCAGCTCGTCGAGGGCCCGGCGCTGCGCCTCGGGCAGGTCCGGCGTCCGCGCGAGCAGGCGGTCCAGCTCCGCGCGCCGGCGCTGCTCGGCGCGCTCCCGCAGCTCGCGGATGAGCGGTCCGGCGCGCCGGCTCGAGTACCAGTTCCAGTATTCGTCGACCGCGGAATCGATGATGTTCTCCGCGCGCGGCAGCTCAGAGCGGCGCCGGGCGAGGTTGTCGTCGACGATCTGGTGCAGGTCGTCGAGGTCGTAGAGGAAGACGTTGTGGATGCCGCCGACGCCGGGCTCCACGTCGCGCGGCAGGGCCATGTCGATGATGCAGAGGGGCGAGCGGGCGCCGCGCGGCAGCGCCTCGCGCACGAGCTTCTCGGTCAGCATCGGGTGCGGCGCGGACGTCGCGGTCGCCACGATGTCCGTCTCGTTCAGCGCGTGCGCGAGCCGATCGAACGGAATCGCCGTCCCGCCCGCGCGTTCGACGAGCACGCGCGCCCGGCCTTCCGTGCGGTTGGCGACGACGATGCTGCGGGCGCCCTCCGCGCGCAGGCACTCGAGCGCCAGCTCCGACATCTCGCCCGCGCCGAGGATCAGTGCGCGCCGGCCCTCGAGCGAGCCGAAGATCTTCTTCGCGAGCTGCACGGCGGCCGACGGCACCGACGCGGCACCGACGCCGAGCGCGGTCGCAGTACGCACCGCGCCTCCAACGCGCAGCGCCTGCTCGAAGAGGCGGGACAGGACCGGGCCCGTGACGCGCTCGTCGAGCGAGCGGGCGCTCTCGTAGGCGCCCTTCACCTGCCCCTGGATCTGGGATTCCCCCAGGACCATCGAGTCGAGGCTGGTCACGACGCGGAACAGATGGCGCACCGCCTCCTGATCGCGCCGCTCGTACAGGTAGCCGCCGAGGGGGTGGTCGATGCCGCGCGCGCGCTGCTCGAGCAGCGTGTAGGCGTGGGCGACGCCGGCGTCCGTGTCGCCGTGCACGTACAGCTCCGTCCGGTTGCACGTCGACAGCAGGACCGCCTCGTCCGCTCCCGGCGCGTGCGCCAGCGCGCGTAGCGCATCCTGCGCCTCCGGATCGGAGTACGTGAAGTGCTCGCGCACTTCGACGGGCGCCGTGTGATGGCTGAGGCCGATGACGTTGATGTGCTGCCCGCTCACAGGAACGCGTCTCCCGCCGACTCGGTGAGGCGCAGCACGAGGTAGCTGGCGACGACGAGCGCAAAGCCGACGACGCTGGCGATGGCGCCGCGCCGCTCACGCGCGGAGCCGCGCTGCGCCACGAGCGCGCCGAGGATGATTGCCCACGAGATCACGCCCCAGACGACTTTCGGGTGGCTCACCGGCAGCGGCGCGAAGCGGGTGGTCCAGCCCCAACCGACGGCCAGGCCGAGCGTGAGGCTGATCAGCGCGAGCTCGACGGCGCGCCGCTGCCACTGGCCGAGCGTCGCCAGCGCGGGAAAGAAACGGAACATGCGACCGAAGCGTTTCTCCTTCAGCTCGCGGTGCTGGAGCAGGTACAGGAGTCCGGCCGCGAAGGCGCCCGCGAAGCAGGCGTAGCCGGCGAAGGTCAGCAGCACATGCAGGGCGAACCAGAGGCCGCGGAAGGCCATCTCGCCGTGCGCGGGCTCGATGCCGAGCAGCACGCCGAGAGTCAGCAGGACCGAGGCGAGGGGCAGGAGCACGACGCCGATGGGCCGCACGTCCCGCAGCCAGAGCACGGCCAGGCTCAACACCGCCGTCAGCAGTGCGAAGGTCGAGAGCGACGGACCCAGCCCCACCAGAGGCAGCTCGCCGTAGCGCACGGCATAGCTCGCGGCGGCCGCCACATGCAGCGCCGCACCCGCCGTCGCCAGCGCGGCCGCCGAGCGCGGCGCCGTCCGCTCCCCACCCGCGAGCGCGCGGCTCAGCACCAGCGCCGCGGCGACGTACCCGGTGAGGGCCCCGATGTGCAGCCAGACGACCATCGACCTCCGCTAAAAAAAAGGGCGCCGGTGAAGGCGCCCGTCCGGGCGGAGTTGCCCCCGCCCGCAGGCCCCGGGAATCCGATCAGGGAATGCGGCTCACGACCAGTGCCGGCAGACCCGGCTCGAGGCGTCGCTGCATCACCTTCGTGACCCGGAACGTCGAGCCGCTCGGTCCCACGCGCACGATCTTCACGAACGCGACGGGCTCCGGTGGCAGGACGTTACCATCGTCTCGCGGGAGGCGGTAGATCAGGACGACGTCGCCGATGCGCACCTGGGACTCGTTCAGGTCGAGGAAGCCGTAGTCGGTGGTGGAATAGAGCGGCTGCTCGATCATGAAGCCGACGATGGAGCCGGCCGGGCCGTCCGTCACGGGCTCCGCCAATCCCAGGATCGCCGGGAACGCGTCGAGCGGAAGCACGCGCGCACCCCGCGAGAACGGCGCCCAGTGCTCGGTCAGCCGCGCGGTCATCGTCTCGTCCGCGATCCAGAGCACGGTAAGCACGCCCGCCGGCCGGATGACGAAGAGGTCCGCCCCGTCGTCGAACTCGCGCAGCACGTCGACCACCATGAGCCGCTCGCCCGGGCGCGGGCGCGTGGCGCCGCGATACTCCACGTAGACGTCGTCGAAGCGATGGACGAGCAGGTCCTGCTCGGCGTCGCCCGGAGGCGCATCGACGGTGCGGTGCACCACGCCGACGATCGGCATGCGCGATGGGTCCGCCAGCCACGGCGAAGCGTAGTGCTCCCCCGGCTGCACACCCGCGTGCTCGACCTCCGCGTCGATGAAGACCCCGGGGCCGAGCTCGTTCGCGCGATAGAAGCGCGTGCGCGCGGTCGGATTCGGCCGCACAGCCACTTGCACCAACGGCTCATTGGACACTTGCGTGATCACGCCCGGCGCGCCCGGCGGACCCTCCGCGATGGCCGTCGGCACACCCGGGATGACCAGCACTTCGTTGGGATAGATCCAGTGCGGGTCCTCGACCACCTGACGGTTGGCATCGTGGATCGTCGGCCAGAAGAACGGATTCTGGTAGTAGTGCTCGGCCAGATCCCAGAGCGTGTCCGCGGGACGCACGACGTGCGTGTGCTCCTGGCCCGTCACCTCTGCCCGCCGCGCAACCTGCGGCCTCGGCCTCAGGTCCGGGCGTTGCGCCTGCTGCGGCGTTGGCGCGTAGCCGGGCGCGGGCGCGCCCAGCGGCGCTCCCAGCGGACCGTCCGCCTCGGGCCGCCGCGCTTCCTGCGGCCTCGGCGTGGCCTCCGGACGCGGCGCTCCGAGGGGAGTTCCCATCGGACCGTCCCTACGGGCTGCCTGCGCTTCCTGCGGCTGCGGCGTCAGCTCCGGCCGCTGCACTTCCTGCGGCATGGGAGTGACCGCCGGCCGAGGAGCCTGCTGCGGCGCGGGCGCGATTCCGGGCACCGGAGTTCCCAGCGGCTCGTCCTCGGGCGGCTGTTCCTGCGGCCTGGGCGTGACCGCGCCTGCCGGGGGGCTGATCTCCTCACCGATCTGACCGGAGAGGGGTTGCACCCCGACGAGCACCGCCACCGTCAGCGTTGCCATCACCGACTTCATGGATGGAACTCTCGCTCAAAGGGAGGGGAGAGGCCTCAGGGGAAAGATAGGGGCGCGAGGGCGACCGGGTCAACGAAAGCGCAGGAAGGGTCGACGGAAGGGGAACGGGCGGGTGCGCCATGGCAACCTGAACTTGAACGTTCGACGTGAGCGTGAACGGCTCTTCGTCGGGGAAATACCGTTCACGTTCAGGCTTACGATCCCGTTCGGGAACGCCCCGCCGGCTCCCGGCGCAGCGCCTGCCACCTATCGCCTACCGTCTACCGTCTACCGTCTACCGCCTACCGGCTACCGCCTACCGGCTACCGGTTACCGGCTACCGCCTTTGGCGAACTGGCGCGCCCAGTAGGTCACGATCATGTCGGCACCGGCGCGGCGGATCGACGTCAGCGCTTCCCGCATGGCGGCGGCCTCGTCGAGCCAGCCGTTCGCAGCGGCGGCCATGATCGCGGCGTACTCTCCCGAGACGTGGTAGGCGCAGACGGGCCAGCCGGTGTCCCGCTTCACCCGGTGGATGATGTCCAGGTAGGCGAGCGCGGGCTTCACCATGACGATGTCGGCGCCCTCGTCGATGTCCATGCGCACCTCGCGCAGCGCCTCCTCGGCGTTCGCGGGATCCATCTGGTAGGCGCGCCGGTCGCCGAACTGCGGCGTGCTGCCCGCGGCTTCGCGGAAGGGGCCGAAGAACGCGGACGCGTACTTCGCCGCATACGACAGGATCGCCACGTCGGCGTAGCCCTCGCCGTCGAGCGACGCGCGCAGCGTCGCCACACGCCCGTCCATCATGTCGCTCGGCGCGACGATGTGCGCGCCGGCACGCGCATGGCTGAGCGCCTGGCGCGCGAGCAGCTCGAGCGTCTCATCGTTGTGGACGACGCCGTCACGGATCACGCCGCAGTGGCCATGCGACGTGTACTCGCACAGGCACACGTCCGTGATGACGACGAGATCCGGCAGCTCGCGCCGGAGCGCGCGCACCGCTCGCTGCACGACGCCCTCGTCGTCCCAGCCGGAGCTGCCGCGCTCGTCCTTCTCGTTCGGGATGCCGAACAGCAGGACCGCGGGGATGCCGAGCGCGTGGGCCTCGGCCGCGTCCGCGACGACACCGTCGACGGACGTCTGCGCGACGCCCGGCATCGACGCGACGGGGCGGCGCACGTTTTCGCCCTCGACGACGAACAGCGGCAGGATCAGGTGCGACGCCTGGAGCTCCGTCTCGCGCACCAGTGCGCGCAGGGCGGGCGTCGCGCGCAGGCGGCGCGGCCGATAACGCGGAAATTCACTCAACGGATCTATTCCTCGTACTCTTCCTCGAACGTGTCCTCGGGGATCACGATGACCCCCTTCCGTCCCACATCCTCGCCCAGCGCGCGGTACAACACCAGCGCGTCCTCCTCCGGCTCGACGTAATAGCGCCGACGACGCCCCACCTCGCGGAAGCCGTAGCGCTCGTAGAAGCGGCGCGCGCGGACGTTCGCCTCGCGCACTTCCAGGAAGAGCTGGCGGATGCCGCGCGCCTCGAGCCGGCCCAGCACCTCCTCGAGCAGGCGCGGGGCGAGGCCGGAGCCGAGCTGCTCCGGCGTCACGCAGATGTTGGCCAGCTCACCCTGGTCGTATACGCCCCACGCGATCGTGTAGCCGACCAGCCGATTGTCGTCGTCCACGGCGATGAGCGCGTCCACGTCACGGCGACGCAGCAGCCCGCGGAAGGTCGCCTGGCTCCACGGCATCGAGAACGTGGTCCGCTCCAGGTCCGCGACGGCGGGCACGTCCGCGCGGCGCATCTGCCGGATGGTCGGGCGCATGGCCGCTAAACGCTCAGCCCCCGCTCCGCGCTCGACGCCCGGACATATGCGGGCTCCCACGCGGCCGGCTCGGGCACGCGGTAGCGCTCGGGCGCCGCGGCGACCAGCGCGAGCAACGCCGCCGCCGAGGGCGCGGCGCCGCGCAGCCCGGACAGTCGCGCGCCCTGCTCCTCCATGCGCTCGCGGTTCCGCTCCACACCCTCGCCGAGATAGACGACGTCGTGCGCGCGCAGCCGCTCGACGAAATCGAGCGCGTCGCCGACCGCCGGCTCGAGCAGCACGGACAGCGCAGCGCCCTCGAAGCGGTAGCACGCGGCGTACACCTCGCCGCGCCGCGCGTCGAACATCGCGCACACCGGCGACGACGCGTCGGCCAGCGCGGCGGCCTGCACGAGCAGACCCGAGACCGCGAAGAGCGGAACGCCGAGCGCGTGCGCGAGCGCCTTTCCCGTCGCGCCCGCGATGCGCAGCCCGGTGAACGAGCCGGGGCCGCCGCCGATCGCGACGCCCGCGAGCTCGCGCTTTGCGACACCCGCCGTGGCGAGCGCGTAGTCGATGGCGGGCAGCAGCGCCTCCGCGTGACGGATGGGCGGGGCGAGGCGCACCTCGACGAGCGCGGCCCCGGCGCCGACGGCCACGCTGCCCGTCGTGGTCGAAGTCTCGAGCGCGAGGATGACGCTCCGGCTCATCGCCCGGAGCGCGGCGGGGGCAGCAGGGGCGGCGCGCCGACGCCGCGCGCGATCACCGTGCGCCGCTCCGGATCCGCTTCGATGCGCAGCTCGACGTCCCAGCGCGGCGCCGGCAGCAGGTGCTCCGCGCGCTCCGGCCACTCGATCATGACGATCTGGTCGCCTTCGCCCAGCTCGCGCCAGCCCAGCTCCCAGACCTCCTCGGGATCTTCCAGCCGGTAGAGGTCGAGGTGGTAGACCTCGCGCGTACCGCCGGGCTCGTAGCGATAGACGAGGTTGAACGTCGGTGACGGCAGCGCGCCGGTGACGCCCGCGCCGCGCGCGATCGCGCGTGCGAGCACCGATTTGCCGGCGCCGAGCGGCCCGCGCAGCGCCAGCACCAGCGGACGCTCCGCCTCCGCGCCGAGGCGACGGCCCCACGCCTCGATCTCGGGCTGCGTCAGCCCCTCCACTCGCGCCTCCGCGGTCGACTGCGCGCGCGCCGCCGGCATGCGCAGCGTCAACCGACCTTCTCGGAGCCCAGCTTCTCGCGCACGGCGCGGAGCTCGTCGCGCAGGCGCGCGGCGTGCTCGAAGTCGAGCCTCTCCGCCGCCTCCTCCATCTGGCTCTCGAGCACCTTCGCCCACTCCTCGAGGTTGACCTCCTCGGCGTACGTCGGCGCGCGCTCGCGCACCTTCGGCACGAGCGCCCCGCGCGCATCGGCCACACGCGTCGTCAGCATCAGCTCCTCGATGCTCTTCACGATCGTCTCCGGCGTGATGCCGTGCTCCAGGTTGTGCGCCTCCTGGATCGCCCGGCGGCGCGCCGTCTCGTCGAGACAGCGCTGCATCGAGCCCGTGATGCGATCGGCGTACATGATCGCCTTGCCGTTCACGTTGCGCGCGGCGCGACCGATCGTCTGGATCAGCGAGCGCTCGTCGCGCAGGAAGCCTTCCTTGTCGGCATCCAGGATCGCGACCAGCGAGACCTCCGGCAGGTCGAGTCCCTCGCGCAGCAGGTTGATGCCGACCAGCACGTCGAAGTGCCCGAGCCGCAGGTCGCGCACGATCTCCATGCGCTGGATCGTCTCCACATCCGCGTGCAGGTAGCGCACGCGGATGCCGACCTGGAGCAGATAGTCGGTCAGGTCCTCCGCCATGCGCTTCGTGAGCGTGGTCACGAGCACGCGCTCGTCGCGCGCGGCCCGCTCCCGCACCTCGGCGATCAGGTCGTCCACCTGGCCGCGCACCGGCCGCACCTCGACCGGCGGATCCAGCAGACCCGTCGGCCGGATGAGCTGTTCGACGACGACACCGCCCGTGCGCGACAGCTCGTACTCGCCCGGCGTCGCGGAGACGAACAGCGCGCGCGACACCAGCTCCTCCCACTCCTGGAACTTGAGCGGCCGATTGTCGAGCGCGCTGGGCAGACGGAAGCCGTAGTTGACGAGCGTCGTCTTGCGCGCCTGGTCGCCGTTGAACATGCCCCGGATCTGCGGCACCGACGCGTGCGACTCGTCGACGATGACCAGCATGTCCTCGGGGAAGTAGTCGAACAGGCAGGCCGGCCGCTCGCCCGGCATGCGGCCCGTCAGGTGCCGCGAATAGTTCTCGATGCCCGGACAGGTGCCGATCTCGAGCAGCATCTCGATGTCGAAGCGCGTGCGCTGCTCCAGCCGCTGCGCCTCCAGCAGCATGCCCGCGCCGCGCAGCTCGAGCAGCCGCTCCTCCAGCTCCGTCCGGATCGACGCGACCGCGCGCTCGATGCGCGCGCGATGCGTGACGAAGTGCGTCGCCGGGTAAATCGCCGTGCGCTCGAGCCGGATGATCGTGTCGCCCGTGATCGGATCGAAGCGCGTGATGCGCTCGATCTCGTCCCCCCACAGCTCGATCCGGATCGCCTGCTCCTCGTACGCCGGGAAGATCTCGACCGTATCGCCCCGCACGCGGAACGCGCCGCGCTCGAACTCGAAGTCGTTCCGCCGATACTGGATCTGCACCAGCGCCGACAGGATGTCGCGCCGCGGGATCTGCTGACCCTGGTTCATGACCAGCATCAGCTCGCGATACTCGCGCGGATCGCCCAGGCCGTAGATGCACGACACCGACGCGACGATGATCACGTCCTCGCGCTCCATCAGCGACGACGTCGAGCGCAGACGCAGCCGATCGATGTCCTCGTTGATCGACGAGTCCTTCTCGATGTACGTGTCCGACGATGGCACGTACGCTTCCGGCTGGTAGTAGTCGTAGTACGAGACGAAGTACTCGACCGCATTGGTCGGGAAGAACTGCTTCAGCTCCCCGTAGAGCTGCGCCGCCAGCGTCTTGTTGTGCGACATGACGAGCGTCGGCCGGCCGACCGCCTCGATGATCGCCGCCATCGTCACGGTCTTGCCCGAGCCCGTCACCCCCAGCAGGACCTGCCCATCCAGTCCCGCCTCGAAGCCTCGCTGAAGCTCCTCCACCGCTGTCGGCTGATCGCCACGCAGCTCGAAGGGAAGCCGTAAGTCGAAGTTCGCCATG
>DATKDR010000056.1:0-4085 GCA_035512635.1 Longimicrobiales bacterium | reverse complement strand
CCGACGTAGTCCTCGACGAGGTCGTAGTAGGGCGCGAGGTCCGCGTAGCTCAGCGGCCAGTCATCGCCGTAGCCGTCGAACGACGCCCCCTTGAGGTCCTGCTCGCTCAGGCGATAGCTCTGCCGCCCCCACACGTTGGTGCGGCCGCCGACGATCCGCATCCGCCCCTGCCAGCTGAACGGCTTGTCGTCCGGCGTCGTGTACGGCTCTTCGAGATCGTTGGCGAACCAGTCGTAGTTGTATTCCGTGCACGCGTAGCAGTCCTTCTGCGTCGGCCGCGTGCGGCGGATCACGTCGGGGGCCCGATCGCGGTACTTCAAGCTGAACACCGGCGTGTGCTCGCGGAAGTCCGCCGGTGTGTGCGCGCGCCCGGCGTCGAGCAGCGCGACCTTCACGCCCGCTTCGGTCAGCCGCTTCGCCACCCAGCCGCCGGACGCGCCGGAGCCGACGACGAGCACGTCGAACTGATTGCCTGCCTGATCCTGAGCGGGAGTCTGCTGCACGCGCCCTCCTCGAAGGGCTACATGTTAGACTGTCGGCGGTCCGATTTGCCAGAGGATCCCATGTTCACACGCCGCGAAATGCTCCAGGCGCTCGTCGCGTCGGTCGGCGCCGGCGCCGTCGTCCCCGGTCTCGCCGCGCAGCACCCGTTCACCCATCACCTCGCGGACCCGCTGACGATCGATCAGGCCGACGCGAAGACGAAGACGCCCGCGGGCGCCTACACGCCGGAGTTCCTCGACCAGCATCAGTTCGACACGCTCGCCGCGCTCGCCGAGCGCATCCTGCCCGGATCGGCGAAGGCGAAGGTGAGCGAGTTCGTCGATCAGCTGCTCGCCGTGGACGCGCCGGAGGATCAGCGCAGCTTCCTGAACGCGCTCGGCGCGATGGAAGGCAAGGCGCTCGCGCACGCCAGCAGGCCGTGGAAACAGCTCAGCGAAGCGGATCAGATTGCGGTCCTGACGGAAGTCTCGACGATGGCGTCCGGCAGACCGCCGGAGCGCGCGTGGACGACAGGGGATCCGATCGCGACCGGTCGCGAGCCGGGCCCGCCGACCCCCTTCACGCTGCGCGATCATTTCGATCTGCTGAAAGGCTGGATCGCCGGCGCGTATTACTCCACGGAAATGGGCATGCGGGAATTGGGGTGGACCGGAACCCTCGCCCACCCGGGGTTCCCCGGGTGCGAACACCCCGGCGGCCACCCGTAATCTACTCGTGGGTGACACACGACAGGGGTAGATCGGGGCCGGAGGCGTCCCGAGCGCCGTCGCCGCTGATTCGCCACTGCCGCGTGGCACACCCGTACGCCCAACTGATTCGGGCTGTCGCGCGGATTGCCACCAGGCGACGGCGGCATCGTGAGCACGCTCGCCGGAGGCCCCGATCCTCCACGGCGCGAAGCTGGAGCCGCGAAGCGGGCGCCCGCCGCAGCGATCAGCGGCGCGCTCCACCGGTGCGAAGCTGAGCGCAGTTACAGCTGTGCCGCCGCCGCAATCGCGCGCGTCCGCGCGACGCGGAGGCTGGTATACTCCGACAGCCGCGAGCTCAGGCGCCTCCCATGCGTTGCTGTGCCTATGTCACGTTCGTCGTTCTGCTCGCGTTCGCCGCCAGCGCGACCGCCCAGACGCCGCGCGCCTCCGCGCCGCTGACCGCCATCAAGGCGATCCGGGCGCTGGCCCCTGACGACGGCGCGCGGGGCTATCGCGTCCATATCCGGGGCATCGTCACGCACTTCGACGAGAACGGCCGGGGGTTGCTGTTCCTTCACGACGGCGAAGCCGGGCAGTTCATCGATCCGCCGGCCGCGGGCAGCGAGGCGGAACGCGTGTTCAAGACGCTCCGCCGCGGCGACGTCGTCGACATCGAGGGTCACACCGTCCGCGGCGGCTTCGCGCCGAACGTCCGGCCCGAGCGCATTCGCAAGGTCGGCACCGCGCCGATGCCGGACGTCAAGCAGGTGCCGTACGGGCTGCTGCTGACGGGCCGCTACGACTGCGACTACGTCGAGATCGCGGGGGTCGTGCAGCGCGCCTGGCTGCCGTCGGATTCGAACAACCGGACGTTCTTCGCCGAGATCGCGATCGAGGGCGGGTTCGTCCGCGCGTCGTTCTGGGGGTACTCGACCGAGGATCTCGAGCGGTTCATCGACGCGCGCGTCAGGCTGCGCGGCAACGTCGGCACGCTGTTCGGCCAGACCGGCCAGTTGCGCGGCGTCTCGATCTTCGTCGGGCGCACGAGCGACGTCGTCGTGCTCTCGCCACCGCCCGATCCGTTCTCGCTCCCGGTGCGCTCGATTCGGAGCATCTACAACTATTCGTCGGAAGGCGAGGTGAACCGCCGCATCCGCGTGCGGGGCGTCGTCACCAGCCAGGTGATCGGCCGTCCCGTGCAGGTGAGCGACTTCCCGACCTCGGCGAGCTTCCGCGACGTGCGGCACGTCCTCTATGTGCGCGACGCGGAGAGCGGCGCGCGGATCGAGACCGAAGAGGAGCTGCGCGTTCGTCCGGGGCACGTCGTGGAAGCCGTGGGCTTTCCCGCGGTCACGCCCGGGAAGCCGATTCTTCGTAACGCCATCTTCCGTGTCGTGGGCTCGGAGCGCCCGGCCGAAGCGGTGGCCGTGCCCGCGTCGAACGTGCTCACGGCGGAGCACGATGCCGAACTGGTGCGGATGGAAGGCGAGCTGCTCGGCGTGCTGCGGAATCGGACGGCGCTCGTCTTCGTGGTGAAGATGGGCGAGACCGTCTTCGACGCGACCCTCGATCCGTCGTTCGGGGAGCTGGCGGACATCCGGCCGGGCAGCGCCGTGTCCGTGACGGGCGTGTATGCGTACCAGTGGGGCCCGCCGCCCTCCTTCCGGTTGTTCCTGCGATCGTCGGCCGATGTCGTCGTGCTGAGCGCCGCGCCGTGGTGGACGCTTCAACACACCGGCGTGCTGCTCGGGTTCCTCACGCTCTCCGGACTCGGGGCGGGGTTCTGGGTATTCCTGATCGCGAGGCAGAAGCGGCAGCAGTTCCAGGCGATCCTGACCGAGCGCAACCGCGTCGCGCGCGAGCTGCACGACACGCTGGAGCAGGGGCTCGCCGGCATCGCGTTGCAGCTCGAGGCGGTGACGGGCAGCCTCGAGACCTCGCCCGTCGCCGCGCGCCAGTCGCTCGACGTCGCGCGGCAGATGCTGCGCTACAGCCTGGAAGAAGCGCGCCGATCGGTGCACGACCTGCGATCGGAAGCACTGGAGAGCCGCGGCCTCGCCGGCGCGCTGGCCACGCTCGCGCGGCAGATGACGATCGGGACGACCCCGCGCGTGGACGTGCGGATCGAGGGACCCGTCCGGCGGCTCGACGTGGCGCAGGAGCACCACTTGCTGCGCATCGGTCTCGAGGGGCTCACCAACGCGCTCAAGCACGCGCACGCGACGCGCATCGACCTGCTCCTCCGCTTCCATGCCGACGCGATCGAGCTGGTCGTCAGCGACGACGGCTGCGGCCTGGGGCAGGGCCCGCTGGAACTGCCCGGCGGTCATTTCGGACTGCGCGGCGTCCGCGAGCGCGTGGACAAGCTGGGCGGCACGGTGGAGTTCGAGAGCCGGCCCGGCGAAGGCACGCGCGTGGCCGTCACGGTGCCGCTCGAGCGCGAGCCGCGCCCCGTCGTCCACGCGACCCTGAGGGAGATGTGGCCGGGAAGCTGAGGCTCATGCTCGTCGACGACCACTACCTGGTGAGGGTCGGCCTCGCGAGCGTCATCGCGCTCGAGACAGACATGACGGTCTGTGCCGAGGCGTCCACCGGCGAGCAGGCCATCGCGGTGTTCCGCGCCGAGCGCCCGGACGTCACGCTGATGGACCTGCGGCTGTCCGGGTTGAACGGCACGGAGGCGACGCGGGCCATCCTCCGCGAGTTTCCCGACGCGCGCATCATCGTGCTCTCGACCTACGTCGGCGACGAGGAGATCTACAAGGCGCTCCAGGCAGGCGCGATGGCGTATCTCGTCAAGTGCATCCAGCGCGAGGAGCTGATCGCCGCCATCCGCAAGGCGGCCGCCGGCCAGCGTCACATTCCGCCCGATGTCGCGGCCCGGCTCGCGGA
>DATKDR010000055.1:0-6057 GCA_035512635.1 Longimicrobiales bacterium | reverse complement strand
ATCCTCGAGTCGGGCCCCTTCCGCGTGCACGTGGACAAGACGTTCTCGCTCGAGGACGCGTCGCGGGCGCACCGAACCCTGGGCGAGCACTTCCTCGGCAAGCTGGCGCTGCGCGTGGATCAGTACTAGTGGTCGAAAACGGCGTTGCTATATGCCCGAGCCTAGCCGTCACCGTCCTCGTGACACCGACGTGATGGGAGCGCATTAGGCTCCGGATCCGTAGAAACGGCGTCCAGGAGGTGTGTCGTGCTTTGCCGATCCGTGTTTGGCTCTTTCATGCAGGCAGCAAGGGTGCTGTTGGCCGCTGCGCTGACCGTTTGCGCCGCTGCGGTGGCAGCGTGCGGGTCGGACGAGGGCGACCCTCTCAGCCCGCTCGCGCGCGTCGCCTCGTTGACACTCGTGCCGGACTCCCCGGCGGTGTTCGCGGGCACCACGCTGCGCCTCTCGGTCGTGGCCCGCGACGAGGCGGGCGTGGCCGTCAGCGGCGTTCATCCCGAGTGGAGCACATCGGACGCGGCCGTGGCGACGATCGACAGCACGGGTCTCGTGGAGGGTGTCGGGGCTGGCGTGACAACCGTCGTGGCGCGCGCAGGCGAGATCAGCCACAGCGCGCCGGTGCTCGTGGGAGGGACGAGGTCCTCCGACCGCTTGCTCAGCGGTGGATCGACGTTCGTGAACCACGAAGAGCCGTACCTCGTGCTCGATGGAGGCACCGTCTACGTCACGTGGAAGGAGTTGAGCACGACCGGGGCGAACCGCAGGGTGGCCATCGTCCGATCGGATGACGCCGGTCAGAGCTGGACACAGCCGCGGTCGCTCGCGATGCACGTGCATCCCGACTCCGGGACACAGACTGATCCCTGGCTAGCAGTCGGTCCAACGGGCGTGCTGCACGCGCTGCACCTGGAGTACGCGCCGGAAACCTCGCGGCTCGTCTATGCCCGGTCGGAGACGGCCGGCGAGACGTGGACCGAGCCCCGCAACGTCGATGACCAGCGCGGCTTCGCGGACAAAGGCGTGATCCACGCCGGACTGGACGGCAGCGTATACGTCGCGTACGTCGATCACGATCTGGGGCCGACCCCGAGCCGTACGGTGATCAGGCGCTCGCCCGATGGCGGTGAGACGTGGGAGCCGGGCCGGGTGCTGCGGCGTCGTTATGGCACCGGGCAGGACTCCGAGCTGGACCTCGCCCCCGTGCTCGCCAGCAGCCCTACCGGCCAGCTTTACATCGCGTGGTGGGCGAGGCCGGAGTTCGACATCCTGTTCGCATCGAGCGACGACGGCGGCGAGTCGTGGTCGGAGCCGGTGCGGCTGAACACGGAGCCGGGTAACGTGCCTTTCTGGCTGCAGCCGGTCTCGACGCGGCCCGCATTCCCGTCGATGACGGTCGATGCTGCCGGCACGATTTACGCCGTTTGGCCCGAGTACGCTACGAGCACCTGGGACGTCTTCTTCTCACGCTCGGACGATGGTGGCGGAAGTTGGTCGGCCCCGGTCCGCCTGAACGACGCCCGTCTCGGCAATCAATGGCTCCCGTCGGTCGCGGTCGGCGCGGACGGCACACTGCACGCCGCCTGGTACGATGCCCGCACGTTCCAGACGGACGTCGCATACGCCCGCTCGACGGACCGCGGCTCGAGCTGGTCGCCCAACGTGCGTGTGACGAGCCGGTCTTCGCCCAACCCGAATGCGCGGGTGTCGGAGTATCTCGGAATCGGCGCGGACGCCGCGGGGACCGCTTACATCGTCTGGACGGATCGCAGGGACGGCATCGACATTTTTTTCGCGCGCGTCGCGGGCGGCTGACCCGTTGCGAGTCGCGGCGCAGCGGCTGGTCGTTTCAGTGCGCGCCCGTACCGCGCGGCCGAATCAGCTCCTCGAACGGCGGATAGCTACGCAGTACGGCGAAGTGCGGATCGGAGTGGAGTCGATGAGGCGCTCGCCATCCCTTCTCCAGGGCCTCGCGCAGCAAACGCACGGCCCGATCGTGCTCACCGAGCCCGGCGGCGAGGACGGCGCGCCAGTAGCTGGCGCTCCGGAAGATGCCGAGCGGATAGGACTCCGGATGCTGAGCCAGCTTGGTGGAGATTCGCCGCGCCTCGTCGAGATCGCCGAGGGTTGCGGCGAGGTATCCGCGCTCACCCAGACTGATCAGCCGTAGCGGCGCCCGATCGGCAATCAGATCGAATAGCCGCTTCGATTCGGTGTAGAGCCCGGCCGCGAGGTACGCCTCAGCGTGCGCCCAGACCTCGCGCGGCTCCCGCGCGGCGAGGTCTTGGGGCATGGCATCGTACCACGCGATCGCGCGCTGGAGCAGCGACTCGGCCGCCCTCGTGTGGCCATGCGCGCGAAGCTCGAGCGCGTACCGGACCAGCCGCGTGCCGAACAACTCGGAGTCATGGGCGAGAATCTCGGCGATCGTGGCCTCCAGCGCCGCGACGTCGCCGACCGCGGCGAGCGCGACGGCCTCTGCGTCCAGCGCGTTCGAGCAGCCCGGGAGCTGCGCCCTCGCGAGTCGCGCGACGCGCAGCTCCTCGCGATGCCGGCCGAGCGCGTGGTGCGCCTGTGTCAGCGTGCGCCACCATAAGCGCCGGTCGCCGGCAGATCCCATGGGCTCGAGGATGCGCACCGCCTCGGCAGGATCGTTCAACCACAGTGCGAACTCGGCTGCGCGGATGCGATACTCGGCCTCAGGCGCGATCTCGAGCACCCGTCCCATCGCCTCGAGTCCCTGGTGGTAGTCCCCCCGCAGCAGCGCTTCCTCCGCGTCGAGCATCGCGCGGTCGAGTGGCGCGAGTTGCGCGCGGCGGGGCTTCAACCGTTGCAGCAGGTGTTCGGCGTTGTCGAAGGCGCTGACGTGGCTGTGCGCCATGATCGACCAGAGAAGCGGCTGCGTGAAAGTGGAGTCCACAGCGGCGGCGCGGGAGAACCGTTCCACGGCGGCGGCCGTGCGCTCGTAGGACACGGTGCTTCGCTCGACGCAGCCGGGCATCGCGCCCCCCTGTTCCGTGAAAATCGCGAGCCCTTCAATGAACTCGTTGTACGCCTCGAAGCTGGGCGGCCGACTCGCGCGCTCGGCCCACCGGCTCATACGCCGATCGACCAACGGCGCCAATCCGCCGCTGATCACGCGTCGCAGCTCGTGAATGGAAGGCATGGGTGCGGCGGTGGGCGCCGGAATCGGGCCGAACGCCGCGAGGATCCTACCGTCTGCGGGATCGACGATGCGTGCCTGCAGTCGTATCGTATCGCCGGTGCCGTAGTAGGCGCCCCCTACGACGAGCGTCGCTCCGCTCTCGCGCGCGATCTCGCGCAGCCCCTCGGGCTCGAGCAGTGCATGGGCGTCGATACGGACGCCACGCGCGCTCGAGGTCACGACCTCGACGAGCTGCGTCGACGTGAGTCCCTGCGCGACCCAGTCCGCGGCCATGAGGCCGACTCGCGCGAGCGCGCTATCCCCCGTCTCGTTGCGCAGCGGCAGCACCAGGGCGCGCGGCGTGCCACTGGCCGCACCCCCACCCTCGCCGAGTATACGGTCGGCCATCGCCGTCGGGACATTCACTTCAACATTCGGCCGTGAGGACAGGAGGGCCGCCGTTGCGAGGATCGAGATGACCGCGCCAGTCGCCGCCCACTTCCAGCCTCCGCCTCGCATGTGGTTCCCTGTGTCAGGTCGGGACGGCGGCGCTTCGGTCGGGGGCGCGGGGCGAGGAGCCCGAAGGTCGGGTGTCGCGGGCAGCGGAACGGCGTCACTCCCTTCGACGGCGCAGCCCTGCGCCCCGCCCCCGGTTTCCGTGACGTGGCCCTCGAGGGCCGATGCCGCTGCGCCACTCCGCTGCGCGACCGCTTCGGCCGTTAGCCGCTCGCCGAGCGCAGCCGTCTCCGGTGCTGGCGCGATCTCGAGCTCGCGTTCGAGCCGATGGCGGAACGCCTGGTACGCGCGGACCGCGCCGGCGCGATCGCCGCACCGCTCCAACAGCTCGAGCAGCCGACGGACACCCGCCTCGTCGTAAGGCGCCCACTCAGTCGCCCGGCGCGCCCAGTGCACGGCATCGACCACGTCACCGGCAGCGTCGCGCGCTTCGAAAAGGGTCCAGGCGGCCCGGGAAGCGGCGCGGCGCAGGCGCGTGCGCTCCGTTTCGAGCCAGTCCTCGAAATCCGTGCAGCCCGCGACGTGAAACCCGGGCAGCAGATCACCGCGATAGAGCTCGAGCGCGCGCTCGAGGTTGCCAGCGCGTAGCAGATCATCGAACACCACAGCGTCACAGTGGAACGCGGCGGGATCCAGCCGAACGTCATCACCGCGGCGTGTATCCAGCGCATCGCTGGGTAGCTCACGCCGTAGCACGTAGAGCGCCTGCCGCAGCGCGGCACGCGCTCGCTTCTCCGGCAGCTCCGCCCAGAACAGCGTCATCAACTCATCACGGCGGTGATACCCGCCGGCGCCGGCCCGAGCGATATAGAAGAGCAAGGCGGCGCGCTTCGCCTGAGAGAGCAGCGCGCGGAACTCCCGCCCCGTGGCGCTGTCACGAAGCTCGATCGTGCCAAGAGTGCGAAGCTCGAGCATGCTCACCTCTCCCGCTCGGTTGCCTCCGCCGCCGGGCACGTCCGTCACCCCCTCCGTGACGCAGATCCGTCACGGCAAGCGTGACGGCGCCGTGATGGGGCGGGCTTAGACTGCGAACGTATGCGAATCCAAAGCTACGCGCTGGCGCCACGCACGGCCAGCACGTGCGCCCAACAGCCAGGAGGGCACCATGAGATCAGCAGCCAAAAGGTCGCTCGCGGCCGCATCCGCCTTCATGGTCGTCGCGTGCGGGGTCGACAGCACCGATCCGCCGACGATCCTGGAGCCCAGCCAAGCGCGAACGGAGAGTCCCTCGAACCCGAACAAACCCGGTGGGGGCAGCGACGGCGATGAAGGCAGCAGCAGCACGATACCACTCGACATCACGATCCGCGATGCGCCCGCCGACGGAGTCCAAAGCGACGCTGCCGGAGCGTATCACGAGGGCGCAGACGGGGTCGAGGCCGTGATCATGGACAACGGCAATCTCAGCTTCGCGCTCGCGAACTCCGACACCCGCCGCGTGCTGCTCGATTTCGGCGTGTTCTCATGGACCGGAACGCTGACTAAGGCGCGTGTCAGCACCGGCGATCCGTCGAACGGCAGCGGCCTCACGGGTCTCCAGGTCGGCGAGACCATGCTCACACGCAGTCAGGTCACGTGGGTCACCGACGGCAAGAACTGGTTCCTGCGCTACGGCCGCGACTGCAGCGGCAACGGCGCCGGCAACGACGTCGACGACAACCGAGTCACCGTCACGCGCATCGCCGATGACACCTGGAGCTACGCGACGAGCGACAAGGACGGCGTCGCACCCAACGCGTTCCTGTGTAGCTCGAACGTGCGTGGCCGGCCCGGCGTTTCGCACGAGGGGGAGTTCCACGTGCCGTTCGGCATGACGCTCATGGCGCAGCCCCGCGGATGACCGCGCTCATGCCCAGGGTTGGGGGAACACCTTCGCATGACCGACCGGCGCCGGCCATGCTCCGTCCAGGTCGAGGCAGGCGTCGGCGTTGCCGACGTGGCATCTCTGGAGGCGGAACAGGAGGCGCCGATACGTGCAGCCGACGGCGGGGTGCCACGATGCGAACGAGACGCCGAACAAGACGAACGCCAGCACGAGCCGCGTGAAGAAGCAGGCCCATCCGCTGGAAGGGGAAAAGACCGGCGCCAGGCAGGATGGCTGGAAGCCATCGAGCGCCTCCTTGACGACACCCCCACATACGGCGCAGAAGTCGTCTGCGTAGCGCATGAGACAGTCGGGCTCCGGACGATACAGCCCGCAGTGGTAGAGACCCGCTCCCTCGAACGCGCCGACCGTCCCTGGCGGATAACGGATAGGAACTTCAAAGGTCCTTTCGCGGCAGGAGGCGAGGCAGGACGGGGCAGGGGCGACAAGGGAGAGCGGCGGAGAGGGGCGGAGAGGGGCCGAGGCGGAGGGCACGATGCTGGCGGGCGAGCCGCGGAAGGTCAGTGAGGCGGAAGGG
>DATKDR010000054.1:0-8928 GCA_035512635.1 Longimicrobiales bacterium | reverse complement strand
TGGACGCGCGGCAATCCGTACTTCGTCGAGGAGACGCTCAAGGCGCTCGTCGACGCGGGCCGACTGCGCCAGGACGACGGCGACTGGCGTGGCTGGGAGCTGGATCAGCTCGAGCTGCCGCGCTCCGTGCGCGACGCCATCGAGCTGCGGCTCGGTGCGCTCGACGCGGGCGCCCGTGAGGTGGCCGAGCTGATCGCCGTAATCGGCACGCGCGCCTCGTACGCCACGATACGGAGCGTATCGAAGCTGAGCGACGCGCTCCTCGTCGACGCGATCGAGCAGCTCCGGCTGCACAACGTGCTGACCGAGGAGGGCAGCGCGCGCGAGCCCGTGTACGACTTCAGCCATCCGATGCTGCGGCAGGCGCTGCACGCGCAGGCGGGACTGGCCCGGCGGCGGCTGCTGCACGCGGCCATCGCGGAGACGCTGGAGGATGAGTACGGCGCACACGCGCTGGAGCACGCGGACGAGCTGGCGCACCACTTCATGCGCGGGGACACGCTCGAGCTGAGCACGCGCGCCGCCAAGTACCTCGCCGCGGCCGGCCGCTCCGCGCTCGCTCGCTTCGCGAACCGGGAAGCGGCTGATTACCTCGAGGCCGCGCTCGAGCGGATGAACGCTGCGGAGGATACCGCGGAGGACATCGCGCGGCGGGAGCGGGTCGTCGAGGACCTGGCGCGCGCGCGGCAGCGGCTCGGCGACTTCGATCGCGCCATCGAGCTGCGTCGCGAGCTGTGCGCCGCGGCCGAGGCGCGCGGCGACTTCGCGGCGCTTGGCACCGCGCTACGGCGCATCGCGGTCGCCCACTTCCGCGCCGGCCGTCATCGCGAGGCGATTGCCGCATTCGACGACGCGATGGTCGCGGCCGAGCGCGCGCGCGACCACGCGCTGGCCGCGCAGGTTCGCCTGGGGCGCGGTGCCGTGCTGCAGGGAATCGGCCGCGTACAGGAATCCGGCGACGACCTGCGCACCGCGCTCGACGCGGCGGAGCGCGCCCACGATGCGCCGCTCCAGGCGCGTGCGCATCGGGAGCTGCTGCTCTTCCACACGATGGCTGGGCCGCCGGAGCGCGCGCGGCATCACGGCGCGCGCGCCATCGCGCTCGCGGAAGAGTCGGGCGACCGCTACGTCGCCTGCACCTGCCACTGGGCGATGTCGGTGCTCGGAGGACTGACCGGCCATGAGGAGGAATGCGCGCGCCACATGCAGCGCGCGACCGAGCTGGCCGAGGAGCTGAACTCGCCGCTGCTGCGCCTCGCCATCGACGAGGTGCGCGTCGAGTGGGCGTACGGCATGGGCGCGTGGGATACCGGCCTCGCGCTGGGAGAGCGCGCGATCGCGCTCGCCCGTTCGCTGCGTCAGCGGCAGATGCTGCCGCGCCTGCTTGTCTGGACTGCCATGATCTACCTGGGCCGCTATCAGCTCGATCGCGCGAAGGCGTATGTCGATGAGGCGTGGGAGCTGTCGGGCGCGGGCGATCCCGATCGCGCGCTCGACGTGAACATGGTCGTGCCCGCGCACATCGGCCGCGCGCACTACCACATGACGCTGTGGGAGTGGGACGAGGCGATCCGCTGGGGACGCGCGGGCGTCGCCATCGTCGATGCGGCCGGCTATCAGCCGTGGGCGGTGCATCGGCTGCTGCCGATCATCGCCGAGGCGCAGCTCTCGAAGTTCGACGCCGAGGCGGCGCGCGCGACGGGCGCGCGTCTGCGCCGGGAGGCGGAGGCGCTCGAGCACACGCTGGGACTCGCGTGGGCGGATGCCGCGGACGCGATCCTGACGTGGGTCGATGGCGACCCGGCGGCGGCCGTGCCGCGCATGCGCGAGGCGATCGACCGACTGGAGGCCGTCCCCTACGTCCCCTCCGCGGCGCGCCTGCGGCGGCAGCTCGCCGGTCGGCTCGCGCAGCTCGGCGATCGCGATGCCGCCATCAGCGAGCTGCGCCGCGCGCACGACCTCTTCGTCAAGCTCGGCGCGCGCTGGGAGCTGGAGAAGACGCGCATCCAGTTCCAGGAAGTCGGCGCGCGGCCGCCCGGCCGGGGCGCGGGGCAGGGAACCGAGGCGCTCACCGACCGCGAGCTCGAGATCGTGCGGCTGGTCGCCGGGCGCAAATCGAACAAGGCGATCGGCAAGGCGCTCGACATCTCGCCGCGCACCGTGAGCACCCACCTGTCGAACGTATACGCCAAGCTCGAGATCGGCACGCGCGCCGAGCTGGCGCGCATGGCCCCGACCATCCTGTCCGCCGGATAGACGATCGCCGCGAGGGTCCTGCCCTCAGGCTGGATGATCGTTTCGGCGACCGGGAGGATGCCGGCGTGCGGCGCCCCCCCGGCACCCGTGCGTGTTCAGTAGGAGTCGGAGGACGGACGGGTGAACGGATGGACGGCGAGGAGCCGATCCCCCTCGGCCGACGTCATCCACAGGATCACCTCGTACGCCCTTCCGGCGACCAGCGGTTCCGGGCCGTACTCCTCGACTCCCGCCGGCGCGACGCCGTACGTGACCGGAGGCTCGATCGAATTCGAATCCTCGTTGCCGATCGCCCACACGTCGCCCGCTCCTTCCTCCACGATGAGCATCGCGACCCGGCAGCGCGGCGACCAGTCGAAGAAGACGCTGTTCGTCGTTATCGACACGTCCACATCGACTTCGGTCACCTCCGGTCCGCAATCGACGGGATCGCCGGTCGCGCCGGCGGGATCCTCGCCGCATGCGACGACGAGAGGAGCGCAGAACACGAGGGCCAGCAGACGATTGGACATGGGCATCCTCACGTGTTTCGGCCAGCCTCCTCACCTCACCTCACCTCACCTCACCTCACTTACACCTTACCTTTCGCCCCCGGCCCCGGGCGACCCCCGCGCCTGCCCCCGCGCCCGCGCCTGCCCCCGCGCCCCAGGCGGCGGTGGAGTGAATGCGTTAGGAGCGGGACCGCATGTGACCGAATGCTTCGCGCCAGCTCCGCAGAAGCGGCTGACTGATTACCGAATGCTCGCTCCAGCCAGCCAGAAGCGGCTTTCCAACTAAGTCGGCAGCCCCGCAGAAGCCCCTGCGCCTACGTATGCTCCGGGACCGTACGCTCGACCGGGCCCACATACACCTGCCTCGGCCGCGCGATCTTCTGCTCCGGATCCGCCAGCATCTCCTCCCACTGCGCGAGCCACCCGACCGTGCGCGGAATCGCGAAGAGGACGGGGAAGAACTCGACCGGGAAGCCCATCGCCTGGTAGATGATGCCGGAATAGAAGTCGACGTTCGGGTAGAGCTTGCGCGACACGAAGTAGTCGTCTTCGAGCGCGATCTTCTCCAGCTCCATCGCCAGCTCGAGCAGCGGCGTGCGGCCGGTCACCTCGAGCACGTCGTCCGCCATCTGCTTCAGGATGAGCGCGCGCGGGTCGTAGTTCTTGTAGACGCGGTGGCCGAAGCCCATCAGCCGGAACTCGCCCGCCTTGGCGCGCTTCACGTAGTCGCCGATGCGGTCGGTCGAGCCGATCTCGCGCAGCATGCGCAGCACCTGCTCGTTCGCGCCGCCGTGCAGCGGTCCGTACAGCGCCGCCGCCGCCGCCGCGAGCGAGACGTACGGGTCCGCGTGCGAGGAGCCCACCGCGCGCATCGCGCTCGTCGAGCAGTTCTGCTCGTGATCCGCGTGCAGGATGAAGAGCACGTCCAGCGCCTTCTCCAGCGTCGGATTCGGCTCGTACTGCCGCTCCGCCATGCGGTACATCATCGACAGGAAGTTCCCCGTGTAGCCCAGGTCGTTGTCGGGCTGGACGTAGGGCAGACCCATGCTGTGGCGGTACGCGTACGCCGCGATCGTCGGCACCTTAGCGATCAGCCGCGTGATCTGCAGGCGGCGGTTCGCCTCGTCGTCGATGTCCTTCGCCTCCGGATAGAACGTCGACAGCGCCGCCACCGTCGATACGAACATGCCCATCGGATGCGCGTCGTAGCGGAAGCCGTCGATGAACTTCTTCAGCGACTCGTGCACCATCGTGTGGTACGTGATCGAGCGCTTCCACGCGATCAGCTCGTCGTCGCCCGGCATCTCGCCGAACAGCACCAGGTAGGCGACCTCCAGGTGGTTCGCGCGACCCGCCAGCTGCTCGATCGGGTAGCCGCGGTACTGCAGCACGCCCTCGTCCCCGTCGATGTGTGTGATCGCGCTCTTGCACGATGCCGTGTTCATGAACGCCGGATCGTAGCCCAGCAGCCCGAAGTCCGTGTCCGAGGCCTTGATCTGGCGCAGCGCCGTCGAGGGCACGTACGCCCCGTACTCCGGATGGGTGCCGTAGGCGATCGGCACCTCGTACTGCCTGCCGGTCCGATTGTCCGTGATGGTCAGCGTGTCGGCCATTGCTTCGTTCGGTCTCGGGGATCTTTCGGTGGCCCATAGAATAGGGCCGACGCCTTCTCGCTGACAGGGACCAACGGTTCCGGGACCCGTCCCGATCGGAGCCAGGCGCAACGGCGCAGTCCGGCGGAGGCAGGTATCCAGGTCCGCCACTTTCGAACTGATTCGAACCTCGAATCAGTTGCGACTCCGCGCATGGGACACACGACCGCGGGACGCCCCGACACGCCGCCGACCCGCCCGCCCGGTGCGCCGACCCGCCGGCCTTCCCCGGGACGCGCATCCGCCTTACCTGTCAGGGACCCCGAGCCGAACCCTGGAGCGGTATCGTGAATCGATTCGCAAGCGCCATCGCCGGCGTCCTGACGCTCGCCTCCGGCGCCGCCGGCGGCCTCGCCGCGCAGGTCCCGGAGGCCGAGTACGCGGCGCGCCGGGCGGCAGTCGCCGAGCGTGTGGGCGAAGGGGTGGTTCTGGCCTTCGCCGGGCGCGCGCCGGTCGACGACCTGGGCCGCTTCCGCCAGACGCCGTCGTTCCGCTACCTGACCGGCTGGACGCGGCCGAACGCCGTGCTCCTGATGGTGGTGCGGGAGGGCGAGCCGGGCGCGGCGCTGCTCTTCGAGCCGTCGATCGACCCGCGCATGTACCTGTACGACGGCTTCCCGCCGGACTCGGCGGAGCTGCTCATGCGGACGGGGCTCGCGCTGCGCCCGCTCGACGCGCTCGACGCGACGGTCGACTCGCTCACGGATGAGCTGCCGCTGCTCGTCGTGAGCGACGTGTACTCGCGCGATTACCTCGCGACGGACTCCCTCACGCGCGGCCGGGCCTACATCTCGCGACTCCGGGATCCCGAATCCGGAATCCCGGATCTCCAGATCCGCTCGCTCGATCCGCTGCTCGACTCGCTGCGCGTATCGAAGAGCGACGCCGAGGTGGCGCTGCTGCGCGAGGCGATCCACATCACGGTCGACGCGCTCGAGACCGCGATGCGCGTCATCGAGCCCGGGCTGAACGAGGGCGAGCTCGAGGCGGTGATCGAGTACTCGTTTCGCGCGCTCGGCGCCGACGGCGCGGGCTTCGGCTCGATCGTCGGCAGCGGACCCAACTCGACCAGCTACCACTACCGCGCGAACGATCGGGACATGCATGCGGGCGACGTCGTCGTGATGGACGTCGGCGCGATCGTCGACGGCTACACCGCCGACGTCACGCGCACGGTGCCGGTCGACGGCACGTTCTCCGCCGAGCAGGCGGCGATCTACGAGATCGTGCTCGCCGCGCAGGAAGCTGCCGTGCGCGAGATCCGGCCCGGCGCTCCGGTGTCGATCGGCCACGACGCCATGCGCCGCGTCATCGCCGAAGGACTCGCGCGGCTCGGCCTCACGCAGTCGGTCGACGCGCGCATCGACCCGCCCTGGGCGAGCGCCGAGCGCTGCGAGCGGCAGCCGCTGGTCTGCAGCCAGGCCTACCTCTACATGGCGCACGGCCTCGGCCACGGCATCGGCCTCGAGGTGCACGACGTCGGCGGACACTCCTATTCCTTCAGCGGCCGCTTCGCGCTGGGCGAGGTGCTCACGGTGGAGCCCGGCATCTACGTCAGCGAGACGCTGCTGCGCATGCTGCCCGACACCGAGCGCAACCGCGCCTTCATCGCCGCCGTGCGCGACACCGTTCACCGCTACGCCGACATCGGCGTCCGCATCGAGGACGACTACCTGGTCACCGCGGACGGCGTCGAATGGCTCTCGCCCGCGCCGCGCAGCGTGCAGGACGTCGAGTCGATGATGTCGCGGCCTCCGTCCCTGCCGATGCCGTAGTTTCGAGCGCGCGCGATGGTTGATCTCCGCGACGCGACCCTTGCCGAGAGGTACCGGGTGGAGCGTGAGCTCGGCCGCGGCGGCATGGCGTCGGTCTGGCTGGCCCGCGACCTCCGCTACGACCGCATGGTCGCGATCAAGGTGCTCCATCCACAGCTCGCGAATGCCATCGGCGCCGAGCGCTTCCTGCGCGAGATCCGCATCACCGCGCGTCTACAGCATCCCGCCATCCTGACGGTCCTGGACTCGGGAGTCGTCCGCGGGTCCGACGGCCTCGAGCTGCCCTGGTACGCGATGGCGTACGTCGCCGGCGAGTCGCTTCGCGCACGCCTCGAACGGGAGCGCTTCCTTCCGGTCGGCGAAGCGCTGTCGATCGCGCGCGAGGCGGCGGCGGCACTCCAAGCAGCCCACCGCGAGGGCGTCGTGCATCGTGACGTCAAGCCGGAGAACTTGCTGCTCACGGAGGGGCGCGTCTACGTCGCTGATTTCGGCATCGCCCACGCGCTAGATGCCAAAGTGAGCGACCGGCTCACCGGCACCGGTCTCGCCATCGGCACGGCCGAGTACATGAGCCCCGAGCAGGCGACAGGCGAAGCGGTCGACGCCCGCGCCGACCAGTACGCGCTCGCGAGCGTGCTGTACGAGATGCTCGCCGGCGAGCCTCCATTCACGGGGCCCACGCCCGGGTCCGTCGTCGCACGTCGCCTCGCCGGTCCCCCGCGGCCCATCCGACCCGTGCGCGCCTCGGTGCCGGCCGCCGTCGACGCGGCACTGCTGCGCGCACTCCAGCCGCTCCCGGCCGATCGTTTCCCGGACACGGCCTCGTTCGCGCGCGCGCTGGACGAAGGTGCGGCGGCTGCGCGCTGGGGCTGGCGTCGCCGGCTGGTCGCGGGTGTGGTGGCCGGGCTGCTCTGCGTCGCGGCGGGCTTCCTGATCTGGCAGGCGCGCGACGACGCCGATCCCGAGGTCATGGCGCTGTACGAGCGCGGGACACGTGCGTACGGGCAGTTTACGACCGCAGGCACCGACGAAGCGATCGAGGCTTTCAACGCGGCGCTCGCCCGCGACTCCACCTTCGCGCCGGCCTGGGCGGGGCTGGCGAAGGCGTACGCGCTCGCGGTCGACCGCGCCTTGGTATCGCCCGGCGCGCCGGTCGACAGTCTGCTGCGACTCGCGGTGCGCGCCGTCGAGCGCGCGGTCGCGGCCGATCCTGCGAGCGCCGACGCGTGGCTGACGCAGGCGATCGTCAGCCGTTCCGTCGATCAAACGGATCTCGCACCCGCGCTGCGGTCGGTACGGCGTTCCCTCGCGCTCGACTCGACATCCGCGCCCGCGTGGCACATGCTGGCCCTGAGCCTGGCGGAAGCCGGCGATCTCGATGGCGCGATCGACGCCTGGCACCACTCCGTCGCCCACGATCCGTCGTACACGCACGCTGTGGCGTACCTGGCGCTGGGCTACTACTGGCGTCATCAGTACGACAGCGCGGCGGTCTGGGCGGACAGCGCCGTCGCCGTGGGACCGAATGACGTGTTCGCACGCGGCACCAGCGGCTACGTGGCTGTCGCGCGAGAGGATCATGCGCGAGCGGTCGCCGCGTTCGATGCCATGCGCCGCCTCACGACCGGCTTGCAGGGTGCGAACGCGCATGCGATGGCTGCGATGGCTCGAGCCGAGGCCGGCGACGCGGCCGCCGCGCGCAGTTTGCTGGCTCGCGCCGAATCGCTCGCGGAACCCTGGTCGCCCACGCCGTTGCACACAGCGCTCTACCTAGCGCAGGCCGCCGCCGCGATCGGTGACCCCGACCGGGCCATCGAGTGGCTGCGACGCTACGAGCCCGCGGCCAGCCTCCACTTCCAGCTGCACCTGCGCTGTGATCCGCACTTCGCGGCGATCGATGCCGATTCCCGGTTCCGCGCGCTGCTCCTTGCCCCACGACCCTCCGCGCGACGCGGATGCTAGGAGCTCGACACGCGCATTCCCGAACTTCAATCGAGGGCAGCGGGCCACGAACATCATTGACATCCCGATTCGGGAATCGCCAGATTCCCGGGGTCCTCGTATCGCACCCCTCGTCCGGTGAATGACCGCCGCGGTCCCCCCGTGGCACAGCTTCGACCGAACGTCCCCATCCGGGTGCTTCACCTCATTGGTAGGGGTTGACTCATGTCCCCTGTCACATTCGACGCGTTGACCCGCGCGCTGGGCGGAGCCCAGTCCCGCCGCGAGGCAATCCGCATCATGGGTGGCACTCTCGCGAGTGCGGCGTTCGGCACGTTCACCGTCGCCTGCGGTGACGACCCTACGGACCCGCCGCCGGAGAACCAGGACGAGTGCGAGGTGCCGTCCGCGTGCGGCGCGCGCAGCTTCTGCGACGACGACGAGACCTGCATCTGCGTGAACAGCGCGGAGGACGTGCTGCGCTGCGCCCAGCTGCCGAGCAGCTGCTCCCTCGAGCCATGTACGACGAGCGCCGACTGCGCGCACCTCGGCGAGAACTGGTTCTGCGATTCGCCCGGCAGCGGCTGCTGCTCCGACACGGACCAGTACTGCCTCGCGCCGTGCGGCACCTCGTACGAGCCGCCGGAAGAGCCGGAGCCGGGCGAAGGCACCGGCTACCAGATCGCTTCGGCCAACAACTCGGACATCCTGTTCTTCAACTCGATCGACGAGTTTACGACCACGTACTACCACGGCTATCGTCACACCGACGGCTCGCTCGAGGTCGTGTACCTGACGCATGAGGACTTCTGG
>DATKDR010000053.1:0-46871 GCA_035512635.1 Longimicrobiales bacterium | reverse complement strand
ACGGTCGGGATGGTCAGCAGCAGCGACACCCAGAAGAGATCCCGGAACATGTTCGGGCTGTGCCCCGCGTGCTTGTCGTGAGCCGCGTGCCCGCCGTGATCCCCGTGCGCGTGCGCGGGCGTCCCCCCTGGCGCCTTCGTTAGCGCGACGGGCTCCGCCACGCCGGCGGAACGCGCGTGCGCGTCCCCGTTTCCGTGCGCGTGCGCGTCCCAGCCACCGTGTCCCTGATCCCGACGGTGCTCTGTCATCAGTCGGTCCGTTCAGTGGGTATGCGGGGCTGCGCCCGCAGAGTCAGTGAGTTTCCCGTGCGAGGTGCGCCGTGTGCCGGTCGACCATCGGGATCCCTACCGGAATCGGCCCTGAATCTCCTCGAGGACCACCGCGCCGGGACAGAGCCGCTCGTACGGAACGTCCACCAGCGGACCCGCCACTGTCCCGGACACGTCGTGCAGCTCCTCGGCGGTCGGGTCGAGGTAGAGCAGTCCGGTGGGCAGCTCGCCGGCGCCCTGTCGCTCGCGCAGGAAGGCGTAGACGGCGTCGCGGTCGCTCGGGTCGTACTCGTCGGGCACCTTCCGGAAGCGGACGACGCTGCCGTCGTGCATGCGCACGTCGCCCGCGGATCCGCCCGCCTGCGACGCCGTGATCTCGACCGCGGGCGGCACGAAGTCGGCTTCGATCACGGGGCGGTTATGCCCGCGCGTGTAGCGGTAGCTCTTGGTCGACGCCTCGTGGTCGTTGAAGGTGACGCACGGCGAGACGATGTCGATGAGCGCGAAGCCGCGGTGCGCGATGCCGGCCTCGATGATGGGCACCAGTTGCCGCTTGTCGCCCGAGAAGCTGCGCGCGACGAAGCTCGCGCCCAGCGTGAGCGCGAGGAACACCGGATCGATCGGCCGCTGCCGGTTCGCCTCGCCTTTCTTCGACTTCGAGCCGACGTCGGCGGAGGCCGAGAACTGCCCCTTCGTCAGGCCGTACACGCCGTTGTTCTCGATGACGTACAGCATGTCGACGTTGCGCCGGATCGCATGCGACAGCTGTCCCAGTCCGATCGAGAGCGAGTCGCCGTCGCCGGAGATGCCGATCAGCGTCAGCTCGCGATTCGCCGCGGCCACCCCCGTCGCGATCGCCGGCATGCGGCCGTGCACGCCGTTGAAGCCGTGCGCAGCCGACAGGAAGTACGCCGGCGTCTTCCCGGAGCAGCCGATGCCGCTCAGCTTCGCGACGCGGTGCGGCTCGAGGTCCAGATCGAAGAACGCCTCGATCAGCGCGGCCGTGATCGAGTCGTGGCCGCAGCCGGCGCACAGCGTCGACATCGAGCCCTCGTAGTCGCGACGCGTGAGGCCTGCGGCGTTCCGCTCGAGGCCCGGGTGCCGGACTTTGGGCTTGGCGATGTAGCTCATCGAATCGATCGTGGATGGGGATCGGACACTTCGATGGCTGCGACGCTCGTCGTCAGCAGCCTCAGGATGTCTTCCACCACTTCTCCGGCCGCGAGCGGCAGGCCGCCGTAGCGGCGCACCGAGGCGAGGCGCGCGGAATCGGCGCCGGCTTCGGCGATCAGCAGCTTGCGCAGCTGGCCGTCGCGGTTCTGCTCTACGACGAAGGTGCGCTCGTGCTCCGCGACGAACGCCGCGACGTCGTCGCCGAACGGGAAGCCGCGCACGCGCATGAAGCTCGTCTCGAGGCCGCGCTCGCGCAGCCGCTCGCGCGCTTCGAGCACGGCGCCACGGCAGCCGCCGATGGTGAGCAGGCCGTAGCGCGCTTCCGGCACGCGCGCGAGCTCTGGCTGCGGCACGTGCGCCGCCGCCGCCGCGATCTTGCGCGCGATGCGGTCGACGACCGCCGTGTAGCCCGCCGCGTCCTCGGTGTAGCGGCCGTGCTCGTCGTGGCCGGAGCCGCGCGTGAAGTAGGCGCCCTTCGGGTGCGTGCCCGGCAGCGTGCGATAGGGCACGCCGTCGCCGTCCACGTCCAGGTAGCGCGAGAACGTCGCGACGCGCTCGAGCGCGTCCGCGTCCAGCACCTTGCCGCGGTCCGGCCGGTAGTCGTCGTCCCAGGCGAGCGCCGGCACGGCCCAGTCGTTCATGCCGATGTCGAGGTCGGAGACGACGAACACCGGCGTCTGGAAGCGCTCGGCCAGATCGAACGCGCGCACCGCGAAGTCGAAGCACTCGCGCGGATCCGCCGGGAACAACGCTATGTGCCGGGTGTCGCCGTGCGACGCGTAGACGATCGACATCAGGTCCGCCTGCTGCGTGCGCGTAGGCATGCCCGTCGACGGGCCCGCGCGCTGAATGTCGAAGAAGACGCCCGGAATCTCCGCGTAGTAGCCCAGCCCGATGAGCTCGTTCATGAGCGAGATGCCGGGTCCGCTGGTCGCCGTGAAGGCGCGCGCGCCGGTCCAGCCCGCGCCGAACACCATGCCCGCGGCGGCCAGCTCGTCCTCCGCCTGGAGGATGCAGAAGCGGTTGGCGCCGCTCTCCGGGTCCTTGCGGTACGTGTCGCACAGGCCGGAGAACGCGTCGACCAGGGAGGTCGATGGCGTGATCGGGTACCACGCGGCGACGGTCGCGCCGGCGTACACGCAGCCCAGCGCCGCCGCGGTGTTGCCGTCGATCAGAATGGCGTCGCCGAGCGCGTCCAGTCGGCTCAGTCGCACGGGGAGCGGGCACGCGACGTTCGCCTGGACGTAGTCGAAGCCCATGCGGAACGCCTCGAAGTTCGATTGGAGCAGCTTCTTCTTGCTCGCGAAGCTCTCCTCGAGCAGCCGCTCGACTACCGCCACCTCGATGTCCAGGAGCGCGGCCAGCGCACCCAGATAGCCGATGTTCTTCATGAGGATGCGCGCGCGCGACGCCTCGAACTGCTCGACGCACATCCTCGCGAGCGGAATGCCGATCGCGGTCACGTCCGGGCGCTGCAGCTCCGCGCGCAGCGGCCAGCTCGAGTCGTACAGCAGCCAGCCGCCCGGCGCGACCTCGGCGACGTCCCGCTCGTACGTGGCCGGATTCATCGCGACCATCACGTCGAAGCGATCCGCGCGCGACGTGTGCCCCGCGCCGCTCACCCGGATCTCGTACCACGTCGGCAGACCCTGGATGTTCGACGGGAACAGGTTCTTCCCCGAAACCGGGATACCCATGCGGAACACCGCCTGGAGCAGCAGCGAGTTCGCGCTCGCCGAGCCGGTGCCGTTCACGGTCGCGATCTTGATCGCGAAATCGTTCGTGCGCGACGCGGGCTGGATCATGCGCGCGCCCTCATCGCACCGGGCTGAATGACCGGCAGGGCAGGCCCCGCGCTGCGTCCGGCGCTGCGCCCCGCGTACGGTATCAGCAGATCGAACTGGCGCATGTCCCACGCGGCCGTCGGGCAGCGCTCGGCGCACAGGCCGCAGTGCACGCACAGGTCCTCGTCCTTCACCATCACGCGTTGCGTCTGCGGCAGCGCCTCGGACACGTACAGCGGCTGCTTCGGGTGCAGCCGCTCCGCCGTCAGCCGCTCGGCCAGCGTCTCCAGCGGCGCCTCCTCGACGATGGTCAGGCAGTCGACCGGACAGATGTCGATGCACGCGTCGCACTCGATGCACAGCGGCGCCGTGAAGTGCGTCTGCACGTCGCAGTTCAGGCAGCGCTCGACTTCCTTGAGCGCCTGCCGCACGTCGAAGCCCAGCTCCACCTCGACCTCGACGCTCGCCAGCCGTTCGGCCAGGTTCACGTGCTGCATGCGCGCGCGCGCGGCGTCGTCGTAGTAGTTGCTGTAGCTCCACTCGTGCAGCCCCATCTTCTGGCTGACGAGGTTCATGCCGTACGCCGGCCGCTCGGTGAGCGCGACCGCCTCGCAGTGGTTGTGGATCGAGATCGCTGCCTGATGCCCGTGCTCCACCGCCCAGATGATGTTCTCCGGACCCCACGCCGCGTCGCCGCCGGAGAACACGCCGGGCAGCGTGGTCTGGAACGTCGTCTTGTCGACGATGGGCATGTCCCACTCGTTGAACTCGATGCCGATGTCGCGCTCCACCCACGGGAACGCGGCGTCCTGCCCGATCGCGAGGATGACCGTGTCGCACGGGATGACGACGTCGTCGATCTTCTCCTGGTGCAGCTTGCCGCTCTCGTCCTCCGACGAGCGGAAGCGCTCGAACTCCATGCCGACCAGCTCGCCGTCCTCCATGACGAAGCGCACGGGCGAGTGGTCCTCGAGGATCTCGACCTGCTCCGACTCCGCGTCCTCCAGCTCCCAGGGCGAGGCCTTGAAGTACTTGCGCGGCTTGCGCGCGATCACCTTCACGTCGGTGCCGCCCAGTCGCTTGGCCGTGCGGCAGCAGTCCATCGCCGTGTTGCCCACGCCGATGACCAGCACGCGCGGCTCGATCGCCGTGATGTGGCCGAACGCGACGCCGCCCAGCCAGTCGATGCCGATGTGGATGCGCTCGGAGTCGTAGCGGCCGGGGATCTCGAGGTTCTTGCCGCGCGGCGCGCCCGAGCCGACGAAGATCGCGTCCCAGCCCTCTGCGAGCAGCGCCTTCATGCTCTCGACGGGCGTGTTCAGCCGCAGATCCACGCCCATGTCCAGGATGTAGTCGATCTCCTCGTTCAGCACGCGCGGCGGCAGGCGGAACTGCGGAATGTTGCTCCACATCAGGCCGCCGGCGCGGTCCATCTTCTCGTAGATGGCGACCTCGTAGCCCAGCGGCATGAGGTCGTTGGCGACCGTGAGCGAGGCGGGACCTGCGCCCACGCAGACGACGCGCCGGCCGTTCTTCGTCTCCGGCGCGCGCGGCAGCAGCGGCCGCACGTCGTCGCGCAGGTCCGCCGCGACCCGTTTCAGACGACAGATCGCCACCGGCTCCTCGCCTTCCAGCCGGCCGCGCCGGCAGGCGGGCTCGCACGGCCGGTCGCACGTCCGCCCCAGGACGCCCGGGAACACGTTCGACTCCCGGTTCAGCATGTACGCCTCGGTGTACCGCCCCTGGGCGATCAGCCGAATGTACCCGGGCACGTTCGTGTGGGCGGGACACGCCCACTGGCAATCGACGACGCGGTGGTAGTACTGCGGATCCCGTACATCGGTGGGCGGCATGCTCTGCGTTCCGGCGTCAGAGGGAGTTACCTCTCAATCTAAGGGACCCGCGCGCGAGGGAAAGCCGGAAGCGCGCCACCATGCTCAGCGTCGCGGGGTAGTCCAGCGAGCTCGCCAGCACCTCGCCCGCATCCGCCAGAAACCGCTGCTCCCGCTCCCGGCAGGCCTGTAGTCGCGACCTTGCCCAGCATACCCCCTAGGGGTATGGTACGGAACCTGACGATGCGGCGTCGAGGACCCCTGACCGGCCCATCGACGCCGAGCAGGGACCATCACTTGCACCGCGGCCACAGCGGCACGGATTCGAGGAATGCGATGAATGGGATGCGCTGGGTGATGCCGGTGTGCTGCATCACCATGATGGGCTGTTCGGGGCAAGATGAGGTAGCCAGCGGAGGGCGCGGCGCGGCGGCGGATGGGGCTGCGGCGCATACCACCTCAGTCGATTCCACGGCGCACGGGCATCAAGCCGCACCGGACTCGGCAGCGCCCGCGGCCATGGATCACGCCGCACACGAAGCAGCGCCGCAAGGGACGAAAAGGGATGCGCACGTGGGGCACGCGATGGCGCGGAGCGCCGACGCGGAGCACGATCGCCACGTGCAGGCGCTCGCCCACGCGGGTCACGCCGCTGCCGTCGACACGACGCATGGGATGCACGCGCCCGCGCAGGCAGACGCCGCCGACACGACGCACGCGAGGCACGCGCCCGCGCAGGCAGACGCCGCCGACACGTCTCACGCGATGCACGCGCCCGCGAACACCGACACCGTGGCGCACGCCGGCGCGCATGCCCCGACGACGGACGCGCATCAGCCCATGCGCCACGAAATGACGATGATCTCGCTCGGTGGCGGGTGGATGGCGATCGGCATGGCGCAGGTGTTTCCGGCGGTCACGACGTCCTTGCCGGCGGACGACGGCACGCCGCTAAACCGGACCGGCCTCTACCTGACCCAGCCGGCAGTCATGCTGAACCTGGAGTCGCCGCAGTCGCGCGTCTCGTTTCGCACGACGCTCAACCTCGAGGGGCTGACCCAGCCCGACGGCGAGCTGACGTTCGGCGGCTGGGGCGAGGGCTACCTGGACAAGCGGCATCCGCACACGCTGCTGCACGAGGCGCTGCTCAGCGTGAACGTATGGGCGCGCGACAGCGGCGGCTTCTCGCTGTCGGCGGGAAAGGGCTTCGCGCCCTACGGCACGGACGATCCGATGTCGCGGCCGGTGCTGAAGTATCCGACCAACCACCATCTCTCGCAGATCCTCGAGCGCTGGACGCTCAACGCCGTCTACTCCAGCCCGCGCTGGAGCGTCGAGGCGGGCGTGTTCGGCGGCAACGAGCCGACCGGCCCGTGGGACATGAGCAACATCGAGAGCTTCGCGAACTCGGCATCGGCGCGGGTTGCGCGCCGCTTCGGGACGGGCGCGATGGGCATCTGGGAATGGGAGCTCTCGGGCTCGTACGGCTACGTCGTCGAGGAGCACGACGGCGCGGAAACGACGACGCAGCTGTACAACGCGGCGCTGCGCCACGAGCACGACCATACCTTCGGCCGCGTCTACTACCTGACCGAGGCGTCGCTCAGTGAGCCCGAGCACCACGACGGCTACTGGTCGGTGCTGGGCGAGGCGAGCCTGATGCAGGGCCCGCACAACCCGTATGGCCGCGTGGAGTACGCGACACGTCCCGAGTATCCGCGCGAGGGTGCGCCCGGTACCGCCGATTTCTTCCGCTATGACCACGACGATGAGCCGATCGGCGCGACGCGCTGGCTGACGCTCGTCGCGGGTTACGGCGTCACGGCGACGTCGCTGCCGTACAGCGTGCGGCCGTTCGCCGAGGTGCAGTGGAATCATGTGAGTGAGGAGGAGGGCGGCATCGATCCGGAAGCGCTCTTCGGCCGCTCGTCCTTCTTTACGCTATCCGCGGGCGTCCGTCTGTTCCTGGGCGGCGAGCCGATGCGCATGGGGTCGTACGGCGTGCTCGACTCGATGACGCTCATGCACCGCATGCAGATGGGGGAGGCGCCGGCGCACGCCGCTCACTGATCGACCGCATGGCGGCTGCCGACAGGGCATGGCACGCGTGATGCCCGTTCCACGGCGCTGGCAGGCGGCCACCAGCAGACCGGGAGGAGACTGATGAGTGCGACGATCGAGCGGATGTTCGAGACGCATCCCAGGCCCGTCGACACCGACGGAGACGTCACCGCCGCGTGCGTGGAAGCGTGCTTCGAATGCGTGCAGGCGTGCACCGCGTGCACCGACGCGTGTCTGGTCGAGGAAGAGGGTATGCGGAAGTGTATCCGTCTCAACCTCGATTGCGCGGACGTGTGCGACACGACCGGAAGGCTCCTCGCGCGCGCGAGCCACACCGATGCCCCCATGCTGCGCGCGCAGGTCGAGGCCTGCCGCCTCGCGTGCAAGGCCTGTGGCGAAGAGTGCGGGAAGCACGGCGAGACCATGGAGCACTGCGCGATCTGCGCCGAAGCGTGCCGTCGTTGTGAGGAGGCGTGCGACCGCATGGCTGCCGCCATCGTGCCGTAAGCCCGGGCTTTGGGCTTTGGGGCTTTGGGCGTCGGGTTTCAGAGCGCGAGCTGCAGGACCAGCACACGCCCGCGCTGCTCCCGTGCGATCGCGTCGAGCGTCGGCTCCATCACTTTGCACGGGGCGCACCAGTCGGCGTAGAAATCGACGAGGACCGGGATATCGCTGCCGCCGATCACGCGATCGAAGTCGACATCCGTGACGCGGACGGGACGGTCCAGAGGCATGGGCCGGCCGCACGCACCGCATTTGGGTCGGTCGTCCACGCGTGCCATGTCGACGCGATTGACGTGTCCGCAGGAGGTGCGGGTGACGGTGGCTTTCGGTGGCACGCCTCGTCGGCTCCAGGCTGTGGGACGGGTCATCCGGCCCTAAGATGACCCGGACTTCCGGTCGCGGGAATCGGGCCATCGACGCGAGGCCGGTGCAGCGCCGCACGGCCGGCGCCCGACGCCCGACGCCCAAGGCCCAATGCCCAAGGCCCAGTGCCCAACGCCCAGCCCCCAACGCCGAGGAGAGACATGAAGGACGCTCCCAGATACGGCATCGTGCGCGAAGTCGCGCTTTCCTTCGAGGACGCGGACGCGCGAGTGCGCATGGAGCTGAAGGAGGAAGGCTTCGGCATCCTCACCGAAATCGACGTGAAGGCCACGCTCAAGGAGAAGCTCGACGTCGACTTCCCGCCCTACCGCATACTGGGCGCCTGCAATCCGCCGATCGCGCACCAGGCGCTCCTCGCGGAGCCGGATGTCGGACTCCTGCTGCCGTGCAACGTCGTGGTCCGTCAGGTGGAGCAGTCCGTGATCGTGGAAGCGCTGGATCCGGTCGTCCAGCTCGAGGTCGCGAACAATCCGGCCCTGAACGACGCCGCGCGGGATGTGCGCGCCCGTCTCACGCGGGCGATCGAGCGCCTGCCCGGCGTCATGGGCGCGTGACGCCGGAGCTCGTGACGGGCGACATCACTCGTCAGGCGGACGTGGACGCGGTGGTCAACGCCGCGAATCCCGAGTTGCGCCCCGGCGGCGGCGTGGCGGGCGCGATCCATCGCGCGGCCGGGCCCGGGCTCGACCGCGAGTGCCGCGCTCTCGCGCCCATTCGTCCCGGTCAGGCCGTCATCACCGCGGCGCACGACCTGCCCAACTCCCACGTGATCCATTGCCTCGGTCCGCGCTGGGGCATGGACGAGCCCGCGGACGAGCTGCTGGCTTCGTGCTACCGCGAGGCGCTGCTCCTGGCGGAGGAGCATCGTCTGCGCTCCATCGCGTTTCCCGCGATCTCCACCGGGAGCTACGGCTTTCCCGTCGAGCGTGCTGCGCGCGTCGCGCTCCGCGCCGTGCGCGACATCGAGCCGCGCCTCACTCGCGTCGAGCGGCTGCGGTTCGTCCTTTTCGACGACGCGTCGCTGCGCGTCCATCGCCTCGCGCTCGACGAGCTCGAAGACCAGGCGCGGGGCGCGCGGCGCCCATGAACGGGAAACCGCAGGTCCCGCCGCGGCGAGCGACGAGTGCGGACCGGGCGGACCTCGCCCTGCTCACCGATCTGTACCAGCTCACCATGCTCCAGGCCTACTGGCACGAGGACATGTTCGAGCCCGCCCGCTTCAGCCTGTTCGTGCGCCGGCTCCCGCCCACACGCAACTTCCTCCTCGCCTGCGGCATCGACGAAGCCGTCGAGCTGCTGTCCACGCTGCGTTTCGATCCCGCCGCCCTCGACTGGCTCGCCGATCGCCGCGAGTTCGGCCGCGATTTCGTCGACTGGCTCGCCGACTGGCGCTTCAGTGGCGACGTTCGCGCGATGGCGGAGGGCACGCCGTTTTTCGCCAACGAGCCCATCCTCGAAGTGCACGCGCCGCTGCCCGAGGCGCAGCTCGTCGAGACGCTGCTCATGAACCAGGTGCAGCTCCAGACGCTGCTCGCGTCCAAGGGAGCGCGCGTCGTGCACGCCGCGGCCGGCCGCACCGTGGCCGATTTCGGCCTGCGTCGCGTGCACGGCATCGACGCCGGCATCAAGGGCGCGCGCGCCTTCTACGTCGCCGGGGCCCATTCGACCAGCAATGTGCTCGCGGGACGCGTCTATGACATTCCGCTGTCGGGCACGATGGCGCACAGCTACGTGCAGGCGCACGGCTCGGAGATGGACGCGTTCCGCGCGTTCACCGCCCTCTATCCGGACACCGTCCTGCTGGTCGACACATACGACACGCTCGAGGGCGTGCGGAACGTCGTGCGGCTGGCGGAGGAGCAGGGCGACCGCTTCTCGGTGAGCGCCATACGACTGGATTCCGGCGACCTCGCCGCGCACGCGCGCGACGCCCGCGCGATTCTCGACGACGCGGGACTGCCGGAGGTGCGCATCCTCGCGAGTGGCAGCCTGGACGAGCACGCGGTCGCGGAGCTGGTGGGGCAGGGCGCGCCCATCGACGCGTTCGGCGTCGGTACGGCGATGGGCGTCTCCGCGGACGCACCGTCGCTCGACATCGTCTACAAGCTCGCGGAGTACGACGGCCGCGCGACTTCCAAGCTGTCGATCGGGAAGCCGGTGCTCCCTGGCCCCAAGCAGGTCTTCCGCGAGGAGCGCGACGACCGCGCTGTCCGCGATGTCATCGGCACCGCGGACCAGGAGGGTCACGGGCGACCGCTGCTCGCACCCGTCATGCGCGACGGTCGCATGATCGAAGCGGCGGAGCCTCGTGGTGTCGCGCGCGCGCGCGAGCGCGCCCGCACCGAAATGGCGCGTCTGCCGCCTCGCATCCGCGCGCTCGAGCCCGCCGAGCCGGCGTACGAGGTCCGCGTCAGCGCGCGGCTCGAGGCCCTGCATCGCGAAGTCGTCGAGCGCCTGCGAGTCGAAGAGAGGAGCGCGACATGAACCAGGAAGACCGAAGTCCCGGCGCCAGCGCGCTGCTGCTCGTCGACATCCAGCCCGACTTCCTCCCGGGCGGCGCGCTCGCCATCGACGACGGCGACGCCATCCTCGAGCCGATCAACGAGCTGCTCGCGCGCGATCCCTTCGATCTCTACGTCGCGACGCAGGACTGGCATCCGCCCGACCACGTGTCCTTCGCCAGTCGGCATCCCGGCCGCTCCGCCTTCGAGCACATCGAGCTCTACGGGCACCCGCAGACCCTGTGGCCGGATCACTGCGTGCAGGGCACGCCCGGCGCCGCGCTCAGCGCCGAAATCGACTGGCGTCCCGTATCCGCCATCGTGCGAAAGGGCTCCGAGAGCGACGCCGACTCCTACAGCGGCTTCCGCAACAACTGGAACGCTCGCGGCGAGCGACCCACCACCGGCCTCGCCGGTTACCTGCACGAGCGCGGCATCCGCCACGTCCTCCTCTGCGGACTCGCCCGCGACTTCTGCGTCAAATGGTCCGCCGAGGACGCCGCCGCCGCCGGCTTCCAGGCCACCGTATTCTGGGACCTCACCCGCGCCGTCGATCCCGCTTCCGATGAGCAGGTCCGCCAGGACCTCGAGCGGGCAGGCGTCAGCATTCGCTGACGCCTGTAGTCCGTAGTCCGTAGTCCGTAGTCGGTACTCGGAAGTCGGTATTGGAAGTCGGTGCCCGCAATCCAGATCGCGGAACGAAGTACGAGTACTGACCGAGTACTGACTACTGACTACTGAATACGGGGCGCCCGAAGGGCGCCCCCCTTTCCAGCGGCGCTGCCGCCCACTACCTTCGGATTGAGAATCAGTCTCAACCATGCACCCGGACGACATGACGCCGCCCGACGGACAGACATCGCTGCGACTCGCCCACATTCCACTCGGCCAGATGGTCGAGCTGGTGAGCATCGATCTGCCCGACGACGAGCACGAGCCGCTGCTGGAGCGGGGCATGCTGCCGGGCTGTCGGATGTGTCCGGTGCGGCACTCGCCGTTCGGGGATCCGATCGTGGAAGTGGAGGGGACGCTTCTCGCGCTGCGGAAGGAAACGGCGGGGTGTCTGTGCGTACGCCTCGCGCTGTCGGCCGACGCGGCCTGACGAGAGGTGACGGTGGGCGGTGTCGGCGCGGCGCCGAAGCGACGCGGTCGAAGGGCGGCGGAGTGTCACGACGAAGGAGCGGGATTCGCGGTCTCTCCGGCCGCGGCGGTTGAAGAAGCCACACCCCTGGTCGCGCTGATCGGCGCGCCGAATTCGGGCAAGACCACTCTCTACAATCAATTGACGGGGCTTCGCCAGAAGGTGGCGAACTATCCGGGCGTCACGGTCGAGAAGCATCTCGGGCGCGCGCGACTGGCGGATGCGCGCGAGCTGGATCTGGTGGATCTGCCGGGGGTGAACGGTTTTTCGGCGCGGACTCTCGACGAGAAGGTCACGCGGGACGTGCTGGAGGGGCGAGTGGGCGGGCTGCGGGCGCCGGACGCGGTGCTGCTGGTGGTGGATTCGACGCGGCTCGAGTCGCAGCTCATGCTGGTGGAGCCGATCCTCGAGCTGGAGCTGCCGATGCTGCTCGTCCTGAACATGGCGGACGAGCTGGAGGAGCGGGGCGGGGCGTTGAACGACGACGCGCTCGCCGCGGAGCTGGGCGTCGAGGTCGCGCGCACGAATGCGCGCGCGGGCGTCGGCATCGAGCGGGTGCAGCGGTTCCTGGCGGACGTGGCGGATCACGGGCCGCGTCCGGCACGGCAGGCCGCGACCGTCCGCAATGCATCGCATCGCGTGCAGTTGCCGACCGTGGATGCGTTCGCGCGCCGCCGCACGCGTGTGCGGCGGGTCGTGGAGGCGGCCGGGTTCCGCCCGCCGGGGCCGTCCGGCTTCAGCCGCAGGCTCGACCACCTCTTCCTGCATCGCGTCTGGGGGCCGCTCGTCTTCCTCGTGGTGGTGATGCTCGTCTTCCAGGCGATTTTCGCGTGGGCGACGCCGCTGATGGACGGCGTGGAGCTGCTGATCGCGGGCTCGGGAGAGTGGCTGGCCGCGCTGCTGCCGGAGTCGTGGTTCCGCTCGCTCCTGATCGACGGCGTCTGGGCGGGCGTGGGCTCGGTCGTCGTCTTCCTGCCCCAGATCCTGATCCTGTTCCTGTTCCTCGGCATTCTCGAGGACTCGGGCTACATGGCGCGTGCGGCCGTCATCGCCGACCGCCTGATGTATCGCGTCGGGCTCCAGGGCCGAGCATTCCTGCCGCTGTTGTCCGGCTATGCGTGCGCGGTGCCCGCGATCCTGGCCGCGCGCACGGTGGAGGACGAGCGCGACCGCATGGCGACCATCTTCGTGACGCCGTTCATGACGTGCTCCGCTCGTCTGCCGGTGTACGCGCTGCTGATCGCCGCGTTCATTCCGAATCGTCCGCTGCTGGGACCGCTGGTCGGCATGCGCGCGGCGACGCTGCTCGGCCTGTACGCGCTCGGCGCCGCGGCCGCGATCGGCACCGCGTTCCTGCTGAAGCGCACACTGCTGCGCGGCAAGTCGACCACGTTCATGATGGAGCTGCCGCCCTACCGTCTGCCGACGCCGCGCTCGATCGGCATCCGGCTGCTCGACCGCAGCCGCATCTTCCTGCGTCGCGCGGGCACCGTGATCTTCGCCGTCGCGGTCGTGCTCTGGGTGCTGACGCAGTTCCCGCGCACGGACGGCGCGCCGCCTCCGATCGGCGAGAGCGTGCTGGGCACGATCGGTCACGTGATCGAGCCGACGATCGAGCCGCTCGGCTTCGACTGGCGGATCGGCATCGGCCTGGTGTCGTCGCTCGCGGCGCGCGAGGTCATCGTCGGCACGCTGGGCACGATCTACGGCGTGGAGGACGCGAGCGAGGGCTCGCTCACGCTCCAGGAGAACCTCCAGAGCCAGCTCGATCTCGGTGCCGCGATCGGCCTGCTCGTCTTCTTCGCCTTCGCGCTCCAGTGCATGTCGACGGTCGCCGTCATGCGACGCGAGACGGCCGGCTGGAAGTGGCCGGTCCTCCAATTCTCCTACATGCTCGCGCTAGCCTGGATCGGCGCGTACCTGGCCAATCGGCTCATCTAAGGAGGGCTGCGGTAACCGCTCGACGACCGGGTGCGCTCGCATCGAAGTCTTCGATCATGACGATGTCCGAGACGAAGCCATACTCCGTACATACGTGGGCGGAAGGACGCCGATGACCGGCGGGAATGCAATCGGCCTCGCGGAACGGAGTGCGAAGAAAGACTTCGGCTTCCGTGGGCAGCACGTCGTGGGTGTCGATGCGGAAAGCTTCGGCTCCGCGGTTGTAGCGCTGAAGGTAGATGTAGCGCGAGTCGAATGACCACGCGCGCGGAAACATGCCGAGGGTCGTCGTCAATCGCGTTCGCGATCCGTCGTTCAGGTCGATGATCCAGATTCCGGTGTTATCGGATGTTTTCGGCCCGATCCAAAGTACGGCGAGCCGTTGTCCGTCGGGCGCAACGGCTGGACCCCAGAAGTAATCGCTCTCGAACCCGCCGCGAATCAGTAGGTCATCATCGCCGGATGTCGGATCGAAGCGGCGAATCTCCGACTGGTGCTCCGACAGGTAGGTAATCATCCGGTCAGGGGCCCAGGCGACGAAACCAGCGGGCAGATGCGGCACCTGAGTCACCGCTCCGGACCGCACGGCGACAATGCCGAGGCCGAATCGTCCGGCGGAGTATACGATGCTGTCACCGCCGGGCGACCAAGCGAGGGTCGTGTAGTTCGGCACTCGCAGATTACCGGCGAACGTGATGCGGCGCGCTGGTCCGCCATCGATCGGCACCTGATGGATGTCGCCCACGGTTCCCGTGACTTCGACGAACGCGATCCAGCGTTCATCGGGAGACAACGCGGCACCTCCGCGCAGGGCGGTGCCGGTCGTTAGCGGCAGGACCCGTCCGGCGTTCGCTCCGACCGACTCGAGGACGACCAGGTTCGAGTGCCGCCGTCCCTTTGCGTAGACCAGGCGGCCGTCGTCGCTGATCGAGATGTCGCCAGTGAGCGCCTCGAGTCCGGTCTGTACGGGGACCGGATCTGCGCGATTTCGGCCCGTGCGCCTGGAAATCTGGACGCGCCAGACCTCGTCGCCGCGCGTGTAGTAGATCCGATCGCCCGAAGCGGACCAGCGAGGCGACGCGATGCGCACGCGGTCCTGGACGACCACGGCCTCGCTGCCCCCAGGTGCGACGACCCGAATTTCGAAGACGCTGTCCGATTGCTCGGCTTCCACGGCAAATCGCTCCCCATCCGGGGACCAATCGTAGCCGAGGATGCCGTCGCTCATCGCCAGGACCGTGGTATCGCCACCGGCGAGGTCGAAAACCAGCATCCGGTTGCGCTTGGGTTGCAAGATGCTGATGCGGTTGTTCGTTACCCAGCGGGCCGTACCGGCCGGTCCGTCAGCCTCCGTGTATTCGCGAGCCAGGTACCGAGGCTGGCCACCGGATCGTGACACAAGAGCGATCAGACCCGGACCAGTCTCGGAGTCCCAGCCACTGACGAGCAGACGCCGGCCATCGGGAGACCACTCGAGGAACCAGACACCGGTGACGGTCAGCACGGTGTCCGCCGGGCCACCGGCTACGTCCTGCACCATGACGTGGGCGGCGGTGTCGCCGGATAACACGTATGCGAGGAAATCACCGGCCGGCGCGATCGCGGGGACCATCGAACGTCCGGTGAACGTGAGCTGCCGGATCGCGGCGCGCGCGGTATCCGCTCCGGCGCCGCGCAGTGAGTAAACGGTGACACCGATGGCCGCCGCGAGGACCAGCAGCGCCGCCGCGATTGCGAGGATGGGTTTCCGCGCGCGGTTTCCTGCGGGATCAGGCGCGGTCGCACGACCATCAGTGAGCGCCCGAACGAATTCCGCGACGGAGGCATACCGATCTGCGGGGAGTTTCGCGAGCGCCTTGAGGATTGCCGCTTCGACACGCACCGGAACAGTTGGTTGAACCGTCCGAATCGAACGCGGGGCTTCCGTCAGCACTCTCGCCAGGACCGCCTCGACCGACTTCCCCGTGAACGGCGGCTCTCCGGTCAACATCTCGTACAGCATGGCAGCGAGCGAATAGATATCGGCGGGGGGTCCGGGCTCGCGCTCGCCGGCCACCTGCTCCGGACTCGCGTAAAGCGGGGTTCCGATGAAAACACCCGTTGCCGTCAGTCGTTCGCCGCCTGCAATGGTGAACGCCCGCGCGATTCCGAAGTCGGCGAGCAGCGGAGTGTCGTCCTGAAACAGGACGTTTTCGGGCTTCAGGTCCCGGTGCAGGACACCCTGGCGGTGTGCGTGATCCAGCGCGCCGGCCAGAGCGTACGTGATGCGCAACGCTTCCTCGACGGTCAGTCGCCCCTCGCGATCAAGGCGCTGTCGAAGCGTCTCCCCCGTCACGTAAGGCGTGACGTAGAACGGCAGCCCTTCGGCTTCGCCGGAATCGAAGAGTGCCAGGATGTGCGGATGGTGGAGTCTGGCTGTGACGCGGATTTCGGCGAGGAAACGTTCGGTGCCGAGGCGGGCCGCGAGCTCCGATGGCAGAACCTTCAGCGCGACGTCGCGATCGTGCCTGAGGTCGCGGGCGCGATACACGGTCGCCATGCCCCCAGCCCCGATCTCCCCAAGGATCCGATAGCGGTCCGAGAACCCGTCGGGGAGTCGACGATCGTTCGTCATGGACAGGATTCGGTAGGGGGGAGCCACGCGGCCATCGAGTGCGTCCGGTCGCCGCTCCATGGTTGCCTGCGCGCCGGCGGAAGGCAACGCTGGCGACAACTAGATGATTCGAGCCGGCTATGGCGTCCGTCGGCTGTTGACCTGTACCGGCTGGGTCGTTCGCGGCGCAGGAGCTGCCGAGTCCGCCGTCTCCTGCTGACTCGCCGCGTGATGATGCGCTCCGCCTTCCGCCGCAACGTATCGCGCGGTCCCCTCTGCGGAAGAAAACGCCGCCCAGCGGATGCTGGTGGTGCTGGTCCACCACGGGAATCGCGGCCGCGATCGCTCGCCGCAGTCCCTCGTCCACGCGATCGGCCCGCATCCCGTCCCGCGGACCGACCCGGAAACACATCGGCGCATGGCCGGGTACGCCCTGGAGTAGCCCATCGAGAACCGCAGAAGATCCGGAAGATGCAGACCCTGAAGTCCAGCGTCAGCCAGTTGCTGTTCGTGCCGATCGTGCTGTGCGCGCTCGGCGTCGTGTCCGTCGACGACCTCGCCGCGCAGCGGTCGCAGTCTCGAGAGGACGCGGCGGCGATGGATCGCCTCCGCTCGGCGCTGCCCGAGGCGCTCTCCAGCGCCTTCCGCGACGCGGCCGAGCGGGCGCTGCCCGCCGTCGTCTTCGTCGCCGTGGAGCAGGCGGGCGGCGGCGCCGGCGCGGTGCCCGACCGGTTGCGCGAGTTCTACGGCTTGCCTGACGAGGGGCGGCCGCTCGAGGGTTCGGGATCCGGCGTCATCTACGATGCGTCCGGTCTCGTGCTCACCAACCATCACGTGGTCGCGGGGGCGCAGACCATTCGCGTGCGCCTGATGGACGGCCGCGAGTATCCCGCGGCGCTCGTGGCGAGCGATCCGACGACGGACGTCGCGGTGCTGCGGATCGAGCCCGCGCCCGGCGAGACGCTGCCGACGGCGCCGACCGGCGATTCCGACGCGCTGCGCGTGGGCGATTGGGTGCTCGCGCTCGGCAACCCGCTCGGGCTCGACTTCACCGTGACGGCAGGCATCGTGAGCGCGGTCGGGCGCCGGCTCAATCAGCGCGCGGGCGCCCTCGAGTCCTACATTCAGACCGACGCCGCCATCAATCCGGGCAATTCGGGAGGCCCGCTCATCGACCTCATGGGCCGCGTCGTGGGCATCAACACGGCCATTTCGGGGCCGCGCTTCATCGGCTACGGCTTCGCGGTGCCGATCGAGCTGGCGCAGCGCGTGGCGACGGACCTGGTCGCGCTCGGCTACGTGCGGCGGCCCATGCTCGGGGTGAACATCGAGGACATCACCGAAGTCGACGCCGAGATCTACGGCCTGAGCACGATCGCGGGTGCGGAGGTGAAGCGCGTCGAGCCGCAATCGGCTGCCGACCGCGCGGGGCTGCGCATCGGCGACGTCATCGTGCAGCTCGATGGCGCACCGGTGCGCGACGCCACGGGTCTCACCGCTCGCCTCGCCCGGCGTCATCCGGGAGACGAGGTCGAGCTGACGGTCGTGCGCGAGGGAGAGCTGCGCCGCTTCACTACCCGGCTGGGCGAGTTCCCGTACCAGCGCCCGCCGGCCGCGGCGAGCGGTGCGCCCGCGTCGACGGGCCGTCGTCTGGGCTTCGACGTCGCGCCGCTGACGCCGGAGGCCGCGCGCGACTTCACACGAGCCGCGCGCGACGCGGGCATCGCCGCTCCGCAGGACGGCGTGCTCGTCACCACGGTCACGCCTTACAGCGCCGCGGCGAACGCAGGAATCCGGGCCGGTCAGATCGTGCTGCGCATGAACGGCGCGGAGGTCGACGACCTCGACGATTTCCAGGAGGGCGCAGCCGCTCTCGAGCCGGGCGACGCCGTCTCTCTTCGTATCCTGGATGCTGCGCTCGGCGAGACGATCGTGAACTTCAGGGCACGGTAGGAGGAGAAGGGCGCGCTCGAGCCGAGGCGGGTGCGCCCTCCCTCAACCCCTTGTCGCTCCGGCCGGCTCGGCCGTATCGTCCGGACGAGAGCGCCGGCCAGTCTGACTCCCCTCCGCCGGAAACGCCCTTCAACGTCATTTGATCCGGTTTCGATTCCCGCTCCCGACGGACACGAGCGCCGCAGCTTCGGCGACCTCACGGTCGACATCGACCGCACCCTGTGCGTCGGCTTCGGCGACTGCATCGAGCTGGGACCGGACTTGTTCGAGTTCGACGACGAGGGCATCGTACGGTTCCGCGAGGGATGCGACGTGACCGCGCGCGACACGCTGATCGCCGCGTGCGGGATCTGCCCCGTCGATGCGCTCGTCGTGTACGACGGCGGCGTCCGCATCGTACCGTGAGGACGTGCCGGTGAGACGGATCCGGACCTACAACGAGCTGGGCCCCGCAGGCGAGGAGGTGCCGCGGCAGGTGGAAGCGCAGGGACGACGCCTGCGCGAGCGGCTCGTGCGCGTGCGTCGCATCGTCGCGGTCGGCAGCGGCAAGGGCGGCGTCGGCAAGAGCGCGGTCGCGGCGAATCTCGCCGCCGCGCTGGCCGAGCGCGGCGAGCGCGTTGGCGCGCTGGACGCGGACGTCGGCGGACCGAGCCTCGCGCGCATGCTCGGCGTCGGCCCTCAGCCGCTCCAGGTGACGCGCGAGGGCGTTCTGCCCGCGCAGGGAATCCGCGGCACGCGCGTCATGTCGTCAGACCTCCTCGTTCAGGAAGGCGAAGCGCTGCGCTGGGGCGCGGCCGCCACCGAGCACCTGTGGCAGAGCCTGCTCGAGACCGGCATGCTGCGCGAGTTCCTGTCCGATGTGGAATGGGGCGCGCTCGACTGGCTGGTCATCGACCTGCCACCCGGAAGCGACAAGATCGCGCGGCTCGGTGCGCTCCAGCTCGCGGATCTCGTGCTCCTCGTCACCACTCCGTCGGTCGCGTCCAGCCACGTGGTCGAGCGGTCCGCGGCAGCCGCGCGCGCGACGGGAGCGGCGGTCGGCATCGTCGCCAACATGACGCATCACGTCTGCCGCGAATGCGGCGCGCACCAGCCGCTCTTCGAAGCCGACACGGTCGCGGATCTCGCGCGCGACACCGGCATCCCGGTGCTCGCGGGCATCCCCTTCGATCCGCGACTGGCGACGCTGACGGACGCAGGCACGCCGATCGTGCTGGAGCCGGCGCCTTCCCCCGCCGCGGACGCGCTGCGCAACCTCGCCCTACGCCTGCTCGCCGCCGTACCCCCGCGCACGACGTTGGCATCGGAGTCGTCATCCGCTCCCGCTCCCGCTCCCGAGTCCTAGATGAAATTCCTCTGCATCGGATGCGATGCGACGATGGAGTTCGCGGAGCGGCAGCTGCCGGGCGACGGCACGATGGCCGCCGTCTTCACCTGCCCCGACTGCGGTCGCGAGATCGCGATGCTGACCAATCCGATGGAGACGCGGCTGGTGAGCAGCCTCGGCGTGCAGGTCGGGGGCAGGGAAGTCCCGGAGCAGCCGCTGGAGCTGACGCGCGCGCAGCTCGCGTCCGGCCGCGACGACGCCTTCGACGACGTCACCGTCGCGCCCGCGTCCGCCCGCGGCGCGCCCGCGCCCGAGCCGAAGCTGAGCGTCGGGGCCGTACGCTGGAGCGCCGACGCGGCCGCGCGCCTCGAACGCGTGCCCGGCTTCGTGCGCGGCATGGTCAAGCGCATCTACGCCGAGTGGGCGGTGGAGCGCGGCATCGGCGAGATCACGCCCGACATCATGGACCGCGCCCGCATCGAGCTTGGCCTCGAGGGCATGTAGGTGTCGGTCGCCGCGCGTTTCCGACGTGAGTGGCCGGAGGCGCGTGTCCGCAAGTTCCGTCAGGCGGCGTTCGTCTACCTGCACGTCGCCGTGCTCTATGAAGCCCTCGTCTACGCGCTCTGGAAGAACGGCGTATTCCACGAGCCGCGCGGCCCCGTCTGGCTCTGGCTCGTCTTCGGCGCCGTCATCGCGCTCGTGGTCTTCTGGGCGCTCTGGTCCCTGCGCAACGAATGGGTCGCGCGCGCCGTCTGGGCTCTGAACGCGTTCCGCCTGCCGTCCATCCTCGCGGGCGCGTTCCTGCCGGGGCACGCCGGTCTGCCCTCCGCCCTCTATATCACCGCGCTGGTCGTGGTCGTGGCCAACCTCTGGATGCTCGCGCGCGCCGGATGGGATTTGTGAGAACTGCGAAGGTGAGTTGGAGGTGAGGTGAGGAGGTTTCCGCGACGCAGCGCAGGTCGGCCGAACCCTGTGCGTGTGCGCGTGCGTGTGCGACCTCCGTGATCCCGGGCCGTCAAACGAGCGCGGAGCTGGAGCAACGCACTCCGTCTGCCTCACCTCACCTCACCTCACCTCACCTCACCTCACCTCACCTTCTCTTGACCCCATCGCCGGCCCCCGTCTATGTTGGCCGAGCATTGGCAGGCTCTATTTTTTCGACATCCTGCGACTTCGGTCGCTCGCTTCTTTTGGTGTCGCCTGCTGGATGGTGACCCCTATCGAGTTCCTCGGCGTCTGAGCGGCGACGGCTTGACCGTCGTTTGAAGCTGGGCAGCACAGGACTCTCAAATATTTCGGTGCTTCGGCCCGCCAGGACGGCGGCCGGAGGCGGCCCGCGCGTCGAGCGCGCCCCGTGACTCTCCGTCGCGGGGAACCGGGGCTCAACGCCCCTTCCGGGCCGGCCGGGAGATCCGGTGCACGCACGCCCAGTCCCGAGGGCTACAGGGGGGTGGCGCATGTATCGAGAAATCCTGCTGCCGGTCGATAATTCGACCCACTCGGATTGGGCGGTGGCGCGGGCGATCGAGATCGCTCGCACCCACGACGGCCACCTCACCGCGAATCACGTCTACGCAGCCCGCCTCCACGATGTCCGCTTCCGTCAGCTCGAAACCGGCCTCCCCGCTCAGTTCCAGTCCGCAGAAGAGATCAAGCGTCAGCGGAAGGTCCACGACAAGCTGATCGAGAAGGGGCTGCAGCTCATCTCCGACAGCTTCCTCGATCAGGTCGAGAACCGCTGTCGCGAGGTCGGGGTCCCCATGACACGCCAGCTCCTCGAGGGGATCAACTACGAGGAGATCACGAACGAGGCGAACCGCGGCGCGGGTCGTCTGCCGAGCCTGATCGGCTTCGATCCCAACATCGCGAACAAATACGACGGCGGTGAGCGCGTCCGCTCGGACGTTCGTCTGGGCGAGGACGGCCGCATCGTCGCGGAGGACGAGGCCCACGACGAGAAGCTCGCCGGCTCGTCCGCGCGCGCCTACGACCTGCTGGTCATGGGCGCGCATGGCATCGGCAAGCAGCCGTACAGCCAGATCGGCGGCGTCACGGCCCGCGTCGCGCGCGGCGCGCGCAAGGACATGTTCATCGTGCGCGACGGCGAAGCGCTCACGGGCGGCCGCCTCATGGTGTGCGTCGACGGCTCGTCGTACGCCTACAAGGGCATGCGCGTCGCGCTCGAGATGGCGCGCGCCTACAAGGCGAAGCTCTACGTCTGTTCCGCGTTCGATGTCGAGTACCACCACGCCGTCTTCGGCAACATCCGCTACGCGCTCTCCGAAGCCGCGTCGAAGGTCTTCAAGTTCGAGGAGCAGGAAGAGCTCCACAACAACATCATCGACAAGGGACTGCTCAAGCTCTGTCAGGCGAACCTGAAGCGCGCGCAGGTCATGGCGTCGGAGTTCCCGGATGTCGAGATCGAGACGCAGATCCTGGTCGGCAAGCCGTTCCAGGTCGTGCTCCAGTGGATCGAGGAGGTGAAGCCGTCGCTCCTGATCCTCGCCCGCCACGGCTCGCATCGCATCGACGGCACCGAGATGGGCTCCCAGGCGGAGAACCTGCTGCGTCTCGCCCCCTGCAACACGCTCGTCATCGGCACCGAGAACGTGAAGCCGGACGAGATCCCGTGGATCGAGGAGGACGGCGAGACCGGCCTCGAGTGGACCCCCGACGCCGAGGTGCGCATCCTCCGCGTGCCGCCGTTCGCGCTGGGCATCGCGCGCAAGGCGGTCGAGGAGTTCTGCATCGAGAACTACTCCAACGGGCACCTGCCCGTGGTCACCGGCGATCGTCTGGACGAAGCCATCAGGAAGCTGTTGCCGACGCACATGCAGCTCATCATGGGCATCGGCACGGCGGAGGAGCTCGCGCTCGCGGAAGTGAAAGCCGAGGAGGCGATGAAGCGTACGGTCGTGCAGGGCCGCGACGCGGACGCGCCTGGCGACGGCATGGTCGAGGCGAAGTGCCCGTACACCGGTCACATCCAGCAGCGCGCGCGCACGGAAAAGGACCCCGTCGTCTGGACCCGGGAAGCATTCGAGCGGCTGCGTCTCGTGCCGCTCATAGCGCGGCCGCTCGCGCGCAACACGGTCGAGAAGTTCGCGAAGGGGAATGCGATCTGGCGCGTGACGACCGCCGTCATGGACGAGAACAAGCAGGCGATGATCGAGGCCGACACCTTCGACATGGATACCATGCTCGTCATGTTCAAGGAGCTCCAGTCGAAGCAGCTGCGCGCGGTCGCCGAGGGCGTGGACGGCCTTACGCCGGAGATGCGACGCTTCATCGAGGAGGCGAAAGCCGCGGGGGTCACGCGCTGCCCGATCCGCGACCTGGACGCGGCCGCGGAGAAGTGCCCGGTCGATCTCAAGCTCGCGTCGCCCGCCGACGCGAAACGTGCGGTCCAGGCGTTCATGGAGTCCGAGGAGCCGTCAGGCGCCAGAGGGGCGTCAGGCGTCAGGCGTCAGGCTTCAGAGTCCGAGGTCCCGCTCGACGTGGAGGCCGACGCTTGAGCCGGACGCTGCTGCCGGTGCTGGATTTCGGCGCGCTCGCGGAGCCGCTCCAGACGGAGCGCGTGGGCGCAGTCTCTGAAGCCCGACGCCTGACGCCTGACGCCGGGGCAGCGGCGCAGCCGCTCCCCCACGTCGTCGCGTGGAACCTGACCAAGCGCTGCAACCTCGAGTGCGCGCACTGCTACATCGCCGCCGGCGCCTGGCAGGCGACGGAGCACGAGCTGGGCACCGCCGACTGTCTGCGCATCGTCGACGAGATCCTGGAAGTGAATGCCGCGCCGATGCTGATCCTGAGCGGTGGCGAGCCGCTACTGCGGGACGACCTGGAGATCATCGCCGGGCGGGCGAGCGAAGCGGGCGCGACCGTCGTCGTGGGCACCAACGGCACCCGTCTGACGGGGGGTCGCATCGAGTCACTCATGCGCGCGGGCGTTCGCGGGGTGGCGATCAGCGTGGACTCGCTGGACGAGCGCTACCACGATCGATTCCGCCACGGCGCGGGCGCGCTGGCCGACACGCTGGCGGCGGTCGATCGACTGCGAGCGAATCGTCTCGATTTCGTCGTGCAGACGTCGCTCACGCGCGGCAATCGCGCCGAGCTGCGCCGCCTCGTCGCCTGGGCAGCGGACGTGGGCGCGGTCGCGTTCAACCTGTACTTCCTCGTCGCGACCGGCCGCGCCGCCGGCATGTCCGGCCTGAGTCCCGCCGAAAACGACGAGGTGCTTGCCGAGCTGACCGCGCTCCAGCGCGAGTATCGCGGCCGCATGATGATCCGCTCGAAGTGCCAGCCGCAGATCATGCGGCACGTCTACGAGGCCGATCCCGAGTCGCCGCTGCTCAACTACGAAACCCGCTGCCCGTGCGGCGTGCAGTACTGCCGCATCACTCCCGAGGGACAGGTCACGCCCTGTCCGTACCTGCCCGTGGTCGCGGGCGACCTGCGCCGCCAGAGCTTCGGCGACGTGTGGCGCGGCTCAGGGGTCTTCGCCCGCATCCGCGCCGGCGAGCCGGGCGGCAAGTGCGGACGCTGCGAGTATCGCGAGATCTGCGGCGGCTGCCGCGCCCGCGCCTACGCCGACAGCGGCGACTACACCGCGGCCGACGACGCGTGCGCCTACCAGCCGCTCGAGCAGCGCGAGCCGGTCGCGCGCACCCGTGACGTCCGCTACGGCATGCCGGCGGCGCCCGCGCTCGAATGGGCCGCCGACGCGCGCGCGCGGATCGACCGCATCCCGAGCTTCGTGCGCGGCGTGGTGGTCGAGCGCGTCGAGAAGTTCGCGCGCGAGCGCGGCCATGCGCGCGTGACGACCGAGCTGATGGCGGAGGTGCGGCGGGCGTTGCCCGTGGACTTCTCGAAGAAGGTGCCGTTCTTCATGCGGGAGGACGCCGATGCGTAGCGGCGCCGCCAAACAGGGAGGGGTCGCTGTCGCTCCCGGGAGCCGCGTTGGGCGCGGGGAGGGCTGCCGCGGGGAGGGCTCGCGCGGGTGGGGTGTCACGCCGTTCGGCGGAGGCGAGCGCCCCCGTCAGGCCTCCCCGCGCCAGCCCTCCCTCCGGCAGGCCTCCCGCGGCGCAGCCGCCCTCCCTCTCCTCGTCATCCTGCTGCTGCTCCTGCCGGACCCTGGGTTCGCACAGGAAGCGGCCGCAGGCCGCGATTATGGCGACTTCCCCTTCGTCGGCGCGCGCGGCGCCGTCTGGATCGCGGCGCAGGTACACCTGATGTTCGCGGCGTTCGTGCTCGGTGTGCCGATGTTCGCCGTCGTCGCGGAAGCCATCGGCATCTTCGGCAAGGACCAGCGCTACGACGCGCTCGCCAAGGAGTTCACGCGGCTGCTCGTCGTCGCGTACAGCGCGACCGCGATCTGGGGCGCGGTGCTGCTCTTCTTCCTGACGACGATGTACCCGACGTTCTGGGCGCATCTCGCCGAGATCTTCGAAGTCTCGATGTGGATCTACGTTGGCCTCTTCTTCCTTGAGTCCTTCACGCTCTACCTGTACTACTACGGCTGGAGCCACTGGAAGCAGGGCGTGCAGAAGTACGTGCACTGGGGGCTCGGCATCCTGCTCAACGTGTTCGGCACGGCGGTCATGTTCATCGCCGACTCGTGGCTCAGCTACATGATGAGCCCGCCCGGCAACATGACGCCCGACACGTCGCCCGCGATGGTGAAGTTCTGGTCGGCGTTCGCGAATGCGACCTGGATGCCGATCAACATCCACCGCATCATCGCGAACGTCGTGTTCGGCGGATCGATCGTCGCCGCCTACGCCGCCTACCGCTTCCTCGCCGCGAAGACCGACGAGGAGCGCGCCCACTACGACTGGATGGGCTATGTCGGCAACTTCGTCGCGATCGGCGCGTTCATCGTGCTGCCCTTTGCGGGCTACTACCTGGGCCGCGAGATCTACGAATACAACCAGCAGATGGGCATCACGATGATGGGCGGCTTCATGAGCTGGCTCTGGATCGTGCAGGCGTTCCTGATCGGCGTGCTGTTCCTGACCGGGAATTACTACCTGTGGGTGGGCATGGGCCGGATTCCGGGCGCCGAGCGCTTCACGCCCTATACGAAGTACATGCTGCTCGTGCTCGTGCTCGGGGTCATCGTCTGGTCGACCCCGCACACGATGATCGCGAACCGGGAGGAGCTGGTCGCGATGGGCGGGACGCACCATCCCTTCCTGGGCGTGCTCGGCGTCATGTCGGCGAAGAACACGGCCGTCAATCTCATGATCCTGACGACGTTCCTGTCGTTCATGCTGTATCGGCGGGCGAACAAGCTGCCGACGGTGTCATGGGCGAAGACCGGCACGCTCGTGCAGGCGGGGATGTTCGTATTCGCCGCCGTCGTCGTGCTGTTCTACGGGGTTTACGGCTACTTCGTCTCGGCCATCGTACGCATCGGCTTCAGCGTCTATCAGGTGCTCGCGGTGCTGCTCACGATCGTCACCGTGATCGGCATCGACCTCGCCATGCTGCGCGGCGCGGAAGCGCGCGGCGCGATCCGCTGGGGCCAGATGCCGCCCCGCTCGCAGTACGCGCTGTTCGTGCTGGTGGTCACGTTCACGTGGCTGATGGGCCTGATGGGCTTTGCGCGCAGCGGCATCCGCCAGCACTGGCACGTCTGGGAGGTGATGCGCGACACGAGCGAGTGGGCCGCGACGCCCGCGCTCGGCTACGCCGCCCGCATGATCAGCCTGTGCGTGCTGATCTTCCTCGCGCTCATCGCCTTCGTCTTCTGGATCGGCGGCATGGTCGAGAAGCCGGCGCTGGCCACTCCGGACTCGCAACCGCCGCGCGACGACCGCCTGGCCGTGACGCCGCCGCAGCCCGGTCTGGTGACATGACCCGAATCGCCAAGAGCCCAGAGCCCAGAGCCTAGAGCCTATGTGGGCCACCAACCTCAAGATCCTGGCGATCGTGCTCGGCACGGTGGGCTTCTATACGCTCATCGCGAACTCGATTCCGCAGGTCGAGTCCGAGGTGCCCGAGGAGCTCGTGCTCGGCGCGGACGTCACGCCCGAGCAGCTCGTCGCGGCGGGCGAGGAGCTGTATCACGGCGCCGGCGGTTGCGTCGCGTGTCACGGCCTGGGCACGCGTGCGCCCAACCTTCTCGCCGACGAGGGCGGTACCGGTCTCATCGGCGCGCGCTGCGGCGCGCGCGTCCCCGGCATGGGCTGCAAGGAGTACCTGCACCAGGCGATGGTCGAGCCCGCCGCGCACGTGGTCGAGGGCTATCAGCCGATCATGCCCGACATGGATCGGACGATGTCCGCCGCGCAGATCTGGGCCATGATCGCGTTCCTGGAGAGCCAGGGAGGCACGGTCACGGTGACCGCCGAGGACATCGCCACCGCGGAGGGCGCGGCGGGCGCCGGCACGGGCGCGCAGGGCACCGGGACGACGCCGCAGCGTACCGCGTCGACCGACCCCGGCGAGCTGATCCGCGAGCTCGGCTGCCTGGCCTGTCACCGCCTCGGCGCCGAGGGCGGCCCCATCGGTCCTCCCTTCGACGGAATCGGCGCGAGGATCGATCGCGAGCGCATCCGGCGCGGCATCCTTAGCCCCAATGCGGACACGGCGCAGGGTTACGAGCAGGTCGCGGGCGTGATGCCGGCGACGTACGGCGAGCAGCTCAACGCCGCGCAGCTCGAGGCGATCGTCGACTACCTCGCCGAGATTAGGGAATAGCGCGATGAGAGAGCGGCTCCGTCACCCGTTCTGGCAGTCGGCGTTGGTCATCGTCGCGGCCTGGCTGTTGTTCGAGTTCGGCATCCCGTACATCCCGCCGCTCATCGGCATCCGAAGTGCGCCCATCCCCAACAGCGTGCTGCTCCAGTTCATGGCGATCGTGATCGTCGCAGTCCTGCTCTGGGCGAGCGACAGCGAGGAGCGCTGGCGGCGATTCCGCGAACCCGTGCATGAGGTCATGATCGCGCCGGACCGCCGCGCCGCGCGCCTTTCGCTGCTCATCGCGCTGCCACTCCTGCTAGGCTTTCTGACTTTCCTGCAGGTGCGGCCGACGGTCGCCGCGCCGGCGACGCTGCGCTCGATCCACCCGGCGCCTCCGGGCTCGATCACGTTCCGCGGCGAGACGATCACGCTCGCGGGGCTCGAGAATCCGCTGCGCGCGGACGGGTCGACGACCGAGGACTACGCCCTCGGCAGGGACCTCTACTACCAGAACTGTCTACCGTGTCACGGCGATGGCCTCGCCGGCGACGGCCACTACGCGCACGGCTTCAATCCCGCGCCGCTCAGCTTCCGCGACAACGGCACCATCGCGCAGCTCACCGAGAGCTTCGTTTTCTGGCGCATCGCGAAGGGCGGCCCGGGCCTGCCGAAGGAAGGCGCGCCCTGGAACTCGGCGATGCCCGCCTGGGAGGACATCCTGACCCGGGACGAGATCTGGGCCGTGATCATCTTCATCTACGAGCAGAGCGGGTGGTCGCCGCGGACGTGGGAGCACGCGGCGACGGAAGGAGGCGGGCACTGATGAAGAGCTTCGACGCCGCCGCTGGGAGGGGCTTCGCCGGGAGAGGCTCGCTGACGCTCGCCGGGAGGACGCGCTCCGCGCGCGGGAGGGCTTCGCGTGCGCTCGCGGGTCTTGCGCGCTTCGCGCGCAGCGGGAGCTCGCTGACGGTCCCCCCGCCTCTAGGCGCGGTGCCCGCGCGCGCCAGCGCGCCCTCCCTCGCGGAAGCAGCCTCCCCGGCGCGCAGCGCCGCCTCCCCCGCGCGCAGCGCGGCCTCCCTCCTCATGACGGCGTTCCTGCTCGGCCCCACCCCATCGGCCGCGCAGCAGGAACACCCAGGGGAGGAGGTCTACGCCCGCTGGTGCGCCGGCTGCCACGGCGTCGACGGGGCGGGCGATGGACCGAGCGCGGCGTACATGCTGCCGCGGCCGCGTGACTTCACGCAGGCGCTTTATCAGATCCGGACGACGCCGAGCGGCGCACTGCCGACCGACGCGGACATGCTGCATGTCATCGACTATGGCATGCCGGGCACGGCGATGCCCGGCTGGCGCGAGCTGCTGTCCTCGAACGAGCGGCAGGCGCTCGTCGACTACCTGAAGACGTTCTCCCGCTTCTTCGACGACGACGCACCCGATCCGATCGATTTCGGCAGAGCGCCCGGTCCCTCGGAGGAGCGGCTCGCGGAGGGGCGGGAGCTGTACGACCGCGTCGAGTGCTGGAAGTGCCACGGTCCGGAGGGGCGGGGCGACGGCCAGTCGGCGCCCACTCAGACCGACGACAACGATCACCCGATCCGCCCCGCGGACCTGACGGAGAACTGGCTCTTCAATGGCGGCGGCTCCGTGGCGGACATCTACCGCCGCTTCCGCACCGGCCTCGACGGCACGCCGATGCCGTCGTACTCGGACCTGCTCGAGGCCGACGTCGCAACGGAGGAGCAGCTCTGGAGTCTCGCGCTGTACGTGCGCAGCCTGGCGCCCGAGGAGGCGCCGCGGGTGCGCGAGGTGGTGCGCGCGGCGCGGACCGAGGGCGAGCTGCCCGCGGCCGGGTCGGACTCCGCCTGGGCCGACGTCGAATCCTTCTACATTCCGCTCGTCGGCCAGATCATCGAGCAGCCGCGCTGGTTCTCGCCGGGTGTCGACGGCGTCTGGGTGCAGGCGCTGCACGACGGCAGCGAGCTCGTCATGCGGCTCACCTGGAGCGACCCGTCGCGCAGCCCCGATCCGGTATGGGCCTCGTGGCAGAGCCTCGTCTGGAACACGATGCAGCCGCGCGAGGGCGATGCGCCCGATCCGTCCCTGCCGGACGCGATCGCCGTGCAGTTCCCGCGTTCGCTGCCGCAGGGGATGGAGCGACCCTACTTCCTGATGGGAACGTCGCGCGAGCCCGTCTACCTCTGGCACTGGACCAGCACCGCGCAGGCGCCGGTCGAGGCGCTGGGCCGCGGCCTCGGCCGCATCGAGCCGCTGCCGGGCGCGTCCACGATCCGCGGCTCGGCGGAATTCGACAGCGGCCGCTGGACGCTCGTGCTCCGACGCGCTCTCGCGACGGCGGCGGGCGACGCGGATCGCATCGCCTTTCCCGTCGCGACCGCCATACCCGTCGCCTTCTTCGCCTGGGACGGCTCCAACGGCGAGACCGGCAAGCGACTGTCGGTCAGCAGCTGGTACTACGTCTACCTCGACGAGCCCGCCTCGCCGGTCGTCTACGCCATACCCGTCGGGGTTGCGCTGATCGCCGCCGCGCTGCTCTTCTTCCTCGTGAGCCGCGCGCAGCGACGCGCCGGCCACGACGCTTCACGGGCGCCGACACCGGCGCTCGGCCAAACCGTGTGATCCCGATGTACCCTATCGTGCAAGGAGGAATCGCCATGCTGGCCAAGCGAATCAGCGGAATCGTTCTCGTGGGCCTCGTGCCCCTGCTCGTTGCCTGCGGTGGCGACGCCGGAGACGGATCGGAGGGCGGGGCCGACGGTGGCGCGCAGCAGGCGCCCGTCGACCTGTCGAACGCCGGCTCCGTGTCCGGCACCGTCACCTTCACGGGCACGGCACCCGCGCCCCAGCCCATCGACATGAGCGACGAGGAGCAATGCGCCGCCGCGCACGAGGAGCAGCCGGTCAGGCACGTCGTCCTCACCGGAGCCGACGGCGGTCTCGCCAACGTCTTCGTCTACGTGAAGGAAGGACTGCCGGCGGGCGAGTGGCCGACGCCGGACCAAGCCGTCACCCTCGACCAGGAAGGCTGCGAGTATCATCCGCACGTGTTCGGCCTCCAGACCGGCCAGGATCTCGAGATCAAGAACAGCGATGGCCTGCTGCACAACATCAACACGACGCCGGACGAAAACCGCGGCTTCAACATCAGTCAGCCGACGACCATGACCTCGACGCGCACCTTCACCACCCCGGAGATCATGATCCCCGTCCGCTGCGACGTGCACGGCTGGATGGAGGCGTACATCGGCGTGACCGACCACCCGTACTTCGCGGTGAGCGGCGAGGACGGCACTTTCTCGATCGACAATCTGCCGCCTGGCGACTACGTGCTCGAGGCGTGGCACGAGCACCTCGGCACCCAGACCGCGAACGTCACCGTGGCGCCCAACGGTGACGCCACCGCCGAGTTCTCCTTCGACGCGGGCATGGCCGGTCGTCACGTCCCGCTCGGCGAGCCGCTCGTCGTGCGTCACCTCGGCCACGGGCACGAGGGCGGAGACGCAATATGAATTTCTGGACTCTTCCGGAGTCGTTCTCGACGTTCGGCGACGACATCGACGCCATCTTCCTGACGATCACCTGGGTCACGGTCGCCATCTTCTTCATCGTCGAGGTCGCGCTCGTCTGGTTCATCGTCAAGTATCGGCACCGTGAAGGTCAGCGCGCGCTGCACATCCATGGCAGCATGCGCGCGGAGCTGATCTGGACGGCGGTCCCGTTTCTGATCGTGATGATGATCGCCGTCCAGTCGGCGGGCGTCTGGTTCGATGCCCGCTTTCCCGGACGCATTCCCGAAAACGCCTACGAGATCGCGGTCCGCGCGAAGCAGTTCGAGTGGACCGCGACCTACCCCGGTGCCGACGACGAGCTCGGTACCGAAGACGATTTCACCTCCCGCAACGTCATCCACCTTCCGGCGGACACGCCGGTCGTGGTGCACCTGACGGCGGAAGACGTCATCCATTCCTTCTTCGTGCCCGAGCTGCGCGTGAAGCAGGACGCGGTGCCCGGCATGGCTCAACGCATCTGGTTCGAGATGACCGAGCCGGGTGAGTACGTGCTGGGCTGCGCCGAGCTGTGCGGGCTCGGGCACTATCGCATGAAGGGCCGGATCATGGCGTACACGAACGACGACTTCATGCGCTGGGATCTGGAACAGCGGCGGCCGGCGGTGGCCGTCGCGGGCACTGCATCGACCGAAGCAGGGGGAGCACCATGACCACGGCGGTAGTCACCGGACCCGGGGGAGCGGTCCAGCATCCCGTCCACCACGACGAACCGTCGTTCGTCCGCAAATACATCTTCTCCACCGATCACAAGGTGATCGGCATCCAGTTCCTGTTCATGAGCCTGCTGTTCCTGGTGATCGGCGGCGCGCTCGCGATGCTGATGCGCTATCAGCTCGCCTGGCCGGGCGAGCCCCTGCCGATGGGCCTCGGCGAGACGCGCGCGCCGGGCGGCATCATCCTGCCCGAGTTCTACAACTCGCTCGTCACCATGCACGGCACGATCATGGTCTTCTTCGCGATCATGCCGCTACTGGTCGGCGTCTTCGCCAACTACCTGATCCCGCTCCAGATCGGCGCGCCGGACATGGCGTTCCCGCGCATCAACATGCTGTCCTTCTGGCTCGCCGTCCCCGCCGGCATCCTCATCGTCGCGAGCTTCTTCGTGATCGGTGGCGCCGCGGGCGCCGGCTGGACCGCCTACGCGCCGCTCAGCGCGGTTTCCGAGTATTCCGGCGTGCAGGCTGGCCAGAACCTCTGGAACATCAGTCTGATCATCCTCGGCTTCTCGTCGATCCTCGGCGCGCTGAACTACATCACCACGGTGATCAACATGCGGGCGCCCGGCATGACCTGGTTCCGCATGCCGCTGCCAGTCTGGGCTCTCTTCATCACCGCCATCCTCATCCTGCTCGCCGTGCCCGTGCTCACCGGCGCGCTGATCATGCTGCTGTTCGACAACGTGCTGGGCACCACGTTCTTCCTGCCCGCGTCGGGCGGCGAGCCGCTGCTGTGGCAGCACCTGTTCTGGTTCTTCGGCCACCCCGAGGTCTACATCCTGATCCTGCCCGCGATGGGCTTCGTCTCGGAGATCATCGCGAACGGCTCGCGCAAGCCGGTTTTCGGCTATCCGGCGATGGTCATCGCCATCGCCTCTATCGCGATCCTCGGCTGGCTGGTCTGGGGACACCACATGTTCCAGAGCGGGATGAACCCGATGCTGGGCTCCATCTTCATGGGCACGACGATGGTCATCGCCGTGCCTTCGGCCATCAAGGTGTTCAACTGGCTCGCGACGATGTGGAAGGGTGACCTGCACTTCCACGTGCCGATGCTGCACGCGATCTCGTTCGTCGCACTGTTCGTGGTCGGCGGGCTGTCGGGCGTCTTCCTGGCCTCGACGCCCGTCGACATCTACCTGCACGACACCTACTTCGTCGTCGCGCACCTGCATTACGTGCTCTTCGGCGGCAGCCTGTTCGGCATTTTCGCCGCCATCACGTACTGGTACCCGAAGATGTTCGGCCGCATGATGAACGAGACGGTGAACCGCATCCACTGGCTACTCACGTTCATCGGCTTCAACGCCGTCTTCTTCCCGATGCACATGCTCGGTTCCGCGGGCATGATGCGGCGCCTCTACGACTATACCGAGTATCCGCACCTCGAGCCGCTCCAGGAGACCAACATCTTCATGACCTGGGCGGCGTTCGCGCTGTTCGCGGCGCAGCTCCTGTTCGCGGTCAACTTCATCTGGTGCCTGTTCCGCGGGCGACGCGCGGATCCGAATCCGTGGAACGCGAACTCGCTCGAGTGGACGACGCCGTCGCCGCCGCCGCACGGAAACTTCCCGGCGACGCCGGTCGTGCACCGCGGCCCGTACGAGTACAGCTCGCCGGACGTGGCGGACCGCGACTGGTATCCGCAGGACGAGCTGCCGCGGGTCGTGGGCGCTCCCGCCCATGCCGCGGAAACGGAGGTGCGCCGATGAGCACGCCTGCCAGCCTGTCGATGTTGCCGCCCGTCGATGCCGCGCCCGGCATCCGGGTCTACAACCAGAAGCTCGGAATGTGGGTCTTCCTGCTTTCCGAGATCATGTTCTTCACCAGCCTGATCGGCTCGTACATCATCCTGCGCTCGGCGCATCCGGAGGCGTATCCGACTCCGGGATCGGTGCTGAACATCCCGCTCACCGCGTTCAACACGTTCGTGCTGATCTGCAGCAGCGTGACCATGGTGAAGGCGTTCGCGGCGGCCGAGGTTCGTGACGCGCGCGGCATCCGCGTCTGGCTGCTGGCGACGATCGGGCTGGGTGCCTTCTTCCTCGGCGTCCAGGCGTTTGAGTACTGGAAGCTGCTGGGGCACGGCTTCGGGCCGTCGGTGGCCGGTTACACCGCGGCGGGCGGACCGCTCTACGGCTCCACGTTCTATACGATGACCGGCTTCCACGGCGCGCACGTGTTCCTCGGCGTGGTCGCGCTCTGTTTCACCCTGTTCCGGGCGACGCGCGGCGCGTATGACCACGGCGACTACGGCGGCATCGAAGTGATGGGCCTGTACTGGCATTTCGTCGATCTGGTATGGATCATCCTGTTCACCATCGTCTATCTGATGTGAGGGAGGCGGCCATGGCCATCGATCCGAACGTGGGGGCGAATCTGCACTCGCCCGACATGCCCGCCGACGCGACGCACGAGCTCGGCGCCGCGCATCCGAAGCCGCGCTACATGTTCATCTTCGGGGTGCTGGCCGTGCTGACGATGGCGGAGGTCGGCGTGGCGTACCTCGGCCTGCCCCAGCGGATCCTGGTGATCACGCTGGTCTTCATGGCGATGTGGAAGGCGGGACTGGTCGCGATGTACTACATGCACCTGCGCTTCGAGCCGCGGAACCTCATCTTTCTGGTGATCGCGCCGCTGCCGCTGGCGTTCGTGCTGGTGCTGGCCGTGCTGACGGAGTTCTGATCGTGAGCCACGGCTTCATGCACGGCATGATCTGGGCGAGCATCCTGCTCAGCGGCATCCCCGTCGCAGTGATGCTGGCCGGCGGTATCTGGCTGTTCCGTCGCTTCCGCGAGGAGCGCGGCGCCGCCCGGGAACCTTGAACTCGTCGCGAGGAGGAAGCGTGAGCGGAGCCACTCGACGCGGGGCCGTCGCCGGCATCGTAGCGGCAACCACGGTCGCGCTGTTCTTCCTGGTCCTCGATGCGATCAGCGGGCAGCTGCTGCGTACGCCCGCCTTCATGGCGGCGCTGCTGACCGGGTCGGACGTCGCGGGCGCCGACGTGCGGCTCGGCACTGTCGCCCTCTTCACGTTGGTGCACTACGCCGTCTTCATCGCGGTCGGCGTGCTGGTGTCGCGGGCGCTCGCGTCGCTCGGGCTGCGCCCCATGCTGCTGCTGGGCGCGGTGCTCGGCGTCATCTTCTTCGACATCGTCTTCTACGGCAGCCTGGTGGTCCGCGGCGTCGACATCCTCGCCGTCCTCGGCTGGCCCGCCTTCCTCGCCGGCAACCTGCTCGGTGGGCTCGCGCTCATGGGTTACCTCGACTGGACCGGCCCCGAGGAGACGGTCGGCTGGCGCGAAGTGCTGGCCCACCATCGCACTATCCGCGAAGGCCTCGTCGCGGGGATTCTGGGTGGCTTCGTCGTGGTGATGTGGTTCCTGCTGATCGACATCATCATGCGCGAGGCGTTCTTCACGCCCGCCGCGCTCGGCTCGGCGATCTTCGACGGCGCGCGCGGCGTTGCGGAGGTGCGGCTCGATCCGGCCAACGTGCTCGGCTACACCGCCGTGCACTTCGCCGCGTTCTTCGCGGTCGGGCTGATCGCCGCCGCCATCGCAGCTGAGGCGGAACGGCACGGCGTCGTCCTGCTCGGCGCCGTGCTCCTCTTCGTCACCTTCGAGACGCTGTTCCTCGGCCTCACCGCGATCGCCGCCAACTGGCTGCTCGACGCGCTCAATTTCTGGACCATCCTGATCGCCAACCTCCTCGCGGCCGCGGCCATGGGCTGGTACCTCTGGCACGCGCACCCCCGTCTCGCGGCGCACCTGCTGCGCGATTACGAGGAGGCCGAGTTCAAGGAAGCGGACGAGGCGGACGTGCAGGGCGCGGGCCTTCCCTAGCGGCCGGAGTAGTGGGCGGGGTCCGGGGTCGGGTGTGCTCCGGGAAATGCCGAGCACGAGCACGTGTACGTGCAGGTGTACGAACTCACGGAACGTAGCGGGCCGTCGGCAGAATACGCGGGCTGTGCCGACAGGGCTAGACGGAAACGTATGACCGCCACCGCCTCGCAAGTCGATTGCCCGCGAGCAATCAGCTCAGCACGTACTCGTACACCTGCACGTGCTCCTGCTCGGCCGTTGGCGCAGACCGCCGAGGACGCCTACCGGGAGTCGTCCTTCTCGAGGCCCAGGAAGTGGCGCAGGCGCATGAGGTAGTAGGCGAGGGCGCCGCCGGCGACGAAAAAGGCGGTGGCCAGAGCGACCTCGAAGGTGCCGGGCTGATTGTGCACGAGCAGCCAGAGCGCGAAGCCGAGGCAGAAGGCGATCGCGGTGACGATCAGCAGTCGATGGAAGGGCAGGAGGGACACGTGCGAACGCTAGTGGTCGCGCGGGGAGGGGGCAACGGCGAGCCGCGGCATGCGGCTACTTGTAGCGGTAGGTGATGCGGCCGCGCGACAGATCGTAGGGCGACATCTCGACGGTCACGCGGTCGCCTTCGAGCACCCGGATGCGGAACTTGCGCATCTTGCCGGCGAGGGTCGTAAGCACCTCGTGTCCATTCTCCAGCTCGACGCGGAACATCGCGTTCGGCAGCACTTCGGTCACCTCGCCCTGCATCTCGATCGGTTCCTGTTTGGCCATGCACCACTCCCTCCGGGGTGTATCCCTGCCAGCTTTCGACCGCCAAAGATAACGCAAGCGCCGGCGCTCGCCAGCATGGTTTGCTGCGTGTCCCATCGCGGCGTATTTTCCGACCTCGTCCAGCCACCCCGTCGGCGGTCAGTCGTCGCAGTCGCCGGAGGACGGCGACTGGAGACCGGTGACTGCCGATTCAAGCGAATGATGCCCGAGCCCGAGCGCGACGAGTCTCCCGAAGCCCGCCTGCTGCGGGAGCGTCGCGAACGACTCACGCGGCTCGTCGGCTCACCGCTGCGTACGCCGAAAGGCCCCCCCACGTCGGCGGATCGCGCCCGTTTCCTGCGCGAGGAGGCCGAGGAGCTGTACTGGAACGAGCTGGCGTGGGAAAAGCTGACCGACGAGGAGATGATCGGCGGCAGCGAGCTGGTCGAGTACACGTTCCCCGCGCTGCTCGCGTTTGTCGACGGGCTGCTCGTGCGCGAGGTGCCGCACGATTCGACGGCCGGCGCGGAGCCGCGACCGGGCGTCGTCGAAGAGATCCTGCTCTTCCTCGCCGGGCGCTGCCTGTCGAGTGACGAGGAGGAGATCGGCGAGCTGGAGCGCGAGATGACGAGCCGCCTGATCGACCTCGTCCTCTATCGGCTGCACGGCGTCGAGACGGCGGGAGTCAATCGCCTGCTTCTCGCGGGATCCGACGAGGACGACTGACCGCATGGCGGGCTCGGCTGTCCCGCATCCCTTTTTCGACGGGGCGCCGCATCTCATCGCACATCGGGGCGGTGCCGCGCTCGCTCCGGAGAATACGCTCGTCGCGGTCGAGCAGGCGGTGCGTCGCTGGCGCGCGGACATGGTGGAGGTCGACGTGCATGCGACGGCCGACGGTCGCTGCGTTCTCATGCACGACGACACGGTCGACCGCACGACCGATGGTAGCGGACCGATCGCCGCGCACACACTCGCCGAGCTGCGGCGCCTCGACGCCGGCTATCGCTTCGCCGGCCTCGATGGCGCACACTCGTTCCGCGGCCGGGGTGTGGTCGTGCCGACCATCGAGGAAGTGCTCGAGGCGCTGCCGGACACGCGGCTGATCGTGGAGTTGAAGACGAGCGCGGCCCAGCGGCCGCTCTTCGATGCGATCCGGCGAGCCGGTGCGCAGGACCGCGTGCTGGCCGCCGCCGCGCACGACCGGGACCGCGACCTGTTCGAGACGTACGACGGTCCGGTCAGCGAATCCGGAGACAGCATGGCGCGCATGTACCGGCTGCACCGCCTGCACCTGGCCCGCCTATGGCAGCCCCGCTCGAGAGCCGTCCAGTTTCCGTTGGAGCACGAGGGGCGCCGGGTCGTCAGTGAGCGGCTCGTGCGCGAGCTGAGGAAGAAGGGGCTCGTCGTCCAGGTCTGGACCGTGAACGAGCCCGAGGACATGCGCCGCCTCCTCGACTGGGGCGTGGACGGCGTGCTCTCCGACAGGCCCGACGTCCTCGCCGAAGTGATGGGACGCTGCGCGCGCTGAGCCGCGCCGCCGCCGGCCGCAAGATGCGATTGGATCCGACGACGTTCGCCGCGCACCTGCGGGAAAGCGCCCTCATCAGACCGGGCGCCCGGATCGTCGTGGCTGTGTCCGGCGGCCGCGACTCGGTGGCGCTGCTGCACCTGCTGCTCGCGTTGCGGGTGGATTGGGGTCTCGAGCTGATCGCCGTGCATCTCGACCACCGCATGCGGCCGGGCAGCGGCGCGGATGCCGAGTGGCTCATTGGCCTGTGCCGCGGGTGGTCCGTGCCGCTGGTGTCCGCGTGCGCGCTGCGCGTGCCCCGTTCCGAGGCCGAAGCCCGCGCCGTCCGCTATGACCTGCTTCGCTCCGCCGCCCGCACCTTTCGCGCGGACGCGGTCGCGACCGGGCACCATCGCGACGATCAGGCGGAGACGGTGCTGCTGCGCATCGCGCGCGGCACCGGCGTGCGCGGGCTGCGTGGCATCGCCGCCCGTCGCGGCCGGCTGGTGCGGCCGCTGCTCGCGTTCGACCGCGCGGCGATCGACGCCTGGTGCGCCGAAGCCGGACTCCAGTGGCGCGAGGACCCCACCAACAGGGAGCTCCGCTACGCCCGCAATCGCCTGCGGGCGGGCCTCATGCCTGCCCTGGGCGGAAAGGCGGCGCGCGGGATCGCGGCGCTCGCCGAAGCGGCGGGGGCGCTGGAGGCGGCGTGGCGGGGTCCTCTCGACGAGATGAGTCGCGCGGCGGTCACTCCGACGGAGCAGGGCTTCCTGATTGCTCGCGACGCTCTCGCCCGGTATGATCGGGCCGCGCGCGCGCGGCTGATCCGGACGCTGAGCGCCCGGCTGGGCGCGGTGCCGAAGCGCTCGACGCTGGAGGCTGCGCTCGCGCTGATGGAAGCCGGATCGTCCGGCGCCGGCCTGGACCTGGGCGGCGGTGTGCGTCTGGAGCGCGGGCTGGCCGAGCTGAGGCTGACCCGAACCGACGGCGAGCGCGTCGAGGACCGGCCTGCGCGCATCGAATCACGGCCGGGCAGCGCGCTCGCAGTGGTGGGTGGACGTCGTTTCAGCGTCGATTGGGAGGCCGCCCTTCCGGCCGTCGAGGAGGAATCCGGCACGACGGACGGCTGGTCCGCCCTGATCGGCGCCTCCGCCCTGCCCCTCGAGATGCGGAGCTGGCGCCCCGGCGATCGCATGCGTCTCGCGGCGGGCAGCAGGAAGCTCAAGAAATTGTTCAACGACTGGCGGGTCGAGCGGCCGGAGCGCGTCCGGACGCCCGTCCTCGCCGACGCCTCGGGCCGGATCCTGTGGATCCCGGGTCGGGTGGCCGCCGTCGATGCCGCGACGGCCGGCGAGCCGCTACTCAGGATCACCGTCAGGGATGCCGAACTCGAATGACACCGTCGCCCGCATGGGCGGTCGCCCGGTCAGCAGGATCGTCTACACACCCGAGCAGATCGCTACACGTGTGCGCGAGATGGGCCGCGAGATCGCCGCGTCGTATCCCGCGGACGAGCCGCTCCTCGCGCTCGGCCTGCTCAAGGGCTCCTTCATCTTCATGGCGGACCTCGTGCGCGAGATCGCGCGGCCCATGCACGTCGACTTCCTGATCGCCTCGAGCTACGGCACCGGCACGGTCACGAGCGGGGAAGTGAGGCTGCTCTACGACTCCGAGCTGGACATCCGCGAGCGCCACGTGCTGCTCGTCGAGGATATCGTCGACAGCGGCACCACGGTCAATCGGCTCGTCCCGCTCCTCGAGAAGCGCACACCCCGCAGCATCGAACTGGTTACATTGTTGCACAAACGCATCGCGAAGCTCGACCGTGAGCCGCGCTGGGTCGGATTCGACGCTCCCCGGGAGTTCCTGATCGGCTACGGCCTCGATCACAGCGAGGATTTTCGGAACCTGCCCTTCATCGCGAGCCTATAGGTTAGAAGCGGATTCCGGATTCCGGATTCCGGATCCCGGATCCCGGATCCCGGACGACAGATTCCGGATGAGACGCGGAGGCGGCTGAGGTGTACCGGAATCCGGACGTCGCGCGTTGAGCTCGGAAACGCGAAGTTTACCGGAAACCGGAAACCGGAATCCGGCAACCGTAAGAAGTTTACCGGAAACCGGAAACCGGAAACCGGAATCCGGAAACCGTAAATAGATGGATCGAATGTCGAACGATCGGAACGACAAGAAGAACGAGAAGAAACCGGAGCCGCGCGGCGGACGCTGGAGTCGTCTGTCGCGCACGCTTTCGTTCTGGCTGATGGTGATCCTGGTGCCGCTGGTCATCCTCCAGCTTGCCAGTCCGCCTCAGGAAGAAGCCGCGGATTTCACGTATTCGCAGTTCCAGACGCAGCTGCGCGCGGACAACGTCGCCTCGGTCACGGTCATCGAAGGGAAGCGGGTCGAGGGCGAGCTGCGCTCGCCGGTCAGCCTCGAAGGCGAGCCGGTCGAGAAATTCCATACGCTGCTCCCCATTCAGGACAGCGAGGAGATCATCGCGGAGATGGAGGCGCACGGTGTCGCCATCACCGCGGAGGAGCCCGACCAGAACTGGTGGGCGGTGCTCATCCAGATGCTGCCCTGGCTGCTGCTCATCGGCATCTGGGTGATCTTCCTGCGACAGATGCAGTCGGGCGGCTCGAAGGCGTTCCAGTTCGGCAAGTCGAAGGCGAAGCTGCTGACCGGCGATACCCCCAAGGTCACCTTCGCCGATGTCGCCGGCGCCGACGAGGCGAAGGACGAGCTCCAGGAGATCATCGAGTTCCTGAAGGATCCGCAGAAGTTCAGCCGGCTGGGCGGGCGCCTGCCCAAGGGGGCGCTGCTGATCGGACCGCCGGGAACCGGCAAAACGCTGCTGGCGCGTGCCGTCGCGGGCGAGGCGGGTCGTCCGTTCTTCTCGATGAGCGGCTCCGACTTCGTCGAAATGTTCGTCGGCGTGGGCGCCTCGCGGGTGCGCGATCTCTTCGAGCAGGGCAAGCAGAACGCACCCTGCATCATCTTCATCGACGAGATCGACGCGGTCGGCCGTCATCGGGGCGCCGGCCTGGGCGGCGGCCACGACGAGCGCGAGCAGACGCTCAACCAGTTGCTCGTCGAGATGGACGGCTTCGAGTCGAACGAGGGCGTCATCCTGCTCGCGGCGACCAACCGGCCGGACGTGCTCGACCCCGCGCTGCTGCGCCCGGGCCGCTTCGATCGGCAGATCGTCGTCGACGCGCCCGACGTGAAGGGCCGCGAGGGCATTCTGCGCGTGCACCTGCGCAAGATCCCGCTCGCGGAGGACGTCGAGGTGGTGACGCTGGCCAAGGGCACGCCCGGCATGAGCGGCGCCGAGCTGGCCAACCTGGTGAACGAGGGGGCGCTGCTCGCCGCGCGCCGCAACCAGGACAAGGTGTTCATGCACGACCTCGAGGATGCGAAGGACAAGGTCATGCTGGGCGCCGAGCGGAAGAGCATGGTGCTGTCGGAGGCGGAGCGACGTCTCACCGCGTACCACGAGGCGGGGCACGCGGTCATCGCGCTGCGGCTCGAGGGACTCGATCCGATCCACAAGGTGACGATCGTGCCGCGCGGCCGCGCGCTGGGTGTCACCTCGTCGCTGCCGGAAGAGGATCGGCATTCGTACTCGAAGGATTACCTGATCGCGCGCCTGGTCATGCTGTTCGGCGGGCGCGCGGCGGAGGAGCTCGTCTTCGGTCCGGAGAAGATCACGACCGGCGCGGGCAACGACATCGAGCGCGCGACCCACATGGCGCGCCGCATGGTGACGCAGTTCGGCATGAGCGAGGCCGTGGGGCTGATGGCGGTGGGCGAGATGGACCAGGAAGTCTTCCTCGGTCGCGAGCTCGGCCAGCGGCAGCAAGTGTCCGAGCGCACCGCGGAGCTGGTGGACGGCGAGGTCAAGCGACTCCTCGACGAGGGCTACACCCGCGCCGTGGGGGTCCTGCGCGCGAACACGGAGCTGCTCGAGGCGATTGCCAGCGGCCTGCTCGAGCGCGAGACGCTCGATCGCGAGGAAGTCGACACGCTCGCGCGCGGCGAGCTGCTGCCGGAGGCGCAGCCCCGCCCGGATTACGGCCTGAAGCCGGTCCCCGACGACGGGGAGGATCCCGACTTCAGTCGCCGCGCCCGCGAGCTGGCCGACCGCGCCCGACAGGCACTCGGCGATGCCGAAGGCACCGCCGCGTCCAGCCCCGCCGGGAACGGAGGCCGCGACGACAGCGGGCACGACGTCGAGGGCGAGGAGGAAGACGACGACGTGCCCGCAGGCTCCGCCGCGCGCGATCGGCGGCAGCGTGTCGATCGGGCCGAGGCGAACCCAGACACCTCACGGTGATGTCCGCGACGGCGGCTCCGGGCGCGGCCGAGGCGCCGGCGACTGCCGCCGGTAGCCCCGCCGCGTCCGGACTCGCGTGGCGGCCGGGCCGCTTCACTCTGACGCTCGAGCGTCCCCGCATCCTCGGCATCCTGAACGTCACCCCCGACTCGTTCCACGACGGCGGGCGCCACGCTTCGGCAGAATCCGCGCTCCGGCGCGCCGAGGAGATGCTGCGGCAGGGCGCGGACGCCATCGACGTGGGTGGCGAATCCACCCGGCCGGGCGCGAGCGCGGTGGCTGCGGCGAGCGAGCGCGCGCGCGTCGTGCCGGTGATCACCGCGATCGCGCGCCGCTTCCCCGATGCCGTCATCAGCGTGGACACGGTCAAGGACGAGGTCGCACGCGCGGCTCTGGACGCGGGAGCGTCGGCCATCAACGACGTCTCCGGTCTGCGGCTGGATCCCGCGCTGGCGCGCACCGCCGCCGCCACCGGTGCGGGGCTGATCCTCATGCACTCGCGCGGCGGCGTGGGCGAGATGGCGAGCTACGACACCGCCGTGTACGGCGCCGATCCGGTCGGCGAGATCGTGGCGGAGCTCCGGCAGTCCCTCGACCGTGCGCGCGACGCCGGGGTGGCCGACGCCGCGATCCTGCTCGATCCGGGTCTCGGCTTCTCGAAGCGCACCGAGCACAGCATCGCGTGCCTGCAGTCACTCGATCGCTTCCGCGCGCTGGGCTTGCCGCTGCTCGTCGGCCCTTCGCGCAAGCGCTTCATCGGCGATCTCGCCGGTGGCGAAACCGCCGAGCTGCGGCTGGAGGGAACGCTCGCGGCGTGCCTGTTCGCGGTGCGACGGGGCGCCTCCTTCCTGCGGGTGCACGACGTGGGTTCCGTGCGCCGCGCGCTCGAAGTCGCCCTCGCCCTGGAGGGCGCTCCGTGACCGAGTGGCTCGGCCCCGTCGCCTTCCTCCTGCCGTCGATAAAGGATCTGGCGCAGATCCTGATCGTCGCCGTCGGCTTCTACTACGTGCTCCGTCTGCTCGCGCGTACGCGCGCGATCCAGATGCTGTTCGGCGTGGTGCTGCTCGTCCTCGTCTACCTTGCCTCGCGTCTGCTGGACCTCGAGCTCGTCGTCTACCTGATGGAGAAGCTCTTCCAGTACGGCGCCATCGCCGCGCTCATCGTCTTCCAGCCGGAGCTGCGCAGCGCGCTGTCCCGCCTCGGCCAGAACCGCATGCTGCGCTTCTTCGGCAAGATGGAGGAAAGCGAGGTCGTCGAGGAGCTGGTCGAGGCGGTGGAGCGGCTGGCGCGCGGGAAGGTGGGCGCGATCATCGCCCTGGAGCGCTCCGTCGGCCTAGAGGAATACGCCCTGACCGGCACCCCCATCGATGCCAAGGTGTCGGCGGGCATCCTGTCCAGCATCTTTGCGCCCTATGGCCCGCTCCACGACGGCGCCGTGCTGCTGCGCCGCGATACCATCATCGCCGCGGGGGTGATCCTGCCGCTCACCCAGTTTCCGGTCTCCGACAAGAGCCTAGGCACGCGCCACCGCGCCGCCCTGGGCCTGTCCGAGGAAACCGACGCGCTCATCGTCGTCGTCAGCGAGGAGACGGCCCAGGTCTCGATCGCCGACCGGGGACGCATGGAGCGCGACGTGGACATGGACCGGCTGCGGCACATTCTGGCCGGCGCCACGACCGGGCCCACCGGTCGCTCCCTCACGGGCACTTCGCGTTGACACCGCGCCCGGACGTGCGGTACAATCCGTCGATTGTTCTCGGGCGCAGGGTGCTTCGGCCACTGGGACTCTAGCTCTGGAGAAAAATTGGAAGGCAACTCCTACGCCCTCCTGCAGCTCTTTGCCGACGGCGGCGTCTTCATGTACCCGCTCGTCCTGTGCTCGCTGCTCGCGCTGGGCGTCATCATCGCCAAGGCGTACATGCTCTGGACGGCCAACCGCCGGAGCGACGAGCTGCTCCAGCGGGTCGATGCCCTGGGCCGCGAAGGCAGGATCACGGAAGCCGTCCGCGTCGCCGAGGATACGCCCGGACCCGTCTCGGCCATCGTCCTGGCCGCCCTGAACCGGCGGGACGCGAACAACAGCCGCGACATCGAGAAGGCGATCTCGACCACGGGCGCCATCGAGCTCGGCTTCCTCGAGCGCGGCCTGGTCCTGCTCGCGACCGTCGCCAACGTGGCGCCGCTCCTGGGATTCCTCGGCACCGTCGCCGGCATGATCACCGCCTTCGGCGCGATCGCCGAGGCCGGGCAGGTCGAGGCCAGTCTGGTCGCCGGCGGCATCAAGGTGGCCCTGATCACGACCGCGACCGGCCTGCTCATCGCCGTGCCGGTCAACCTGGCCTACAACTTCTTCGTCACCCGCATCGACAAGCTCATCGTCGACATGGAGAAAGCAGCGGCGTCCGTGCTCCGGATCCTTTGGGATCACCCGGGTACCCCCTCGGGTAGGGTTGCAGCAGCCGCGGCGCCCGCCGTCCCGCGCGGGCGGGAAGGCGTCGCGAGCTCGATCGAGGATGCGACGCCGGGCAGTGCCGGCCCCGGTCTGGCCGACCGCCCGTCCGGCGACAGCCGCGAGGATCGGAAGTAACGCATGGCCATCCTGAAGAAGAAGGCCCGTGTCTCGGGCGAGATTCCGACCGCGTCGATGGCGGACATCGCCTTCCTGCTGCTGGTGTTCTTCCTCGTGACCACGGTCTTCGAGGAGGAGAAGGGGCTGCCGATCGTGCTGCCCGAGCAGGGCGAGGAAATCGAGGTGTCGCAGAAGAACGTGCTGCACATCCTGATTCAGCCGGACGGGCTGGTGAACATCAAGCGGGGCGAGAGCCCGCAGATCCAGACGGTCCGCTACAGCGAGGTGAGCACGATCTGGCGCCTCGAGGTGTCGCAGAATCCCAATCTGATCGCGGCCGTGAAGACCGCGCCCACCGCGCCGTATCGCCACATGGTCAACGTGCTGGACGAGCTTCAGTCCGCCGGCGCGCAACGCATCGCTCTACAGCAGCTGGAGTAGTCGCGCCATGATGCAAGACCGGGGTTTCAAGCGTAAGTCGAAGGCGTCGAGCGACATTCCCTCGTCGTCGCTGGCGGACATGGCGTTCCTGCTGCTGATCTTCTTCATGGTCAGCACGACGTTCCGCAAGGAGCAGCCTCGCGACGTCGAGGTGCCGGAGGCCGCGGCGACGCAGAAGCTGGACACGCCGCGCAAGCACATCCTGCACATCTACGTGGAGCCGGACGGCAGCATCTACATCAACGACCGGGTCGTGCCGCCCGAGGCGCTGGGAGCCTACGTGAGGCCGCTCTACGAGGATTCGGACCGCCGGCTGGTGATGGTGCTGCGCGCGGATCGCGAGGTACCCTATTCGGTTATCAATCAGGTACAGCTGCAGCTCCAGAGCGCCAATGCGACGCACTTGACGTACTATACCAATCTGGAGCAGCGCGTACGCAGGGAACGGAGGTAGCCATGTCGACACACGACAATCCGAAAACCTTCATCCGCGAAACGGCCAACGACCGCTTCAAGGAGAAGTTCGCGGACTGGTTGTGGGGCTCGATCGCGGCCGCGGTCGTGCTGCACTTCCTGATCTTCGCGCTCTTCCCCGATATGACGGCAGCGGACGCGTCGTTCGAGACGTCGTCGCTGGAGGCGATCGATCTGCCGCCGGAGATCGATATTCCGCCGCCACCGCAGCCGATCCAGCGGCCGGCGACGCCCGTGATCTCCGCGAGCGCGGACATCTCGGAGGACATCACGATCGCGCCCACGACCTTCGAAGACAATCCGATCGAGGATCTGCCACCGCCGCCGCCCGCCGGGGGCGACGCGCTATCGCAGTTCCAGGCGTTCTCGCCATCGATGGTGCGACCGGAAGTGCGCAATCGGGCGGAGCTGGTGCGCCGCATGCAGCGCCTGTATCCGCCGTTCCTGCGCGATGCCGGCATCGGCGGCACAACGGTGCTGGCGCTGTGGATCGACGAAGAGGGTGAGGTCGTGCGCAGCCAGATCGGCCGCTCCAGCGGTCAGCAGCAGCTGGACCAGGCCGCGCTCCAGGCGCTGGAGGGACTCAGCTTCACGCCTGCGATGAACCGCGACCGCGCCGTGCCCGTGCGCCTGAGCTGGGCGATTACCTGGCAAGCCAACTGAGGCGGCCTGTCGGCGCTCCATATTCGAAGGGGCCGGCGAGTGCCGGCCCCTTTTTTTGTGGCCGGTGGATCGTGCATCGCGTTGATCCGCCACGACCTGCCCGGTACAATACCGGTCGATGAGAGTCGGGGAGCTGCGGTCGGCCGTGGAGGTGGTGGGGGAGCGGATCGAGCGCGCGCGCGAGCGCGCGGGCTCGCGCGGCCCCGTCAAGGTGGTCGCGGTGACCAAGGGCCACGGCTTCGAGGTGGTCGAGGCCGCGCTGGAAGCGGGACTGCGCGCGCTCGGCGAGAATCGCGCGCCGGAGCTGGCGCAGAAGGCCGCGCTGCTGGAAGCGGCCGGACGGACCGGAGCGGTGGACTGGCATCTGATCGGCCACCTCCAGCGCAACAAGGTGAAGCAGGCGTTGCCGCTCTTCGAGCTGATCCACTCCATCGATTCGGAGCGGCTGGCGCTGGAGCTGTCGAAGGAGGCAGAACGTGCGGGCCGCGAGGTGACGGGACTCGTGCAGGTCAACACGTCCGGTGAGGCGGCCAAGAGCGGCTTCGAGCGCGATGCGGCGCTGGACGCGGTCGGTCGCATTGCCGCGCTGCCGCGCCTGCGCATCGCGGGGCTCATGACGATGGCGCCGCTGACGGATGACGAGGCGGTACTGCATGCGACGTTCGCCCGCGCGCGCGAGCTGTTCGAGCGCTGCGCCGCCATCGACGGCTTTCAGGCACGGCACCTGTCGATGGGCATGTCGAACGACTACGAGATCGCGGTGGAGGAAGGCAGCACCATGGTACGGCTGGGCACGATCCTCTTCGGGGAGCGGCAGCGATGATCGACCTGACACCGATCGACGTCCGCAAGAAGAAAG
>DATKDR010000052.1:0-16146 GCA_035512635.1 Longimicrobiales bacterium | reverse complement strand
TCTGGAAGCGGTCCAGGTCGTACCACTCGCCGCGCGGCTCCCACGTCACCGGATCCAGGCTGCGCAGCTCGTTCGTATTCCCGAGAAGCTCAGGATCGTAATACACCCCCGGATCGGGGTCCACACAGTCATCCGGCTCGTCCCCCGGGTCCGGACCATCCGGGGTCAGCACGCAGACGCCCGTCGCCCGTACGGGAAGCCGCTCGGCGCCGGACGTGTTGTACCCGACGTCGACGCGAATGGGACCGATCGGGCTGTAGTAGCGGAAGCCGAGGCCAGGCGACCAGGCCAGCTCGCGCAGGTTCAGCTCGTCGTTCCAGACCTGCCCCGCGTCGAGGAAGGCCACCCCCCGCAGCGGGCCGACGATCGGGAAGCGCAGCTCCAGGTTGCCCTCGAGCAGCACCGTGCCGCCCGTCGGCCGCGGCTCGAACAGCCCCGGATCGAGCGGCTGCGCGTCGCACGTGCCGTCGTTGATCGTGGAAGCCGGGCACCCCGGGACACGCATGGGTTCTCCCCCGACTTCGATGTCCAGGCTGTCGGCCAGCACGGTGCCGTTCACCGCCAGGATCTTGGGGCCCAGCCGCGACTGCGCGAAGCCGCGCACGCTGTTCGGACCGCCGGCGAAGAAGCGGCGCTGCGGGTGCAGGCCGAGGTCGCGGTCCCCCGCGACCGCGGCGATCGACTGCGCCCAGCCGGGCCGCACGTGCGTCGCCAGCACCAGGTCGGCGGGCAGCGACACGTACGACGCGACTTCGCCCGTCAGCCGCACGTACTGGAAGGCCGAGCCCGTCAGGTTGGAGGCGACCTCGCCGTCCAGGCGCAGGACGTACCCGGCCGTCGGCGAGAAGATCGAGTTGGAGCCGTCGTGCACCAGCGCCAGCGCGAGCGGCGCGAGCCAGTTCGGCTCCCGGAGCAGCTCGACGCTCGCCTCGTCGCATGCCAGGAAGCTCACGCAGAAGAACGGGTCGTCGCCCTCGAGGAACGACGTCAGCGCCGGCCGGTACGCGATCGACACCGACGTCCGCCCGCCGAGCCGCCGCGTGAGCGACACGTAGCCGCCGCGCGAGTCGCGCACGAACACGCCCGGCACGCTGCGCCGCTCGAAGCCGAGGCCCGTCCCAAGCGCGTTGCGCGGCCCGAGGAACCACGGCTGCACGAAGTCCACGTTCAGCGAGCCGTTCAGCGTGCCGAAGTTGGGGCCCGTGCCCGCCTCCGAGCAGGGCAGGTCCTTCAGGTCCTCCATGCGCAGCTCTTCGGAGAGCAGGTTCGAGACGCGACCACGCACCTCGAGGCGCCGGGCTCCGCCCAGGAAGCTGCGACTGATCCATCGCCCCTCCGCGTTCACGCAGTCGAGCGAGTTCACGCCCACACCCAGCCGCACGCGGTGCACGTCGCCCTCGTTCACGCTGACCGTGACCGGAATGCTGTCACCCGACAGCTCGTCCGGATGCGTCTCGATCGACGCGTGCGTGAAGATCTCGAGCGCATAGAGCTGCCGCTGGCTCGCGACGAGCGCGGACGCGCGGTACACGTCGCCCGCCGAGAACGTCAGCATGCGCCGCACGATCGCCGGCGACACCGCTTCCGCGCCCACGACCCGGATCTCGCCGAAGCGCGCAGGCTCCCCCGGAAACACGTCGTAGGTAACGCGCGCGACGAACGGCGAGTCGGTCGGGATCAGGTAACCGGCCAGCACCTCCGCCCGCGCGTAGCCGCGGTCGCGCAGCCGCGCCTGGAGCGTGTCGCGCGATTCCTGGAGCGCCAGCAGATCCAGCGGCTCCCCGACCCCGAGCGGCGTCCGCGGCTTCAGAATCGGCGCCACCCGTTCCGCCTCGCCGGCGTACGAGATCGACACGACGCGCACCGGCTCCCCCTCGTCCACCACGAACACGACGTTCACACCGTCCTCGACGGCTTCGACCCTGCTCAACACCTGCGCATTGCGGAAGCCGCGCTCGTAGTAGAACAGCCGGAGCCGCAGCTCGTCGGCGGCGAGAACCGCGGAATCGACGTAATCCTCCTCGACGCCGATGCCGAACCAGCACGCGAGCCGCACCAGCGTGCAGGTCGTCTCGCGCGTCCGGATCGCCGAGGCGAGCTGCGCCGGCGGCAGTTGCCTGGATCCCTCGAAGCGGACGTCGACGACCTCGGCGCCCTCGTACGGGCCGATGTCTCCCTGCCCCGGAGGCGGAACCTCCTGTGCGCCAAGGGCCACAGCGCCCGCGCCGAGCAGCGCGAGCGTTGCGGCGACGACGCCGCGAAGCCGACGGATCGTTGGGGTCACGGCCTCGCGACCTCCCGGACGGCGAGGTCGGCGGCGATCACGCCCGTCTCGAAGTACGGACGGGTCGCGCGCGGGAAGATGTGACGGCTGATCGGCGCGAAGCCGACCACATCGTCGAAGTACATGTAGTGCGTGACGCGGACGAGGTCCTCGCCGATCCGGATCACGTTGGCGGTGTTCTTCTCCGCCTCGCGGGCGCGGCCACGGCGCGACGCGCTCGTCCCGCTCTGGGCGATGATGATGCCGTGCTCCCGATCGAGACCGGGATAGACGTCGAGCGAGTTGCCGATGTAGGCGCGGTGCAGGTGCCCGCCCATGACCAGGTCGACGCGCAGCGACGTGAACATGTCCATCGCGCGCTTCGCCTTCGGCATCACCTCGCCGCCCTCGTAGTCCGGCGCGGGCGCGAAGTGATGGTGCGCGACGACGATGCGCGCGGCGCCGGGCGGCGCGCTCTGGAGCTCGCGCGCGCAGTACTCGAGCTGCAAGCGCGAGATGCGGCCGTTGGTGATCGCGCGGCGCGGCGCGGTCGAATCGAGTGCGACGATGACCGCGCGGTCGCTGCGCAGCGTCCAGTTCAGCTCGGGCGCGAGGTACGCCCGATAGTTCTTGTGCGGCTCGAACAGGCGCTCCGCGAGGCGGTACAGCGGCACGTCGTGATTGCCGGGCACGACCACCTTCGGCACGTCCGGCAGCGTCTCCATGAAGTCGGCCGCGTCCGCGAACTCGGTCGGCTTGGCGCGCTGCGTGAAGTCGCCGCTCGCAATGATGATGTCCGGCTCCATGGAGTACGCGAAGGCGAGCAGCGCGTCGCCGACGCGCGGCACGTAGTACGGCCCGAAATGCAGATCCGAGATGTGCAGCAGCGTGAGCTGGGTGGTGTGCTCGCTCATGCGCGCGCTCCGATCATGCCCGGGAACGGCAGATCCGGCCGCGCGCTCAGGCCGAGACTGGCGTGCTCGCCTCGCGTGTGCCGGAAGAGGCCCGCCCGCGCGATCATGGCGCCGTTGTCGGTGGCGAGGCGCGGCGACGGGTGGAACAGCTGCCCGTCCGCGCCCAGCGCGTCGGCGAGCGCGGCCCGCAGCGCGCCGCTCGCCGCGACGCCGCCCCCGATGAGCACGCGGTGGCAGCCGGTCGCCTCGACCGCGCGCATCGTCTTCGCGACCAGCACGTCGACGACCGCGGCCTGGAACGACGCCGCCAGGTTCGCGGTCTCCGCCTCGAGGCGGCCCGCCTGCTCCAGCTCGCGCACGCGCATCGCGACCGCCGTCTTCAGGCCGCTGAAGGAGAAGTCGTAGTAGTCGACGTCGCCCGGCGACTGCGACGAGGAGAGCATCGGCCGCGGGAACGTGTGCGCCGCGGCGTCACCCTCGCGCGCGGTCCGCTCGACCACCGGGCCGCCCGGGTAGCCGAGCCCCAGGATCTTCGCGGTCTTGTCGAACGCCTCGCCCGCGGCGTCGTCGCGCGTCTCGCCGAGCTTCTCGTAGACGCCCCACTCGGGCACCCACAGCAGCAGCGTGTGGCCGCCGGACACGAGCAGCGCGACGAACGGCGGCTGCGCGCGCGCATCCTCGATCGACGCCGCGAACAGGTGCGCCTCCATGTGGTGCACGCCGATGACCGGCCGCTCGTTCGCCCACGCCGCGGCCTTCACCCAGGCCACGCCGACCAGCAGGGCGCCGACGAGGCCCGGCCCCGCGGTCACGGCGAAGACGTCGACGTCGTCGAGCTGCACGCCCGCCTGCCGCAGCGCGCTGTCGACGACCTCGTCGATTACGCGCACGTGCGCGCGCGAGGCGAGCTCCGGCACCACGCCGCCGTAGACCTCGTGCACGTCCTGCGACAGGATGACCTGCGCGAGGAGGTCCGTCTCGCCGCGGAGCAGCGCAGCGGAGGTTTCGTCGCACGAGGTTTCGATGCCCAGAACGAGCGGCGCGGCGGCGGTCACGGCCTGCGGGCCTCCGTCGACGTGTCGGGGAGCACGCTGTCGGGCGGCAGGACGCGCAGGCGCACGATGACCTCGCGGGGCGACACGCTCACGCCGATGCCGGTGGTGTCGATGCGCAGGCGCACCGCGCCGTTGCGCAGCGCGCGCTCGACGTCGGCGACGCGCACGATCAGCGAGTCGATGGTCTGGACGCGGTCGCGCGGTCCTTCGACGAGCACACGCGCGGGGTCGGCGGTCGGCGGTTCCGCGAGGCGAGTGGTGCGCTTGAGCGGCGAGTCGAGCCGCACCGCGACCGGCACCATGCGCGTCTCGATCGGCTGGAAGCGCAGAGTCAGCGACAGGGGCCTCATCTGCTCGACGCGCAGGCTCTGGAAGCGGCCCTCGTACTCGAGCCACTCCTCACGCGGCCGGTACAGCTCGACGCTGTCCTCGACGTCGTCGACCGGGACGACGAGCTTCGCTTCGGCGAAGGCGAGCCGCACCAGCTCGCCCACGGGGCCGGCGAAATCGACGCTCACGGTCGCGGGATCCGGCAAGCCGACGGGCACCCAGCCGCGCTCGGTCATGCGCACTTCGACCGGCACGTCGGTCATGGTGAAGCGGCGCAGGTCCTCGCTTTGGACCGCCGCCCAGAACAGCACGGCGAGGCCCAGCGCGGCGAGCTTGAGCTGCCAGGACTGCGTAATCAGGCCCGTCGTGAGCTTGGGCGTCATGCTCCGAGCAGCTCCTCGATGCGGGCACGGTATTCGGCGGAGTCCCACTCACGGGAGCCGACGATGCGACCTTCGATGCGGCCGTCGCGGCCGATGACGTACGTAGTGGGCAGACCCGTCACGTTGTAGACGGCTTCCACCTCGCCCTTGGGATCGAGCAGGATCGGGAACGTGACCTCGAGGCGATCGACGTACTCGCGCACGATGCCCTGCGAGCGGCCCTGCTCGTCCGCCACGCCCGGATCCACGTCGAGGCTCACGCCGAGGACGACGAAGCCGCGATCGCGCAGGTCCTGGTAGAGCCGCTCCATCGACGGCATCTCGTGCACACACGGCGGGCACCAGGTCGCCCAGAAGTTGAGCAGCACGACCTGGTCGCGGTACTGCTCGAGCGACACCATCTCGCCGTCGAGATCGACCAGGCTGAAGCCGGGCGCGCGCGCGCCGACCTCCGCCGCGCTGAAGCGACCGCGCTGCGTCCAGCCGATCGCGATCAGCGCGACCAGCAGCGCGGCGACGACGCCGGTCGCGATCCAGCCGCCGATGCCCCGGCCGCGCGAGGGCGCGGTCGCGGAGGCAGCTTCGCGGCGCCCGGGCTCCTCGCCCGACGGCCCGGTCGGAATGCCCTCGCTCATTCCTGCTCCCTTCCCAGCGACTCCCAGCCGATCGGGTCGGCGGGCGCGGTGTCGACCGGCGGCGCGAGGCCGCCCCCGCTCACGACGACGATCAGGTCCGCGGGCAGCTCGGCCTGGGTGCCCGCCGCGGGGCGCGTGCGCAGCACGCGGCCCGCCGCTTCCAGCGTGGGCTCGTCCTCGCGCAGCGTCTCGAAGCCGATGCGCTGCGCGAGCGCGATCGCCGCCTCGGCCGGCATGCCGGCGAGGTCGGGGACGGTCACGCGCGCGCGTCCCTGACTCAGCGCCAGCCGCACGGCCGCGCCCGGCCGGAGCCACTGGCCCGGCAGCGGGTCCTGCGCCACCACCTCGCCGTCAGGCGCGGTCGGGTGCACCAACTCGCGGATGTCGCCGGGGCGCAGCCGCATCGGGGCGAGCTCGGCGGCCGCCTCGTCGAGCGTCAGGCCCGACAGGTCCGGCACTGCGACTTCGTCGCGCGCGAGCGCGGGCTTCGGAAACAGCACGGTCACGGCGATCAGCCAGCCGAGGCCGAACGCGAGCGCGATCGCGAGCAGCCCGCCCGGGATCCAGCGGCTCCAGCGCATCGGTCGACGCGAGGAGCCGCGTCCGCTCCAAGGCGCGCCGCCCGTGCCCGCGGCCGCGTCGCCGCGGGACGCGCCGCCACGCCCGCGCCGTCGTCGGATCGAGTCGCCCATCCTGGTCATCGTCTCATTTCGTCCTGTGCAGGCGCGCTGCGAACGCGCCATCGAATCCCGTGCGCTGCGGCAGCGCCACCAGTCTGCCGAGTCCGTCCGTGAGCGCCGGATCGAGCCCGTGATCGGCCGGCGCCGGCTCGAACCTGCCGTCGCGGGCGAGGAACGCCTCGACCTGTGCCTCGTTCTCCTCCGGCTCCAGCGAGCAGGTCGCGTAGACCAGCACCCCGCCCGGCTTCACCACATCGGCGGCCGCGTCCAGGATCTCCCGCTGGAGCGCGGCCAGCGTATCCAGGTCTTCCGGCCGCAGGCGCCACTTCCCGTCCGGATGCCGGCGCAGCGTGCCCGTCCCCGTGCACGGCACGTCGAGCAGCACCACGTCGAACGACGCCGGACGAAGGGGCGGCCGGCGCGCGTCCGCGGCCAGCAGCAGCAGCGCGGACGTCTCGCCCAGCCGCGTCCGCGCCTGCGCCACCCGATCGAGACGCCTCGCAGAAATATCGGCAGCAACGACCCACCCCGCCTCGCCCGCGAGCGTCAGCGCCTTGCCGCCCGGCGCGGCGCACAGGTCCGCGACCCGCGCCCCCGCCGGCACCGCGGCATACCGCGTCACCAGCGTCGCGGCCGGATCCTGCACCACCGCGGGCACGACCGCGAAGACGTCCTCCGCCCGCGCGGGCGGCACCACGCGCAGCGCGTCCGGCGCGCCGGCCACCGGCTCCGTCACCACGCCGGCATCGGCGAGCCGCACGGCCGCCTCGACCGTGACCAGCCCGATCGGCCGAATGTACAGCTCGGGCCGCGTGTCGTTCGCGTCGACCAGCGCGCGCGTCTCCTCGAAGCCCCAGCGCTCGAGCCAGCGCTCGACCAGCCAGCGCGGATGCGACCCCGCGGTCGACAGCCAGCCCGCGGGATCCGCCACCGGGTCCGGGAAAGCCGCGTCGTCCGGAACGCTCCGCTCCAGGCTGCGCAGCACGCCGTTCACCAGCTTCGCCGCGCGGCCCGCGCCCGCGTCGCGCGCGAGCTCCACCGACTCGGAGATCGCGGCGTACGCGGGCACGCCGTCCATCGACAGGAGCTGGAACGCGCCCAGCCGCAGCACGTCGAGCACGTCCGGCTCGACGGAATCGAGCCCCTGCCTGAGGAGTCCGCCGAGCAGGAAGTCGATGCGTCCGCGCGCTCGCTGCACTCCCATCACCAGCTCCCACACCCACGCGCGATCGCGCACCTCGAGCGATTCGACCCGCTCGGCGAGCGCGCGGTCCGCAAGCTCGCCGCGGCGGATGCCGCGCAGCACCTCGAGCGCGACCCGGCGCGACGGCGTCGCGCTCACGCGCGCACGACCATCAATCCAGCATGCCCTCCGTCGGCGACGACGGCACCGCGCCCTCGCGCTTCGGCATGCGGCCCGCGAGGTACGCGAGGCGTCCCGCCTCGACGGCCAGTCGCATCGCGTGCCCCATGCGCACCGGATTCTTCGCCGCCGCGATCGCCGTGTTCATCAGGATGCCGTCGACGCCCTGCTCCATCGTGACGCACGCGTCGGACGCCGTGCCCACGCCCGCGTCGACGATGACCGGCACCGTGAGCCGCGTCTTGATCTCGCGCACGTAATAGGGATTCACGAGGCCGAGTCCCGAGCCGATGGGCGAGGCGAGCGGCATGACCGCTGCGCAGCCGGCGTCCTCGAGTCGCAGCGCGGTGACCACGTCCTCGTTCGTGTACGCGAGCACCTGGAATCCTTCCGCGACCAGCACCTTCGCCGCCTCGAGCGTGGCCACGACGTCGGGCAGCAGGGTCTTCTCGTCGCCGATCACCTCCAGCTTCACGAACTCGCTGAAGCCCGCGGCGCGGCCGAGCCGCGCGTAGCGGATCGCGTCCTCCGCCGTATAGCAGCCCGCGGTGTTCGGCAGCAGGAAATACTTTTCCGGATCCAGGTGATAAAGGACGCCCTCCTCCTTCGTGCGATCGAGATCCACGCGACGCACCGCGACCGTGATGCAGTCCGCGCCGCTCGCCTCGATCGAGCGCACCATCTCCTCGTTCGTGCGGTACTTGCCCGTGCCGACGATGAGCCGCGAGCCGAACTCGCGGCCACCGATGACGAGCGGGCGCTCGCCCGCGACCTTCCGCTCCACCACCGCCTGGCTCATCAGCCGCCCCCCACGAAGTGCACGAGCTCGAAGCGATCGCCCGGCGCGACGGTCACGTCGCCGAGCTGCTCGCGCCGCAGGATGTCGCGATTCCGCTCGACCACCACCATGCGCGGATCCAGCCCGAGATGGCGCACCATCGCCGCCACGTCGAGTCCGTCCGGTATCGTCTTCCGCTCTCCGTTGATTTCTACCGTCATGGCTCCTCTTTACCCGATCCTCCGCGGCGCGGTCCGGATTAGGCTCTAGGCTCTAGGCTCTGGGCTCTAGGCTCTGGCTCTTGTTTCAGGTCGGGCGGTCCTCAGAGCGGCGCGGTAGCCTTCGACTGCCCGCGCGCCCCGGTCCCAGATGCCGCTCAGGGCGGCTACGCCGTCCGCTCCTGCCTCCAGCACGGCGCCGACGCGATCGGGTGTCACGCCGCCGATCGCGATGACGGGCGGCCGGCCCGATTTTCCCGCGTTCGCGCGGATCCTTTGTATCGCGCTGCGCAGGGCGTCGAGTCCGGCGGGCTTCGCGCCCGGGTGCGACGCCGTCTCGAAGACACTGCCCCAGACGACGAAATCCGCGCCGGCGATGCTTGCCGGTTCGATCGTCGTGCCGTGGCGCGAGACGCCGATCAGCGCGGCGTCGCCCAGGATGCGACGCGCGTCGTGCGCATCGAGCGAGTCCTCGCGCAGGTGCGCGCCGTCCGCTCCGGCGACCAGCGCGACGTCGACGCGGTCGTTCACGAGCAGCTTCGCGCCGGCCGCGCGCGCGACCGGAAGCAGCGCGACGGCGAGCTCGAACATGCGCGCCGCGCTCGTCGCCCGGCCGCGCAGGTGCAGCGCGACGTCGTCGCCTCCGGCTTCGACCAGCGCCGCTGCGTCGTCGACGAAATCCGCGTGCGCGAGGCGCGCATCGTCCGTGATAGCGTGCAGCCGCGGGATCGTCATCGTCAGACGAACCGGTCGCCCACGCGCGGACCCGCGCCGCGCACCCACTCGGCCGCGGACATGCGTCGCTTGCCCGCCGGCTTCACCTCGCCGATGACCAGCTCGGCCGTGCCGCAGGAGACGACGATGCCGCCCTCCTCGCCCGGATCGACGCGCCGGATCTGGCCCGGCTCGCCGCGCTCGATCGACGAAACGGTCGGGCGATACAGGTTCACGCGCTCGCCGTTCAGCGTGGTCCACGCGCCGGGCGAGTCGTCGAGGCCGCGGATGCGCGCGGCGAGGGCCGCGGCGTCCCGCGTCCAGTCGATGCGCGCGTCGTCGGGGGTCAGGCGCGGCGCGTACGTCGCGCGCGCGTGATCCTGCTCGACCTCGTCGATCGCCTCGCCCTCGATCAGCGCGAGCGCCTCCACCAACGCCTCCGCGCCCAGCTCGCTCAGCCGCAGCGACAGCTCCGTCGCGATCTCGTCCGGCCCGATCGGCTCGCGTACCTGGTACAGGATCGGACCCGCGTCCAGCTCCTCCGCCATGCGCATGATCGTCACGCCCGTCTCGGCGTGACCGCGGATGATCGCCCAGTGGATCGGCGCCGCGCCGCGCAGCTCCGGCAGCAGCGACGCGTGCACGTTGATCGAGCCGCCGCTCGGCATATCCAGGATCTCGCGCTTCAGGATCTGGCCGTACGCGACGACGACCGACAGCTCCGGATCCAGCGCGCGCACCACCCGCTCGAACTCCTCGCCCACCGGCCGGTCCGGCTGGAGCACCGCGATGCCGTCCTCCTCCGCGACCACCTTCACCGGCGGCGGCGTGAGCTTCTGCCCGCGCCCGACCGGCCGATCCGGCCGCGTGACGACACCCACCACCTCGTGACCCTCGCCCAGCAGCGCCCGCAGCGATGGGACCGCGAAAGCCGGCGTCCCCCAAAAAAGGATCCTCATGTGGACGTGACGTCCTCGAGCTGCGGGCGTTCAGTCATCGGACAACCGCTCCTGCTGCCTCGACGTGAAGCATTCAGTCATCAGACAACCGCGTTGGCGTTTCGAGGGGCTGCATTCGGACACGAGCGCTTCTGCACCACTCTTTCCTCTCATGCTCCATCCCAAGGCAGCCATTCGGCTGCAACTGATAACTGAATGCGAACGCTCGACCCCGCCGCATCGCCGAAACTGAATGCTTACGCTCGACCCGCCGCGTCGCCGATCCTGAGATGCGTAACGCCGGACCCGCCGCATCGGCGCCGTCCTCACTTGGCCCTCTCTTTCTTCCAGCGGGAGATCGCCATGCGCCGCTTGATCGGGCTCAGATGATCGAGGAAGAGGACGCCGTTCAGGTGATCGACCTCGTGCTGGAGGATGCGCGCGAGGAAGCCTTCGGCCTCCATGTGCACCGGCTCGCCGGCCAGGTCGAGCCCTTCCACCACGCACGTCGTCGGACGCTCGACCAGCTCCCGGATGCCGGGAATGCTCAGGCAGCCTTCCTCGCTCTTCTCCTTCTCCGCGCCCGTCGCCACCACCTCGGGGTTGATGAGCGCGAAGGGCGCCGTCGCCTCGTCGTGCGGATCGACGACGATGACGCGGATGCCGAGGCCGATCTGCGGCGCGGCGAGGCCCACGCCCTCCGCCGCGTACATGGTGTCGAACATATCCGGCAGCAGCGCGCGCAGCTCCTCCGTCACCTCCGGCACCGGCTGCGCCTTCGCGCGCAGGATGGCGTCGCCGAGCAGGCGGATTTCGCGAATCATCAGAGTCAGGATTCCTTCGCTTCTTCCTTGCGGCCGACACGGGCGATCTTGCTGCGCATGACGATGAGGCGCGTGTCGCCACTCTTCACCGTGACCTGGTCCTCGGCTAGGTGCACGACCGTGCCGACGATGCCACCCTCGGTGACGACGTCGTCGCCCCGCTTCAGCTCCGACAGCATGTGCTGGTGCCGCTTCTGCGCCTGCCGCTGCGGCCGGATCAGCAGGAAGTAGAAGATGGCGAAGATGGCCACCATCTGGATCACGAACACCATGCCCCCGCTCGCGCCTTCGCGCGGCGCGCCCAGAGCGAGTCCCACAGCCCACATTCCCGTCGTCATCAGTCTCCCGTCTGTCGTGATCCGTATGAGCTGTCCGTAGCCGCCATTCTCGCGCTGCGCCCCTCACGCCAGCGCTCCAGCCAGTCGCCGGCGAACGACTCGAAGCGTCCCTCCAGCAGCGCGGCGCGGCAGCGCTCGGCCAGCCGCACCAGGAAGCGCACGTTGTGGTACGACACCAGCCGCAGCCCCAGCACTTCGCCGGCGACGAACAGATGTCGGATGTACGCGCGCGTATACGTGCGACACGTGTGGCAGTCACAGTCGGGGTCGAGCGGGCGCGCGTCCGTCGTGAAGCGCGCCGCCTTCACGTTCACCTGTCCGTCGCCTTCGATCCACGCGGTGCCGTTGCGACCGTTGCGCGTCGGCGCGACGCAGTCGAACAGGTCGATGCCGCGACGCACGCACTCGATGATGTCGTCCGGGTAGCCGACGCCCATCAGGTAGCGCGGCTTCTCGCGCGGCAGCTCCGACTCCAGCGTCTCCAGCATCGCATACATCACCGGCTTCGACTCGCCCACCGACAGCCCGCCGATCGCGAAGCCGCTCCAGTCGCGCACGTCGCGGATCGCCCGCGCCGACGCCACCCGCAGATCCGGGTACGCCGCGCCCTGGATGATCGGCAGCAGCGTCTGCAGGGGGGCACCCCCGCCCCTGCCCCCGCGCCCGCGCCCGTCCGTTTGCCCCGCCGAGTCATCCTCCTCCGCAAAGCGCTCGAACCGCTCGGCGCTTCGCTCCAGCCACCGTATCGTCCGCTCGTTCGCGGCGAGGGCGCGCTCGCGCGTCGCCTGGCCGGGCGGACAGTCGTCGAACGCCATGATCACGTCGGCGCCCAGCGCGCGCTGGATCTCCATCACGCGCTCCGCGGTGAACAGGTGCCTGGTGCCATCGATGTGGCTCTGGAAGACGACGCCGTCCTCGCGGATCTCGTTCGTCTTCGCGAGCGAGAAGACCTGGAAGCCGCCCGAGTCGGTCAGGATCGGCCGATCCCACCCCATGAAGCCGTGCAGCCCGCCCATCGTCTCCACCACGTCGGCGCCCGGCCGCAGGAACAGGTGGTACGTGTTCGACAGCATGATGTCCGCGCCGAGCGCCTTCACTTCCTCGGGCGCCAGTGTCTTCACCGTCGCCTGCGTGCCGACCGGCATGAACGCCGGCGTCCTCACGGCGCCGTGCGGCAGCCGCACCGTGCCCGCGCGCGCCGCGCCCTCCGTCGCTTCTATGTCGAACTCGAACAACCGAACCCGTGCCTCATTCCTGGCTGCCTCGAGCGCCGAGCCGGCGGTCGCGAGGGCGTGCGTTGCGTCTGTCGGGCCGCCGGATGCAACGGCGCGCAGCGCGCGTAAGATGGAGCCGGGCCGCAGGGCCTGCAACCGAGCCAGCGGCTTGAGGATGGACGATCGAGCGGTGGAGGGCGTACGGCGGCTGGATCAGGGGGACTGCCGGAGGGCGAGCGATGGGCCGATCAGCGATCTCCGGCGCGAACGGCGCGCCGATCAGGGGGTCTCGAGCGGCGGCTGTGGCGTCGGTCCCGCGTCATCCCGCCGCCGCACCGCGAGCCAGTCGCGCGCGGCCTCCACGTCGCCGAAGACGTTGGCGGTCACGTGGTACGGATCCGCGAGCGCGGCGAAGATGTGCCCGAGCGGCATGCGAGCAGGGGGAACCACGATCGCGAAGCGGCGCAGCACGGCGCCCACCTCGCCGAAGAGCGCGTCCGCGACCTCGACCATGTCCGCGGGACTCGACTCGATCCGCAGCGCGATGGCGTCGTACAGCAAGTCGTAGCCCGCGCACCGTTGCAGGGTGTCCTTCAGGCCGTCGATCAGCTCCAGCGTGTCGGCCGTCGTGCCGCTGCCGTAGCCGCGGACGATGATCGTGCGCGTCGCGTCATCGACGGAAACCTCGTAGGGCAAGGTCGAGCTCTCGTCTGTCGGGCGTCGAGTACCGGGGCGAACGGGCTAAGTACGGCAGGCGCCGCCAGATGCGTGCCGTAACGCGGGGGGTCGAGCGCGCGCGCTCTCAGATTATTGCCATCGCGTCGCCGTAGGAATAGAAGCGATAATCCCCCGCCACCGCCTCCCGATAGGCCGCCAGCACCGCCTCGTGGCCGCCGAACGCCGACACCAGCATGAGCAGCGTCGAGCGCGGCAGGTGGAAGTTGGTGATGAGCCGGTCGACGGCGCGGAACCGGTACGGCGGCCGGATGAAGATGTCCGTCCAGCCGCTGCTCGCGCAGATGCGGCCGTCGTCGTCGGCCACGGTCTCGAGCGTGCGCGCCACCGTCGTCCCCACCGCCCAGATCGCGCCGCCCCGCTCGCGCACCGCGCTCAGCCGCGCCGCCGCCTCCGCCGGCACGTCGTACCACTCCGCATGCATGCGATGCGACGACGGATCCTCCACCTCGACCGGCCGGAACGTGCCCACGCCCACGTGCAGCACCAGCCGGACGACGTCGACGTCGCGCCCCTCGATGCCCGCCAGCAGCGACGGCGTGAAGTGCAGCCCCGCGGTCGGCGCCGCGACCGAGCCCACCGCGCGCGCGTACACCGTCTGATAGCGCTCCGCGTCCGTCGCGTCCGCGTCCCGCTCGATGTACGGCGGCAGCGGCATGCGACCGTGGCGCTCGATCGCCGCCGCCGGATCGTCCGCCTCCAGCTCCACGATGCGCTCCCCGTCGGGCGTCGAGTCGAGGATGCGGATGCGGAAGCCGTCCGCCACGTCGATGACGCGCCCCGGCTTGAGCTTGCCGCCGGGCCGCACGAGCGCGAGCCAGCGGCGCGCGTCGTCGACCGGCCGCAGCAGCAGCACCTCCGCCGGCGCCCCCGTCGGCTTCCGCCCCAGGATGCGCGCCGGAAACACGCGCGTCTCGTTCAGCACCAGCGCGTCTCCCGGCGCGATCAGCGACGGCAGATCCGAGAAGCGCAGGTGCCGCGTCGCGCCCGTCGCCCGCTCGAGCACGAGCAGCCGCGACTCGTCGCGCCGCTCCGCCGGATGCTGCGCGATGCGCTCGGGCGGCAGCTCGTAATCGAATGCCGACGTGGGCAGCGGGCCCTGGTTCATGCGTCTTTTCTCGACCTCCTGGTGCCCGCACAATGGTACCTTGTCAGGTAACACTTCCTGGGCAAGATTCGCAGGGGCAACTTCGTCTTCACTACGGGAAAACTGTGAAAATCCGCCGCGTCACCGCGAACAATCGAAGGAAGGCTTTCGAGGTGGAAGCGAAGGGCAAAGTCATGCCTCTCCCCTACGCCCGCCTGCGGCTCAAGCCGACGCCCCGTAACCGGATCCGCGAGGTATACGTCGATCCCGAGCTGGGCAACATGGGCTTCACGTATGTGCTCGAGAGCGGCGAGGAGGACAGCCTGATGCTCGATGCGGTCCTCGATTACAATGAGGATCCGGATTACATGCGGGAACTCATGCTACACCGGCTTACGTGCACGGCCCTCGATCGGATCAAAGAGAGCGGCCTCGCCAAGCGGGAGATCATCCGCCGTCTGGGCACCTCCGCCAGTCAGTTCTACCGCCTCATCGACCCGACCAACTACTCGAAGTCGGTCGATCAGATGCTGGCGCTGCTCCGGGCACTCGATTGCGATGTCGACGTCGTCGTCAAGAAGCGCGTCCGAAAATCGGCCTGACACCTATTCGGCCGGACACCGAATCTGACGCCCCACATCCGACTGGCCGCTCCCGGCATGGACGCGCCCCCGTCCGCACGCGATCCATCGGCATGGCCGGGAAGCCTACCCACATTAGCGACGCCGGGCGTCGCATCGCCGTCGAGCTCGATTCGGCGCGCGCGCGTCCGGCATCGCAATTGTCAGCCAGCATCGACGCGCTGCTGGATGCCGCCGACGACGAGATGGTGCTGCGACGATACAGCCCGCGCACGCGGAAGGTATACGTCGGCCACATCCGGCGATTCCTCCAGTCGCTCGACCGTCCCGTCGACAGCCTCACGGGCGCGGACGTGCGGAACCATATCCTGCGACTGACCAGGCGCGAGCGGGTCACCGTCGCCTACCATCGTCAGGCGATCTCGGCGCTCTCCTTCTTCTTCACCCGCGTACTGAAGGACCCGAAGCCGATGCACGGCATCCCGCTGCCGGAGCGGGACCGGAAGCTGCCGCTCGTCCTCGATCGAGACGACGTCCGTCGCATCCTCGCCGCCACGACGAACGCGAAGCACCGTCTCGTCCTCGCCCTCGTGTACTCGGCCGGTCTGAGAATAGGCGAGGTAGTGCGCCTGAGGGTGGGCGACGTGGATCGCGGACGACGCATGCGCGCTCGCACGCGGCGCGGAAGGCTTGACCTTACTCGGCGGTAGGTAGAGGTCCTTCTCAGCTCGTGTCCTTGCCCTAGGGCATATTGACCTATGTGGCGGGACGTCGATCGGGTTTAGCTTGAGGGTGTGCGTGGGACCACATTCGTCCTAATGATCGAACCTCCAGCATCCTAAAGAGGGACTGAGCCATGGCCGAGGACCGTTCTCTTAGTCCACCAGGCGAGATCCCAAAGCAGGTTCTCCACAGTCTTGGTGAAGGCGTGAGTCTCGCGAATGCTGAGGGTCGTATATTCTTTTCAAACACGGAAGCTGACCGAATTCTCGGGGTGGGAGCCACTGATGCGCCACCCGAGGAGTGGGCCGATCACTACGGTGTATTCCTGCCAGAGGATCGCACGTCCCCCTTCCCGACAGACCGATATCCTCTT
>DATKDR010000051.1:0-22639 GCA_035512635.1 Longimicrobiales bacterium | reverse complement strand
CCTGCGCGGCCGGCAGCCGTCCCGGCACCCGCAGCGGCGGCCCCTGCGCGCCCGCGGCGGCATCGTCGCTGGCGCGCCGCACCTCGGCGCCCGTGGGCGCGCCGGCGTCACCGGCGAGCGTCAGGTCCAGCGCGGCGGCGGCGAGACGACCGGCTTCCGCGCGGATCTCGTGCAGCTCGAGTCGCCGTCGATCCGCCTCCTGGCCGAGCAGCGCGAAGCCCATTTCCCGCTCGCCGCGGCTGGTGTCGGTCGAGCGCTCGAGCATGTCGCCGACGCCCTGCATGCGGATGACCTGGCGCTCGAAGAAGACGCGCTGGAAGCGACCGGGCTCCGCATCCTGGACGTCGTGGATGTGTCCGTCGAACAGCGTCAGGAACAGATCCGTCCGCTCCTGGTTAAAAGCCATCCGACCGCTGTCCGCGTAGATGGTGCGCAGCTCGCCGGGATCGCTCATGTCCCAGATGATCACGTCGAGCAGCTGATTGGTCGCCGGATCGATCTCCGCCGCCTGTAGGTAGTACTTGGAGCGGTAGTCGCCGGAGGAGATCGGATTGATCGCGCGCTCCTCGAGCTGGAGCGTGGGACTCTTGCGGCTGACGTCGATGAGCAGCGTCTTCAGCCGGTGGTTCGTGTCCGGCAGCAGCTGGTCGTTGAACCAGAGCATGACGCCGGCGAGTCCGATGGCGGCGACCATCAGGGGCACGGAGAGTCGGGCGAGGTTCACGCCGCTCGCCTTCAGCGCGGTGATCTCGTTGTCGGCCGCGAGCGCGCTGAACGCGAACAGCACGGCGACGAGCACCGCCATCGGCAGCGTCAGTGCGAGCACGTGAGGCAGCGAGAGCAGGAACACCTCGCCGATGACCGAGGCGGGCAGGCCCTTTCCGGCCAGATCCTCGATGCGCCGCGCGACCGTGTTCACCATCAGCAGCCCGGTCAGCACGCCGAGCGCGAAGAGGAACGGGCCCGTCGCGGCTTTCAGGAGGTATCGTGCGAGAATGGGCATGGAATCGTGGTATCCCGCTGTGCTTCAGAGGGTTCCGGGGCGTTGAGACAGGCCGCGCATGGGTTTATGTTTACGCTTCTGATGCCGAACGGACAACGCGACGTCGCTCGCCACTCGAAAGGGTGAACGGCTCCGCGCGGGAGCCCGGCAGTACCGTCCCTCCGCGCGATTCCGGGATTTGATGCGCTTCAGCTGGATCCATCCACTTCGGTCGGCACCGGTGCTCGCACTGGCTGGCGCCGCCGCGGCCATCGCCTCACCGGCGGCAGCGCAGGTGCGGCCGGATACGACCGCGCCGTACGTCGCGCCCGTCGCCGCGGACTCCGCGACGCCCGCGTGGATGCCCGATCCGGCCGGTATTTTCATCGGACACCAGCGCATCACGCCCGCGCCCCCGGGCCTGATCGGACCCCGCCTGAGCAGGAATCGCCTCGAGCTGCACCGCACGGACCTGTCGGGGCGCTGGTGGACGAGCCTCGAGGAGTCGCTCGCCGCGAGCCGCGATGCGCTCTGGCTCGACACGCACGGGCTCATCCGCGCGCCGGGCCAGCGGCGGAGGATCCTCGCCGTCGGCCCCGACACGGTGCGCTACCTGCCGTACCAGGAGGAGGCGGACACCACACCGACGCTGGAGTCCTTCCTGCCGGGCACCGTCGGGCAGTACGCCGATCTGGGCATGCTGGTCACCGGCCGCGGCGAGATGGGTGGCGCGTGGCAGAGCTTCGAGCCGTGCGATGCGGTCGGCTTTAACAGCTGCGACCAGGGCCTGACGCCGCGCCTGCGGCCCGACCTCGCCTTCGGTGTCCTGCTCGGCGGCACGATCACCGACCGCGTGCACGTTGCCGTCGACTACGACCAGACGCGCGAGTTCGACGCCGCCAACAACATCAACCTCTACTATCAGGGGCTGGAGGACGAGATCCTGCAGCGCTTCGAGGTCGGCGACGTGTCGATCACGATGCCGCAGTCGCAGTATCTGACGGGCGGCATTCCGGGCGGCAACTTCGGCTTTCGCGCGCTGGCGCAGGTGGGACCGCTCGAGCTGCAGAGCGTGTGGGCACAGCAGCAGGGCGACGTCGGCTCGCTCGACATCAACATCGACGCGCGCACCGGCAGCATGTACGAGGAGCACGACATTCCGGTCGATGATCACGCGTACGCGAGCGGCCGCTTCTTCTTCCTCGTCGACCCCGCGCAGCTCCCGGACTACCCGCACATCGATGTGCTGCTCCAGGAACTGGATGCACCCGATGTGATCCGTCCGGCAGGCGACATCCAGCTCTATCGCGAGGAGGGGCTGCCGCCCGCGCAGCGAGAGGCCTCGCGCGTGTTCCGCGCCGATGCCGTTCCTCCGGATGGCACCGAGCCCGTCCATGGCGGCTGGTTCCGGCGACTGGAGCCGGGCGAGTACGTCGTCCATCCGAGCAACCTGTGGATCATGCTGCGTCAGCCGCTCGGGCGAGACGAGGCACTGGCGATGTCGTACGTCACGGCGACGGGCGATACAGTCGGCACGATGGACGCCGCCAGCGGCTCGACCGACGTGCCGCAGCTGCGCCTGGTGCGCGGCCCGCTCTCCGGCCATCACCCTGCCGCCTCGACCTGGGCGTACGAGATGCACCAGATCTACCAGGTCTACGCGGGCGAGCTGAACCCGGAGGACCTCGGCCTCGAGATCACGCTGGGCGACGGGGCGCAGGGGCAGCCGTACGTCGACTACCAGGGCGAGCAGGTCCGGCTGCTGAAGCTGTTCGGCGTCGACGCGACGCCGCTCGACCAGCGGGTCGACGTCCAGCGGATCTTCAAGCCGTCCACTCTGAGCTACGTGGGCGGCTCCGCCATCACGGGAACGTACCTCGTCTTTCCCACGCTGCGGCCATTCGCCGATCCGCCGCCGACCGCCGGCCTGAGCGCGCAGGAAGCCGACGCGGCGCTCGCGGGAGACGCGAACCACCGCATCTACGAGGAGCGCGATCCGGACCTGCGCTCGATCGCCCGGTTCCGGCTCCTGATGCAGTACCGCGTGCGCACGGACGGCCTGATTTCCGAGTTCAGTCTGGACGCGTTCGGCGTGCGCGAAGGCAGCGAGCGCATCCTCGTCGACGGCGTCGCGCTGTCGCGCGGCACCGACTACACCGTCGACTACACGACCGGCACGGTACACCTCGTCAATCCGCAGCAGCTCTTCGCGGGACGCTCGACGCCGCGCATCACCGCGACGTTCGAGCAGAGCGCCCTCTTCCAGATCGCGCCCAAGTCGCTCTTCGGCACGACCGCGCGCTGGCGCGTCGGTGAGGCCGGCGAGGTCAACCTGGTGGGCCTGTACCAGAACCAGCGCTCGGTCATGACTCGTCCGCAGCTCGGCAACGAGCCGAACTCCATCATGATGGGCGGCATGACCACGAGCCTGCGCTTCGGCGCCAACTGGATGGATCGCGCGCTCGATGCGATTCCCGGGCTGCGGCTCGCGGGTCGGTCGTCGATCGACCTGAGCGGCGAGTTCGCGATGTCCGCGCCGAACCCGAACACCCGCGGCGTCGCCTGGCTCGAGGATTTCGAGGCGACTGCCGAGATCCCGATCGGCATGAACCAGAACTCGTGGCGCCTGGGCTCGCGTCCCGGCACGTCCGCGGGCGCCGGTGTCTGGTTGCCGGGGCTGCTGGACGCGTCCAACGTCTTCACGCTCGTCTGGCAGCACCAGGCGTACGGCGCGAACGGCGGCACGTTCGGCGCCTTCGTGGCGGACTCGGTCGACCGGCGCATCGTGACCGCGGGCGGCAACATTCCCGAGGCGGTGCTGTACGTCACCATGCGCGACGATCCGGATGTGCCCGTCGGCGAGCGCGTCTGGCGCTCGATGACGACCGTGCTGTCGACGAGCGGCGCCGACCTCACGAGCAGCGAGTACCTCGAGTTCTACGCGCTGGAATCGACCGAGGACATCGCGCTGGTCTTCGACCTCGGCAGGGTGTCCGAGGACGCGTTCTTCGTCGACTCGCTCGGGCGCACGGAGGGCGAGCACCCGGTCACGGGGGAACGATGGGGGCTCGGCATCCTGGACCAGGAGGCCGACCACAATCAGCCGTGGGCGCGCGACCTCGACCTCGGCATCTGGGACGAGGGCTGTCGCACCGAGCCGGGGCTGATCTCGCTGCTCGGGTCGACGAGTGCCAACTGCACGGTCAACAACGGCATCAACGACACCGAGGACCTGAACGGCGACGGCGTGCCGAACCTCGAGGACGGCGCCTACTTCCGCTACACCGTGCCGATCGGCCCCTCCTCCCCGTATCTGTCGCGCGATACCGATCAGACGGGCACGAAATTCCGGCTCTACCGCGTTCCGCTGCGCGCAGCGAACGCCGTCGCGCTGAACGGGGCGGGGGCGGAAACGTGGCGCGCGATCCGACACCTGCGCATGACGGTGACGAGCGGCAACTGCACGGGTGTCGAGAACTGTCGTCCCGATGCGCTGCTGCTGTCACGCATGCGCATCACCGGCTCGACGTGGAAGAAGCGGCAGATCGAGGGCGTGCTCGCGGGCATGATCGGCGTCGACACGATTCCGGGCGATCACAGCCGCAACGTGCACGTGGGTCCGGTCAGCACGCTGACGGACGGCTCGGCGTACCGCGGCCCGCCGGGCGCGACGGACGAGGCGTCGGATCCGTCGCAGGGTTTCGCGCCGACGGGCGTGGAGGTGAACGAGAAGGGGCTGCGCGTCGTGGCGACGGAGCTCGAGCCGGACGCGCGCGCCGAGGTCTTCTACCGCTTCCCGTCCGAGTCGCGGAGCTTCATGGAATATCAGCAGCTGCGGCTCTGGGCGCTGCCGCGCGCGGGGGACTGGGGACCGGACGGCACGCTGTCGCTGCTGGTCAAGATCGGCACGGACGACGGCAACTACTACATGTACCGCACGCGTCTGCGGCCGCCCATCGAGAACCGCGACATCACCACGCCGGCGTACTGGCTGCCCGAGGTGGTCATCGACTTCGAGGCGTGGTTCCGGCTGAAGGCGATGGCCGAGACGGAGGCGGTGCAGTCGGGCGCGGGCGAGCAGGTCATCTGGGACGACGACTCCACGCACGCGATCGTGCTCTCGCGCAGGGCCCAGGCTCCCAACCTGGGCGCCATCCGGGAGCTGTCGCTCGCGATACACAATGGTGCCGGTCTGCCCGCCGATTCCGCGGAGCTCTGGGTGAACGACCTGCGGCTCGCCGATGGCCGCACCGATCCGGGCTTTGCCGGCTTCGTCTCGGTGGCCGCGACCGCCGCGGATTTCGCCAGCGTGCGGCTGTCGGTCTCCAATCAGGGCGCGCGCTTCCACCCGATGAACCGCGACGCCTCGCTCGAGACCACGAACGACATCGGCGTCACGGGCCGGCTGGAGCTGGGCCACTTCGCCCCGGCGGGCTGGGGCGTGACGGTGCCGGTCACGGTACAGCACACGCGCCAGGACCGCGCGCCCGAGTTCCTGAGTCGGACGGACATCCGGGCGTCGGACCTGGAAGGACTGCGGGAGAGCGGAGCGAGCACGACGCAGGTCGGCGTCGGCATGTCGAAGACGACGCCGGCGGCCACCCCGTGGCTGGGACTGCTGTTCGACGGCACGCGCCTGAACCTCAACTGGCGCAGCGCCGCGCGCGACGCGTTCACGCAGAGCAACTCGACGTCGCAGTTCAATGGATCGGTCAGCTACGACCACCAGCTCCGAGCGCGCTCGCTGGACGTGGTGCCCGGCTTCGTCGAATCCTTCCTGCGCCTGATCAGCCCGGCGCGCGTGGAGCAGTCGGACTTCTTCGGTCGCGTCTCCTCGGCGCGCTTGCGCTGGAGCCCGAGCAGCGTCTCCTTCGCGTCCTCGTACCTGGACCGGAAGAGCGAGACGCGCAACTACCCGGCGGTGCTGGAGGGTCCGCTCGATGCCGACATCCAGCCGGTGCGCTCGCCGCAGGAGGACCTCGAGAACTCGGCGTCGATCGGATTCCGCCCCTTCGAGTCGCTCAGCGCACGCATCACCACCAGCAGCGCCCGCGATCTGCTGCCGCCCGAGGAGCTGACGACGACGCCGCTCGGCCGCGAGGCCGTGCGCGATGCGCGCACCGCGCTCGGAGGCTTCGACCTCGGCTGGGAGAAGAGCCGCTCGCTCGGGGCCAACGTCGAGCTGCAGCCGCGCATCAGCTCCTGGCTGCGCCCCTCCATCACCTGGACCAGCGACTACCGGACATCGCGCACGCCGCACTACCTCGAGCTGGAAGTGGTCGGGTCCGATACGGTCGACGCCCGCATGCAGCGCGATTTCCAGGTGGATGGGCAGCTACAACGGCGGCTGTATTTCGATCCCGCCGGCCTCGCCCGCGTGGCGTGGGGTGCGGAAGCCGCGCCGGAGCTGGGCTTCGTGCGCGGGACGCTCCACCGCCTGGCGGGCGCGATCATCCCCCTGGACCTGAGCTGGACGGACCAGCGCAACTCGCTCTTCCAGCGCAGTGCGGACGAGCCCGGCTTCGGCTACCGCTTCGCCATGGGCAGCCTCGGCTCGCTGCGACTGGTGCACGGTGACACGGCCGTCAACGCGGCGGAGCGGCACGGCTTCCAGGCCCGCAGCGGGCTGCGTCTGCCACTCGGATTCCAGCTCGACGCCAGCTACGCCGGCAGCGAGCGGCTGGCGTTGAGCGGACAGGGCAGCAACAACGACATCGAGGACCGCACCTGGCCTGACCTGCGGCTCGGCCTTGCGACGCTGCCGATTCCCGCCGCCGTCAGCTCGGTCATCTCGCGCGCGTCCGCGAGCGCCGGTTTCCGCGTGGAATCGACGGAGCAGCGCTTCGGCAACACGCTTCTCTCGCGGGAGACCGAGAGCATCCCCGTCCAGCTCTCGACCACGTTCGCGGGTGGAGTGACGACGTCGTACACCGGTACGTTCGGCACCTCCGAGGGACGCCAGACGACGGGTCTCAACCGCGGCAACGACGCCATGCACGGCGTCCAGCTACGCGCCAGCTTCGATCCACCCGAATCGCTGGGGCCGAAGTTCGAGCAGCCGATCGCCGCCAACCTCGGCTTCAATTACTCTTCGCGGCGGATCTGCGAGGTCAACGGGCTGGGCGGCGCGGAAGAGGACACCCGCTGCGCGGAGCGCGTCGACAACATCAGTCGTGACTTCCACCTGACGCTCGAGTCGATGGTCGACCAGCTGAACCTCGGCGTGCAGTTCAGCCTGAACGATCGCCAGAGCTTCGTGGGCATGCGCAACTCCAGTCGCGAGTTCCGCCTCGCCGTCTTCGCCAACTTCAATTTCGGCGTCGGCATCCTGCCCGAGGGTCTGGGCGCCGGCAGGATCGGCTACTGATGGGAGTCCGCTCGCGCGCGCGGCCCGGGCTCGGCCTGTTCCTGTCCCTCTGCCTGGGCCTGGCCGCGTGCGGCGACGGCGACGCCGGCGCCGGCGACGGGGCAGCCGCCCTCGCGGCGAGCGACGCGCCGCCACCGCTGGCGGGCGTCAGCGCGCCCGACTTCGACGGCGCCGCGGCCCTGCGCCTGCTCGAGCAGCAGGTCGCGTTCGGGCCGCGCGTGCCCGGCCTGCCCGGTCACGCCGACCAGCTCGCGTGGATGGAGGAGTGGCTCCGCGAGCGCGCCGACACGCTGATCCTGCAGCCGTTCCTGCACACGACGGCCGGCGGCCGGACGCTTCGCCTGACCAACCTGTTCGCCCGCTTCCGTCCGGAGGCCGACCAGCGCATCCTGGTGCTCGCGCACTGGGACACGCGCTCCATCGCGGAGCACGACCCGAACCCCGCGCTGCGCGACGAGCCGATCCCCGGCGCGAACGACGGCGCGAGCGGCACCGCGCTGCTGCTCCACCTCGCCGACCTGCTCGCGCGCCAGCCGCCGCCCGTCGGCGTCGACATCCTGCTCGTCGATGGCGAGGACTACGCACCCGGCGAGATGTACCTGGGCGCGACCTGGTTCGCGCAGAATCCGCCGGTGCCGGATTACAGCCCCCGCTACGGCGTGCTGGTCGATCTGATCGCCGACTCGGATCCCGTCTATCCGGTCGAGGGCAACTCCGCCCGCTATGCGCCCGATGTCGTGCGCCGCGTCTACGCGCTCGCCGCCGAGCTCGGCTACGGCGAGCAGTTCCCGGTCGTCCAGGGTCCCACCCTCACCGACGACCACATCCCCCTGAACGAAGCCGGCATCCCCACCATCGACATCATCGACTTCGATTTCGGCCCCGCCAACATCCTGTGGCACACCCACGGAGACGACATCGGAGCCGTGTCGGTCAAGGGGCTAGAAGCCGTCGGAACCGTGGTCACGGAGCTGATCTACCGAGGAGGCTGAGCGAGGGCGCGCCGTACGCGGCCTGAACTGCGGGAACAGCCGTTCACGTTCACGTTCACGTTCACGTCGGCCGCCAGCCGCTCGCTCCTGGCACCATTCCGGCCGGCCGAAGAATCATCCGTGGGCCAGGTCGCCGGCTGCCGGGGAGCAGGTAGTCCAGGTCCTGAACCTGAACGTTCAACGTGAACGTGAACGGCAGTTAAAAGGCTTCGGGCCGGAAAGCCAGCCGCCCGCCCGCACTCGGCCCCTTTCCCCATTCTGCCGCCCCGCTCCGGATCGCATCCTCGGGACGCCATGTCCACGACTCCCGAAGAGCGGCGGGTTCTCGGCTTCCTGGCTCTGCTGCTGACGCTGTCGGCCGGCGCACGCTGGCTGGACAAGCCGGTCGAGGTGGTCACGGACGCTCCGCTCGTCGACGTGCCGGCGCTGCTCCGCGAGGACAGCATGCTGCGCGTCCGGAACGAGCGCCGGGATCGCCCGCTGGCCGCGCAGGAGAAGGTGGACCCGAACCGGGCGGACGCGGACGCGCTCCAGCGCCTGCCGGGCGTCGGGCCATCCATCGCGGCGGCGATCGTCGCCTGGCGGGACAGCGCCGGGCCGTTCGAGACGGCCGACGACCTGCTGCGGGTGCGGGGCATCGGGCCGTCGAAGCTGGGCGCCATGCGGGAACACCTGGCCCTTCCGTAGCGCACCGAGGTTCAGCCGGTGTTTCGAGCGTCCTAAACCCATGGATGGCCGGCGCTTGTCACCTTGACCCGGGGGGAAGGCGAGGCTAGCTTTTTATTTCCTCTCCCTGATTCGACTACCAAGCGGAATAGCAGGCGTCTCTCTCAGCATAGCGGGCGTCTTTCGGGCGACCCCGGTACGATTTGCCTATGGCCACGGCTACGACTGCCACCGACCGCATTGGCGATCTCCTCCGGCGCGAGGGGCTGATCACTGAGGATCAGCTCCAGCGGGCCCTTACCAACGCGCGCGAGAAGCGGCAGCGGATCGGCTACAGCCTGATCGAGATGGGCTTCATCGCCGAGGAGGACCTGACGCGCATGCTCGCGCGCCAGTACCGCCTGCCCGCCGTGGACCTGAACCGGGTTCAGGTCGATCAGAAGATCCTGAAGCTGGTTCCGTCCGACATCGCGCTCAAGCACCTCCTGCTGCCCCTGCGCCGCGTCGGCCGCACGCTGACCGTCGCGATGGCCAATCCGACGGACGCGGGCGTCGTCGACAACCTCAAGTTCATCACCCGGCACGACATCGAGCCGGTCATCGTCGGCGAGTACACGCTCAAGAGACACCTCGAGAAGTACTACCAGGGGCAGGAGACGGACGACCGGCTGGCCGAGCTCCTCGACGTCATCGAGGACAGTGACATCGAGAAGCTGGAGGATCAGGAAGAGGAGCTGAACGTCGCGGTCGCTTCGGCCGCGGCCGACGAGGCGCCCGTCGTCAAGCTCATCAACGGCATCCTGACCGACGCCGTGCTGCGCGGCGCCTCGGACGTCCACATCGAGCCGTTCGAGAAGGAGATGCGGATCCGCTACCGCATCGACGGCGTCCTCCAGGAGATCATGAAGCCGCCCATGAAGATGAAGGCGGCTCTCACCTCCCGCGTGAAGATCCTCTCGGACCTCAACATCGCCGAGCGGCGCCTCCCCCAGGACGGCCGCATCAAGATGAAGATCAAGGACAAGGTCATCGACTTCCGTGTGTCGACCCTGCCCGTCATCTTCGGCGAGAAGCTCGTGCTCCGTATTCTCGACAAGTCCAACCTGACCCTGGACCTCGAGAAGTTCGGCCTCGAGCCCAAGGCCGAGAAGGACTTCATGAGCGCGATCCTGAACCCGTACGGCATGGTGCTGGTCACCGGCCCGACGGGCTCCGGAAAGACGACTACCCTCTACTCGGCGCTGTCGAAGATCAACACGATCGACACCAACATCATGACGGCTGAGGATCCCGTCGAGTACAACCTCTTCGGCATCAATCAGGTGCTGGTCCGCACCGAGATCGGCATGACCTTCGCCGCGGCCCTCAAGGCCTTCCTACGCCAGGACCCGAACATCATCATGGTCGGTGAGATCCGCGACCTGGAGACCGGCGGCATCGCCATCAAGGCGGCGCTCACCGGCCATCTCGTGCTGTCGACGCTGCACACCAACGACGCACCGTCGACCGTCACGCGTCTCATCGACATGGGTCTCGAGCCGTTCAACGTCGCGGCCGCGCTCAACTGCGTCACCGCGCAGCGACTGCTGCGCCGCATCTGCACCAACTGCAAGGAGCCCCACGTCTACCCGGAGGACGTGATGCAGTCGGCCAAGTTCCCGATCGAGTGGGCCAGGGACGTCACGTTCTACAAGGGCAAGGGCTGCGACTCGTGCAACCATACCGGCTACAAGGGCCGCGCTGGTCTGTACGAGGTGATGGCCATGACGCCGGAGATGCGCAAGGTGATCATGGCGTCGGGCAGCGTCGACCAGATTCGGGAGCAGGCGCTCAAGGAAGGCATGCTGACGCTGCGCATGGACGGCATGGTCAAGATCGGGAAAGGCGTCACGACCCTGGAAGAAGTCGTCAAGGAGACCGCAGCCTGATGTCGACACCCGTAGCAGAGCAGCAGCCTTCGGGCGCCGGCACCCCGGCCGCATCCCTGTCGACGTTCAACCTGCGCGCGCTCCTCGAGGAGATGGTTCGCCGGGATGCGTCCGACCTGCACATCACCACCGGCGAGAAGCCCAAGCTGCGCATCGACGGCGAGCTGATCGACGCACCGGCCGATCGTCAGCTCTCGCCGAAGGACACGCTTCAGATCGCGTACTCCATCATGACGGAGAACCAGAAGAAGCGCTTCGAGAACGAGGACGAGCTCGACTTCTCCTTCGGCATCCAGAACCTCGCCCGCTTCCGCGGCAACGTCTACAAGCAGCGCGGCTGCGTCGCGATGGCGATCCGTCTGATTCCGTTCAAGATCAAGACCTTCGAGGAGCTCGGCCTGCCGGCCATCCTCGGCAAGCTGGCCGAGCGGCCGCGCGGGCTCGTGCTCGTCACCGGCCCCACCGGCTCCGGCAAGTCGACCACGCTCGCAGCGATGATCGACAAGATCAATCGCGAGCGCAAAGGTCACATCCTCACGGTCGAGGATCCGATCGAGTTCGTGCACAAGCACCAGCAGTCGGTCATCAATCAGCGCGAGGTCGGCGCCGACACCAAGTCGTTCGCGTCCGCCCTCAAGTACGCCCTGCGCCAGGACCCCGACACCATCCTGATCGGCGAGATGCGCGACCAGGAGACCATCGGCGCCGCGCTGACCATCGCCGAGACCGGGCACCTGGCGCTCGCCACGCTGCACACCAACAGCGCCGCAGAGGCCGTCAACCGCATCATCGACGTGTTCCCGGCCAACCAGCAGTCGCAGGTGCGCGCGCAGCTCGCCTTCTGCCTCGAGGGCGTCATCACGCAGACGCTCGTGCCCAGGGCGAAGGGCACCGGCCGCGTCTGCTGCACCGAGATCCTGATCTCGACGCCCGCGGTGCGCGCCTGCATCCGCGATGACAAGGTGCACCAGATCTACTCGACCATGCAGGCCGGCAAGAAGCACGGCATGCAGACGATGAACGACGCGCTCTACCAGAACTACATCTCGGGTGACATCAAGATGGAGGATGCCGTCAAGGTCTCGCACGACCCGAACGAATTCCTCCGCATGATCGGCGAGCCCGTTCCGAACGCCTGACGCAGACCCACTCCACGCTGAGCTGAACGAGGTCCATGGCGACTTTCACCTATTCGGCACGCAACCGTCAGGGTGACATCCTGAACGGTGAGATGGATGCGTCGTCCGCTCAGGACGCGCAGACGGTGCTCCGGCGCCAGAATCTCCAGCCGATCCGCGTCGTGCCGAAGAAGACGCCCAAGAGCTTCACCTTCGGCACCGGCATCAAGACCCGCGACATCGTCATCTTCACGCGGCAGTTCGCGACGATGATCAACTCGGGTCTGCCGCTCGTGCAGTCGCTCGACATTCTGGCCAAGCAGTCGGAGAACAAGGCGCTTTCCCAGGTCATCGAGCAGGTGCTCGGCGACGTCGAGTCCGGCAACACGCTGGCCGACGCGCTGCGCAAGCACCCGAAGGTCTACACCGACCTGTACGTGAACATGGTCGCGGCGGGCGAGGCCGGCGGCATTCTCGACACCATTCTGCTGCGCCTGGCCACGTTCCTCGAAAAGAACGACGCGCTGGTCCGCAAGATCAAGGGCGCCATGATCTACCCGGGCGTCATCTTCTCCGTCGCCATCGGCGCCGTCTGCGTGCTGCTCATCTTCGTCATTCCCACGTTCCAGACGATGTTCGAGAGCGCGGGCGTGCCGCTGCCGATGCCGACGCAGGTCGTGATCACGATGTCGGTCCTGCTCCAGGCCTACTGGTGGGCGATGCTCGGCGGCCTCGCCGCCTTCGTCTTTATCCTCCAGGCGTGGTACAAGACGAGCGGCGGACAGCTCGCGCTCGACCGCATGATGCTGCACTTCCCGATCATGGGCGACATGCTGCGCAAGTCGTCGGTCGCGCGCTTCACGCGCACGCTCGGCACGCTGGTCGCCTCCGGCGTGTCCATCCTGGACGGCCTCGAGATCACCGCGCGCACGTCGGGCAACCGCGTCATCCACGACGCGATCATGCAGTCGCGCACATCGATCGCGGGCGGCGAAACCATCTCCGCGCCGCTGCGCGCGTCGGGTGTGTTCCCGCCCATGGTCGTGTCGATGATCAACGTCGGCGAGCAGACCGGCGGCCTGGACGAGATGCTCACCAAGATCGCCGACTTCTACGACGAGGAAGTCGACGCCGCCGTCGAAGCCCTCCTCGCCGCCATGGAGCCGATCATGATCGTCGTGCTCGGCGTCGTCGTCGGCGGCATGATCGTCGCCATGTACCTGCCCATCTTCGACATGATCAACGCGGTGGGCTGAGGCAGGCAGGCGTCAGGCTTCAGGCGTCAGGCTTCAGAGACGGCCGGTCCGCGATCGAGCGGGCCGGCCGTTTTCCGTTTTCCGAGTCTCACCGGGAGCTGGTCAGGGGCTGACGCCGTAGTCCGGAACCACCATGACGAGCGAGATGCGCGCGTCCGGCTCGAAGCGCGCGGTCTCGTTGTATTCGTCGTTGGTCGCGTAGATGCCGGCGAACCAGGCGGTGTCGGATGCGGGCGCCGTGCGCAGGCGGATGGTGCGGGGCAGTCCCGGGAAGGTCGCGTACTCGCGTGACTCGTCGCCCGTGTGATACGCGAGCGTCGGCATGCCCAGGATCGCAGTCGCCTCGCCGAGCGTCGTGCCGGGGCCGACGCCCTCGGCCGTGCGGAACGACGTATCGGTCGTCGCGAGCAGCTCGATCGTGTCCCGGTCGGCGATCGGCGATTCGGCCGGCACGAGCACGTAGTAGAGCGTGTCGCGCCCGCTCACGACGGGCATGCCGTCGATGTCCACCATGAACGGCGCGGGACCGTGCAGCATGGTCCCGGCGGGAAGCGCGGCGCGCAGCTCGCCAATGGTCATGCCGATGCGCGCGTACGCGATGCCGTCGGGATGGATGAGGCGCCCGGCAGGGTCGGTCGCGGGTGCGGGCGCCGGAGCCTCCTCCGGCGTGTCGGCGTGCGGACGTTCGGCGGACTCGTCGGTCGCGCGACAGGCGATCGGCGCCACCAGCAGCAGCGACGCGACCAGCGTGCCGGCCGTCGATTGGACCATGGCCCCGGGTCGGGTTCTCACTGGATTCTCCGAAAGCTGGATTACAGGCCGTTCAGCCGACCGCGACCATCATCGTGACGACGAGACCGATCGCGGTCAACCAGAACGAACGGGTAGGTTTCTCCGGCCGAGGGATCCGCAGCGGCCGCATGCATCGCCGTCGCCCCCTCGACGACTGATTCGAACAAAAGTTTCCGCTAATGCGCAGTTCCTGCGCGATTTAGCCCCGGAAAACGCGGCTTTTCGAGGCGATCGGCCGGGTCCGGGCCTTGCACCGGCGCAGAAAGCACTCGCTGGTCCAATCCCCGGAGCGATCGATGATGACTCGCCTTCCGATAGCGATGTCGCTGTCCGCCGCGGTGCTGTCCGCGTGCGCCGGTCCGGTCGCGCAGGCACCAGGCTCGGCCACACCCCTGCCGGGGACGACGGATCTCGCGGTCGACGAGGCTCCGCACGCCGCGCCGGATCCCGCGCCGCCGCCCGAGGAGCCTTCGGTCGATCTGAGCCGGCCGCCGCTCGCGACCGATGTCGAGGGCGCGATCGTGCTCGACCGGGCACTGGGCGGGTCCGGCCCGCGCATCGTCGTCTCACGCGGTGAGCGGCACCTCTGGCTCCTCGACGGGGGGCGTGTCGTGTTCGCCGCGCGCGTGGCGGTGGGTCGTGACACGATCTTCCGTTATCAGGACCGCGAGTGGGACTTCTCCACGCCGCGCGGCGTGCGCACGGTGCGCGACAAGGAGCCCGTGCCCGTCTGGATTCCGCCCGACTGGCACTATCTCGAGCTGGCCGCGGAGCGCGGGCTGGAGCCGGTCCGCCTCGAGCCAGGCTCGGTCTTCCGGCTCGCGGACGGCAGCCACATCGAGGTGCGCGGCGATCAGGTGGGCCGCGTCAACCAGTACGGCAACTTCCGACCGTTCCGTCCCGGCACGGAGATCATCTTCGACGGCTTCGTCTTCATCCCGCCGTTCGGCTCGGCGCAGCGGCAGGTGCCGGAGGTGCTGGGCACACACCGGCTGATCCTCGGCGACGGCTACCTCATCCACGGCACGCCCGACGAGGACAGCATCGGAGAGGGCGCGAGCCACGGCTGCGTCCGCATGCGCAACGCCGACGTCGAGCAGCTCTACGCTCTCGTCGAGGTCGGAACCCCCGTCTACATCTACTGAGGCCGCGGCCCGGAGCCGGGCTCGCGACGGCGGCCGAGGCAGCACGTACTCGTACTCCTGCACGTGCTCGTGCTCGGCAGGTCCTCCCGCGGAAGTCCGCGCTTTCCGGGACGTTTCCAACCTATTGAAGGCCGCAAACGGGGTGCCTTCGCGAGGCCTTCCTGCACTGGCCGGCGATGCGCGGAGCGCACATCTTTGCTGCCCGATTTTCCAGTCGAACCCGAACATCCAGAGACTCCGATGCACACGTTGAAAGCCGCGATTCTGACCGCCGCGCTCGTCGTGGCGGCGCCGACTGCGCTGTCCGCGCAGCAGGACTCTCGCCCGCTCGGCGTGGCGCAGGCCGCGTCGTCGGCGATCATGGAGGCGCTGCTGGCGGACGTCGAGCAGGTCGAGCAGAAGATGATCGCGCTGGCCGAGGCGATTCCGCAGGAGGCGTACGACTGGCGCCCGGGCGCGGGCGTGCGCTCGGTGGGCGAAGTGATGCGGCACGTGGCGGCGGACAACTGGTTCCTGCCTACGTTCGTCGATGTGGCAGCGCCCGCGTCGACCGGCATCACCGCCTCGAGCTATCCGAGTGTGCAGGCGTACGAGGCGCGGGAGCTGGACCAGGCGGCCACCATCGCCGAGCTGCGCGTTTCCTTCGAGCACCTGAAGCGCGTCATGCGCGAGGTCGACGAGAGCGAGCTGGCCGGCACCGTGACCCTGTTCGGCATGGAGATGACCGGCCTCCGGCTGTGGGTGCTGACGGTGACGCACCTGCACGAGCACCTGGGGCAGAGCATCGCGTACGCGCGCAGCAACGGCGTCGTGCCGCCCTGGAGCCGAGCGAGCGAGTAGGGGCCTCGGCCCGCGGGAAGGCCACTCCGCTCGGCGCAGCGGAGTGGCCCGGCCCCTGCAGTCCTGGACCGGCCCCGGATCGGGCGCCGGATCGGCTCGACCGGGTCGTCGCGCCCGCGAAGGGAAACGCCACGTGCCGCAGGACATCCTCGCCCGCAACAACGTCAGGACGTTCGGCTCGGGAACCCAGCCGATGCTGTTCGCCCATGGCTTCGGCTGCGACCAGAACATGTGGCGGCTGGTTACGCCGGCGTTCGAGCGGGACTACCGCATCGTGCTCTTCGACTACGTCGGCTCGGGGCGATCGGACGCCGCCGCGTGGGATGCACGGCGTTACTCGAAGCTCGACGGCTACGCGCAGGACATTCTGGATGTCTGCCACGCGCTCGATCTCGACGACGTGATCCTCGTCGGGCACTCGGTGAGCAGCATGATCGGCGTGCTGGCGGCGAACCGTGAGCCCGAGCGCTTCGCGCACCTGATCCTGATCGGGCCATCGCCCCGCTACATCAACGACGCCCCGGACTACGTCGGCGGATTCGAGCGCGCGGACATCGATGGCCTGCTCGAGATGATGGACCGGAACTTCATCGGCTGGGCGAACTTCCTCGCGCCGGCGATCATGAAGAACCCGGACCGGCCGGAGCTGGGCGAAGAGCTGACCGCGAGCTTCTGCTCGACGGATCCGGTGATGGCGCGCTGCTTCGCGGAGGCGACGTTCTTTGCCGACAACCGCGACGATCTCGGCCGCGTGCGGGTGCCCTCGCTCATCCTCCAGTGCTCGGACGACATGATCGCGCCGGAGGCCGTGGGTGCGTACGTGCAGCGCGCGACGCCCGGCAGCACACTGCGTCAGCTCGCGGCGACCGGGCATTGTCCGCACATGAGTCATCCCGAGGAGACGGTGCAGGCGATGCAGGAGTACCTGGCCGTGCAGTCGATCCCGTGACGACCATGCCCCACCGCGAGCTCGCCGGCATGGACGAGCTGCTGGACGGGGCCCCGTGCGGGTTCGTCTCGTTCGACGATAGTGGTCGGATCCTGCGCATCAACGCGACGCTGCTCGAGATGCTGGGGCGGGAGCGTGACGAGCTGATCGGCCGGCATGTCGAGAAGCTGCTCTCGGTCGGCAGCCGTGTCTTCTATCAGACGCACCTCTTCCCGCTGGTCCGGATGCACGGCCGCGCCGAGGAGATCTTCCTGCTGCTCCAGCCCGCCACGGGCGACCACATCGGCGTCCTGATTAACATCGCGCGGCGCGAGGGTGACGGCGCCGGTACCTACGACGCGGTCCTCGTGCGCGTGCGTGAGCGGCAGAAGTACGAGCAGGAGCTGCTGCGCGCGCGACGCGAGGCGGACGCCGCGAATCGCGCGAAGAGCGAGTTCCTCGCGATGATGAGCCACGAGCTGCGCACGCCGTTGAACGCGATCGCCGGCTACGTGCAGCTCCTCGAGATGGGATTGCAGGGGCCGGTCAACGAGAAGCAGCTCGAGATGCTGGAGCGAATCGACCGCAGCCAGAGCCATCTGCTCGGCCTGATCAACGACATCCTCGACCTGTCCAAGCTGGAAGCGGGAGGCGTCGAGTACGTGCTCGAGGAAGTCCGGCTGGGCGCCGGCGTCGATGCCGTCGCGGAGATGATCGAGCCGCAGCTCGCATCGAAGGGGCTGACCCTGGAGGTCGTGGTTTCGCCGGAGCTGACGGCGCGAGCGGACCAGGACAAGACGCGGCAGATCCTGATCAACCTCCTGAGCAACGCGATCAAGTTCACGCCGGCGGGCGGCGCGATCTCGATTCGCGGCGGCGCGGGCGCCGGCGCGGAGGCCGATGCCGATGCCGATGCCGGGTCGAACATGGTGTTCCTGAGCGTACACGACACCGGCATCGGCATCGCGCCGGAGAAGCAGGCCTCGGTCTTCGATCCATTCGTCCAGGTGCACGAGAAGAAGGCGGATTCGCCGCAGGGCACCGGCCTGGGGCTCGCGATCAGCCGCGACCTCGCCCGCGGCATGGGCGGCGACCTGACGCTGGCGAGCGCGCCCGGGGAGGGATCGACGTTCACACTGACGCTGCCCCGTCACTGAGAGTCAGGCGGCGGCTCCCTCCGTCCAGGTCGACTCGATCGACCGCCTCGGTAGCAGCGGGCGGGCACTCGTCCCGCATCGCTTTCCCCCGGGCCGAGCCGCGCTTTAGGTTGGGGACCCGCTCCGGCCGGCGGGGCGGGAGCCAGGCGGGCGGAAGGATGCAGGAGGGCAGGTCCGGCAGGCAGGCGCGAGGGCAATGAAGGCAGGAGCTCGGATGATCGGTCGGTCCCGAATCGTCATCGCGCTGGCGACGTCGCTCGTGGCCGCGTCCTGCGTCGGCGGCACGGCGCCGCCCGCCTCCGCGCCGGCGCCGTCCGCCGAGCCGGCCGGCGGCCCTGCGCGCGCGCCCGCGCCCTACACGCGCGCCGACGTCGCGTTCATGCAGGGCATGATCGTCCATCACGCGCAGGCGCTCGACATGACGGCGCTGGTGCCCGCTCGCAGCGGCAACGCGTCGCTGCGCATTCTGGCGGAGCGGATCGAGGCGACGCAGGAGGACGAGATCCTGCGTATGTCGCGCTGGCTGGCGGCGCGCGGTGAAACCGTGCCGGACCCGCATGCGTACCGGGAGCACATGGCTGCCGGCGCGGGCGGCGCGCACGGTACGCGGATGCCGGGGATGCTCTCCCCGGAGCAGATGGAACAACTCGCCGCCGGGTCGGGCCACGCGTTCGATCGGATGTTCCTGCAGTTCATGATCGAGCACCACATCGGTGCGCTCACGATGGTGGAGGAGCTACAGCAGGCAGGTGGAGGGCTGGAGGCGGAGATCTACCGGTTCGCCTCCGACGTCGATGCGGATCAGCGCGCGGAGATCGCGCGCATGTGGGATATGCTCACCGTACTTCCTCGAGGATCGTAATGAGATCGCGTTACAATGGGATGGTGGAATCGAGCGGAGCGATGCCGACGCGGTTCGCGGGCGCCGCGCTGCTGCTGGTGGTGACGCTGGGCGCGTGTACGACCGCGCCGCCACCGGAGGCGCCGACGCCGCCGGTATCGACCGACCCGCGTTACGGCCTGGAGCCCGGGTGGAGGGACGCGGAGGTCGCCGTGAGCGCCGTCGAGCTGGTCGCGCACCGCGACCGGCCGGCCGGCTTCTTCGACCCGGACAACCTCGGCGACCTGCTGGTCGGCTTCAGCGACATGGCCTTCCGCGGCGACCTGCTCTTCGTCGGCAGCTTCCACGGCTTCAACATCTACGACATCTCGAACCCCTCGAGCCCGACGCTGCGCACGTCGTTCGTGTGCCCGGGCGGCCAGGGCGACCCATCGATCTACGGCGACCTGCTCTTCATCTCGGTCGAGATGCCGAACGCCCGCATCGACTGCGGCACGCAGGGCACGTCGGGCGCGGTCGATCCCGATCGCTTCCGCGGCGTGCGCATCTTCGACGTGAGCGACATCGACAATCCGCGGCAGGTCGCGGCCGTCCAGACGTGCCGCGGCTCGCACACGCACACGCTGGTCACCGACGAGGACAACGACGAGGTCGTCTGGATCTACGTGTCGGGCACGGCCGGCGTACGTCCGGAGGCCGAGCTGGCCGGCTGCTCCGCCCGCCCGCCCGCCGAGGACACCGCGACCGCATACTTCCGCATCGAGATCATCGAGGTGCCGCTGTCGGCGCCGCAGAACGCGACCATCGTCAACGCGCCGCGCATCTTCGCCGATCCCGCGACGGGCGAGATCGCCGGCCTGTGGCCCGGTGGCGGTCACGGCGCGGGCTCGCAGGAGACGTCGACGACCAACCAGTGCCACGACATCACGGTGTACCCGCACTACGACATCGCCGCGGGCGCGTGCTCGGGCAACGGCATCCTGCTCGACATCTCGGATCCGGTGAACCCCGTGCGCATCGACGAGGTGCTCGACCCCAACTTCGCGTACTGGCACTCGGCCAACTTCAACAACGACGCGACGACGGTGCTCTTCACCGACGAGTGGGGCGGCGGCGGCGCGCCGCGCTGCCTGGCGACCGACAATCCGCGCTGGGGCGCCAACGCGATCTTCCGCCTGGAGGACCGCAGCGAGATGGAGCTGGCCGGCTACTTCAAGCTGCCCGTGCCGCAGACCGAGCTCGAGAACTGCGTCGCGCACAACGGCTCGATCATCCCCGTGCCCGGCCGCGACATCATGGCCCAGGCGTGGTACCAGGGCGGCATGTCGATCTTCGACTTCACCGATCCCGCGAATCCCTACGAGATCGCGTACTTCGACCGCGGCCCCATCGACGCCAGGCAGATGCAGCTCGCCGGCCTCTGGTCCACGTACTGGTACAACGGCCGCATCTACGGCTCGGAGATCGGCCGCGGCCTCGACGTCTTCCGCCTCACGCCGAGCGAGCACCTGACGCAGAACGAGATCGACGCCGCCGAATCGGTCGTCGTCGACTTCTTCAATGCGCAGCACCAGGACCGCTTCGAGTGGCCGGCGACCTTCACCGTCGCGCGTGCGCTGCTCGATCAGCTCGCGCGCGGGACGATGGGCGGTCACATCGCGCAGTGGCGCGCAGAGCTCGATCGCATCGAGGCGCTGGCCGCCGGCGCCGAGCGCAGGAGCGCGCTCACCGAAGCCGCCGAGGGCGTCGCCGCGATGCGCGCCCACGCCACCGGTGCCGACGCGCGTCGCCTCGAGCTGCTGTCCGAGACGCTGAGCGGGCTGGCGCAGTAGGTCTCAGTCCGGCGCACCGCACGAGCGGCGCACTACCAGCCTGCCGTGCAGCAGGATGTCCCGCGGCGGCAGCTCCGGATGCGCGACCCGCTCGAGCATCGCGGCGAGCGCCGCCGCTCCGATCTCGCGCGTCGGCTGACGGAACGTCGTCAGCGGCACCGGCAGCAGCTTCGCATACTCGACGTCGTCGATGCCCACGATGCGCACGTCGTCCGGCACCGCATGCCCCAGGTCCAGCAGCGTGTGCATCAGGCGCGCGGCGGTCCAGTCGTTCGCGCACACGATGCCGTCCGGCCGCTGCGTCGCCATCAGCTCGGCGACCGCGGCCGCCTCGGCCGGATCGAAGCGACGGCTGAGCGAGCGATCGACCGGTAGCCCCCACCCGTGGTGCGCCTCGCGATACCCCGACTCCCGCATGTCCACCGTGGCCGCGCTGTCCGGCACCGCCACGAAGGCGATCCGCCGGCAGTCCATGCGCAGCAGGTGGTCCGTGATCAGGTAGCCCGCCCGCGCATTGTCGATCCCGACCAGGTCCTGACCGCCTCGCCCGGGGTAGCCCAGCACCGGCCGGTCCAGCAGCACGATCGGAATGCGCGCCGCCTCCAGCGCCTCCACGACGCGACGGTTCGTCTCGTCCTTCGACGGCGTCCGCTCCAGCGGCGCGAAGAACACGCCGTCCGCCTTGCGCTGGATGTACTGCTCGCACAGCTGCCAGGTCCGCTCTTCCCGCGCGCCCCCTCCGTCGCCAGGCCGCGCCGGGCTGCCCCACAGCAGCGCGTGCTCCCGCGCCAGCGGCGACGCCATCATCCCCTGGCAGATCGGCTCGAAGATCTCCGTCTCCCCCAGGTCCGGAATCAGGAGACCGAACGACAGACCTCCCGGCGCCGGCGTCGGCTGCCGCACATACGTGCCCGAGCCCGCCCGCCGCTCCACCAGCCCCGCCCGCTGGAGCTCCCGCACCGCCCGGCCCACCGTGATGCGCGACACGCCGAAGCGCTCCACCAGCTCCGCTTCGCTCGCCAGCCGCTCGCCCGGCTTCACCAGGCCCGAGCGGATCTCGCGCTCGAGGACCTGCCGCACCTGCTCGTGCTTGGGTACTCCCTGGGCCGTAGTCATGGACTAATTGATATATCAGCTTTTGCCATGGCGCAAGGTTGCTGGCCCCGGCCTTGCACGAGGCACGATCCGCATTGACGCCGACCGGCGCGACCGTTATATCTGAATCATGGATGCTGTAATGACAGCTAGCGGGCGGAGGAGCGCCATGAGCGCGAGCGCAGTACCCAGGCATTTCCTGCTGGCGTCCGATTTCGATCAGACGCTGAGCTTCAACGATTCCGGCCAGGTGCTGGCCGAGGTGCTGGGCACGTCGAACTTCCGGGAGCGGGTGGACGGTCTCGCGCGCAGCAATCTGGTGCAGCAGGGCGGAGAGCTGGCCTACCTGATCCGGCACGATCCGGATTTTCGCGGCGTGCGCCGGGACCATCTGATCGAGGCGGGGCGTCGGGTGCGGCTGAAGGCGGACATCGGCGCGCTGGCCGACTTTCTCGAGCGCGGCATCGACGACGTGCGCTTCTCGTTCTTCGTGGTGTCGGCGGCGCCGCGGGAGCTGGTGCAGTCGGCGCTCGCGGGGCTGGTGAATCCGCAGCATGTCTTCGGTGGCGAGTTCGACTACGACCCGGTGACGGGCGAGGTGAGTTCGATCCGGCGCGTGCCGGCGGGATACGGGAAGGTGGCGGTGATCGAGGAGCTGGAGTCGCGGCTCGGCACGCCGCCGGATCGAACCATCTACGTG
>DATKDR010000050.1:0-2483 GCA_035512635.1 Longimicrobiales bacterium | reverse complement strand
TCTCGAACCGCGTTATGCCGTCCAGCGCCGCCACGAACGTCACCCCGGTCACTTCTGGGACGCGCTGTCCCACGGGCGGACGGCCCGCGCTGGCCGGGTCCTCCCCCGTGGTCATGGAACGTGGTGCCGCACTTGAGCTTGGGCAGCTCTATCACTGCGGTACGTGAGTTGCCCGTTCGGCGAGCGGCACCTCGTGGCGGCAGAGCGAACCCGACCGGAGAACGTCGCATGGATTGGCTCATTCAGGACATCAGGTACGCGCTCCGCTCGTTGCTCCGGCGGCCGGGCTTCGCGGCGGTCGCCGTCTGCACGCTGGCCCTCGGCATCGGTGCGACCACTGCGATCTTCAGTGTCGTGAACGGCGTGGTGCTGCGGCCGCTGCCCTACGCTGATTCGGATCGCATCCTGTCACTGTCTCGCGCGGACAAGACGGATGTGGACATGGCGGGCTTTTCGGTCTCGCCGATCGATCTTGAGGACTGGCGCGTCGCACGGACCGTGGAGCCGCTGGCTCTGTATAGGGCGGCGCAGCGTCCGCTCACGGGAATGGGCGAGGCGGAGCTGATCGACGCGGGCGAGGTGACACCCGCCATCTTTGAGGTGTTCGGCGCCACGCCGATCGCTGGACGGACGTTCGACGAGAGCGAGACACTGCCGGACGGGCCCGCCGTGACCGTAATCAGTCATGGATTCTGGGAGGAGCGGCTCGGCGGACGCAGCGATGCGATCGGCACCACGATCGATCTCGACGGGCAGCCGCACGAAATTATCGGCATCGCCCCACGCGGCTTCGATTTTCCCGACGGCGCCCGGCTCTGGGTCCCGCTGCAGAACGACCCGGAGAGGTGCGGCCGCGGCTGCGTCTTCATGCGGGCCGTCGGCCGGCTCGCGCCGGGCGCCACAATAGAGCAGGCGCGCGACGAGCTGCGTACGATTGCGGCCCGAATCGAGCAGGAGTACACCGATTCCAACCGCGATGTGACGGTTCGCATCGAGCGGCTCCAGGATGACATCGTCGGCGACACGCGGCAGGCTCTGGTCGTGCTGCTGCTCGCGGCGCTGTTCGTGCTGCTGATCGCGTGCGCAAACGTGGCGAATCTGCTGCTGGCGCGCAGCACCGGGCGCGTCGAGGAGGTGGCCGTGCGCTCGGCGCTCGGCGCGAAGCAGAGTCGGCTCCTGTCCCAGCTGCTCACCGAAAGTCTGGTCCTCGCCATCATTGGCCTCGGGATCGGGCTGCTGCTGGCGTGGTGGGGCGTCGAGGCGCTGCGCGCGCTCTCGCCCGGCGACATCCCGCGCCTCGACGAGATCGTGATCGACCGCACTACGCTGCTGTTCGCGTTGGGGCTCACCATCACCACGACGCTGCTCTTCGGCCTGGCGCCCGCGGCACACCTCGCCCGTCTGCCCGTGGGCTCGGCGCTACGCCGCGGCCGCGGCGATGGCTCGGGGCCGCGCACTGGCCTCGGCCGGTCGGGCCTGCTGGTCGCCGAAGTCGGTCTCTCGCTGATGCTGCTGATCGGCGCAGGGCTGCTGTTCCGCAGCTTCCTCGAGATCCAGTCGGTCGAGCCGGGCTACACGACCGAACGGCTGGCGACCTTCGTCCTCACGCTGCCGGCCGCACGTTACGAGACGCCCGAGCAGAGGGTGCAGTTCTTCGAGCAGCTGGATCAGGAGTTCGCGGCGCTGCCGGCCGTCGAGTCGGTCGCGCGCGTGATCGGCCTGCCGCTGCAGGGGCAGACCATCGTCAGCAGCTTCACGCGAACGGACCAGCCACCGCCGGAGCCGGGGCGCGACCTCTTCTCGCTGATTCGCTACGCCGACGAGGACTACTTCACGACCATGCGGATCCCGCTGCTCGCCGGCCGTGGCATCGAAGCCGGAGACCGTTACGGCAACGTGCCCGTCGTCCTGATCAGCGAAGCCGCGGCAAGCCAGTTCTTCCCGAACGAGGATCCGATCGGCAAGCAGCTCGATTTCGGCCTGAGCGTCGGCTACCGCGAGGAGCAGCCGCGCACGATCGTCGGCATTGTGGCGGATGTACGCTCGCGCGGCATCACGGCGGATCCCGTCCCGGAGATGTACATCCCGCTCGCCCAGGCAGGCCCCTCCTGGTCGACCTTCGTGATCCGTACCACGGGTAATGCGAGTGCGGTCCTGCGCCCCGCGCGCAACGTGCTGAGCACCCTGGATCCGAACCTGCCCATGGGCGACGTCGCCACCATGCAGGATCGGCTCGCCGAGGACCTCGCCCGGCCGCGATTCATGCTCCTGCTCGTCGGCCTGTTCGCGACGCTCGCCGTCGTGCTCGCCGGCGTCGGCATCTACGGAGTCGTCGCCTTCCTTGTCTCGCGCCGCACCCGCGAGATCGGACTGCGCATGGCACTCGGCGCATCGACGCGGGATGTGATCGGGTTCGTGCTGCGGTACGGGCTCAGGCCAGCGGCGTTGGGTGTGGTAATCGGCCTCGGCGCCACGCTGCTCGG
>DATKDR010000049.1:0-17203 GCA_035512635.1 Longimicrobiales bacterium | reverse complement strand
TCTGTTGAGCTGGGGATCGCTCGCGGCGCCTGGCTCGAAAGGCGCATCGCCAGCCTCGCAGCCGCCGGTCGCCAGCACGCATGCGGCGGCGAGTGGAAGAACGATGGCTGCACGGGCATACCAGCGCATTGGGAACTCCTGGAATCTGATGGTGGGTGAAACGAGCGCGGGCAACCACGGCACGCGGCCGCGAGAGCGGGCTCCAATCGGCATTACCGTGCCACGCATGGGCTATCCGCGGGAATTGCAGCCGTAAGCCCGGATGACGCAGTACTCGCTCGTGCGGCGGCTGCATTCATTGAGGGCGCGCGTGCGGACGTAACCCAGATCCGAACCGTAGGCCCAGCCGCGCGCGCCATCACCGGCGCCGGCGTATGCGCCGCACTCGGTGAAGCGCAGAACGACGCTGCAGTCATCGCCGCATTCCAGGCGCGCGCGCAGATCCGCCTCCGCCTGAGTGGGGTAGTCGACGGCCCAGCCCCATTGGTCACCTGCCGCGTCGTCGACGGCCAGAGCGCCGTAGAGGACGGTCGGAGCCGGTGCTGCCGCCGCGAGCACGAGGATCAGCGTCGAACAGCCCGCGATCATGCCCAACCCATTGCTTGCTCTCACGATTCCTCCATGGTTCGGTTGTCCATCGGTCGCCCTTCCCGCGCATCGCGCTCGTCGATCAGTACGGCGGCGCCGGCACGCCGAAGTAGTAGCAGGCGCTTTCTATCCAGGTCTCTTCCGTCACCTCCACATTCTCCCACTGCCACCAGCTCCCGTCCGGATGGATCGCCCGTATCGTGTAGCTCTGTCCCACGAACGCCGAGATCGGGAACGCCCGGCTGGAGCCCGCCTCGATGAGGCCCGTGCACGAAAGCGGGCCGGTGTACTGACTCGTTATCGAACCGCGGGTGTCGCCGTTCACCTGGACGGCGAAGGCGGGATTCGCGTACTCCGCGATCACGAAGAAGGTGACCTTGGCGTTGTCCGGTAGTCCCGTATCGTCGACGCCGGTCGACGATTCGCAGCCCAGCAGGGCCAGCACGGCTACCGCGCCGGCGAACGACCGTATGGTCTCTTTCATGTGATCCCCGTCGTGTGATTCGTTGGCTTGTGATTCCGGTCCGAGAGTTCGGCTCATTCCCCGCCGATCGGAAAGCGGACCCCGATGGCGCCCATGTAGTGTTCGACGGCCGTGACCCCGTCGATGGGATTCGCCAGCGTGTAGTTGGAGGAATGGAAGCCCAGGTACATCAGATTCATCCCCATCTCGAAACCGAATTTCCGGATCTCGCCGCTCTCGCCCACGGTCGCGTACGAAGCCCATGCGACCGCGTACCCGTCGCGATCCGTCATGAACCCGACGGCGATCTCCGGAGCCGCCGTGCTGAACGAGCCTTCGCGATCTTCCTCTCCATCCGGGTGCAGCGTGTAGCTGGAGTGCGCGCCGTTCAGCCCGAGTGCGATGGCTTTGTACCAGAGTCGGAGATGACCATTGAACTCCGAGGTCGAGACGAACGCGTCACCGATCAGGGCCGCCGTGGTCTGCCCCACGGTGCCCGAGGTAGTTCCGAAGCTCTCCGAGTAGGCGACAGTGGTCTCGATCCGGATCGGCGCATCGGCCGCGCGACTGCCGATTCGATGGACGTAGCGCGCTCCGGCTCCGTAAGCGACACCCATGACCCCCGTCGTGTCGGACGCGGCCGCTACGCTCCCGCCTCCGAGGGCGCCTCCGCCGAAGAGATCGAAGACCAGGGACCCGTCACCGACGTCGACCTCGGCTCCAGGGGCAGCGGCGGCGACCAGGGCGTCCATCTCGGCTTCGCGCTCCCGCTGCCGCTCCTCGATTTCCTGCGCGGCCCGCGCCGCCGCACGCCGCTGCTCCTCGCGCGCGGCGGCCGCGCTGTCGGCGCGCGCCTGGGCGAGGCGCAGCCGCTCGGCTTCCGCCTCTCGCCGCCGCCGCTCCGACGCCTCCTGCTCGCGACGCGCGCGTTCCTCGGCGAGACGCTGCTCCTGCCGTCGCGCTTCGGCGCGCCGCTCCGCGCTCAGGTTGTGGACCGTCGCGCTCAGCGTGATACGGCCGATGCGCTCGTCCCGGGACAGGTCCTCGCCGTAGAAAAAGTCATCCCACAGGTCGAAGATGTCGTCTCCGGTGAAGCGGCCGCCGTTGATCGTCTCGAACGGCTCGAGCACGAACCCCCGGACCTGGTCCGTACCGACGAGGCGGCCGCTCGGCGACGCATAGAACGTCTTCGTCATGTCGACCCTCAGCGAGTCGCCGGTCAGGTTGACCACTCTCCAGCCGACGCCCTGCACCCCCATTCCGGGCTCCTCGCGGGACACGAGCACTTCGATCCCTTCGCCGACCCAGATGCGGGAGGGGGTCTCCATCTGCCCGGCAGCGGAATCCGCGCACGGCGCGAGCAGCAGGGGCGTAACCGCGAAAAGGATCGCTCGTGGGGTTCGACGGTTCATGACGGCCTCCCGAAAACCGTTCCTTCGGCATGCGCAACGGGTGGGCGCTCGCCGGTCTGCGCGGGCGCCTGTCCCGAGGATGGACGCGCCGCCGACCTTTGTCATTGGTCGCTGAGGCCTATTTTTCGTTGACTCCTCCCGGATGCCGGTTTTAGGTTTCGGGTCCACCCCCGAATTGCAGTCCGCGGCCCCGCGCCGCACATGGTTCATGCCCTTCCCTGGAAGGGTCCGCCTCGCAAAGCCGAGCGGGATCGCATGCCGAAGCACCAGAAGCGCGACGAGAGACGACGCGCGCGTGTCGACGGAGCCGAGCTCTACGTGCGCTGGCTCGGCGACGGGCCGCCGGTGCTCTGCATGCACGGTGGCCTCGGTCTCGATCACACGTCGTTCCGCCCCTGGCTCGATCCGCTGTCCGAGGATTTTTCGCTGATCTACTACGATCACCGCGGTAATGGTCGCTCCACGGTCCCGGACGACTGGACGCGGGTCGACCACGAAGTCTGGGCCGAGGACGCCGAGCGGCTACGGCTCGAGCTGGGCCTCGAGCGCATCTTCCTGTTCGGCCACTCCTACGGGGCCTTTCTCGCCCTCGAATACGCCATACGACACCCCGATTCCTTGCTGGGCCTCATTCTCTGCTCGGCCGCGCCCGCGATGGACTACCCGGACGTGATGTTCGCGAACGCCGCGGCACGCGCGACGCCGGAGCAGCTCGCCGCCGTACAGCGCGCGTTCACGATGCCCGCGGAAAGCGTCGAAGCGGTGCGCGACCTGTGGCTGTCGATCGTGCCCGTGTACGTCCATGGCGTGAGCGACGACGCGGCCCGGGCGGCCTTCGATCGAACCGTGTACCGACCCGATGCGTACGCCCGCTCGATCTTCGAGTGCCTGCCTTCGTACGACGTCAGCCCTGCGCTGCCGTCCCTGGACGTGCCGACGCTCGTGCTCAGTGGCCGGCACGACTGGGCGACTCCGCCGGAGCAGGGTGGAGAGCGGCTCGCGGCGCTGCTGCCGCAGGCGGAGCTGGTCGTCTTCGAGGATTCGGGCCACTACCCCTTCATCGAAGAGAACGCGGCCTTCCTGGAGACGATGAGGGGTTGGCTCGAACGCAGGCTGCAGGAGCGCTGACGATGGCCCAGGCGATCAGTGTCTCCGACCTCGCCGCTGCCGCGGACGTGCAGCGCACGCTGTTGACCTGCCCGATCCCGTCCGAGCTCGATCGCTGGCGACTCGACGTGAACCTGAAGATCCGCGAGCTGGTCGGCGCGGATCGTTCGTTCCTGATGATGCCGAATGCGGCGGCGGAGCTCTGCTTCACCGACAGTGACTATGGCTTCCGCCTCGCAGACGACTATCCGCGGATGACCGAGCCATACTGGACGAAGTACGGCGTCTGGGCACGGGCAGCCGCGTTCGGCGTCGCCACGCGGGCCATGCTCTACCATCCCTTCGAGCGCGAGATGTATCGCAGCGCCTACTACAACGAGGGTGTGGTTCCGAGCCGTGCCTTCGACGGCATGTCGATGACGCTGCGACTGGGTAGAGAGCGGCGACTGGCCCAGATGGTGGTCCACCACGAGCGGCCGACCGGACCGCGATTCGGCGACCGCGAGTTCGGACTGTTGCAGGTCATCTATCCGGCTTTTGCGGCCGGCGTGCGCGCCTATCAGGCACTCGAGAGGCGGTTGACCGGCCTCGCCACGCTCCTGGACCGGGACGGCGACGGCGTTTGCCTGTTCGACCTCGATGGACGACTGCTGCATGCCAACCCGCGCGCGGCCGAATCGTTGGGCGAAGGCGGCGGTCTGCGGGCGCGCATCCGCGAGCTCGTCGCATCGTTCCGAAGCGGTCGCCCCTGCCGCCCGCAGACCTTCCAGGCAAGCGTTCCCACCCCAGACGGCGCCTGCCTCGCACGCATTGCCTTCTCCGAGCCGGGAGTGATCGGTCCCGACGCCGTGGCCGTGGTCCTCCTGCAGAAAGCCGGCGCGCGACCCGCGGCGGACCCGGCGGAGCTGCGCGCGCGCTTCGGGTTGACGCGCCGGCAGGCGCGTGTCGCCACGCTGCTCGCCGACCGGCGCACCAATCAGGAAGTAGCGCAGCAGCTCTCGGTGAGCGTCCACACGGTCAAGCGTCATGTGGAGCAGGTGCTGCTCAAGCTCGGCGTGGAACGCCGCGAGCACGTCGAGCGCGTGCTCCGGACGGCCGATGCTACTTTCGCGCCGCCGCCGGCGCCGAGCCCCAGGGGCTGAGCCGCGACTACTGCGCCGTCGACGAGATGAGAGACCGCTCGGACATCGCGCGCCACGTGGGCGACTTCCTGGACGACGCGCGGCCGCGGCTGCCCGCGGCGTACGGCGGGCAGGACTGAGCCGGACCATGCTCGCCGATGCGATCGAGCAGCTAACGGAGGTGCGGGCGGCTTAGCAGGCAGTTGCGGCGTGAGGCAATCGCGCTAGCCGTTTGCACCTTGTCCCGAACTGACATTCCACGTGACGGACCGGACAACTATATTTCGGCCATGAAAAAGAGCACGCGAAACAAGGCGCGGAAGGCGGGCAAGCGCGCAGGCGGCGTGAAGCGCACCACGAAGGCGATTGCGGGTCCCCCGAGTAGCCGCAACCGCACCGTGCAGCAGTCTCCGAAGACTGGCAGGATCACGCGGTCCGAAGCCCGTGCTGCGATCAGGCAGTACCTGAAGGACTCGGCCGCGTAGGCCTCATCCTCGCCGGCGTGCGCCTGCCCTTTGCCGCCCAACCTCGACGTCTTCATCAACTGCCCGTTCGACGACGACTACCGCCCGATCATGCAGGCGGTAGTCTTCGCGGTGCACGACTGCGGCTTCGTGGCGCGGTCCGCGCTGGAGACCTCGGACGGAAGCCAGGTCCGGATCGACAAGATTTACGACCTCATTCGTGATTGCCGCTTCGGGATACACGACATCTCCATGACTTCGCTGGATCCGAGCACCGATCTCCCCGCTTCAACATGCTGCTCGAGCTCGGGATCTTCCTCGCGCGCGGCGGGCGACAACCTGAACGCGAGGCGTCTAGACCGGATCGTGCGTAGTCGTCAGAAGGACCTGCTGGAGGCATGGAATGAGTTCTTCGGATAAAGCAGGCGCGAAGGTGCGGGACGTGAGGTTCCACGGCTCCTCGATGAGCGTCGATCTTGCCGACCGACGCACCATTACGGTGCCCGTCGAGTGGTATCCGCGCCTGGCGAGTCTGGCGGGAGCACCGTCGCCGGAATGGCGGCGCTCATCCCGCGTCTGAACATGGAACGCAAGAAGCGGGAGCGGCTGGAGAAGGCGGGCTGGAAGGTCGGGGATGCAGCCGACTTTCTGAACCAGTCTGAAGAGGAATCCGCGTACGTCGAGCTGAAGCTCGCGCTCAGCTCGGGTGCGGAGCGCGGAATGATCCAGGTCCGTCCGGCCTCAGTCGCCGATGCCGCGATCCTGAGCGAGTTCGGTGCGGCCACGTTCCGCGAGTCCTTCGAGGCGGAGAACGCGGCCGAGGACATGGCGCGCTACGTGGCGGAGTCGTTCGCGCCCGAGCGGCAGGCGGGCGAGATCGAAGACCCCGCGGGCACGGTGCTGCTCGCGGAGCACCGGGCCGGGTCCGGCGTCGCGGAGCTGGTGGGCTACGCGCACTTGGTGTCCGGGCCGGCGCCCGCCGCGGTGCGGGGCCCGGCGCCGATCGAGCTGAAGCGTCTCTACGTCGCGCGTGCGTGGCATGGGAAGGGCGTCGCCCAGGCGCTGATGGACGCCGCGCTCGACGCCTCGCGCGCCCGCGGCGCGCAGACGGTCTGGCTCGGCGTCTGGGAGCGGAACCCGCGGGCGGCCGCCTTCTACGCGAAGTACGGCTTCGCGCGCGTGGGAGAGCACACCTTCCTGCTCGGCGCCGACGCGCAGACGGACTGGCTGATGGCCCGGCCGCTATGAGCGGACCGGGCGCCGACGGGCGCCGGGACGCGTGGTCGCGGGTCCAGCGGCTGGCCGGCCGGCGGCACCAGCGCATGTGAGCGCGGCTTCAGGCGACGGAGATGTCGGTCCTGCCGAAGTCGGCGCCGACGAAGAGGAGCGGTTCGCCGGCGAGGCTCGCCACGGCGTAGGTGAGACAGTCGCCGAAGTTCAGGGAGGCGGGATGTCGACCGCGGCCGAACCGCCGGAACGCGTCGACCGCCTCCCGCCAGTGTACCTCGCCGAACGGGATCTCGGCGATCGACAGCTCGTCGAGGAGCCGCTCGAGCATGCCGCGTGAGCCGTCGCCGAGCCTCGCGTGCAGGACGATGCCCGTTTCCGTCAGGGTGGGCGTGCCCGCGGCGACGGCATCGGCGGCGTCCATCCGCTCGAGGAGGCGCTCGTATCCGGGCTCACGGAAGACGATCGCCAGGAGCGCCGACGCATCGACGATCATACGCCGTCCGGCCCGTAGCCGAGAATCGCCTCCCGCTCCGTGCGATCGGGTGCTCCGCCGAGCTGGTCGGCGGGCACACGTGCCCAGATCTCCCGCTCGAGGAACTCGGCCCGACGGCGACGCCGGCTGGCCAGCGGAACGTCGTCCCGGAGGCGCGTGCGACGCTCCGCCAGGGCGCGGCGGATCGCCTCCGTCTTGGACTCCCCGGTCAGCGCCGCCACTTCGGCCGCCAGCCGCTCGACCTCCCGGTTCTTGATGTTCAGCGCCATGGTGTATAATACACCGTTCAGGCATAGTTACACCATGACTTTCCCGCTTCAGGCTGCGCGCGCGGCGCTGCAAGCACGCCCGCCGGCGACCGTGCAACGAGGCTTGCCGATCGGCGGGTGTCCTGATAACGAAGGGGACCACCCCCACATCCCCTGTTCGATTCGGAGGCCTGCCGTGATCCGCACGCTGCGAGTCCTGTCCGTCCTGCCCCTGCTCGGCCTCGCCGCCTGCGCGGCCGACGAGCCCGCGGTCGACATCGAGGCCGAGAAGGCCGCGCTGCTCGAGCTGGACGCGGAATGGTCGCGTCTGGCGAGCGAGGGCGCCGACGTCGACGCCATCGTCTCCTACTGGTCCGACGACGCGATCGTTGTCCCCCCCGACCAGCCGGCGGTGCGCGGCCGCGAGGCGCTGCGCGAGATGGTGGCGTCCTCCGCGCACATCCCGGGCTGGTCGATCTCCTGGGAATCCGACGAGCCGCACGTGTCGCCCGACGGCCGCATGGCATGGATGACCGGCCGCAACCGCATGACGATGCAGGGCGCCGACGGCGACCTGATCACGATGCACGGCAGGGGCGTCACGGTCTGGGAGAAGAACGCGGCCGGCGAGTGGAAGTGCGTGTTCGACGTGTGGAACAACGCGCCGCCGGAGCAGGCCGCGGCGCCGACAGCAGGCTGAGCCGAGGTACGGATGCGCTCCATTCTCGTCCTGATCCTGCTGCTCGGCTCGTCCGCGACCGCGAGCGCGCAGTCGTCGGTCACGCTGCGCGGCGGCGCGTCGCTGCCCTACGGCGACTTCGATCGCGGCGCGGAGGACCGGACGTGTCGATGGTGACGGTGATGCTCGGCGTGCGGCTGTGACATCGCTCGAGCCAATGCGATGCCGCTAGCATCCGACGCACTCCGCGCCGCGTTCGCAGTGCTGGCGGTGCTCGTGGCTGGGGGCTTCGTCGCGGGCGTGCATCGCTCGGCGGTCGCGGGCGGGGCGAGCCGGGCGGAAGCGCGACGGACGACGCTGCGCTGGGCCGCGGCGGTGGCGGGCTGGATGGCGGTCACGGGCATCGCCGCCGCGTCCGGCCGCCTGCGCTTCGACACGATGCCGCCGACGATGATGCTGCTCGTCGTCGTCGTGTTCGTCGCCTCGTTCGCCATCGGGCTGTCGCGGACGGGCGACCGGCTCGCGCTGGGCCTGCCGCTGGCGCTGCTCGTCGGCTTCCAGGTGTTCCGTCTGCCGCTCGAGCTGCTCATGCATCGCGCGTACGAAGAGGGCGTGATGCCGGTGCAGATGAGCTTTTCCGGCTACAACTTCGACATCCTGACGGGGGTGCTCGCGCTGCCGGTCGCGGCGCTGCTCGCGACGGGCCAGTTGCCGCTGTGGGTGGCGCGCGCGTGGAACGTGATGGGCGCGCTGCTGCTCGCCAACGTGCTCGCGATCGCGCTGATGTCGACGCCGACGCCGCTTCGAATGTTCCACAACGAGCCCGCGAACCTGTGGGTCACGCAGGCGCCGTTCGTGTGGCTGCCCGCGGTGCTAGTGCCGGCCGCGCTCATCGGGCACGTCGTCATCTTCCGGCGGCTGGGGCGCGAGCGGTCGTGAACGACGAGCAGAACGACTGGCTGGACGAGGCGTTTCCACTGGGTGACGGCGTCGCGCAGACGGAGGCCGACGTCGTCTGCCCGTACTGCGGCGCGGAGGTGGAGGTCGTCCTCGACCCGGGAGGCGGGCCCGTCCAGCGCTACGTCGAGGACTGCGAGGTCTGCTGCCGGCCGTGGGCACTCGAGGTGCGCTGGGACGCGGTGGGTGTCGCGATCGTGAACGCGCGCACGGAAGACCGGGAAGACTGACGGCGCCGATCCGCCTCGCTCGTCCCGGGGATCGCGCTGAAACTCTCCGGGGATCCACGCGTAGGGGGACGGACAAGGCAGCGCCCCCGTACCCCACGACCCGAGGCCTCATCGTGTCCGTCGCAAGCAAGATCCGGATCCCCGTCGTTTCCGCCGCTCTCTCGGTCATCGCGTTCTTCCTCGCCGGTGCCGCGCCCTCAGGGGTCGCGGCGCAGGAGCCTGGCGCGGCCGGACGGGTCGACATCGCCATCGTCCACGTCGACGTGGTCGACGTTGCGCGCGGCGCGCTGCTGCGCGACCGCACCGTGACCCTTCGCGACGGGATGATCGTGCGCGTGGAGCGGGCGAGCGCCGCTCCGCCCGCCGAAACCGTCATCGATGGCTCCGGCCTGTACCTGATCCCCGGGCTGTGGGACATGCACGCGCACATGCGGGCGAGCGGGATGCCGCCGTGGATCACGACGGACTGGCTGATGCCGCTGAACATCGCGCACGGCGTGACGGGCGTGCGGGACATGGCGTCGTCGTGCGACGGCGAGGCGGGCGCGGCGTGCCTCGAGCAGATGAAGGAGTGGCAGCGCGCGGTGGACGACGGCGAGCTGATGGGCCCGCGCTTACTCGCGCTCAGCAGCTTTCCGGTGAATCCGGGGTGGGACTTCGACGCGACGGCGGAACAGGCGCGCGGGCTGGTCGACATGTTCGCGGGCCAGGGCCTGGACTTCATCAAGATCTACACGCGCATGTCGCCCACGACCTTCGCGCACGTGATGGCGGAAGCGGAGCGCGCGGGCATCGCGGTCGCGGGACACATCCCGCTCCGGGTGACGATGATCGAGGCAGCGGAGGCGGGCATGCGCAGCATCGAGCACGCGCGCGACGTGCTCTTCGACTGCTTCCCCGGCGCGGCCGAGTTCCGCGCGACGACGCGGTCGCAGAACCCGCCGATGGAAGTGATGCGCGCCATGGTCGACGAGCACGATCCGGCGCTGTGCGCGGCGATGTTCGAGGCGATGGTGCGCAACGACACCTGGTACGTGCCGACGCACGTCACCCGTCGCATGGATGCGTACGCGGACGACTCCGCGTTTCGCGCCGACCCGCGCACGCGCTTCATCCCGCCGTACATCCTGGAGTCATGGAACGAGGACGCGGACGAGATGGTCGCGCTCGACGCCTCGCCCGAAGGCCGGCGCGTGATGCGCGGCTTCTACGAGCGCGGCCTCGAGATCACCGGCGCCGCACATCGCGCCGGCGTGCGCGTGCTGGTCGGCACGGACGGCGGCGACACCTACGCCTTCCCGGGCTCCGGCGTGCACGACGAGCTGGGCGAGCTGGTGAAGGCGGGCCTCACGCCGGCCGAAGCGCTGCGCGCCGCGACGTCGAGCAGCGCCGAGTTCCTCGGACTGAGCGAACTGCACGGCGGCATCGACGCGGGCAAGCGCGCGGACCTGGTGCTGCTCGGAGCGAATCCCCTCGTCGACATCGAGGCCGTGCGGGAAATCCGCGGCGTCGTTTTCCGCGGCGAGTACCTGGACCGCGCGCGCCTCGACGCGCTGCTCGCGCAGGCGGAGGCGACGGCGGCGCGCCCGTCGGAGTAGCCGGATCGCCGCGCAGTATCAGGCCGGCTCCGCCATCGACAGCACCTGCTCGCGCGTCAGCTCCATGTCGTGCACCTCCTTCGCGTGCTTCTGCACGGTGGCCACGAGCTGGTCGTCGTTCTTCTCGCGGATGACCTTGCCGCAGTCGCATGAGACCTGTTTCTGTGCGGTCATCGTCGTAGCTCCCGGATCGGATGGTCGTATTGCCTTCGATGCCGCGTCACGATCCTCTGGGAACCGTAGGGGCTCAGACATGGAGCCTCCATTGCGCGCTTACGAAGGTCATCGTAGACTCGGGCCCATGAAGCAGATCCCGCTGCCGACGGATGCCGAGCTGGAGATTCTGGACGTGCTGTGGGAGCGGGGCCCGTCCACGGTGCGGGACGTGCTCGACCGGATCCGTGGCCTGCGCAACGTCGGCTACACGACCGTGCTCAAGCTTCTGCAGATCATGCTGAGCAAGGGGCTCGTCGCGCGTGACGATGCGGATCGGTCCCACGTGTATCGGGCGACGCTCGATCGGGTCGCGACGGAGGAGCGGCTGCTCACGGAGCTGGCGGACAAGGCGTTCGGCGGTTCGCTGGAGCGCCTGGCGCTGCGGGCGCTGTCGGGCCGGCCGGTGGAACCGGGCGAGCTGGATGAGCTGCGCCGTCTTCTCTCGGAAATGGAGACGACATGATCGCGCCGCTGCTGGCAGGCGTCGGACTGAGCGTGCTGCAGGGTGCGTGGATGTTCGCCCTGCTGCTGGCGGGCTTGACGCTCGCCGCGCGGCTGACGAATTCGCCGGAAACGCGCTACGTGCTGGGGCGAGCGGCGCTGCTTTCCGGGGCCGCCTCGATCCCGCTGGCGGGGACGGCACTCTGGGTGACGGGCAGGCTCGACGAGACGGCTTTCGCGCCGGCGCGCTCGGGACTCGCCGGCGTCGTCGCCGCCGAGCCGGTGGGGGAAGTCGTGGCGCAGGTGCTCGTGGGGGCGGGAGCCATCTGGCTGTGCGGAGTCGTGGTGCTCGCGCTGCGGACGCTGGGCGACTGGCGCCGCGTGCGCCGCTGGCTCGCGGCGTTGCGCACTGCGCGCCCCGAATGGCGCCGCGAGGCGGGCGCGGCCGCGGCGGATTCCGCGGTCGCGCCGCCCGCGTGCTACGAGAGCGACGATCTCGACTCGCCGATGCTGGTGGGTCTGCGGAAGCCGGTGCTCGTACTCCCGGCGGCCGCATTCGACGCGATGACGGAGGGCGGCAGACGGGCCCTGCTGTTGCACGAGATGGCTCACCTCGAGGCGGGCCACGCGAGCAGGCGCGGTCCGGAGTTGATCGCAGAGCACCTGCTCTTCTTCCACCCGCTGCTTCCATTGCTGAAGAGCTTCATCGACCAGGAGCGCGAGCGGACCTGCGACCAGCGAGCGAGCCAGCGATGCGGCAGCCGCTCGGGCTATGCGCGGGCGCTGGTGGGACTCGAGCTGCTACGGACGCGCCCCATGCGCCTGTCTCTCGGCGCCGGAGGCTCGAGCCTGGTCGCGCGCATCCGCTGGCTGGTGACCGCGCAGGCGTCACCTTCGCGTTCGCGCAGGTCTCCCATCGCCGCGGCCACCCTCGCGCTGGCAGGAGTCGTGACCCTCGCCGCCGGCCTGACCACCACGCCGGACGCCCTCGCGCTCACGCGCGCCGCCACGCCGGTCGGCGCGCACATGTACACGATCAACGCGGTTGATCCCGCCGGTGAGTTCACGCTCACCATGCGGCAGGGGCGCGCGCTGCACGCGACGATCGACGGACAGCCCGTTCCGCAGGGCGCGCTGATCCAGAAGGGCAGGGACATTCGTGTGCTCGCCGGCACCCGGCCGATTCTCGCGGTACGGTTGAACGACCGCGGCGGCATCACCTGGCAGCCGCGGCCGCCCGCAGCCGCTCCCTGACGTTTCGCAACGCCTACACGACACCCGGAGGTTCTTGGTGCGCGCTCAATTACGAAGTGCTTCGTATGCGGCCGTCGTCGTCTTCCTGCTGTCGACGGAGAAGGGGCACGCGCAGGAGGCAGCGGCGCTTCACTCGCTGCGCGAAGCGGTGGCGGTTCAGCAGATCATCGAACGGGAGGGCGCGTGGCTCGGGCCGGCGATCTGGCCGGGCTTCCGGCCGGACACGGTGGCGATGCTCCATGTCGTGCCGGGTCGCGGCAAGCTGTTCGCGCATCACCGGGAATCGGAGCCGGCGGGGTTCCGACCGTATCCGAATCGTCGCGGATGGAGCTGGGCCGGGCCGGAGCGGGTGTCGTTCAGCCCGGGGCACATCGCATTTCTCACCACGTCGGGAGACACGGCCGCGACGCTCGGTCTGGCCGTGCACGAGGCGTTTCACGAGTACCAGGAGGAGCAGGCGCGTGCCGGCATCGTGTTCGGCCGTCGGGAGAATGCGCTGCACGTGATCGAATATCCGGTCTTCGACGCGGGCAACGAGGCGGGTGTGGCAATCGAGGCGCGGCAGCTCTCGGCGGCGCTGCGCGCGGCATCGGGGCCGGCGCGCGCCGAGCACGTGAGGGAGTTTCTGGCCGTTCGTCGTGATCGGCGTGCCGCGTTGCCGGAGAGATTCGCGACCTTCGAGATGCAGAGTGAGCTGAACGAGGGCCTCGCGCAGTATGCGCTGCTTCGGGCGCTGAGCGAGCTGCGCGCGCAGCCGGGATTTCCGTGGCGGGAGGCGGCGGCGGCCGCGATCGAGGACGAGGTCCTGCGTCTTCGCGACATCCTGGACACGAGCGGGCGTTCGGTGCGGCGCCGGTTCTACACGACCGGCGCGGCGATCGGGCTCCTGCTCGACGAGATGTCGGGGAACGCGTGGAAGGAAGTCCTCATGACCGAGGATGTGACACTCGACGACCTGCTGGCGCGGTATGCGGCAGGCGAGCCGATCGCGTCGGTCCAGGAGATCCGCATGCGCGAGGGACGCGGCATCGAACGCCTTGCGGCTCGAATCACGGCGAGCCTCGCGGCGGAGCGGGCCGCGCTGCGAGACAGTCTGCTCGACCGCCGCGGCACCCGACTCGAGCTGCGAATCGACAGCGCCGGAGTCGTCCAGTGGTGCGGTTTCGATCCGCAGAACACGCTGGCCGCGGCGACGGGCGAGGTCATCCACGCGCGCTGGCTGCGCCTGTGTGCGGGTGGGTCGACGATCGCCGAGTTCAACGGCGGGGTCGTGCAGCAGGCGGACGGCCGATCCTATGTCGTGATCCTCGGTGACACGGCGGAGCTGAGCAGCGCCGTCCGTTCGTGGACAGCCGGCGCGGAATGGCCGACCGGCGAAGTCGCGGATCTGCAAATCGAATCGCCGGAGTTGAGCCTGCGGCTACGACGGGCGTTGATCCGGCGTGCCGCGAGCGGCTGGGTGGTGCACGCCGCGTCCGACTGATCTCACCTCCACGTCGTCCTCAAGGGCGCAGCGCGGAAATGCGGTCGGCCAGGTAGCGCGAGAACCAGCCATCGTAGCGCCGCTGTAGCTCCGGGCGCCGCCAGTCGTCGCCGGTGACGACGCGTCGGCATGACTGCGCGCCGCAGTCGCACGGCATCGTCTCGCTCGCGTCGCCGTCGATCATCGCGTAGTCGATGGTCAGCTCCTCACCCGATTCGATGTCGCGCATCGCGACGAAGGTGATCTGGCCGCGCACACCCACGTTGGCTCGCAACTGTGGTTCAGGCACAGGAGGTTCGCCTCCACCTCGGCGGCGCTGCGCGGTGCGATCCACAGGTGGTCCTCGATCTGGATCTCCGCCGGCGAGATCTCGTCGCGGATCTCGTCGAGCGCGGCGCGGCCCATGACGGCGCCGCCCTTCACGGCGACGATCTCGCCCGCGCGGATGGGCGCACGCGCGAAGAGGCCGCGGCCCTCGATGCGGCTGGGACGCTTCTCGGCGTTCGGATGGAACCAGCTGGTCAGAGTGGTCACGGACTCGCCAGACTCGCGAGCCCTTCGCGAGCGGCACGGTTGCCGGGGTCGACAGCGACGGCGCGGCGATACGCCTGTCGCGCCGCGTCGACATCGCCCAGGTCGCGAAGCGCCTGCGCCAGCCCGAGATGCGCGATCGTCGATCGCGGAAACTCGTCGACGATGAACGCGAACACGTCGCGAGCCGCTTCCGACTGGCCCGCCTCCCGGAGCTGCTGACCGCCGCGTACGAGAACCAGCGGATCGATGTCGACGCGTTCGGGATGCTCCGCCTTCGTCATGCGATACGTGCGCACAGCCGCGTCGACTCCCTCGCCGAACAGGCGGTCGAGGAACAGGTAGGAGAGGGGAATGCGGCCACTGAGCTCGACGGCCGCGCGACGATCGGCCGAGTACGCCTCGGGGTTCAGCGAGATGGCGCGTCGGCGGGCGATGTCCGCCTCGCGATCACGGCCCGCTCGCTCGTGCGCGCGCGCGAGCCACAGGTGCGGGCGGTAGGAACGTGGGTACGCGATTGCGGTCGCCTCGAGCACCGCGACGGCGGCGTCGACTTCATCCTCCTGAAGGAAGCCGCGTCCCAGCGTCGTCAGGTCGCCGTACTCCCAGTCCTCGGCGAGGAACCAGCGCGCGATGTCGGCGCGGAGACGCTGGAAGCGCTCGAGGGCCGGCGCGAGGCCGCGTTCCTCGATCCAGACGGCGAGGCTGTCGGCGAGAGGCAGACGAACGGAGGCGGTCGCATCGGACGGGGCGGCGGTCGCGGCGGCCGTCGCCGCACCGCGCGACGACACCAGGCTCATCCCGGCTTCGAGGACCCGGTCCCGGCCGCCGCGGATCTCCTCGGGGCTATTCACTACACGAAGCTGCGGCGGAATGCCGATCCCCTCCCAGCTCCGCCCGTCGGCATCGACGATGCGCGCCATGACCGTGCGGTAAACCCATCCGTTCGGCAGCACGTCGTTCGTCGTCTCGCCCATCGAGCCGGAGGTCCGGGTGCCGACTACGGTCACGTGCGGCAGGACGCGCAGCGCGAGCAGGAAGTTCTCGCCGGCGCTGAAGGTGAACTGATGTGTGAGGACGGCCACGGGACGGGTGAAGCCGCCGCCCGCCGGCGGCTCGATGTTCCAGTACCTCGGCGCGGTGAAATCGTCGGCTCCGCGACCGCTCTTGAGACGCGTCGTCATGTAGTGGCGCGGGCGGTCCGCGAAGCGGCTCGCGAGCGCCTGGCCGACGGGGTCGTCGCCTCCGGAATTGCGGCGCAGGTCGAGCACGACGCCGCGCGCATCCGCGAACGTCGCGAGGGCCTCGTCCAGCGCGTCGGCCGAGGCGCGAACGTCGGCCATTCGCGTGATGTGCACGTAGCCCACCGAGTCCGGCAGCCAGCCGAAGGCGATCGAGCCTCCCGCTCGTTCCTGCGGCGCGGCCAGAAGGTAGTGCTGCCGGATCAGCTCGGTGGAGAAGTCCTCCGGCGGCCCCGCATACCTCAGATCACCGGCGGCGGACATGATGCGGCTCCAGCCGGTCAGCTTGACGTGGTTGTCGTTGAGGGTCGCGAGCATCTCCGCCAGCACGTCGAACAGCTCCTCCTCCGTCGTCGCGCGCAGCGCACGCGGCCGATACGCGTCGCCGACTGCCCGCCACGGCACCGACTTGTCCTCGAAGAGCGCATACGTGTGGTGAAAGGCGGACCACAGCGAGTCGAATACGACGGCGGGCTCGGGCCAGGCGGCTTCGCCGCCGTCGGCATGAGGAGCGGGCTCGTGCCCGCGCGGGAGGTGCGGCCGCTCCTGCGCGCACCCGACCGCGGGCATGAGCGCGGAGATCACGAGGAGCAGCGTGACGCGGCGGCCTACGGCCCCGTACGTGATCGGAGCTTCGTGTGCGCAGTTCATGGTGTTGGCATGCCGGCGGCGGATGAAGGGTTTGGAGGAGCCGAGAGCGGAGCGGCGGCCGGCTCAGCCCGGCACCACCTCGAAGCCTTCCAGCCGCGCCGCCAGCGCCAGCCGCTCGTCGAATGTCACCAGCGCGCCCGATGCTTCCTCGCCCCAGGCGAGCGCCGCCGCTAGCTGGAGCGCGTCGGCCGCGCGCAGCGCGTGCACGCGCAGGAGCTGGCCGGCGCGGCGGCGCAGCGCCTCGTGCGGCAGGATCTCGAGCCACGCGCCGCGCGCCGCTTCCAGCCGCCCCAGCACACGCGACTCCGCCCCGGCGTCGATCCCGCCCTCCCGGCGCAGGCGCGCGAACGCGCTCCAGCATTCGGCCGGCGAGGCCCACCAGTAGGCGACTTCCGGGTCGTCCTGGATCGCCTGCCGGACGGCCGCGCTCGCCGGCTGCTCGATGAAGAGCGGCACGAGCGCCGAACTGTCCCAGAACCTCATCGCGCCTCCGCCCGCTCCTCGAGCAGCCCCGCCAGCGACCGACCCTCCGGATCCGCCGGCCGATCCACGTCCCAGAAGCCCGGCGGCAGCGGGTCGCCCGGCGGTCGCGCGACACCGCTCTCGATCAGCCGACGGAGCCGTGCATCGGTCGCTTCCGTGCCGACCGGCCCGAGTGTCGCCACCGGGCGTCCCCGATGGGTCACCGTGACACGGTCGCCGCGCCGGACCAGGCGCAGGTAGTGGCTCAGCCGTGCCTTGAGCTGGGCGATCGAGGCGACCCGTTCGTCCTTTCCCATGTGACCATGATAGTCAT
>DATKDR010000048.1:0-16486 GCA_035512635.1 Longimicrobiales bacterium | reverse complement strand
CCTCCGCCACCTCCGGGAGCACCTCGGCCAGGACTTGGCGCCAGATGGGCTTGAGGCCGGCGAGGTCGGAGGGGGTGACGGCGCCGGCGAAAGCCTCGCTGATGGCGCCGAAGGCGACGGACTGCTCGAGCTCGTAACATGAGCTGAGGAAGAGGCGGGCGCCGCGCAGCGCGGCGAGGCGGGCGAGTCGCTGACACGTGCGTGTCTTGCCGATTCCGGCCTCCCCCGCGACCAGTACCACGCGCAGCTCCCCAGCGAGCGCCCGCTCCAGCTCCGCCGTGAGCCGACGCATCTCCTTCAGCCGCCCGACGAAGGGTCCTTCTCGGTCGATGGGAATGCGGGTCGGAATCGATTCCCCGTCCCGCAACGTCTCCCAGCCGGTGATCTGCTCGGCCTCCGCGGCTGCCTCCCGATCCGCATCCGTCGCTACTCCGAGCCGCTCGAGCAGATCTACGGCGGCGCTGACGCCACGGCTGTCGGTCGCCCTGCGGCGCTCGTCGAGCTGGGCGCGCGCCATCTTCTCGAGGCGCGGGCCGACTGCGGCGGACACGGAATCGACCCAGTGCGAGGCTTCCGCGGTGGGTGGGTACCACCCGGCCAGAAAGCCGCCGACGAACAGGCGTCGGGCGTCGTGCACGTCGCCCCGCGCGAGGGCTTCGTCCAGGTCGTGGAGGTCGAGCCAGACCTCCTCGTCGGCAACCGTCAGTGCATCCGGGGTGCGGCCGACGCGCAGCCCCGTCGCCTGCTCGATGCCCCGCAGCGCCTCGCTCAGCGAGTGGCGAGCGCGTGGCTCGGAGGACTCGGGCCAGAGCATGCCGACGAGATCGTCGCGACGGACCTCGTCGGGGGAGGCGAGGGCGAGCTTGAGCAGCACCATGGCCTCCTTGCGCGTGCGCAGCCGCAGCTCGCGCCCGTCGACTACGATCCTGAACGCGCCGAGGACGTGGATGCGTGTCGACGCAGAGGCCCTATCCGCCTGTCGCACAGCGATTTGAAAGGGCTGTGACATCGCGCGGCCATCGTTCGGGGAGTCGCTCATCCAACTCTCCGGTGGAGGCCACCATGTTCTCCGAGCACGAGCTCTCCTTCTTCGCACCCCCCTACTTCGAGCCGATCCGGGCCGGCCAGTTGCTGCAGCACGAGCGTCCTCCGAGGGGCGTGTTCCTGCTGTGGGATCTCAGGCATACGATGGACTTCGCGGTCACCGCAGAACAGGTGACGCGCAGGCCACACGGCATGGCTCTCGTGATCGTGCTGCCCCCGCCGCACGAGCTGCATCGGATCCGGGACGTGGTCGATGGACTGGTCGACTTCCATCCCTGCGCCATTCTGCCGGCGTCGCTCAATTCCTCGGAGCGCCTCCGTCAGCTCCTGCGCAATCTCCCCCGGCGGCCGCACCAGGAATTCGTCGAATACTTCAAGCGACGCGGCCTGCTGTGCGACGATCGCTCGCGTCAGGAAGTCGATCGGCTGTTCGCCGAGGCGCGTGTCGTACGCAGCGTCGCCACGCTGGCCCGCCGCATGGCCAGCTCCCGCCGGACGTTGGGCCGTCACTTCGCAGGGGCTGGACTGCCGGCTCCCTCACGCTGGCTCCAGTTCGCCAGGCTGCTGTACGTGTCGCTCTATCTGCAGCGGAATCGCTGCTCGATCGGGCGGGCAGCTGCCGAGATGGGCTATCCGGATCCGTTCACGATGAGCAATCAGATGAAGCGACTGACCGGCCTGCGGCCATCGGAGGTGAAGTCGCGCTTCGGCTGGAGCTGGATCGTCGAGTGCTGGCTCGTCGAGGAGGCGCGACGCGGTGGCTTCGATCGCGAGCGCTATCGCCGCGCCCTGGGCCCCTATCTCACGCAGCCCTCACAGGCTCAAACGAGGAGATCCTTCACGGCCGCGCCGGTGTGGCCGCAACCGCGGGCTCGTCCGGTTCAAATGTAGGAGACAGCGGCGCTCGGGGAATACGAAAATCGGACAGGCCGGCCGAAAAACGTGGCGAGCGTCCGCACGTGAGGATGCGCTTCGGGAGATCGCGGAAGAAGATCCGCTCCACGATATCGCCTAGGCGATCTGGCTTCCCCCGCCCTTCGCCTGCTGTTGTCCCGCCGCGGGCGCTTCGCGCTGCCCGCGACGCGAATCGCGCCTGCGCTCGGCGCGGTTGTCGACGGGGCCGATGGTCGGACGCACGCGCGCGAGCGCGACGCCGGGGTGACGGTGCTCGCCGCGCCACCAGAAGTACACCTGCTCGAGTTGTTCGATGTGGAAGGTCTGCCAGCCGCCGTCGATGTCGAAGGCGATCTCCCTGCCACCCGGGCGACGCACGCCCGCGGGCCCCTCGCCCGCCGCCACCTCGAGCCGGTACTCGCCTCTGCGAAGTGTCCTGTGCGTGCCTGCCATCCATGGTCTCCCTGCGGGTCCGCCTCCGGCCGGGAGCCGGGGCGGATCGGGTGCGCGGGTGGTCGGCGGGCCCTCCGCCGTCGCGCAGGGATGATCAATGCAACAGCCGGGCCGATGGCGTCAGCGCTGGCCTCGCGCGTCGAGCGCGCGCCGCGCGTTCAGACGCTCGCGCCAGGCGACGCGTCGACCCATTCGACATCCGTCGCCAGCGCGCCCGCGGCGTCCGCTTCGAGCAGCCGACAGAAGTTGCTGCGCGCGCCGTCCGGCGTCGTCTCCTGGTACAGCAGTACCAGCCCCGCCGCATCGAATTTCGCGAACCAGTCGAGCCAGTCGATCGGCTCGAGGGGGTCTACGCCATGCTCCGGAAAGTCGAAGCGGATGATGCCCGGGTCGTCGGCGCTGCGCGTGCCCGCCACCGTCGACGGCCGCGCTCGGCGCCGGCGCCCGGCTCAGCGGCGGCGGCCGAATACCGCGCGGGCGACCAGGAGCGTCGCGCCCAGCTTGGCCGCCCGCACCGGGTGCAGCAACGCGAACGTGCTGCGCGGCATCTTCGTGTAGGCGATCGCCTTCGCGATTCCTCGTACCATTCGTTCCTCCCGTGTCCGTCGTAAGTGATCCTGTGACATCGAGTTAGGGGCAAGGCGCGTGCCTCCGGCGGAACACGCGGGCGGCACAGATCGTGAAGCGCTTGAATCGTCTTACGTTGTTGTGCAACAAGGAGTTACATTGCCACCCGAAGCCACCCGAAGCCGCCCACGCCGTCCTCGTCGTATCGCAGATCGATCTGCACCAGACGACGACGTGCCTGCGGGAGGAGGGGTTTCGGTCCTTCGGCGTGCCGGACGAGGTGGCTTCGGCGGACCTGCTGCGGGACTTCCGTCCGCCGGTGCTGGTAGTGGACTACCCCGCGAGCTTGGGGCAGCGAGTGCAGCTTCCTGGCGCTGATCAGGGCCTATCACCCGGGCGCGGCGGTGATCGGCGTGCTGAACCGGAACGACCCGGAGCTGGAGCGCGCGGCGCTGGCGGAGGGTTACGACGACGTGGTCACGCGGCCGGTCTCGCGGCGCCGGTTGGTGGCCAAGGTGCATCGGCTGCTCGCGGAGCCGGACCCTCCGCCCGAGCCGACGAGGCAGTCGGCCTAGCTACCTGACGAATTCGGCGAGCTTGCGCAGGCGCAGGGTCGGGTCGCTCGCGACGTTCTGTCGCAGCCAGCCGAGGTGGCCGGCACCCATGATCACCAGCACCCGTTCGTTCGGAGACTCGATCAGGCGCACGATGTTGCCGTAGATGCGGATGTTGCGGTGGAACCAGGCGGCAACGAGATCGGGGCCGGCCCAGTTCCAGGGCTCCCCGAAGTGCGCCTGCCGGTAGTAGAAGCCGACGTCCGCCGCGACATTCTCGTCGGAGTTCATCCGGAGGAGCGTCTCGAGCACGGTGTGGGCCGCGAGATACTCGGTGTGCGCCTCGACGGTCTCGCCGATCTCCGCCATCAGCGCATCGAACTCCTCCATGCGGTCGTGCGCCTTTACGTAATCCATGAGGCGCGCGAGCGGGAACTCGCCGTCGACATCCACCGGGTACAGGGTCTCGTGGCCGAGCTCCTCGGCGAGCCGGAAGCCAATCTGCTCGGTCTCGTTGCGGGAGAGCTCGTGGGCGCCTGCGACGTACTCCTGATAGCGCCGCGCAGTGGCGCGACTGTTGAATCCCTCCTCGACGGCGATCCTCGTCGGCTCGAATCGCTTCAGCACCTCGATGAGCTCCGCGATTTCGGCCTGCCGCTTCGGCGCCAGCACATCGTCGGCTTCCGTATTGAAGACGTCCCGACCGGGGTTGGCCATGTGGTAGACGCCGAGAACCAGGACCTCGGCGCGTGCGGGCGCAGCGGAACCGGGAGCCGGCGACTGTTGCGAGACAGCCGGCAACGGACCAAAAGCCCAACCTGCGAAAACGGCGGCCATCACTCTGCGACGCATGGTCAGGTCTCCGCGCGCGCCCGCTCGCCGCCGCCGGCCAGGAACACCGTCTGGGTCGGGTAGGCGAACTCGATGCCCTCGGCCTCGAAGTACTGATGGATCGCGAGCGCGATGTCCTGGTGGCGGTCGCGATACACGTTGTAATCCGGATCCTTCGTGTAGTAGACGATCTCGAAGTCGAGCGACGACGCGCCGAACCCGGCGAAGTGCGCGCGGTCGAAGCGCGTGTCCGGCTCGGCCTCGATGATGGCGCGGATGCGCTGGGGGATCTCGATCAGCTTCGCACGCGGCGTCTGGTAGGTGACGCCGACGGTGAAGAGCACGCGCCGCTCGTACATGCGCTTGTAGTTGCGGATCCGGCTGGAGAGCAGGTCGGAGTTGCTGAAGACGAGCTGCTCACCGGACAGGCTGCGCACGCGCGTGGTCTTGAGGCCGATGTTCTCGACCGTGCCCATCATGTCGCCGACGATGATGAAGTCGCCGATGACGAAGGGCTTGTCGAGCACGATCGAGAGCGACGCGAACAGGTCGCCCAGGATGTTCTGGATGGCGAGGGCGATGGCGATGCCGCCGATGCCGAGGCCGGCGACGAGCGCCGTGACGTCGATGCCGAGCGCGGCCAGCGCCGACAGCGCGAGCACGGCCCAGAGCAGCAGCCGGCCGAGCACGCCCATCGCGCGCATCGTGGTCACGCCCGACGGGTCGCTCTGCGCGCGCCGCTCCGAGTACGACGTCACCCACGCGCGGATGGCCGCGTTGCCCCAGAAGGCCGCCTGGAGGACCAGCGCGAGCTGCACCAGCGTGCCCAGGCGGTCGCGCGTCTCCTCGGGCAGCGTGAGCGCGAGCGAGCCCGCCCACAGCGCGATCAGGAGCAGCATCCAGAAGCGCGTCGCCCGGAGCGTCGCGACCACGACGTCGTCGAACGTGAAGCGGGTCTTCTCCGCAAAGCGCGCGACGCGGCGGATGACCAGCCACTCCATCGCCCAGAGCGCGCCCAGGACGACGGCCGCGATGACGGCCGCCATCCCCCACTCGCCCGCCGTGTTGTCGTAGAACTGGTGCTCGAGGAACTGGTTCACGGTGCGTTGCGTCGGGTCGGGTTCAGGATCCAACGCGAAGGTAAGCCCGAACTCCCGTGACGCAATCGCGCCGGCGAGGTCGCATCTTGCGCGACGAGCTCCGGCGGCCCTCGGGCTGGCGGGTCCCGGCACCATCGCCTAAGGTCAGCATCCGATGACCTTCGTGAACGATTCCGACGAGCGTCTCGCCGACCTCGCCCGCGCCGCCGCGCGCGGGCTGTGCGATTACGCGCTGGTCGATCTCCAGGAGCGCGGCGACCGGCGGCGCGCGGTCGCGTGCTCCGGCCGCGGAGATCCCGCGCTGGTCGCGGCGCTGCGCACCTGGACGCCGGCGCGCGCGGACGGAGTCGGTGGCGCACTCGCGCGCGCGCTGGACGATGCGGCCCGCCGCGGTGCCGCCCGGTTGCTGCGCCAGCTCCACCCCGACTGGCTGCGCACGGAGCTCCAGGCGGGCGAACACCAGATCGGGCTGCTCGACACGCGGCCGCCGCGCAGCGCGCTCGTCCTGCCCATCGTGTCGGAGCGCGGCGCAGGCGGCGTGCTCGCGCTCTTCTCGCTCGACGACGACGCGTTCGATCCCGACGCGATCGAAGCGGGCGCGTCGCTCGCGCGCCTGGCCGGGGGCGCGCTCGAGCGCGACGCGTTCGAGGCCGCGGCCGCGCTGGCGGAGCGCGCGCGCGAGGACTTCCTGTCCGTCGTGTCGCACGAGCTGCGCTCGCCGCTCACCACCATCATCGGCTACGCGGACCTGCTGAAGACGGATGCCGCGGGTCAGCTCTCGGAAATCCAGCGCGAGCGCGTGGACCGCATCGCGGCGAGCGCCTGGGAGCTGGTGCGCGACCTCGAGCGCATCATGGAGCTGGTGCGCGCGCAGTCGCCGGAGACCGAGCCGCGGCCGGACGCCATCGAGCTGGCCGCCTTCACGACGAGCGTCGCGCGCATCGCCGAGCCGATCGCGACGGAGAAGGGACTCGAGTTCCGCATCGCGCGCCCCGAGTCGCGCGTCGAGATGGTGACGGATCCGGACAAGCTGCGGCGCGCGCTGCTAAATCTTCTCCACAACGCGGTGCGCTACACGAGGAGCGGCTGGGTCGCGCTCGAGTCGAGCGCCGATTCGGCGACCGTCCGCTTCATCGTACGCGACACCGGCATCGGCATGGGTCACGAGGCACGCAGGCGCGCGTTCGAGCCGTTCTCGCGTGCAGGCCACTCACACGGACCGGGCAGCGGCATCGGCCTCGGCCTCAGCCTGTCGCGCCACCTCGTGCGCCAGCTCCAGGGCGACATCCGCCTCGACAGCGAGCCCGGCCGCGGCACGATCGTCACGATCGAGCTGCCGCGTCGTCTCTCTCCCATGCGGCGCGAGCTGCCCGAGCTGCCGCTGCTCGCCGCGAGCTAGGCGTACTCCGTACTCCGTATAGGTATACGGTATACGGTATAAAGTCAGTCCGACTCCTCCGTCAGCGTCCTCAGCAGGCGACGTGCGTTCGTGTTGGTCGGGTCGAGCGCGAGGCTGCGTGAATAGTTCTCGATCGCGCCCTCGCGATCGCCGGTGAGCATGAGGATCTCCCCCAGGCTGTCGTATACGTTCGCCGACTCCGGATACAGCTCCACGTTGAGGCGCAGCACGCCGATCGCCTCGTCGTGGCGCCCCAGCTCCATGAAGCGGTAGCCGGCGGCGTTGAGGAGCTGCTCGGGAAAAGGCAGCCATTCCGGATCCGCGTCGCGGGCGGCCCGTATGAGGCCGGCCGCCTCGCCGATGCCGCCTCGCCGCCAGACCAGCTCGGCAAGATGGCCGGCCGCGGGCGGCGCCGGACGGCCGGCGCGGGTGGCGACCGTCAGGATGTCGGACGGCGCGCCTTCGCCGGCGTCGCCGTACGCGATCTTTTCGAAGCGCGCGACCGCGCGCTCGTCCTGCTTCACGCGCGCGTCCATGAACAGCAGCGTGTAGCGGTTGATCCACTCGTGCGCCGAGCGGATGTGCTCGTCGCTGGCGGTGACGTGACGGTTCCGGGCGTGCAAAGCGGTGTGGATCATGCCGATGGCGGAGAAATCGACGTGATGCACGCCGCTCACGGGCACGATGTGGACGTCCGCGTAGCGCAGCGAGTCGAGGGGCGGGTAGGTCGGCCCTGGCCATCCGGTGTGAAACGCCAGCACCGGCGCGGTGAGCCGGGACGGGTCGAACGATGGCGCTACGGCGGCGAGGCGCCCCAGACCGGAGTCGAAGGAGACGATCGCGTCGATCGACGGATTACGCATGCCGAGCAGCAGCGCGGCCGTGCCGCCGCGACTCCACCCGAGCACGCCGAGCTGCCGCACCGCCACGAAATCGCGCGTCGCTGCGCGGCCGATCGCATACTCGGCGTCCTGCATGATGCTCTCCGTCAGCCGCGGATCGGCCGACACCCGCGTGACCGCCTGGTCGGGCCCCCGCGAGGGCGCGGTCACGACGACGTAGCCGTGGCTCGCGAGGTACTCGGCGGTGCCCATCATGTCCGCGACGGAGCCGTTGGCGCCCTGGATCATCAGGATCAGCGGGAACGCTCCGCCCGCCGGCACTGCGTCGCGTGACGCCCTCATGCGCACCGGCAGCAGCCGCTCCCAGTCCTCCAGCGCGACGCCGGTCATGATGTTCCACGTCGCCCACTCGCGAACCAGCTCGGCGCGCTGCGTCTCGGTCAGGATGCCCTCATCACGACGATCGTCCGCCAGCAGGCCGGAGTTCTGGAGGTCGATGTAGTCGCCCAGCGTCATGGCCGTACCCGACGCGGCGTCGCTCGCCGGATACCAGAGGGCGACCTGCATCAGGCGCGCGATCGGCCGCGTCTCGGGCGTGCCGTCCGGCCGCACTTCCGGCCGCTCCACGCGCGACGGATCGCGGGTGTACTCGACCGTGAAGCCGACCGGATGCGGCCCCATCTCGAGCTCGCCCAGGACCGGATGCTCCTGCGCCGCGGCCGGCGCGGCGTCGATCGACGAGAGGGACAGCATCGAAAGGGTGGTCGCCAGCGCCAGAGCCGGGAAAGACGGCTCGAGTCGGAGGCTCGTGCGAGGGAGATTCATTGGAGCTGCCGGGTTCGGGGGAGGGAGCCACCAACTTATCGGTCGCCGCCCCCGCCCGGAAGCACCGCGAGACCGGCGGCGGGCGTGGGCTGCTTCCCCCGGCACCGAGCCCCCACTCGTGCACGTGCTCGTGAAACGTGCTCGTGCTCGGCCGTTGGCTCAGCCCCCCCATGCAACCCCCGCCTGCCCGGCATGAAACATGACCTTGGCCTCCGGGGGGATCACCAAGGGGGGCGGGCAGAATGGCGGATCAGGAGCAGCAGGACCGCGGCGGCGGCGACGGCCGGAGCAATCGTCTCCAGGTCGCCACCGCGAAATCGAACGACGTCGGCACCGCGACCGCGCGCCTGCCGCAGACGGCGTTCGCGGCGCTGGGCATCCAGGACGGCGACGTCGTCGAAGTCGACGGCAAGCGTGCGACCGCCGCGGTGGCCGTGCGCGCGTACCCGGACGACGAGGGACTGGACATCATCCGGCTCGACGGTCTCCAGCGCGCGAACGCGGACGCCGGCATCGGCGACCACGTCGACGTGCGGCCCGCGGAGATCTCGCCCGCGCGCCGCATCGTGCTGGCGCCCGCGCAGAAGAACCTGCGCCTGTCCGGCTCGGGCGACCTGCTGCGCCGCACGCTCTTCCAGCGTCCGGTCGTCGCCGGCGACTTCGTGTCGACGTCCGTCTATCGCCGCTCGGAGAGCGAGCTGGACGGCGTCTTCCCCGAATCGCTCTTCAAGACGTTCATGCAGCAGCCGACGTTCGGCCTCCAGGAGATCCGGCTGCGCGTGATCTCGACCGTGCCACGCGGCATCGTGCGCATCGCGGAAACCACGGAGATCGAGCTGCTCGCGGAGTACACGGAGGTCGAGGAGAAGCGCCGCGCCGACGTCACCTACGACGATGTCGGCGGGCTCGGCGACTCGATCCGCCAGGTGCGCGAGATGATCGAGCTGCCGCTCAAGCATCCCGAGCTGTTCCAGCGGCTGGGCATCGACCCGCCCAAGGGCGTCCTGCTGCACGGGCCGCCCGGCACCGGCAAGACGCTGCTCGCGCGCGCGGTCGCGAACGAAGCCGACGCCCGCTTCTTCCTGATCAACGGCCCGGAGATCATGGGCCGCTACTACGGCGAGTCCGAGCAGCGGCTGCGCGAGGTGTTCTCCAATGCCGCCGAGCAGCAGCCGTCGGTCATCTTCATCGACGAGATCGACTCGATCGCGCCCAAGCGGCAGGAGGCGACCGGAGAGGTAGAGCGTCGCGTGGTCGCGCAGCTTCTTACTCTTCTGGATGGCCTCGAGCCGCGGCAGAACGTCGTCGTCATCGGTGCGACGAACCGCGTCGAAGCGCTCGACGAGGCGCTGCGCCGCCCCGGCCGCTTCGACCGCGAGATCGTCATCGGCGTGCCCGACCAGACCGGCCGCCGCGAGATGATCGACATCCACACGCGCGGCATGCCGCTCGACACGGACGTCGACCTCGACGAGATCGCGCGCGTCACCTACGGCTACGTCGGCGCCGACATCGGCGCGCTCGTGCGCGAGGCCGCGATCGACGCGCTGCGCAGAAAGCTCCCCGACCTCGACCTCCAGCGCGAGATCCGCGAGGACGAGCTGGCCGACCTCAGCGTGCGGCGCGTCGACTTCGAGGGCGCGATCAAGCGCGTGCAGCCGTCCGCGCTGCGCGAGATCATGATCCAGGTGCCCAACGTCGGCTGGGACGACGTCGGTGGCCTCGACGACGCCAAGGATCTGCTCCGTGAAGGGCTGGAGCTGCCGCTCCGGCACCCGGAAGCGTTCCGGCGCCTCGGCATTCGCCCGGCCAAGGGGTTCCTGCTCTACGGCCCGCCCGGCACCGGCAAGACGCTGCTCGCCAAGGCCGCCGCCCGCGAGGCCGAAGCCAACTTCATCGCCGCCAAGGCGTCCGACCTGCTGTCCAAGTGGTACGGCGAGTCCGAGCAGCAAATCGCGCGGCTGTTCCAGCGCGCGCGCCAGGTCGCGCCCACCCTCATCTTCATCGACGAGCTCGACTCGCTCGCGCCCCAGCGCGGCGTCGGCATCGGCGAGCCCGCGGTCACCGAGCGCGTCGTCAACACGCTCCTCGCCGAGATGGACGGCCTCGAGGAGCTCCAGGGCGTCGTCGTCGTCGGCGCGACCAACCGCCCCAACCTGCTCGATGCCGCGCTGCTGCGCCCCGGCCGCTTCGACGAGCTGATCTACGTTTCGGTGCCGTCGGAGGAGGGGCGCCTGCGCATCCTCGGGATTCATACCGAGCAGATGCCGGTCGCCGACGATGTCGACCTCGCCGCCATCGCCGCGCGCACCGAGCGCTACACCGGCGCCGACCTCGAGGACATCGTGCGCCGCGCCGGACTGCTCGCGCTACGCGAGGATCTCGACGTGACCACCGTCGAGATGCGCCACTTCGAGGCCGCGCTCAAGGAAACCCGCGCGTCCGTGTCGCTCGAGATGGAGCGCGACTACGAGCGCATCTCCGAGACGCTCAAGCAGGAGAACCCCGCCGAGCGCCGCATCGGCTTCGCCTTCAGCCGCAACGACGGCAGAGAGGAGCCGGTCGGCGTGCCCGCCGCCGCGCGGCAGTCCACTCCCCGACCCGAGTGACCATGAACCGAGTCCACCTGTTCGTCGTGCCCCTTCTCGCGATCGGCTGCGCCGGCGCCGCCGAGCGCGTCACCCCCGCGCCTGCCCCCGCGCCCGCCCAGGTCGAGATCCAGACACTGATCGATGAGCTCTACGCCGTCATCTCCGGACCGGCCGGGCAGGAGCGCGACTGGGCGCGCATGCGCGAGCTGTTCGCGCCCGGCGCGCGGCTGTCGCCAATGGTCCGGCAACTCCCGTCCGACTCGCTGGCGACCGGGCCGCGCCCCGCGATGATGATCCTGACGGTGGAGGACTACATCGAGCGCGCGGGGCCCATGCTGATGCGCGACGGCTTCTTCGAGACCGAGATCCACAGCGTGATGGAGCGCTACGGCAACGTCGCGCACGTCTGGAGCACCTACGAGTCGCGCATCGTGTCACCCGACAGCGAACCCGTCGATCGCGGCATCAACTCGATTCAGCTCGTCTACGGCGAGGGCCGGTGGTGGGTCTACTCGATCCTGTGGCACAGCGAGCGCGCGGGCGCGGGATCGATTCCGGCGGATTACCTGCCGTAGTACTGTCGACTACAAGAAGAACGGAGGACGTTCGATGCTCAGTGGACACGACGCCGTCGCGACCGTGGCCGTGCGCGACCTGAAGGCCGCGAGCCGCTTCTACGAGGACATGCTCGGGCTGGAGCGGATTCACGACGAGGAATCGCAGGCCTACACCTACCGGACCGGCGGCTCGACGATGCTCGTCTACCAGTCGGAGTACGCCGGCACCAACCGCGCGACCGCCGTCACCTGGATGGTGGGCGATCGGGTCGACGCGCTCGTCGAGTCGCTGAAAGCGAAGGGCGTGCGCTTCGAGCGCTATGACATGCCGGAGACCCGCCACGACGGCGACGTGCACGTCGCGGGCGAGACGCGCGTCGCCTGGTTCAAGGATCCGGACGGCAACATCCACGCGCTGGTGAACGGCTAGAGCCGCGCGTCACGCGGCATCCGAGCTACGAAGTACGTTCTTGCGGCAAGGCCCACCTACCCGAACAGCGTGGGCGTTTCCAGGCGGATCTGACGCTCGGCGGGCGGCAGCGCGGCCGGGTCGCCCTCACGCGCGTCGTCGATGTGCTCGAGCCGCTCCTCGATCCTGCCCAGCGACGAGCCGACCTCGCCCAGGTTGTTGGCGGCGTACATGAGCTGCTTCTGCGTCTTCTCGAAGGCGTCGCGGGCGGCGCCCGCGTCCTGGCGCAGGTGCTGGAGCATGCCCTGGATCCAGCGCACCTGCTCCGTCATCTGGAGGCCGCGCAGCCCGAGCGCGATCGCCTGGAGGTAGGCGTACAGCGTGTTGGGCGAGCACGGCACGACATGCCGGTTGCGCGCGTAGTCGATGAAGGCCGCGCCCTCGTCGCGCACGGCCAGCTCGTAGTAGATCGCCTCGGAGGGCAGGTACATGAGCGCGTAGTCGAGCGTGCCGTCGTCGGGCGAGATGTACTTGCCGGCGATCTCGTCGACACGCGCCTTCACCGAGCGCTCGAACTCGGAGCGCAGCCGCTTCGCGTCCTCGGCGCCGTCGGCCTCAGCGGCCACGAGCCGGCGGAACGCCTCGAGCGGGAACTTGCTGTCGATTGAGATGATGCGGTCGTCGGCGGCGCGCACCGCGAAGTCGACGACGACGCCGCGCGACGCGAGCCGGTGCTGGCGCAGCACCGAATCTCCGGGCAGCACTTCGGTGAGCAGCATCTCGAGCGCCCACTCGCCGATGCCGCCGCGCATCTTGGGCGAGGCGAAGAGCTGCTCGAGACCGGAGATCGACTTGCCGACCTGCTCGACCTGGCGCGTCGCCTCATCGAGCCGCCCGAGCCGCTCCTGGAGTTGCGACAGCGAGGCGTGCGTCGTGCCCAGCGCCGCCGTGAGCGCCTGGTTGTTCGCGTCGATCTGCTGCGTCAGCGAGCCGCGCGTGCTCGCCAGCTCCGCCTGCACGAGCTGCGCGATGCGATGCGCCGCCTCGCTCGACTCGCCCAGCCGCTGACCGAGCTGCTGGGTCAGCACCTCGACCTTCGACTCGAGCTTCGCCGCCGGCTCACCCGCCGCCGCGAGCGCCTGCGCCAGCAGGCGCCCCTGCTCCTCCGCCCGCCGCGACAGCCGCACGAAGAGGAACAGAACCGCCGCCACCAGCGCTGCGACAGCTACGATCAGGATCCAAAGCACTGCGTTCATGCCAACCTCATAAAGCTGCAAAGACCCCGCGAAGCCCGCCCCGCGCAGCCCTCCCCGGCGAAGCGCCCTCCCCGCGAAGCCCTCCCTGTCGAACTAGGCCGTCCTCAGCCATCTCCAGACCTCCGCCATCGTCGGCTTCTTGCCAGTCGACAAAATCCCGATCGAGTAAATCTTCGCCGCCGCCCAGGTAGCCGCCCCCACCGTAACGATAAGCAGAGCCACTGACAGGGTGAACTCCCCCATGGGCACGTCGGTCATCGCGACGCGCACCGGCATGACCATGGGCGACGTGAGCGGCACCATCGAGCCCATGCGGAACACCGAGTTCTCCGGGTCGGTCAGTCCCGCGAACATCATGAAGAAGCCGATCATGAGCGGCAGCATGGGCACGAACGAGAGCTGCTGCGCCTCCTGGTCGGTGGTGGCGATGGCGCCGACCGCGGCGAAGAGCGCCGAATAGACCAAAAAACCGCCGAAGAAAAAGATCAGGAAGGCGACGGCGACCATCGGCCCGAGGTCGGGCACGACGTCGGTCACCTGCTGCCCGCGCTCGCGCAGGAAGTCGACGCCCCAGGTCATGGCGACGGCACCGAACAGCGTCCAGATGGCCATCTGGAGCAGGCCGGCCGCGCCGATGCCCATGATCTTGCCGAACATGAGCATGCTGGCGCGCACGGAGCTGAGGACGACCTCGACGATGCGGTCGCGCTTTTCCTCGAGCACGCCGCGCAGCACCGCCTGCCCGTACAGAATCACGACGAGGTAGATGGAGAAGGCGATGAGCTGGGCGAAGATGAAGAGCGATTCCGGGTTTGCCGCGTCGCCCTCCTTGCCGTGCTTGCGTGCGGCGACGCTGACCGGCCGCATGGCCTCCGAGACGATCTCCTGGCTGATGCCGGCCTCGTCGAGGCGGCGTGCCTGGATCGGCGTCTGCACCGCGCGCCGGATCTCCGACTCGGTCGCGATGCCGATGGTCTTGCCGACGTAGAGCGCCTCCGCGTCGTCCTCGACCCTGGGCGGCAGGTACAGGTAGCCGTCGATCTCCTCGGCTTCGAGGCGCTGGTTCAGCGACTCGCGCGTCGCTTCCCATTCCGTGGCGTCGATGTCGATGACGTCGGTGTGGTAGACGCCCGGCCCTACCGGTCCGCCCTGGCCGCCGGCGAGCATCGGCAGGGCGAGCGCGGTCGCGACCTCGTCGCCGAGTCCCGTGTGCGTCGCGTCGACGATGACGACGTCGCGCTCGCTGCCGCCGCCGGCGCGCAGGAAGAGCAGCGGCAGGAACATGATGGCGACGATCATGACCGGCCCGAACAGCGTGCCGATGATGAACATCTTGGTGCGCACCTGCTCGCTGAACTCGCGCTTGAAAACGGCCCACGTCCTGGACGTCGCCATCAGCGCCTCCACAGCGAGCGGCGGGGTTTGGTCGCGGCGCGCACGCACTCGGCCTCGCGCTCCTCCGCGCTGGCCGCGTACTGCGCCGCCATCTCCTCGGGCGTCGCGCCCACGCGCTGGATGAAGATGCGTTCGAGCGACGGCTCGATGCGCGAGAACGTGCTCAGCCGGAGGTTCTGCGTCATCAGGTGCTCCAGCAGCTCGTGCGGCGAGCCGCCCGGCCGCAGCGTGACTTCCAGCTCCTGCCCGTGCTCGTGCAGGCTCTCGACCGAGGGGGCGCGCCGGACGATGTGCACGGCGTCGCCGTTCCACTGCTCGAAGGCGACGCGGACGTGGGTGCCGCCGTGCTCGCGCTTGACGTCGGCGATGCGGCCGTCGACGACTTTCTCGCCGCGCGCCAGGATGCAGACGTGGTCGCACGTGCGCTCCGCCTGGTCGATCATGTGCGTGCAGAAGACGATGGTCTTCTCGCGCCGCTTGAGATCCACGACGATGTCCTTCAGCACCTGCTGGTTGATCACGTCGAGCCCGCTGAACGGCTCGTCCAGGATGATGATGTCGGGATCGTGCAGGATAGCCGCGATGAACTGGATCTTCTGCTGCATGCCCTTCGACAGCTCCTGCACGCGCGCGTCGATCCGGTCGGCGAGATCCAGGCGCTCGAGCCACTGGCGGATGAGCGGCTTGGAGTCCGCCGGCCGCACGCCCTTCGTCTCCGCGAAGAAGCTGAGCAGCCGGCCCACCTGCATGCGCTTGTAGACGCCGCGCTCCTCGGGCAGGTAGCCTACGCGGTCTAGCCGATCACGCGTGACCGGCTCGCCGCCGATGCGGATCTCGCCCGAGTCCGGCTCCAGGATCTGGAGCAGCATGCGGATCGTCGTGGTCTTGCCCGCGCCGTTCGGCCCGAGCAGTCCGTAGGTCGAGCCGCGGGGGATGCGCAGGTCGAGCCCCGCGACGGCGGCCTTTCCTCCGAACGTCTTGCGCACGCCTACGAGCTCGATCATCGGCGCTGCGTGATTCACGGGTGGCCGCACGGCGGCGATGACGTCGAGCGGCGTGCGGCAGAGGCCGAAGCGGAAGAAGACTCCACCGGGAAGAGGCCGATCACGCGGTGGAGAAGCGTCGCCCTACGAAGCGTCCGCCTCCAGCGTCGCGGCCAGCTCCTCCGACGGCAGCTTCGGCCGCAGCTCGCGGATGCTGCGGATCGCGTCCTGGTTGAGCGCGATGTCGCCCAGCACGGCCTCGCGCGGGAGCGCGATGGCGTTGGTGAGCGGGATGAACTCCTGCGCGGTCGCGAGGTAGTCGCTCAGGCGCTGCCGCGCTCCCAGCGCGAGGCCGGCCCGGATCACGAGGCCGCCCTCGACCGAGATCTCGACCTGCTTCGGCGCGGTCGCGCCCAGCACGTTCATCAGCGGGATCTGCTGGTCGGGCGAGCTGACCCACAGGATGCGGTCGACCTTGAGCAGCATGTAGTCGACGGGCTCCTCGGTCGCCATCCAGACGGAGCTGGTCAGGCTGATGTAGCGCTTGCGTCCGGCCAGGAACGTGATCAGGAACTGGCCGCCTGCGATGTGCACGCGCGCCTCGAGCAGCGCGTGGTCGCGCAGCACGATGCGGACGCGTTTCGGTTCGGGCTTCGCCGGATACTGCCGGTCGGTCTCGTTCACTCGCGCCCCCGCGATGATATGGCAGGCTGTCTGGGGAGAGGTGTGGATCCTGATAACATAAGCCCGGCGTGCCTTTCCTGGCCAGACCGGGCCTCAGAACCG
>DATKDR010000047.1:0-97952 GCA_035512635.1 Longimicrobiales bacterium | reverse complement strand
GACGCCGCGCCGCGCCCGCCGACGCCAACGCCGCGCCGCGCCGCGCCCGCCGACGGCGTGCCACGCCGGTCAGACCTGCGCGCGCTGGGCGAGCTGCGGGGCGGGGCGGGGGAGCTCGACGACGAACTCGCTGCCTGCGCCGACCTCGCTCTGGACCAGGATGTCGCCGCCCATGTTGCGGGCGAGCTGACGGGCGATGGAGAGGCCGAGGCCGGTGCCCTGTTGGGAGGTCATGGAGGGCTGGACCTGGACGAAGGGCTCGAAGATGGATTCGAGATCGTACTCGCCGATGCCGATGCCGGTGTCGCGGACGTGGATGCGTACGGTGTGGTCGGAGACGGTCCAGCCATAGCGGACGGTGCCGCCGTCGGGCGTGAACTTGACGGCATTGGACAGGAGGTTGACGAGGATCTGGCGCAGCTTGCCGGGATCGGCGACGACGACGGCGTCGGCGGGACCGCCTTCGTTGATGCGCTCCGGGCGTTGGTCGGACTCCGGCGCGATGAGGGCTTCGGCTTCGGCGATGGCGTCGCGGACGGCGATGTTCGTCGGCTGGAGATCCTCGCGCCCGGCTTCGATCTTGGCGAAGTCGAGTACGTCGCTGATGAGACCGAGCAGGTGCATCTGCGCGCGCTGGATGCGCGTGAGGTACTCGTGCTGGGTCGCATTGAGGGATCCGGCGACCTGGAGCTGGAGCAGCTCGGCATAGCCGCCGATGGCGTTCAGCGGCGTGCGCAGCTCATGCGACATGCGGGCGAGGAACTCGCTCTTGGCCAGGTTCGCGACCTCGGCGGAAACGCGGGCGCGCGCCTGGCCGCGGGCGAGGCGGAAGAGCCAGAAGGAGGCGAGCAGCCCGAAGGCGGCCATGGCGGGCACGATGAAGCGGCTCGATCCGGCGTCGAATGCGGGCTGTGACAGGTAGACGACGTTCCAGGTCCGGTCGTTCATCTGGATCGTGTCGGACGTGGTGAGGGCCGGCACGTGCTCTTCCGACATGTTCGAGGCATGGAGCAGGGTGGCGGGGTCGGTCCCGGCGCCGTCGTAGACGCGGAAGCCGACACGCGGCTCGGCCTCGGAGCCGAAGATGCCGTGGAACAGGTCGTCGGCGCGGAACGGCGCGTAAATGAAGCCCTCGAGCCGCTCGCGCCGCGCCGCGATCGACGGCGGGACGATGCCGCCGTGGTAGACCGGGACGTAGAGGAGGAAACCGGCCTGCGCCGGCCCCGCGGTCTCCTGGACGAGCGTGACCCGACTCGACATGGTGGCGCGGCCGGTGTCGCGCGCGCGCCGCATGGCGGCCCGGCGGACCGGCTCGGAGTACATGTCGAAGCCGATCGCCGCGACGTTGCGCTCGTCCGGCGGCTCGAGGTAGCGGATCGCGTGGCGCTCGTCGACGGGCGCCGCAGGATCACGCGAGACGCGCTCGCTCCAGCCGATGCCCTGGGCGCCGGGATAGCGGTGCGCGAGCTCGAGGCGGTCGACGTAGACGCGGAAATCGTCGAGCGACACCGAGTCCTGCGCGGCGAACAGCGCGGCGCCGCCCCGCAGTGTCGCGCTGTAGATCTCGACCCGGGCGACGATGCGGTCGTGCGCGCTCTGGACCGCGTTGGCGAAGCGGGCCTCGTCCCGCTCGCGCGCGGCGGACGCGACGAAACCGGTCGCAGCCGCAGTCAGCAGGAGCGCCCCCGATAGCACGAGCCATGGCGTGCGCCGCCCGCGGTTGCCGATCATGAACACCTGTTCCATGCAGGGCCTGCGCCGTCAGCGGGTGGTCGCGGCGATCCCGGCGACGCGCGCGGCCACCGCCCCGACGCGGGCGCGCACGTCGGGCGGCGACAGCACTTCCGCGTCCGGGCCGTACTGCAGGACGTGGCCGACCAGCCACGCCGGATCGGCCACCCGATGCGTCGCCACGACGGAGTCGTCGTCCTGGTCGACGAGTCGCGTGGCCCACGACGGATCGGTCGCCACCCGCTCACGGATCCAACGGGCGACCGCCGGTGCGTAGCGTACCTCCACGTCGACCTCGAGGACATCGGCGTTCGGACGATAGACGCGTGCACCCGTCAGGTGCTCCTCCACGTCGAAATCCGCGGGCACGTCGAACGTCTCGTCGAGGACGGTCGCGCCGAGCACGCGGTCCACACGGAACGCGCGCATGCGCTCGCGCCAGGAAGCGGGACCGGCCGCCGCACCCGTTCCCGCTCCCGCTCCCGCTCCCGCTCCCACTCCCGCTCCCGCTCCCACTCCCGCTCCCGAGGACTCCCCCAACAGATACCACGCACCCTCGGCGTGCACGAGCGCGTAGGGCAGGACCCGTCGTCGCTCGGGGGCCTCGGCGCCCGCCTTCAGGTACTCGATGTCGAGCGCGCGGCGGTCGCGTGCGGCGGCTTCCAGCACCGGTCGCACGCCCGCGGGATCCTCACCCAGGTCGACCTCGTGCACGCGATCCAGCTCGGACACGTCGACGCCGGCGAGCTCCTGCTCGAGCCGGCGGGCGAGCCGCAGCATGCGCCCCGCGCGTGAGCCGCCGTACTTGAGCGCGGCGGCGCGCAGACCGATGCCCAGGGCGAGGGCTTCGCGCACCGTGAGCCGGCCGGGCCGCTGGAGCTCGCCACCGGTCCAGATGTAGAGGCGGTTCTCGTCGACGAGCACCTGGAGGTCGTCGGCGCTGCCGGCGGGATGATAGAACGCGCGCGCGGTGAGCGCCTCGACGTCGCGCATGACGTCGTCGACGCTCGCCTGCATGGCGGCGGCGAGGTCCTCGAGCGGCGAGCCCTCGGAGCCCGAAGCGGCGGGGATGAGCCAGAGCAGCCGCTCGAGCTGCGCTTCCGCGGTCACGCGGGTGCCCCGTGCGCCTTCGCGACCTCCCGCGCCATCGCGCGCAGGTCGTCCGCCAGCTCGGCGGGCGAGACGATCATCGCCTCGCCGGACATCGACAGGATCCAGCGCAGGAAGGGATCCGGCTGCGCGACGTAGAAGACGCGCACGTCCGAGCCGTCGTCGTGCTCCTCGACGCGCTCGCCGTGACCATTGCGCTCCGCCCACAACGAGCGCGGGAACTCGAAGCGCACCAGCGCCCGCACGGGAGCGGTGTTCGCGTCGCCCAGCTCCCAGGCTTCCTTCTGCGCGTACTCGGCGAGGCGGAAGTCCGCCGGGATCTCGTAGTCGGGCGTGTTGGGTCGCTGCGTGTTCCGCTCGACGCGATCCATGCGATCGACACGGAACACGCGCATGCCTTCGCGCATCGGATCGAACGCGACCAGGTACCAGCGCGAGTGCTGGAACAGCAGACCGTACGGCTGCACCTCGCGATCCGTCGTCTCGCCGCGCTGAATGCCGTGATACGCGAACGACACCGTCTTCTTCGCGAAGAGGGCGTCGGCGAGGGTGCGCAGGCGATCGGCTACCGCGGCGGTCGATGCATCGGCGGTGAAGAACGAGGGCGCCGCGGCGGGAGCGGGAGCGGGAGCGGGAGTGGGAGCGGACATGGCACCGCCCAGATCGAAGCCGAGCTTGCGCAGGGCGGAGCGTGCTTCGCGGGCGTAGGGAAACGCCGGCAGCTCGGCGACCTCGCGCAGCGCCTGGATCGCGTCCTCCGCGTCCGAGGCCTCGATCTCCACTTCCCGGATGCGCGCCGGATCGCTCCCGCCACGCGCGCGGTCCCGCGCGGCGTCGAGTCGGGCGCGATCCTCCGCCGTGAGCCCTTCGTCGGCCGGCTCGGGCACGTCGCCGGCCACGACCTTCAGGTACGGCAGATAGAAATCGCGTCGGGCCAGGCGGTAGCCGAGCACTTCCTCGCCGGGCGCCCCGCGTATGTCGTATGAGACCGTCTCGATGGGAATGCCGAGCTGACGCAGCTCGTCCTTGTCGCGCTCGAACATGCGCCGCACCGACGCGCGCGCGGTGTCGTCGCCGTGTCGCCACTTGTCGGCGTACGCCGGAACCCGCTCCATGAGCTCGTCGACGGCGACGGGGAGTCGCCGGCCCACGAGATAGGCGAGCAGGTCCAGCCAGCGCTGGGTCTTCGTGATTCGATCGGACATCGCGGTGCGGGCCCCCTGAGGAACGCGAGTCGACCGCCGGCAGTCGGCTCGTCGAGGGGAAGATGAGGATCGGGTATGACGGTTGGGAGTGTTGGCGGAGTTGGGGACGGACGCAAGGCTCGTCCAGCTTCCCAAACGTGCCCGCACGCACACGCGCGCGATCGTGCCGGGCAGTTCCCGAACGTCGCGCCTTCACCTACTCCCGATTTCTCGTTCCTCCAGGAGCTCTCCCAGCATTCTCAACAGCTCGTCCGGCACGAACGGCTTCTGGAGAAACGCGATTCCGAGTCCGGGCACGACTCCGTTGCCGTGCATTCCCTCCTCGTTGTAACCGGAGGTGAAGAGGACGGGCGTTCCGGGCCGCTTGGCGCGGAGCTGCTCGGCCAGCTCCGGTCCGGTCAGCTCGGGCATGATGACGTCCGTGACGAGGGCATCGATCGGCCCCTCGTGGGCGAGGGCGGCTTCGAGCGCGGCCCGGCCGTTCGCGGCCTCGATGACGCCGTATCCGTGGCGAGTCAGCACTCGCCGCACGAGGTGCCGCACGGGCGCCTCGTCCTCGGCGAGCAGAATGGTTCCGCTGACGGGGCCGGCTTCGCCGCGGGAGGCGACAGCGCCCCCGCCCGCGTCCGCGTAACGGCCGGTGCCGACAACGCCGGCGTCGGGGCCGCTGCCGAGATCGCGGGCGTGGTCCCCGCCGGCTTCGGCCGCCGGCGCGGCGTCGGCGTCTCGATCGTAGGCCGGCCTGGAAGCGCCGTCCGCGACGCGCGGAAACATCACGGCGAACGTGGAGCCTCCTCCGGGCACGCTCTCGACTTCGATGTGGCCGCCGTTCTGCTTGACGATGCCGTAGACGGTGCTGAGGCCGAGGCCGGTGCCGTGGCCGGTGTCCTTGGTCGTGTAGAAGGGCTCGAAGATGCGGGCACGGGTGCGCTCGTCCATGCCGATGCCGTTGTCCTCGACCGACAGCACGACGTGAGGGCCGGGGGGCGAGAGGGCTTCGACGTTGCGCGTGCGGATCGTGATGCGGCCGCCCTGGCGGAGCGCGTCGCGGGCGTTCACGACCAGATTCATGACGACCTGCTCGATCTGGCCCTCGTCGAGGAGCGACAGGCCCAGGGCAGGATCCTTCTGCACGACCAGCTCGACGCGCTCGTCGATGAGGCGGCGCAGGAGCGACCCCATGCGCTCGAGCGAATCGTTGAGCGAGACGACCCTTGGCTGGAAGTCCTGCTTGCGGCTGAAGGCGAGGAGCTGTCCGGTGACGGCGGTGGCGAGCTCGACCGCCTGCTCGATCTCGCCCAGGTCCTCGAGCAGGGTGGCGTCGTGAGCGACGCGATCGTGCATGAGCGAGGCGTAACCGCGAATCGACGTGAGCAGGTTGTTGAAGTCGTGTGCGACACCACCCGCGAGACGGCCAATCGCGTCCATCTTCTGCGACTGCCGGAGCTGCTCCTCCAGCCGGCGGCGTTCGCTCAGATCGCGCGCGACGGCAATGACCACGTCGCGGTCGAAGTAACGCGCGGCACTCAGCTTCACCTCGATCGGAATCGAGCCGCCGTCGGCGTGCCGGACCCAGGCCTCGAACGATTGCGGCACCCCGCTGAACGCTCCTTCCACGTGCTCGCGCAGCGTCTCGGGGTCGCTCAGCGTCGCGTCGAGCAGCACGTCCCAGCTCTGGCCGAGCAGCGACGAACGCGCGTGACCATGCAATTCGCAGGCGGCACGGTTTACATTCAACAAGCGCCCCGTGGGGCCCGTGACGTAGATTGCATCAGCGGTGCTGTCGAACAGCTCCCGGAAGCTCTCCTCGCCCACCACGGCGTCGCGGGCGCGCTGCTCCGCGCGGCGCCGCGCCGCCAGCAGCGCCTGCGCCAGCACACTGATCACCACGCTGAAAAGGATGAACGTCGTCAGGGGGACGACGTCGAGCAGCGAATCGACCGGGTCCCTCAGGATCAGGACGGCAGTGGTCGAGATGCCGAGCACGGATACCAGCGTGGCGGCCAAGCCGCTGAACAGGCCCCCGTAGAGCGAGCTGACGAGCACCGCGAGCAGGAACAACAGAAAGACGCTCCGTTCCAGGAACGGCATCAGGACCGGCGTGAGGATGCTCGCGAGGAGCGCGCTCGACACCGCGACGCCGAGCCGCTCCGACGTCAGCGCCGGGATGGGGTGCAGGGAATGGCGATCGATCATCGACCAGGTGGTCCGGGGCTGGAGTTCGTCACCTGGGGAGAGGTGGCATCTGTACCGGCCACCGCGCCTGTTGTTCCCGAGGGGCGGCCGCGGAATAAAACGTATCGGCAGCGCGCAACTTATAGCCGGCGTTTCGCTGCCGAACCCTCCTAAGACCTTGTGGTGTACAGTCCCGACTACCGGCACGGCGTCTGCCACCCAGGTGTAACGACCCGTTCCTCCGAGAGCCAGCTTGTCTGTCAAGACGCGATTCAGCGCACCACCCGCAGCCCGGGGCCGCGACGGCTTTACGCTCGTCGAGGTCGTGGTGGGGATGGTCATGCTCGCGATCGGCGCGCTCGGGGTGATGCATCTGGCGGTGGCGGCCACGCTGCTCGCGCGGAATACGGTGTCCGCGACCGAGCTCGGCATCCGCGCCGAGAACGTGCTGGAGTCCGCGCGCGATCTCGGCTACGCCGGCAACCCGCCCGGCGACACCGTCGACTCGCTGGATGTGCGAGGGCACACCTATGAGCGGCGGATCACGGTGACCGACCAGGGGGCGCGCACCCGGGAAATCCGCGTCGACATGACTCGCGTCGACCGGACGATTCCGTCCTATTCCGCGCTCACCTACGTGCTGGAGTGATGAGGGACATGAGACGGTCGGATCGTGCGGGCGCCTCGCTGGTCGAGATGCTGCTCGTGCTCGCGCTCGGGGGGCTGATCACGGCTGCGGCCATTTCGGCGATCGGGCCGACCAACGAGCTGGCGCGCGCGGCGACCGAGGCCACCAAGCACGAGGACGGCGCACGCAGCACGGTGCACCTGCTCGCAACCGATCTGCGGCGCGTGCCGGCCGGCGGTGTGCTGGTCGCGGCGAGCGACAGCGTCGTGGTCGCGATCCCGCTCGCGGTGGGCGCGGCCTGTGCCAACGACGGCAGCGCCGTCACCATCTACTTCGGCCTGGGCGGTGGCATGCTGGACACCGCCGCGGTCGACGGCTACGCGGTGCGCAACGCCGACAGCACCTGGACGCAGACCACCCATGATGGGGGCTCCCTCTTCTCGACGGCCGTCCAGGGCCGTACGCCGTGCGTCGCCTCCGGTGGCGGCGCGGCCGGCAGCGAGAGCGACTACTACACGTTCACTGCGGGCATGCCGCTGCTCCAGCCGGCAGTCGCCGTGCTCGTCTGGGATCGCCAGACCTTCCGCTTCGGCGCTTCGCTGCTCGATTCGACGACGCGCGGCTTCCATCATGCCTCGACGGAGACGAACTCGGTCGAGGTCGCCTACGCGCTGCATTCGCTGTCGCGCTTCCAGTATCGCGTCACCGGATCGACGACGTGGGCGCCGGCCGTCGACAGCGTCGGCGTCGCATCCATCGACGCGATCCGCGTTCTGGCGGGCGCCGAGAGCGGCAGCGAGACGGACATGGTGCGCGACATCCCGCTGATGAACACCCAATGAGCGGCGCGACGCACGCGCGGACGGACCGCGCCAGGGACGAGCGCGGCTTCGTGCTGATCCTCGTGCTCTTCGTCGTCGCGACGCTGACGGTGACGGTCTCGGGCGCGCTGCTGGTCACCCAGAGCGACTACATGACCGCGCGCACCGGCGTCGGCGCGACGCGCGCCTTCCATCTCGCGCAGGCCGGCCTCAATCGCTACATGGGCGAGCACACGGCACCGGTCGACTCCGCCGTCTACTCGATGGGCGGCGGCAGCATCATCGTGCGCGCCGCGCGCGTCGCGGTCAACGGCACGGAGGAGATCTGGGAGATCTCGTCGAGCGCGACACTCTCCTCCTCAGTCGGCTCTCCGGAACGGCGCTCGGTACGGCAGCTCGCGGCGGTGCAGGCGGCGGGCTCGTCGTTCCAGCCGATCGCCGCGATCGCCACCACCGCGAGCAGCGGGACGCTCAATGGCACGTATACCGGCTACGACCAGGCCGCGTCGGGGAGCTGCCCGACCGCCGGGCAGCAGGACATCGCCGGAGTGGCCTATGTCGCCGGTGGCTTCCTCGGCGCATCGGGTGCCTTGGGAACGCCGGCCACCACGACGGAACCCGACACGGCCACGATGCGCGCCAGCATCAATGCGCAGTGGGCCACACTGGTCGATCCGGCGACTCCGTTCAATTACGAGATCCCGGCCGATCTCTGGCCGAACTTCGCCATGCTGCCCGCCGACGAGTACCCCTCGATCCGTGTCAGCGGGAACCACGCGGCCGACGCCACCCGCTCCGGGCGCGGCCTGCTGGTGGTCGACGGAGTTCTCGATCTGAAGGCGGACTTCACGTGGGACGGCGTGATCATCGCCGGAGACCTGCAGTATCCCGTCGTGACCAACGCGGTAATCAGCGGCGCGCTCGTCGTCGGCATGTCGCAGACGGCCGGCAGCTTCGTTGAAATCCGGCCGAACGCCACCGGCTCCGCGCAGATCAGCTACCAAGCGTGCCACGTGGCCGCCGCGAACCCGGCCGGCGGGGGCGGGTTCGCCCTTGTGCCGAACACGTGGTCGGAGCCGCCGATCTACTAGCGGAGGATTCCGGGCTCGGGATTCGGGATTCCGGATTCGGGTTTCCGGATCCGGCTCACTTCAGCACGACCTCCTCGATCGCATCCAGCAGGTACCCGATCTCGTGCGCGTCCGACGTCGTCATGCGCCATGAGCGCTCGCCCGTCTTCTCCAGGCGGTAGCGCGCCGCGAGCGCGTCGACACCCTGGACGAACTCGGCGGGAAAGGAGCGCCGCAGCGTGAGCTCGACGCGGTAGGGCCGGTCGAGCGTGAAGGGGCGGAACTCGCCCGCGCGCTCGCGCCGCACGGCCGACTGCGCCGAATCGCGCAGCATCGCCTGCACCCGCTCGGGGCTGTACGTGATCGCCGCGTGCGGCCCGACCGCCGTCTTCACGACGACGCCGATGAAGCCGTTGCCCAGCATCTCGCGCGTCTCGGCGACGAGCACATCGTCGCCCGCCACCAGCGAAACCGAGACTCCCAGCTCGCCCGCGATCAGCGCGTTGATGCCGACCTCGTTCAGCGCGCGACCGTTCACCTGGAAGTCGTCGAAGGCGAAGTTGTGCGCCATCACGCCCGGACTGCCGGCGTTGGCGTGCGCGCCCGTGAACATCATCGTCCCGAACGTCGAATCGATAGCCGTCGCCATGACGATCGGCTTCGGGTAGCCGCGGATGAGGATCGCCGCGGGATCCAGCTCCCACGGCAGCACGTTTGCGAAGAGGTTGCCGCCGTGCCCCTCGTTCACGACGAACGACTGCGCTCCGCCCGCCCGCGCGCCGGCGATCGTCGCGTTCACCTCCTCCGTGAGCAGGCGACGATAATGCTCCCAGTAATCGCGGCTGGTCAGCTCCCGGTAACGCGGCGCCTCGTTGCCCGCGATCACTTCGCCGATGTGCACGACGCTGCCCTGCCCCTCCATGTCCGCCACGATATAGACGCGGAATCCGGGCTCGAATGGAATGTGCTTGTAGGCGTAGTCGGGGTCCTGGGCGGCGGCGCTGCCGGCGAGGCAGGCGGTGAGAAGGATGCTGACGAGCGTTTTCATTGCGGGGTGCTCCTGTGGGGAGTTTTGGCTCTTGCGAACTGACGGTCAGGGAGACCGCACACGCACACGCACAGGGACCCGGAGTCTAGCGATCGGCCTATCGGATGTGAGACGTCCCGAAGTCAGTGACGACGCGCCACCGTGCAGAACCCCTGTGCGTGTGCCTGTGCGTGTGCGGTCTCCGTGACCGTCGGTTGGTTTAGGCGCGCGAAACCGGCCTATGCAATTGTGACCTTCTCCATCCGAATCTCCTCGACCGGTCGGTCCTGTCCCGCGACCCTGGCCTTGCCGATCTTCTCGACCACCTCCAGCCCTTCGACCACCTTGCCGAAGATGGCGTGCTTGCGGTCGAGCCAGGGCGTGGGGGCGAGGGTCACGAAGAACTGGGAGCCGCCGGTATTCGGGCCGGCGTTCGCCATCGACAGCATGCCCTTCTCGTCGTGCTTCAGGTCGGGATGGAACTCGTCCTGGATCTTGTAGCCGGGCCCGCCGCGACCGGTGCCCGTAGGATCGCCGCCCTGGATCATGAAGCCGTCGATGACGCGGTGGAAGACGACGCCGTCGTAGAAGCCCTTCTCGGCGAGATCGATGAAATTCTTCGTCGTCCCGGGCGCCTTGTCCTCGAACAGCTCGGCGGTGAAGGTGCCCAGATTCGTCTCGATGGTGGCTTTTCTGTTCATGAGTCCTGTTTGCTCTCGGCTTTCGAGTCTCAGCTTTCGGCGCGTGCCTCGGCTGGCTGTCTCGTGCTCGGCAGACTAGCCGGCCGGCACGGCTGACGCGACTCTGCACGCATCGGACCGATTCGAACCTGGAGCGCCTCGCAACCGTCCCACCCCTGGTGACCTCAACGCACGAGATCGAAGCCGAAACCGCGCGCCGCATCGCCGCGGGTGATGATGCCGCGTTCGATCGCCTCTACGGCGAGAACGTGGAGCGCGTCTATGCCGTGTGCCTGCGCATGGCGGGCGACGTGCCACGCGCGCGCGCCCTCACGCAGGAAGCGTTCGTACGGGCGTGGGAGCGGATGGACTCGTTTCGCGGCGAGAGTCGGATCTCGACCTGGCTGCACCGCATCGCCGTGAATGTCGTGCTGGAGAGCGGCCGGTCGCGCCGGCGCCGGGAGCATCGCTTTGCGGCGGACGAGGACACCGCGCTGCATCCCGCGCGGGCCTCGGATCCGGGACTGCGCCTCGATCTCGAGCGCGCGATCGCCGGGCTGCCCCCGGGCGCCCGGCGCATGCTGGTGCTGCGCGACGTGGAGGGTCACAGCTACGAGGAGGTCGCCGAGCTGACGGGCGCCGCGCTCGGCACGGTGAAGTCACAGATCAGCCGCGCGCGCAGACTCGTGCGGGAGGCACTCGAGCGATGAGCATGGACAGGCAGCAACATCCTACGGATACGACCATCGACGCGTACGTCGAGGAGCTGCTCGCCGACGCCGAGCGCTCACTCGTCGACGCCCACCTGCGCGAATGCGCGTCCTGCCGCGGCGAGGTGGCGCGGCAGAGGGAGCTGCTGGCGGAGCTGCGGGCGCTGCCGCGCAGGCTCGAACCGGGAATCGATCTGCGACCCGGCGTGCGCGGCGAGCTCGCGCGCCGCGCGCACGCGCGCCGGCGGAGGGCCGCGCTGCGGGCGCTGCGCGTGCCCCTCGCGGCCGCCGCGGTCCTGCTGATCGCGATCACCGCCGGAGTCACGGCGCTCCTGCTGAGCGAGCGGCGCGCCGCCGAATTCGCCACCACGGAGGGCGCGCCGTCCCCGCCCACGGACCGCGGCGCCGTCAGTCTGGCCGACTTCCGGGACAGCCGATCCGATTATGTCCGGACCGCGCAGGAACTGAGTATCGCGCTCGAGCGGCATCGCGCCCTGCTCTCGCCCGAGACGGTCGAGCTGGTGGAGGAGAATCTGCGCACGATCGACCGCGCGCTGCGCGAGGCCGACCAGGCGTTGCGCGAGGATTCCGTCGCCTCTCCCGTGCTGCGCGAGCTGATCCTGGCGACGCACCAGAAGAAGGTGGAGGTGTTGCGGTGGGCGATCTCGCTGTGAGACGCGCCGCGCTCGGCGTCGTGCTGATCACCGGTGCGCTCTTCGCGAGCGCGACGCCGGCGCGCGCGCAGCATCACGTCGATCGCACCGCCCAGCTCGATCGCGACGGCGAGTTCCGCATCTGGAACATGATCGGCTCGGTGCGCGTGACCGGCTGGGACGTCGATTCGGTGCGCGTCGTCGCCTACCTCGACGAGCGCGCGTACCGCCGCTTCGGCTTCGGCGCCGACGGCGCAGCCGGCAAGATCGGCATCGATTCCGATGGCCGTACGGGGCGCGCGGACCTGCTCGTCTACGTACCGCGCGGCGCGACCGTATGGGTGAAGACGCTGTCGGCGCCCGTCGTCATCACCGCGCTCGCCGGCTCGATCGACGTCTATTCGGTCAGCGGCGACGTCCACATCGAGACGGCCGCGCGCAGCGTTTACGCCGAGTCGATGGGCGGCGACATCCGCGTGGTCGGAAGCTCGCCGACCGTCCGCCTGCGCAGCGGCAGCGGCGCGCTCGACTTCACCGGCAGTACGCTCGACCTGTCGCTCGCGAGCGTGGGCGGAGCGGTGACGGTGCGTGCGGCGGGGCTGCGGCGCGCGGTCGTGGAAACCGTGGGCGGCGACGTGCGCATGGACGCGCGGCTCGAGGGGGACGCGTCGGTCGAGGTCCTGACGCACGACGGCGACGTCGAGCTGGCGCTGCCGGCCGCGAGCTCGGCCCGTGCGGCGCTGCGCAGCGTCACGGGCAGCGTGCGCAACGCGCGCGGCCCGGGCGCGGAGCCCGGGCGCGGCGCGGCGTCGATCGAGGTACGGACCTTCAGCGGCGGCATCCTCCTGCGCGACTCGCCCTAGCCGTTCGAACTTCCGGCGAGGTTCGGTCGTCCCATCCTCGGGCACACTGGAAGGCTCTGGGCGCTAGGCGCCAGGCTCTGGGTTGGCTAGAGCCTAGAGCCCAGTGCCTAGAGCCTTCTATCTCGAGGAGAACTCCCATGTCGCTCGGAACACGCATCGCCACGGCGTTCGCGATCGTCGCATTAAGCGCCGCGCCCGCAGTTGCCGGCCCGCCCTGGATCTCGGTCGAGTACCCGGCGAATCCGCTGCACCAGGACACGCGCGGCGCGCTCCTGCTCGTGCACACCTTCCACCACGGCGTCGCGCGGGAATTCCCGCTCCGGGGTCGGGCGGAAGGCATAGTCGACGGCCGCCGCGTGCAGCGTGATCTCGTCATCGAGGCGACCTACCGACCCGGCGTGTACGCGGTGCGCGGTGAGCTGGATGGCGGCAGCGCCTGGGTGCTCGTCTTCGAGATGACCGACACGGACACGGGCGTGCTGGAGAGCATGCTGGTCGCGCTGAACGGCGACCGCGCGCTCACCGCCGTCGACCTCCCCAACGCGATGAGCAACGAATGGCGCGGGCCGCGCGCTGCCACGCAGGAGCAGATCGACCGCTTCCTGGAGGCGAGCATCGCGCTGGCGCAGGCACGCCCCACGATCGGCCGGGTGCGCGCCGCCGTCGACGATGACGGACGTCTGCCGATGGCCGCCATGATCGCGGGTCTGGTGCTCGTGCCCGTCGCGGTCGTCGGCGTGCGTCGGGCGCGGAGGTGAACGCCACAGAGCCTCGCGTAGCGCCTAGTGCCTAGCGCCTAGCGCCTGGAATCGCGCCTGTCGGAGCGCCCCATTACACTACCGGGGCATGCCGCTGACACTGGTCCGATCCGAAGACAACCAAACCCTCTGGAAGGCCTGCACCGACGCGTTCCTGGACGAGCTCGGGGGCGCGTCGGGGCCGGGCTCCTTCCCATCCTTCCTGTGGATCCGCAATCGCGGGCAGCGTGATCTGCTGCTCGAGGCGGCGGAGGCGCGCGGCTCGACGGGCTGGCTCTCTCCCCCCTTCTGCTTTCTCGGCGACCTGCCCTCGAGCGCGCGCTTCGGCCTGGGCGGCCGCACGGTGGGTCTGCTGACGCGCCGACGCCTGGTCTCGCGCATCGCGCAGAAGCACGCACGCGCGAACGGCATCACGGGCGGCGATTCGGGCAGCGGCGTCGTGCGCGGCCACATGCTGGACCGCCTGATCGGCGAGCTGCTGCCGAATGGAATCGAGCCGGATGCGCTGGCGGAGTCGCTCGCGCACGTCGCGAGCGACGATTTCGCGCGGCGCCGCAACGCCTGGGTCGTGGGCGTCTATCGCGACTACCGCGCCGAGCTGTCGGCGCTCGGCCTCTACGATTTCCGGCAGACGAACGCGCTCCTCGCGGAGCGGGTGGACGCGGGCGAGCTGCCGCACGCGATCGGTGGCGCGAAGCGGCTGCACGTCTACGGCCTGCACACCCCGCGCGACCGCGTGCGGCTGCTGCGCGCGCTCCACGAGCAGCGGGACGTCGACGTGCGCGTCTATGCTCCCGCCGAGCAAGAGCCCGAGAGCGAGTGGGAGGCGCTCGGCCTGCCGGTCGAGACCCTGCGCGCGCGCGGGCGTCGGCACCGGGTCGTGCAGCCGGCGCCGAATCCGCGCCGCGAGCTGGGCTGGATGGCGCAGCAAGTGAAGGAGGCACTCCTCTCGGGCGACCTGGAGCCGCACGAGATCGCGGTCGTCGCGCGCACGGGGCGGGAGGACGTGCGCCGCGCGTACGACGCCCTGCGCGACGTCGGCGTGAGCGCGACCGCACGCATCCGCACGCCGCTCGCCGAGATCCCCGCGCTGCGCACGATCCTCGAGCTGTTCCGCGGCGTGGCGGAAGGCTGGAACTATCGCGCGCTCCGGAGCGTGCTGTCGTCGCCCTACTTCGACCTGGAGGTCGACCTGCGCTGGGTCGACTTCATCGCGGCGAACCGGCGGCCCGCCACGCTGGCCGACTGGGAGCGGGAGCTCGCGGCGCTCGCCGGCAGCATGAGCGCGCACGAGGCCGCGGGCGGCGCGGAGGACGAGCGGCACCGCGAGCTGCGCGACCTCCACGTGCGGGCGGATCGGCTGGCGTCCGATCTCGCGGTGCTCGTGCGCCTGCGGGAGCGGCTCGATCCGGTCGCCGGCAGCCGTTCCGAGGCCGACTGGGTCGCGATCGCGCTGGACCTCGCCGACCACGGCTGGTTCGACATGCGCAAGCGCGTCTGCCGCGTGCCCGAGGAGCGCCACGATATCGTCCGGCTCGACCAGCGCGGCCTCCTCAACCTGGAGGACCTGCTGCGCGAGTGGTCGAAGCTCGAGCTGGACCCGTCGCCGCTCGATCCGCGCGAGTGGTACACGCTGTTGCGCCGACTCCTCGAATCGCACGAGATCGCGCTTTCCACGCCGCTCCAGAAGGGCGTGCAGGTGCTGGAAGCGCACGACGCGGCGCTCATGCCCTTCCGGCGCGTCTACATCCTGCACGCGAACGACGGCATCTTCCCGGCGACGCCGCTCGGCGGCGGCGTGATCACGGACGCGGAGCGCGTGCGTCTCCGCGTCGCGGGTTTGGCCCTCGACGATCACGAGCGCGAGCTGCGCCGCGAGCGGGCGCTGTGGCGCGCCGTCGCCGCGGTGCCGCACGTCGAGGCCTCGTACCGCACGACCGATCCCGGCGGCACACCGCTGCTGCCGTCGCTCATGACGCTCGAGCTGCTGCACCCGATCGAGCACGCCGAGGAGCTGCCCCGCTCCTTCGATCCGCTCGGCGATCCGCTCAGCCCGAGCCAGGCGCACCACGCCGCCACGCTCGAGCTCGCGACCGCGGTCGCATCCGATCCGGGCGCGGTCGTGCGCGTGCGCGCGCTCGACCCCCACGTGCTGCGCCACGCGGTGCTGTGCGCCTACGGCGAGCAGGAGCGCGGCGCGCGCGGCCGCAGGTTCGCGGACGCGGCGGCGCCGGCGAATCCGTGGAACGGAGAGCTGCGCCACCCGCAGGTGCTCGCGCGCCTGCACGAGAAATTCGGCGAGGAGAAGGTGTGGTCGGCGAGTCAGCTCCAGCTCTACGGCCGCTCGCCCTTCCTCTTCTTCCTCGCCCGCGTGGTCTACCTCCAGGAGATGGACGAGGCCGAGGAGGATACCACCGCGCTGATCAAGGGATCGATCGCGCACGAGGTGCTCCAGCTCTTCTACCAGAGCTACATCGGCGGACCGCGGCCGCAGGCGCTGACGGGGGACACGCTCGAGCGCCTGCGTAGCATGGTCGGGCGGGTCGTGGACGAGCGGATCGGCCGCGGTGAGTGGCTCGGCACGCCCGTCCTCTGGCAGGTGCGCCGCACCGCCATCCAGCGGCAGCTGGAGCAGTTCCTCGCCTGGGAGCTCGCCGGCTTCGTGGGCGACGAGACGCCGCTCCTCTGCGAGTACGAGCTGGGGTCGGACGACGACTACGTCGAGATCGAGCACCTCGACGCGCACAATCAGCCGCGTCGCATGCGCCTGCGCGGCCGCGTCGATCGCATCGACCGGGCGACGTCCGGCGGCGACGTCGTCTGGCGCGTCGTCGACTACAAGTCGGGCGATCCGCCGCAGCCGCGCCACTTCCGGCGCGGCGTCGCGCTGCAGACGCCGCTCTACATGAAGGCGGTCGCGCGGAAGGAGGGCGTCGCCGTCGACGTCGGCCGCTACCGCTCGCTCAAGGACCTGAAGAACCGCGAGCGCGCGATCCTGTGGGGCTCCGACGAATTCGAGAAGGCGCTGCGCACCGCCGTCAGCATTCCCGAGCGCGTGCGGCGCGGCGTCTTCGAGCTCGCGCTCGCGCACGGCGAGACCTGGGCGCCGTGGGATCCCGGCATCGAGATCCGCCGCGGCTCCGTCACGCTGCCCGTCGAGTCGCGCTTCGATGAGTGAGCGACGCATGACCGCGGAGCAGGTCGCGGCCATCCTCGAGACGCGCGACGCGCTCCTCGTCGCCAATGCCGGCACCGGCAAGACGACGACGGTGGTCGCGAAGATCCTGTGGCTGCTGGGCCTCGACGCCGGCACGGACGAGGCGGGCGACCCGATCCCGCCGAACCCGACGCCGTGCCGCCTTTCCGAGATCGCCGCCATCACGTTCACGGAGAAGGCGGCGCACGACCTGAAGCAGAAGCTGCGCGAGCGCATCGGCGAGTCCGCGCAGGCCCAGCAGCTTCGCTGGGAGATCGATCGCGCGTCCGTCGGCACCATCCACGCCTTCTGCGCGGCGCTGCTGCGCGAGCACGCGCTGCGCCTCGGCATCGACGCGACGTTCCGCGTGCTCGAGGAGCGCGAGGCCCGTGTCGAGCAGGAGCGGGTGCTGCGCGAAGTGATCCTGCGCCGCCTCGAGGAGGCCGATCAGGGTGTCGCCGCACTCGTCCAGGAATACAACCTCGATCGGACGGCACGGCAGAAGGGGGCGATCGGCTCGGCGCGTAGCGCGCTGCGCGACCTCCGCTGGCACCGCTCGCGCTACGAGCGCTGGAGTCGCGGCGGGGACCTCGCCCTGCCCGTGCTGCGGGAGCTGTGCGCGCAGTGGGACGACGACGACACCGCTCGCGCCCAACACTGCGCCGCGCTGCTGCGCATCGCCGGCGCCGCACTGGCGGCGTGGACCGACTACCAGCAGCGCCAGAACGTACGCGACTTCGATTCGCTGGTGCTCGACGCGCGTGAGCTGCTGCTCGGACCGAACGGCGATGCCGCGCTGGCCGCACTGCGCCGACGCTACCGCATCCTCATCATCGACGAGTTCCAGGACACCGACTTCGCGCAGCGGGACATCGCGTTCGCGATCTCCGGGCGTGCGGACGGCCGCAAGACGGACGAGTCGGCACCCCAGCTGTTCCTCGTCGGCGACCCGAAGCAGAGCATCTACGCATTCCGCGGCGCCGACATCGCCGTCTGGAACGCGGTCGAGCGCGAGCTCGCGCCCCCGCTGCTGCTGACGCGCAACTTCCGCAGCGACCCCGAGGTCATCGACTTCGTGAACGCCTTCGCGCCGATCGCGATGGAGCGCACCGCCGAAGCGCTCACGGGCGACCTCGAGCGCGAGCGCGTGCGCTACTCCATGCTCGAGGCCGGACGCGCCTCGGTGCCCGAGGGCGGCGTCGAATGGCTCGCGCCGGTGCTGCCGAAGGGCACGCGCGAGGCCGGTCGCCGCCGCCTCGAGGCGGTTCTGCTCGCACGCCGCATCCAGGAGCTGGTCGGTACGATGGTCGTGCGCGACCGCGACGGCGCCACGCGCGCCCTCGGGCGGCGCGACATCGCGATCCTCTACCGCAGCCGCTCCGGCCTCGACGTATTCGAGGCGGAGCTGCGCCGCAGCGGCATTCCGTACTACCTCACGGGGCAGGCCGGCCTGACCGATCGGCAGGAGGTCGCCGACCTCGTCAACGCGCTGCGCGTGGTCAACAATCCGCTCGACGACCTCGCGCTCTTCGGCTTCCTCCGCTCGCCGTTCGTCGGCCTCCGCGACGAGACGCTCGCACGCATCCGCATGTTCGGCCGCGGCGCGCTCATCTCGCAGTCGCGCCAGTTCCTGCTCGAGGGCGGGCACGCGGCGACCGGCTCGATCGACGAGATCGAGATCGAGGCGCTCCGGCGCGGTCTCGACGCGCTTCGTCGAGGCGAGCGCCTGGCGCACCGCATGCCCCTCGACGACCTGCTTCGCACGCTCATGGATCTGACCGGCTTCCGCGAGCACCTCGTATTCTTCGACGGGCACCGCGAGGCCTTCTCCAACATCGAGAGCTTCCTCCGGCTCGCCGAGGAGCATCGCGACCTGCCGCTCGACACGTTCCTCGCCATCTGGGACCGCTGGGACGAGACCGACGCCGGGCTGCCGCAGGCCCAGCTATACAGCAGCCGCGACGACGTCGTCACCGTAACGACGTTCCACTCGGCGAAGGGACTCGAGTGGCCGGTCGTCTTCCTGATCGACACGGCGAGCCCGTTCCAGAGCAAGGCGGCGCACGAATACTGGACCGATCCGGAGCTCGGCCCGACACTCCCGCTCGGGAAGGACGAGCGGGGTCTGCGCGATCAGAGAGTGGTCGAGCGTCGCGACGCCCGCGCGCGAGCCGAGGACGCCCGTCTCGCGTACGTCGCCGCCACGCGCGCGATGGACCGGCTCATCATCGTCGCGCCGACCGACGCGAGGAACTGCTACGCCGAGTGGCTCGAGGTGGGGCGTCGGACTCGGGGCATGGAGCCTCGGACAGAAGTGCCGGAGCTGCAGCCGACGCGGACGCGGCCGGACGTCGACCTCGCCTGGACGAAAGCGATCGAGCCCACACGCCAGAGCAGGCGCCTCGCGCCCATCGCCGCAGGGCGCATGCGCTTCATCAGCTCCGCAACCGAGCGCATGACGCGCGCGCGCAATCCGATCGAGTGGGAGCAGCGCTACGTTCACGGCATCGAGCCGAGCTGGGACTTCGCGCGCGAGGGAGGACCGGGACTGCCCGCCAACGTGCGCGGGACGATCATCCATTCCGTGCTCGAGCGGATACGCGCGCGCGAGGACCTCGCGGACATCCTGGAGGAGAGCATCGGCGAGGTGGATGCCGCCGAGATGCAGCCGCTCCTCGCGGCGGGCAGCGAGTATCGCCGGCTGCTCGCCGAGGAAATCGAGCGCGTCCTCGATCATCCCGACTGGAGCTGGTACACGCGCGGCGAGCACCATCGCGAGCTGGGCTTCCTCTACCGCACGGGCAGGCACGAGTGGCTGGTCGGCGCGTTCGACCTCTATCGTCCCGACGGGCCGCCCGGCCTCATCGTCGACTTCAAGACGCACGTCATCGAGGCGCGAGAGGCCACGGGCAAGGCACGGGACTACGCGATCCAGGCGGAAGTGTACGCCGAGGTGTCGCAGGGGCTGCGCGGCCCCGTCGACGTGCGGCTCCACTTCACGCACCCGAACGTCGTCGTCGACATGGCGGACGTGATGCGCGAGGCGCAGGAGCGGCGCGAGCGCGCCGGCCGGTCGGACGAGCAGCCGCCCGAGCAGACGGATCTCTTCGCGTGAGGACCCACGTCGTCCTGCTCGGCGACTCGATCTTCGACAACGCGTCGTACGTCCCGGGCGAACCGCCGGTCGAGGCGCAGCTGCGCGCGGTGATGGGGGATGCGAGCGTGACGCTGGTCGCGGTGGACGGGGCGGTCGTGACCGACGTGCCGTCGCAGCTGGTGCGGCTGCCCCGGCAGGCGACACACCTGGTGATGAGCGTCGGCGGCAACGACGCGCTGGGGTACGTCGACGTGCTGCCCGAGCGGAAGCTCGTGTGACCGAATGCTTCGCGCTGACAGATCCAGGTGTCCGGCCGAGTACCGAATGCTTCGCGTCGCCCCGCCGGTTCGGCCGGCCTGAAGCCTCCTACCGGCCTGAAGCATCCTACCAGATCTCGACGCGCTCGTCCTCCGGCAGCCACATGCCGTCGCCGGGCTGCACGTCGAACGCGCGGATGAACGCGTCCATGTTGCGGAGCACGCCATTGGTGCGGTACTCGCTGGGGGAGTGGGAGTCGGTCAGCAGTCGATTGCGCAGCTCGGCATCGCGGTAGAGGCGGCGCCAGATCTGCGCCCAGCCGAGGAAGAAGCGCTGATTGTCGGTGAAGCCTTCGATGACGGGCGGCTCGCGACCTTCGAGCGAGATGCGCCAGGCGTCGTAGGCGACGGTCAATCCGCTCAGGTCGCCGATGTTCTCGCCCATCGTGAGGCGGCCGTTCACGTTCATGCCCTCGAGCGGGCTGAACGCGTCGTACTGCGCGCCGAGCCGGGTGGCGCGCTCCTCGAATGCGGTCGCGTCGGCCTCGGTCCACCAGTCGCGGAGATTGCCCTGGCCGTCGCTCTTCCTGCCCTGGTCGTCGAAGCCGTGGCTGATCTCGTGACCGATGACGCCGCCGATGGCGCCGTAGTTGACGGCGTCGTCCGCCGCAACGTTGAAGAAGGGGGGCTGGAGGATGGCCGCGGGGAAGACGATCTCGTTCATGGTCGAGCTGTAGTAGGCGTTGACCGTAAACGGATTCATGAACCACTCCTCGCGGTCCACCGGCTGTCCGAGGCGTTCGATCCTGTCGCGGTACTCGAACTCGGACACGCGCCGCAGGTTGCCGAGCAGGTCGCCCTCGCGGATCTCGAGCGCCGAGTAGTCCTCCCACTCGTCCGGGTAGCCGATCTTGGTGCTGAACGACGCGAGCTTCGCGTGCGCCTCCGCGCGCGTCTCCGGGCTCATCCATTCGAGTGCGTCGATGCCGCGACGGAACGCTTCCATCAGGTTCGCGACCAGCTCCTCCATGCGCGCCTTCGCCTCCGGCCGGAAGTGCCGCTCGACGTAGAGGCGGCCGAGCGCGTCGCCGACGGCGCCCGAGACGACCGAGATGCCGCGCTTCCACCGCTCGCGATCCCGCTCCGTGCCCGCGAGCACGCGACCGCGGAAGTCGAAGCGCGCGCGCGCGAACTCGCTCGACAGATACGGCGCGGCTGCATCGAGCGTCTTGAACGTGAGGTAGTTCCGCAGCGCGTCGACGGAGGTGGTGGCGAGGATCGAATCAAGCGCGCTGAAGAAGCTGGGCTGGCGCACCACGACCTCGTCCACGTCGGCGCCTGCCGCGGCGAGGTACCCGCTCCAGTCGAATTCCGGTGCGAGCCGCTCGAGCTCCGCGACCGTCATGCGATTGTACGTCGCGTTGCGGTCGCGGTTTTGCACGCGCGTCCAGCTCGACTCGGCGAGTCGCGTCTCCAGCGCCATCACGCGGTTGGCGGCCGTCTGCGGGCGCGGCGTACCGGCCAGCGCGAGCAGCGTCGCGATGTAGTCGACGTACTCGCCGCGCGTACGCGCGAACTCGAAGCCCTCGCGGAAATAGTAGTCGCGATCGGGCAGGCCGAGACCGGACTGGCTGAGATAGACGGTGTAGCGCGTGGCGTCGCGCGCGTCCTGCGAGACGTTCAACGAGAACGGCCGCTGCACTCCGGCGCGGGCGAGGCGCGCGAACTCGAAGGACAGCTTCTCGTGCGAAGCGAGAGCGGCGAGGCTGTCGAGCTGACCGCGCACCGGCGCGATGCCGAGCGACTCGATGCGCGTGCTGTCCATGAAGCTGCGGTAGAGAGCGCCGATGCGGCTGCGGTCGGTCGACGGGGCCGAGCGGTCCGCGGCCGCCTCCTCGACGATGAGGCGCAGCGCCGCTTCGGCCCGCTCGTCCAGCTCCGTGAACGTGCCGTAGTTCGACCGATCCGCTGGGATCTCCGTGCGGGCGAGCCAGCCGCCGTTCACGAAGCGATAGAAGTCGTCCTGCGGCCGGACCGACCGATCGAACGCGCTCAGGTCGACGCCCAGCTCGGGCGTGGCCTCGGCGGCCACCGACTGCGCGTCGGCCGGGAACGGAATCAGCAGCGCGGCGATCAGGCCGGCGCGAATCATGGTGTGATGCATTGCGTCATCGGTTGTGGAGGATCGGCGGCTCACGCCGGAGCAGCCGAGAAATAACGAAACGGGCAGACCGGCGCACCTCCCGGAGCGAGCCGCGGGACTGCGCCGCGCACGCCGAAAATGCCTCGACAGGTGAGCGAATCCGGCCACCGCTGCCGGCCGGAGCTTCCCCGTTGTGCCGAAATCGCGTAGATTTGTGCAGCGCCCGACCCGTTCTCCGGATCCCCGAGCGGGCGCGCTCCCTCGAGTCCTTGTCGAATCCCGTGTGGCGCAGGGGCGCAGGTGGTGCCCCGACGCCGTAACCGCGTGTACGCCATTACCCGATCGAGTCGAAGCTGCCCGCAGGGTTTCACCCTGCTCGAAATGCTGTTCGTCATCACCATCACCGTGATCATGGTGACTCTGGTGGCGAACAGCTTCGGGCGCTACACGCGCGAGCGTTCGGCGCAGCAGGCGGCGTATCTGCTCAGCCGCGACCTGCGCCTGGCGCGCGCGACAGCGATCGGCTCGCGCCGCCCGGTATCCCTGGTGGTCATGCCGGCGACGCGTTCCTACCTCATTCGCGACCAGGAAGGCACGGTGACCGCCTGGCGTACCTTCGCGAGGGGAAGCGACATGATGGTCGACTCGCTGAGCCTCGGTCTCCCCGGCGACAGCGTGACCTTCAATCCTCAGGGCCTCGCCACGTTGACGGGAGTGACGGGCGGACTGGCCGAGGCCGTGGTCGTCTCCCCCACGCGCGAATACGTGATCCGCTTCAACGCCACCGGCAGCTCGAGAATCGTGGAGCAATGAGCCGAGCGAGAGGGAGCGGGCGCGGCTGAAACGCAGGCCGTGCCGCACCGGCATGACTCTTCCAGCACCCCCGGCCTCGCTCGCGTCGCGGTTCCATCGAGGGGTGATTGCCGACTACTCCCCATCTCCACATCCTGGCCGAGGCGGCGCCGCTGCTCGCCTCGCTCGATCTAGACGAGTCGCTGCGCCGCCTCGAGCACCTGGTTGTGCCCGAGATTGCCGACTGGTGCACGATCCATCTCGTCGACGACGAGGGCGGCATCTCGCGCGTCGAGGTCACGCACCGCGATCCGGCGCGCGCAGCCCTGCTCCGGGATCTGGAGCGACGCTTCCCGCCCCGATCGGAGGGCTCGACGGTCCACGAGGTAATGCGCTCCGGTCGCGGCAAGGTGCTGTCCGAGGTCACCGATGCGATGCTGGTCAGGTCGGCTCACGACGAGCAGCATCTGCGCGATCTTTGCAGCCTGGCCGTCCAGTCGATGATCACCGTGCCGCTGCGCGCTCGCGGCCGCACGCTTGGCGCGATGACGCTGCTGACGGAACGCGGCGGACGTGTCTACGACGACAAATGGCTGGGCCTCGCCGAGAGCGTGGCGGCGCTGGCCGCGCTCGCGGTCGACAACGCGCACCTCTATGCCGAGGTGCGACACGCGCACACGCGCCTGGAGGCCATCCTGCGCGGCATCCCCGAGGGCATCACGGTGGAAAGCGATGACGGGCGTGTGGTCTTCGCCAACGACTCGGCGGCCCGGTCGCTCGGATACGAGAATCCGGAAGCGCTGATGGCGACGCCGATCGCCACCATCATAGAACGGCACGACGTGCTCGATGAGCAGGGCGAGGCTCTGCCGTATGAGCGCCTGCCCGGCCGACGGGCGCTGCGTGGCGAGGTGGAGCCTTCGGAGCTGATCTGCTATCGAGTTCGCGCGACCGGCCAGAGCCGCTGGACGCAGGTGCGCGCCAGCCGTCTGCCGGAGGAGAGGGAGGGCCACGCATTCGCGGTGAACGTCATCCAGGACGTGACGGCACACATCGAATACGAGCGCAAGCTGGAAGACGCGGCTGCGCGGCAGGCGTCGCTCGCGCGTGAGCTGGAGGACATCGTCGAGCAGGTGCGAGCCGAGCGCGAGGTGGCCGAGCAGGCGCGCGCCGAAGCCGAACAGGCCAGCGCTGCAAAAACGCAGTTCCTGGCCGTCGTCAGCCACGAACTGCGCACGCCGCTCAACGCGATCTCCGGCTTCACGGAGCTGCTCGCGATGCAGGTCGGCGGCTCGATGACCGAGACCCAGCTCGAGTACGTGTCCCGCATCGATAGCAGCACGCGTCACCTGACGGGCCTGATCGAGCAGATCCTGATGTTCTCGCGCATCGAGAGTGGGCGCGAGGATCTCGACCTGGAGGAGATGGACATCGGCGTGCTGACGCTCGAGGTGGCGGACCTGCTCGAGCCGCTCGCCCGGCGCAAAGGCCTGCGCTTCGAGCGCCGCTTGGCCCAGGTACCGATGCAGGCCCGCGTCGACGCGGCGCGCATGAGGCAGATCCTGCTCAACCTCGTGGGCAACGCGATCAAGTTCACCGACAGCGGCTCCGTTACGGTGTCGGTGGAGCCAAGCGGTCAGGAAATCGAGGTGCTGATCGCCGACACCGGCCAGGGCATTCCACCGCACGAGATGGAGCGGATCTTCGAGCCCTTCACGCAGGTGGACGCATCCGCCACCCGCCGCGTCGGCGGAACCGGGCTCGGGCTCGCCGTGAGCCGCCACCTCGCGCGGCTGATGGGCGGCGACATCCGCGCCGACAGCAGCCCCGGCGCGGGCAGTCGTTTCCGGCTGAGTCTGCCGGCGATTCAGTAGACCGTATTCAGTAGGCAGTATTCAGTATGCGGTATTCGGTAGCCAGTACCGCCCACCGAATACCGTATACCGCCTACCGTATACCGCCTACCGCCTGTCGCCATCAGCCTTCGACGACCACCGTGCGTCCGCGCTCGGTCGACTCGCCGTCCGCGCGCGCCTGGGCGCGATCGCTGCCGGCGCGGCCCTCGATCTCGACCAGGATGTCCGCGGTGATCCAGCCGTGCTCCGCGGCGTGACGCGCGGCCGCGAGCGTGTCCGACGCCAGCACGAGCGAGCTGCCCGCGCTCTTCACTTCCGTCGCCAGCTCCTGGATCGACTGTTTCCGCATCGGATCGAGCGTGACGTCGCGGATGTAGGCGGCGAGGATGCGGCTCGGGAACTCGTGCACGACATCGCGATAGATCTCGGGATCCGCCTGCCCGCTGTCACCGATCAGGATGAAGGGCAGGTGCGGATAGGTATGCAAGATGTCGCGGATCGCGGTCAGCTTGTGATGATGATGGCTCGTCGACAGCGTCTCGCGATCGGCGGAGCCCCAGTCGCGCAGCACGAGCGGCCCCTCCGGAATCTCGTTCAGCTCGAGGAAGTGCTCGAGCAGGTCGTGCAGGTTCCACGGGCTGCTCGACACGTAGAAGAGCGGGTTGTGCGTCGCACCGTCCTCACCGAGGTGCAGCGCGCGGAAGAAGGCCGACACGCCCGGAAAGGCGACGCGCGTGTGCGCGTTCGCGAACAGCGTGAGCCGCAGCATGCGCCACAGGCTGCGCGCGTCGGTGCGGATGACGGTGTCGTCCATGTCGCTGATGACGCCGAAGCGCGCGTCGTCGGTGGGGATGAACACCGCGGCTTCCGTCTCGCACGGCGGCCGCGACGCATCCACCAGGCGCATGCCTACCGTCGTCCACGGCTTCGAAGTCGGCGGCTCCGCGAGCGCGACGTGGCCGTCGAAGTGCCCTTCCTCGTTGGCGACCAGCTCGCGCCTCGCGCTCCCGTGCCGGACCTCCACGCGCGCGAACGGGACCTCGTCGCTCTCGAGCCGGCGGTAGGCCTGCATCAGGTTCACCCACCAGCGATCGCCGGGTCGCGCCGGACGCACGCCCGGATCCAGGATGACGCGCCCCCGCACGCGCAGCGTCTCCACCGTGCCGTAACCGCGGTACGCGTCGATGATCGCGGGGCGCACGACGGCCGGGCGGGCCAGTCGGGCCTTCAGGCCCTCCATGCGCGCCCCCAGGTCCAGCGCCAGCCGCCGCGCCATGCGCGACCAGATCCTTTCCTGACGATCCATGCGAGCGTCTCGTGTCGTGCGTCGAAGCGTGAGCGGATATACTACGGGTGCCGGAGCGCGGAGGCGCCCCTCTCTCGCCGATCGCCGGCATTCATACGGACCCCCAATCGACAATGATGCACGCCACAGGAGAAATGAACGTCGGCCCGGTAATCCGGAATCCGGAATCCGGAATCCGGCATCCGGTCCTGTGAGGACATGGAAGAGCTGACCGCACTTCTCGCTCTCGCCTATACGTCGCTGCTCGCGATCATCAATCCGATCGGCGCGGTGCCGCTCTACCTCGCCATTACGGCGACGTACACGAAGCCGCAGCGACGCCGCACGCTGCTGCGCGCGCTGATCACCGCGCTGCTCGTGCTGCTCGCCTTCGCGACACTCGGCACGCTGATCCTGCGCTTTTTCGGCATCACGACCTATGCCTTCAAGATCGCGGGCGGCATCATCTTCTTCGGCATCGGCTGGGACATGCTCCAGGCGAAGCGCTCGCGCGTGAAGACCACGGAGGAGGAGGAGCTGGAGGGCACGTCGAAGGAGGACGTCGGCATCATCCCGCTCGGCATTCCGACACTCGCCGGGCCCGGCGCGATCACGACCATCATCGCGCTCCTCGGACAGGCGACCACGGTGCCGCAGAAGGCGATGATCTACACGGCGCTCGTGCTCGTGCTGCTGACGACGTGGGCGATTCTGGCCGCGGCGCCGACTGTGCTGCGCGCGTCCGGCCAGACCGGACTCAACGTCATGACCCGCATCATGGGTCTGCTCGTCACGGTCATCGGCGTGCAGTTCGTGCTCGACGGGCTCAGCACCGCCGCGAGGGAACTGCTTTGAATCCCGAGATGCTCGACGAGCTGGACGTCCTGCTGCGCACGCGCTACGGCCTCATCCTGATCGAGACGGCTGAGGAGGAGCGTGCGGCTTCGCTGCTGCGTCATGCGGCGGCTCGCCGCGGCCTGCCGCTCTTCGTCTGGTCGCGAACCAGGGGCCTGCGCCGCGACGACCTCGAGGCTCCCGTCTACGACACGCAGGCGCCGGAGAAGGCGCTCGCGCACATCGACGCCGGCAAGCTGCCCGCGCTCTACCACATGCCGGGCATTGCCGATACGCTCGCCGACGACCGCGCGCTCGCCGCGCGCGTCGCCGATGCCGCCCGCGCGATGAGCACACACGAGGGGGCGCTCGTGCTGACCGCGGAGTCCGCGTCCCTGCCGCCGCAGCTGCGCGCGCAGGCGGCGCTGCTGAGCCTGGCCGCTCCCGGCGCCGCCGATTACCGCGCGCTGCTCCAGGGCGTGCTGCACGACGTCGCGCAGCGCATGCACGTCCGCAGCGAGCTCGACCCCGCCGAGCAGGAGCAGCTGCTGGCCAACCTCCAGGGGCTGACGCTGATGGAGGCCGAGAAGCTGCTCACGCGGGCGATCGTGGAGGACGGCCGCCTCAACGCCGCGGACATCCGCGAGGTGATGGAAGCGAAGAAGCGGGTGGTCGAGCGCGAAGGGCTGCTCGAGTACTATCCGACCGAGACGCCGATGTCGCAGGTGGCCGACCTGGCGGGCCTGAAGAAATGGCTGGCCGAGCGCCGCGCCATCGTCCACGACTCGGCGAAGGCCCGCTCGTTCGGCCTCGAATTCCCGCGCGGCATGCTGCTGCTGGGTGTGCCCGGCTGCGGCAAGTCGCTGTGCGCGAAGGCGGTCGCCTGGGACTGGGGCCTGCCTCTGCTGAAGCTCGATACCGCCAATCTCTACCACAAATACGTCGGCGAGTCCGAGCGGAACTTCAAGCGCGCGATGCAGACGGCCGAGCGCATGGCGCCCGTCGTCCTCTGGATCGACGAGCTCGAAAAAGCCTTCGCGGCGGGCGGCGAGGATGGCGGCGTGTCGCAGCGCGTGCTGGGCGGGTTCCTCTCCTGGATGCAGGACCGCACCGGCGACGTCTTCGTCGTCGCCACCGCCAACGATGTCGCGCGCCTGCCCGCCGAATTCCTGCGGAAGGGCCGCTTCGACGAGATCTTCTTCGTCGATCTGCCCGACGAGGCCACGCGCGCCGAGATCTTCCGCATCCACCTCGAGCGTCGCAACCAGCCGTCGCACACGTTCGATGTGGCCGCACTCGCCGCGGCCAGCCCGGACTTCAGCGGCGCCGAGATCGAGCAGGTCGTCGTCTCCGCCATGTACGCCGCGTTCGCCGCCGAGCGCGCCGCGGACACGGCTGCGCTGGCCGCGGAGATCGCTGCCACCCGGCCCCTCGCCGTGACCATGGCCGAGCGCGTCGCGGCCATGCGCGAGTGGGCGCGCGAGCGGACGCGGCCCGCAAACTGACGCGCCCGGTGCCCAAGCCTTTCGGTCGAGCGAGCGGGTCTCGGAAACGGGCGTGCATCCGGCCATCGCGCTGCCGGCCGGTGCGATCCGTCTGCCGGTGTTCGTGCGACTGATGGTGCACGGGATGTTGAGCGGCGCGACCGCATTCGCGCGCCGGCTCTACAACCCGTCCGGCAGCACGGTGCCGTCACGGCCCGGCTACTCGGCTCCTGAATCCCTCGCCGTCCGCGGCCGCTTCGAGGAAGCCATCGGCGCATACGAGGCCGCCGCCGCGGACGAGCCCGACGATCCCGAGCCCTGGCTGCGCATCGCGCGCATCGAGGCATCGGAGCTGCGCCGCCCGAAGCGTGCGCTCGAGGCGTTGCGCGCCGCGCGCTCGCTCGTTCAACCCGAATCGCTGACGGCGATGCTGATCTCGCGCGAGATCGCGGAGATCTACCTGAGCGACCGGAGTGATCCGCAGCGCGCGATGCCGGAGCTCGCGCGTCTGGCCGCCGCCTTCCCGCACACGCCGACGGCCGCATGGGCCGCGACCCAGCTCCTGGAGCTGAAAGCCCGCCTCGGTGCCGGTGAATTCGATCGCTGGGTGACGCCGCCCGACGTGGGCGCACCGCCCGGCTCGCGCGACGACGAGCCGGGCGGCACCGCTCCCGCTACCAGCCGGGCGCCAGATTGAAGCCCAAGTGCCAGCCCTTGTCCGGCCGCTGGAACGGGTAGGCGTAGTAGACCTCGAGGATGATGTAGCCCAGGATGTTGAACCTCGAGCTGACGCCCGCGCTGAACACCGGAATGCGCTCGATGCTGTTCGTCCTGAACATCAGGTCCGTGTCCTCCGCGGGCTCGCCGTTGGCTCCGGGACCGCAGCGCGTCGGCACCACGAAGTCCTGCTCCGGCGTCTCGGGCGGACTGTCGCCGCACCAGGCGAAGCCGGCGTCGAAGAAGGCGGTCAGCTCCGTCGGCAGGTACGGGAAGTTGATCAGCCCGAACTCCTCGACGCCGAGGAAGGGGAAGCGCGCCTCGAAGTTCGCGACGGCGATCCGGCTGCCGTACAGTCGGCCGAACGCGGGACAATCCGAAAACGTGCCGGAGCCGACCGATTCCGGACACTCGTTGGACTCGAACGATTCGCGCGCGTATCCCCTGATCAGCCATTCGTAGCCGAGGAATACGCCGTCGCGCAGCCGCGTGTCGCTCTCGTCCCCGGTGTAGTAGCCGAAGTGCATGCCGCGTACGGCGAGGGTCAGCGGGTTGAAGAAGAAGTAGCGCCGGTGGTCGAGGTTCAGCGTCACGAAGTTGAGCGTGCCCACCGTCGGTGACACTTCGTAGCGGAAGCGTCCTCCGCTGACGGGCGAGGTGAAGCCGAAGAAGGAATTGTCCCCTACATAGGCGGGGCTGCTGCTGACCATGTGAACGTCCGGCGCCGCGTTCAGGTCGTTCTCGGTGCGCGAAATCAGCTGGCCCGTCTGGCGATCGAACTCCAGCAGCTCCTCCTCGATGTCGAAGGCGTACCGCGTGTAGCTCAGGTCCGCCTCGAAGCGCCGCGTCATGGTGAACGGATACTGCGCGAAAACTCCCGCCTCGGATACGTAGAAGCGCTCGCGTACGATGCGATCGATGACGCGACTGTCGGTCACGCCGCGCTGGCCGTAGATGCTCGCATACGGGATGTGCGTCAGCCCGACGCCCCAGTTCCAGCGGTCGCCCGCGTCGATGTACACCGCCTGCCCGCCGATGTCCTCGATGCCGCCCTGTGCCTGGAGCACCGCGCCCACCTGGCGGTTGCCCAGCATGTCGCTGAACAGGAACGACACGCCGCCGACGAAGCCGCTGCCGTAGCCGGGCGAGTAGATCGCGCCCACCGCGGGCGTGCCGATGTAGTCCAGCGTCAGGTTCGACTCGTAGTCGGCCACCACGAATTCGGTGGCGTCCGGCAGGCCGGCGAGCGGGTCGTCCAGGTACGAGCCGACCAGCCCGCGCCCCGCGGATTCGACCGGCGGCAGCACGCGCGCGACGCTGATTCCCGGCGTCACGCCCTCGATCGGCGTGCCCACCGCCAGCTCCGGCGTCAGCGAATGAACCGTGAACTCGCCGTCACCGAAGACCGTGAACATCACCGTGCCCGTGCGCGCGGCGACCGTCAGCGCGGGGGACAGGTCGGTCACGCCGCTCACTCCCGTCGCCACATTGGTCACGCGATACGTGGCGCCGGTGGCCGGATTCGTCCGGAACACGTCGCTGAAGCCGTCGACGTCCGCGACGAAATACAGCTCCGTTCCGTCCGGCGACCACTGCGGATTCATGTGCTTCGCCCGCTCGTCGAGCACGGGCAGCACTTCCGTCGCTCCGGTCGCCACCTCGATGAGCGTCACCCGCATCGGGCTGTAGACCAGCCGCGCGAAATCGGTCTCCGTTCCGCGGTCGCTCGCGAACGCGATCGTGCGGCCGTCCGGCGACCACGCCGCCTGGATGTCCGCGTAGCGGTCGTTCGTGAGCTGGCGCACCTGCCCGCTCGCGATGTCCAGCAGGTACAGGTCGGAGATGCCGCCCGAAAGCCCCGTGAACGCAATCGTGCGTCCGTCCGGCGACCACGCCGGATCCCGGATCGCGCCCACGCCGCGCACCGCGATGCGCTGCTCGATGTCGCCATCCTCCACCTCGGCGATCGCCAGCTCGTTGTCCCCCTGCGAGAACACCACGAACGCGAGCCGCTGTCCGTCCGGCGACCACGTGCCGGCGCTCTGGAGGAAGCTCAGCGCGTCGAAGTGCGGGTCCGAGTCCGCGCTCGCCACCTTGTGCAGAACCTCACCCGTCTGCGCATCCGCGATGAACAGATCCACCGAGAACAGGTCCAGCTCCGAGTAGAACGCCACGTAGCGGCCATCCGGGCTCAGCGACGGCGCGACGTTCATCGAGCCGGCATCCAGATCCTCCGACAGGACGACGCGCCCCACCTCGTCCGGAATCGTGCGGCCTTCCATCGTCGGCAGGTAGGCGGCCCGCGTCGCGCTGATCCACTGCCGCGACAGCGAATCGCTCGTCATGCCGAGCACGCCGCGCACCGCGCCGTCCCAGCCGTTGCGCAGCGACGACCGGAACAGCGCCGTGACCGCGCCGTCCCCGTACAGACCGGCGACGTACGCCAGCAGCGCCTGGCCGTAGCGATACGGGAAGTAGCGCCTGTCGCGCGTGAGCTGCCGGATCGTGGGCACGTCGTCGCGCAGCACCGCGTCGCGCATCCACATCGCCGTGTGCGCGTCCTCGCGCCCCGTCGACAGATACTCCGCCATCCCCTCCACCAGCCACAGCGGCAGCCGTCCCATCTGCGACAGCCCCGCCATCCCGCCCCGACTCGCGATGTCGTACTGATAGACGTGCACCAGCTCGTGGCCGATCACGTGGTCGTTGTCCTCGTAGACCCCCGTGAAGGGCAGCGTCATGCGATTCTTCAGCGCTTCCGTGACGCCGCCCGTCCCCTCGCCGATCAGCCCGCTGATCACGTTCGTCTGCTGGAAGTCGGGATGATCCGCGTAGTAGACGATGGGCTTCCGGCCCCGCAGCCGATGCTGGAACGCGTCCTTCAGCCTCGCATTCCACCGCTCCACCATGCGCGCCCCGTCCTCCGTCGCCAGCCGCGCCTCCGGATAGAAGTGGATGTCGAAGTTCTCGGTCGCCATCACCTGCCAGTCGAAGTCGTCGTACTGGACCTTATTGCGACCGAAATACTGCGCGCTCACCGGCAGCGCGGAGAGGACGGTCAGCGCAATCGCCGCGACCAGCGCGAAGCCGCGCGCGGCCGGTACCCGGTATCGCCCGCGCCAGCGTTCCGATTCCCGCGCCTCGCTTACCAACGAGCCCCTGCTTCGCGACGGAAACGAAATGGCGCGCACGGCGGCGCGCACACGCATACGCGCGCGTGAGCCGCGCGCGACCTCTGTCGATTCAGCCATCCTGCCCTTCCTCCCATGCGGGTAACCCCGGTTCCGCGGGCGCAAGCGATGTACCATCCGGTACGACAGCAGGGAAGCGAGGAAGGTTCCTCGTGGGCTGGACGGCTGGCCGGCGTTCGGGGCGACAGGCCGAGCACGAGCACGACCCACGTGCACGTGCAGGTACCTGGACCGGCCGCCGTCGAAAACGCGACCCGCCGGCCCACGGCTTTTCGCGGTTGGGCGATCGGCCGCAGGGAGAGGCCTCGCGTGCCATCGGCCGAGGCAAGACGTGCTCGTGCTCGGCCGGTGGGCCCGGTAGCGGAGGATACGCGGCCGCGAAACGCTTGCATTCTGCAACTCTCTCTACTAGCCTTCTGCAACCCCCTCCCGAGTAAATCCCGTGTCCCCACACCAGGCGAATCCATGCTCGTAGGACCGCTGCGTCTACTGCGGTGGATCTACGCCAGCCGGCTGATTCTGGCGGCGGCCGTGTTCGTGGCCGCGCTGTTCAACTGGGTGGAGGCGGACCCGCAGTCGACGCTGGTCGCGACGCTGGTGCTGCTGGTGGCGGTGGCGGTGACGGGTTTCAGCGCGTGGTGGACGGGGATTCTGAACCGTTCGCCGGGGGCGAATTTCCTGTACGGCCAGTCGCTGGTGGATTCGCTGCTGGTGACGGGCGTCGTGCACGTGACCGGCGGCTACGCGAGCGACTTCGCACCGCTGTACATCCTGGTGATCGCGGCGGGGGCGCTGATGCTGCCGCTGCCGGGCGGAATGCTGATCGGCGCGCTGACGAGCCTGCTGTACTTCGCGGACATCCTGTGGGGCCACGAGGGGGCGGTGCCGTCGTCGGTGTTCGTGCAGGTGACGGTGTTCGCGGTGATCGCGCTGGTGACGGGTTACCTGGGCGATCGGCTGCGGCGGACGGGTGTGGCGCTGGGGGAGGTCGTGTCGGAGCTGCGCCAGCTGCGGCTGGACCACGGCGACATCCTGGCCGCGCTGGACACGGGAGTGGTGACGGTGGATGCGGACGGCCGGCTGGTCTACATGAACGACGCGGCGGCGGGGCTGCTCGGCATCCGACGGGCGGACTGGCTGGGGCGTCCGGTGCTGGACGAGATGGATGCGCGTGTGCCGGCGCTGGGCTCGACGCTCGCGCGCAGCCTGCGGACGCGGCAGTCGGTGCGCTGGTTCGAGAGTCCACGCCAGCACGAGGAAGGCGAGGAGCGGCTGATCGGTGCGCGCACGACGGTGCTGGAGCGCGCGGGCGCGCCCTGGGCGACGGTGGTGGTGCAGGACATCACGGATGGACGTCGGCTGGAAGAGGTGAAGCGACGGGCCGAGCGGCTCCAGGCGGTGGCGGAGCTGTCGGCGTCGATGGCGCACGAGATCAAGAACCCGCTGGCGTCGATCCGGAGCGCGGTCGAGCAGCTGACGGCGGGTCGGAAGACGGGGGCGCTGCGGGTGGAGGATCGTCGGGTGCTGGGCGGGCTGGTGCTGACGGAGTCGGATCGCCTCAGCCGGCTGCTGACGGACTTCATCGAGTTCGGCCGGGTGGAGCCGCGGCAGGCGGCGCGGGTCGACCTGGCGGCGATCTCGAGCGTGGCGATTGAGCTGGCGAAACGGCACCCGGAGTCGCGCGGCGACCTGTCCGTCGACCTGAGCCTAGGCGCACAGCCGATCGTGGTGCAGGGCGACGAGGACCTGCTCCATCGCGCGATCTACAATCTGGTCCTGAACGCCCTCCAGCACTCGAAGCAGGGTCCCGTGCGCGTGGACCTGCGTCGGGTGCGCGAATGGGAGCTGCCGGTGGGCGTCGAGATGGAGTATCCGATCCGCTGGACGGTGAGCGACGACGGCGGCGGCATCGCGCCGGCGGATCTGTCGCGCGTATTCGATCCTTTCTTCACGCGACGCAGGGGTGGCAGCGGGCTCGGTCTCGCGCTCGTGCACCGGGCCGTGACGTCGCACCACGGCGCGATCTTCGTCGACACCGCTCCCGCCGGGGGCACGCGCTTCACGGTATACCTGCCCGGACCGAACGGAGAGTCATGAGATGAAGCCCAAGGTTCTGGTCATCGACGACGAGAGCTCGATCCTGAACACGCTGCAGATCCTGCTGCGTGGCGAAGGTTTCGAGGTGGAGGTCACGCAGAGCGGCCGCGAGGCGCTCGCGCGTCTGGACGACATCGATCCCGACATCGTGCTGACCGACGTGCGCATGCCGGGCGTGACCGGCATCGAGGTGCTGGCCGCGGTGCGCGAGAAGGATCCGGAGACACCCGTCATCCTGATGACCGCGCAGGCCTCGCTGCACAGCGCGGTGCAGGCGGTCAACCAGGGCGCGTTCTACTACCTCCAGAAGCCCTTCACCAATGACGACATGGTGGCGCTCTGCCGGCGCGCGGCCGAGACGCGCACGCTCAAGAAGGAGAACAAGGAGCTGAAGCGCGAGATCCGTCGTCGTGACACGACGAAGGGCGGCCGGCCCGTCGGCCGGAACCGCCAGTTCGTCGACGTGCTGCGGCTGGCCGAGACCGTCGCGCCGACGGATTCGACCGTGCTCATCACGGGCGAGAGCGGCACGGGCAAGGAGATCCTGGCGCGCTACATCCACTCGCTCTCGGATCGCGAGGGCGGCGCGTTCATCTCGATCAACTGCGGCGCCCTGCCGGAGAACCTGCTCGAGTCCGAGCTCTTCGGCCACGTGAAGGGCAGCTTCACCGGCGCGGTGAAGGACAAGGAAGGCCTGCTCGTCGCCGCGCGCGGCGGCACCTTCTTCCTCGACGAGATCGGCGAGACCTCGCCCGCGCTCCAGGTCAAGCTGCTGCGCGCGCTCCAGGAGCGCGAAGTCATCCCGGTCGGCGCGACCGAGGCGGTGTCGATCGACGTGCGCATCATCGCGGCGACGAATCGCGATCTGGAGCAGGAGATCCGCAAGGGCTCGTTCCGCACGGACCTGTACTACCGCCTCAACGTCGTCTCCCTGCATCTGCCGCCGCTGCGCGACCGGCGCGACGACGTCGCGCTCCTCGCCGAACATTTCCTCGCCCGGCTCGATCGGGGCCAGGCGAACGGCGACGGCTTCCGCCTGACCGAGCCGGCGCTCGAGGTGCTCTCCGCCTACGACTGGCCGGGCAACGTGCGCGAGATGGAGAACGCGCTCGAGCGCGCGGCCATCCTGGCGACCAGCGGGGTCATGGACGTGGAGCACCTGCCGCAGCGGCTGCTCGAGCCGCCCGCGGCGCCGCTGGTGGGCGAGGAGCCGCCACCGAATCCGACGCTCGAGGTCATCGAGCGCGCCTACATCATGTGGGTGCTGTCGGCGGCGGGCGGCAACAAGGCACGCGCCGCGGAGGTGCTGGGCATCGATCCGTCGACGCTCTACCGCAAGCTGAACCGTTACGGAGTGGAGGATTCATGAGCGCGCGACGCCGCGAGATGCTCGAGGTCGGCCATGGCAAGCCGGCGCAACGCGCGGAGTTTCTGCGCCTGAGCGTGATCATGCCGGTGTTCAACGAGGAAGCGACGGTCGAGCACTCCATCGCCCGCGTCCGTGCCGTGCCGCTGCCCATCGAGATCATCTGCGTCGACGACTGCTCGACGGATGGCACGCTCCAGGTGCTCGAGCGGCTGCGCGACGACGGCGCGATCGACGTCCTCGTCGCTCACCCTCGCAATCGCGGCAAGGGCGCCGCCTGCCGCTCCGGCATCCAGCACGCGACCGGCGAAGTGGTCGTCATTCAGGACGCCGACCTGGAATACGATCCCCAGGAGTTCGTGGACCTGCTCGATCCCATCAGGGACGGGCGCGCGGACGCCGTCTTCGGCAGCCGCTTCCTCGGCGGTCCGCATCGCGTGCTGTACTTCTGGCACAGCGTGGGCAACGGCCTGCTGACGCTGCTTTCCAACATGCTGACCGACCTGAACCTCACCGACATGGAAACCTGCTACAAGATGGTGAGGGCGGACCTGATCAAGAGCCTGCCGCTGCGCGCGAATCGCTTCGGCTTCGAGCCCGAGCTGACGGCGCGCCTCGCGCAGGCGAAGGCCCGCGTCTACGAGATGCCCATCACGTACAACGGTCGCACGTACGCGGAGGGCAAGAAGATCGGCTGGCGCGACGGCGTCGCCGCGCTGCTGCACATCCTGCGCTTCAACCTGCTGCCGCCCAGGGCGCCCGTTTACAACACCGAGGGAACGGCAGACCACGCGCCGTCGCACCGCGCCGTGCAGCCGCTGCACGCAGCGTCGCCCCCTTCCCGGGCCGCGCGCGAGTCGGGCTCCTGATGCGCGACGACCTCTTTACGCTGCACGCGGAGATCGAGCTGTCGCACTGGTGGTTCGTCGGCCGGCGCCGGATCCTGAAGTCGGTGGTCGAGACGTTCGTGCCGCCGGGCGCGGGGCATCGCATCGTCGAGATCGGCTGCGGCACCGGCGCCAATGTCGCCGCGCTCGCGGCGGACTACGACGTGTGCGGCATCGATCCGCACGAGCCGGCGATCGCGCTCGCGCGACGACGCTTTCCGAACGTGCACTTCATCGCGGGCACGGCGCCGGCGGACCTGCGACCGCAGGATCGGCTGGCCGAGCTGTTCATGCTGCTGGACGTCATCGAGCACGTGCCGGACGATCACGCGTTCATGACCGACGTGCTGACGGCCGTGCCGAGCGGCAGTCGCGTACTGATCACCGTGCCCGCCGATCCGGCCCTGTGGAGCGAGCACGACGAGAGCTTCGGCCACTATCGGCGCTACACGGAGGAGACGCTCGTCAGCCTCCTCGCCTCGCTGCCGCTGGACGTCGAAATGCTCTCCTACTTCAACGCGCGACTCTATCCGGTGGTGCGGGCGATTCGCGGCGCGGCTCGCGTGCTGGGCCGCGCGAGCGGTCGCGGCGGCACCGACTTCTCCATGCCCTCCGCGCCCGTGAATCGGCTGCTGACGCGGACGTTCGCGGGCGAGGCCCGGCGTCTGGCGCAGGTGCGGCCGGGCGCTGAGCGCCGGCGCTATCGTCGGGGCGTGAGCCTGATCGCGGTCGCGCGGAAGCGGTGAAGACGATGACCACGACGGGTGTCCGGCCGACGCTGCCGGAGACGCCGGGCGCGGCGGTCGCGGGCGACACGACGCCGCTGCTGTCCGTCGTGGTGCCGTGCCGCAACGAGGAGGAAACGGTCGCCTTGGTGGTCGCCGAGCTGCGCGCCGCGATCGAGCGCGACGGCTACACCGCGGAGATCATCGTCTGCGACAATGCGTCGGACGACGATTCGGCGGCCCGCGCCGCGGCGGCGGGCGCGATCGTCGTGTCGCAGCCGATTCGCGGCTACGGCGCAGCCTGCCTTCGCGGCATCGAGGCCGCCCGCGGCGAGCTCGTCGTGCTGGTCGACGGCGACGGCACCTACGACGTCGCCACGCTGAACCGTTTCGTGGAGCCGCTGCGCGCCGGTTACGAGATGGTGCTCGGCACGCGCCGCAACGGCACCATGCTTCCGGGCGCGATGGGCGGCCGCCACCGGCACGTGCTGGAGCCGCTCCAGGCGCACCTGTTCCGCCGCGCATTCGGCCTGCGCGTTTCCGACGTGCGCTGCGGCATGCGCTCCATCCGCCGCGACGCGTTGCCGCGCCTGAACCTGGGCGCGGTCGGCGTCGAGTTCGCGAGCGAGATGGTGATGGAGGCGGGCCGCGCCGGACTCCGCATGGTCGAGGTCCCCGTCGTTTTCAGCCCGCGCGCGGAGGGCGCCGCGCGCCGCAGCGTTGGCGACGGCTGGCGCGTCATCCAGCGGCTGATCCTGCTCAGTCCGACGCGGCTCTTCCTGCTCCCGGGCATCGCGCTGCTGCTCGCGGGACTCGGCCTCGAGACCGCCCTGCTCTTCGGCCCCGTTCGCTTCGGCCGCCTGACGCTCGACTTCCACTTCATGTTCGTGGGCGGCACGATCGCGATGCTCGGCACCCAGCTCCTGCTGCTCGGCCTGTTCGCCAAGACGTATGCGCTCGTGCACCGCGTCGGCACCTTCGATCCGTGGATCGTGCGCTTCCATCGCGCGTACACGCTCGAGCGCGGCGTCGCGTTCGGCCTGTTGCTGCTCGGCGCCGGCCTCGCCCTCAACGTCTGGATCCTGTCGAGCTGGCTGAGCCAGGGCGGCGGCGTGCTCTTCGCCGTGCGGCCCGCCGTCCTCGCGCTCACGCTCATGGTCATCGGCGCGGAAGGCGTGTTCGGGTCCTTCTTCCTCAGCCTGCTGCGCGCGTCGGAGTTCGAGCGCGTCTGATGGCGCACGACGTCTCGATCGTGGTGCCGACGCTGAACGGCGGCGGCCATTTCCGGAACCTGGCGCGCCACCTGGGCACGCTGCGCGAGCGGTACGGCGTCGAAGTGCTCGTCATCGATTCCGGCTCCACGGACGGCAGCGACCGCGTCGCGGAAGAGGCGGGCTTCGCGGTGCACCGCATACCGCGCAGCGAGTTCGGCCACGGACGCACGCGCAATCTCGGCGCGCGGCTGACCCGCGGCGCGACCATCTGCTTTCTGACGCAGGACGTGCTGCCGGTCACGGCGGACTGGCCGCTCCGGCTCGACGCCGCGCTCCGGCGCGATCCGCGGCTGGCCGGCGTCTACGGCCGCCAGATCCCGCGCGATGCGACGACGATGGAGATGTTCTTCGTCGCCATGAATTATCCGGCCGAGCCGCTGCGCTTCGATCCGCAGCCGGGCGGGCATACGCCGCGGCCCGGTCGCGTCGTCTTCTCGAACGCGTTCAGCGCAGTGCGGCGCGGGGCGCTGCTGCGCGTGCCGTTCGTCGACGACGTGCCCGTGAGCGAGGACCAGGTCTGGGCGCACCAGGCCCTCGCCGCCGGCTGGAGCCTCGCCTATGAGCCGACGGCCGAAGCGCTGCACGCGCACAGCTACTCGTTGCGCGGCCTGTTCCGGCGCACCTTCCTGGTCGGTCGCGCGCTGCGCGGCATCGGGCTCGACGGCGGCGCCACGCTCGGCGAGTCCGCGCGCTTCCTCGGCACCGAGCTGAAGTATTTCATGCGGCAGGGCCACACCCACCGCCTGCCGCAGCTGCTCACGTACGAGTTCGTGCGCTGGGCAGGATTCCAGGCGGGGCGACGGGCGGGAGCATGACCGACGAGTTCCTGATTTTCGGCAGCCCGCAGATCACTGACGACGAGATCGGCGAGGTCGTCGACACGCTTCGTTCCGGGTGGATCGGAACCGGTCCGCGCGTCGCACGTTTCGAGGCTGCATTCCGCGATTACATCGGGGCACAGCACGCGGTCGCTCTCAACTCCTGCACCGCTGCATTGCACGTGTCGATGCTGGTTGCCGGGGTTCAGCCGGGCGACGAAGTCATCACGTCGCCACTGACTTTTGTCGCAACTGCCAACGCGATCATCCACGCCGGGGGGGTTCCGCGTTTCGTCGATGTGGACCGGGCGACGCAGAACCTGAGTCCCGACGCAGTCCGCCGGTTCCTCGAGACCGAATGCGAAGTCACCGATGACGGCACGACGAACCGGCGTACGGGGCGACGGATCCGCGCGCTACTGCCCGTTCACTTCGGCGGCCGCCCCTGCGAGATGGACGCGCTCGAGGCACTCGCCGCGGAATACCGTCTGATCCTTGTCGAGGACGCCGCGCATGCGATCGAAGCGGAGTATCGGGGCAGGAAGATCGGCACGATCGGCGACCTCACCTGCTTCTCGTTCTACGTCACGAAGAACCTGACGACGGGAGAGGGCGGAATGGTGACAACGGCCAGCGAGGAATTCGCGGGCCGCATCAAGACGCTGAGTCTGCACGGTCTGTCGCACGACGCGTGGAAGCGATACTCGGACGAGGGCTTCCGGCATTATGAGGTGACGGTACCCGGCTTCAAGTACAACATGATGGATCTTCAGGCGGCACTCGGACTGCACCAGCTCGAGCGGCTGGAGGGGAACTGGGTCCGTCGCGATCAGATCTGGCGTCGCTACGACGAAGCGCTGCGCGACTTGCCGCTGGTACTGCCCGCGGCGCCCGAACCGCAGACACGGCACGCGCGGCATCTGTACGCGGTGCTGGTGGACGGCGGCTCCGGCGGCCTTGGCAGGCAGGAACTTCAGGATCGGCTGCATCGAGCCGGCATCGGTACCGGCATCCACTACATGGCGGTCCACCTGCACCAGTATTACCGCGAAGCCTTCGGCCATCGGCGGGGAGACTATCCCGAAGCGGAGTTCATATCGGATCGCACGTTGTCACTTCCGCTGTCCGCGAAGCTCACGGACCGCGATGTCGATCGGGTGATCGCAGGCGTGCGGGACGCGTTCGGCGCCGCCGTGAGCCGCGCATGAGCGGAGCGAGGGCGCCGCTGGCGGATCGCTGGTCTCCCGTGAGTCCAGTGTACGGGACGACGGAACGCGACGACGTGGAGCTCGCCCGTCGCTGGCGCGAGCAGCCGGAGCGCTGGCGTGAGCGCACGACCGTCGCGGCGTTCGAGGAAGCATTCGCCGCGTGGAATCGCTCGCATCGCGCCGTCGCGTTCGAGAGCGGACGAGTCGCGTTGAGCGCGGCGTTCGAAGCGCTGAAGCTGGAGCCCGGCGCGGAAGTGGTCGTTCCCGGCTACACCTGCGTGGTCGTGCCCAACGCGATCCGCTTCGCGGGGCTGATACCCGTTTTCGCAGACATCGAACTCGAAACCTACGGGCTCGACGCGCAGGCGCTGGAGAGAGCCATCACGCCTCGAACGCGCGCCGTCGTGCTGCAGCACCTCTATGGACTGGTCAGCCGCGACTACGAGCGGGCGCTGTCCCATGCCCGGCGGCTCGGGCTTGTTGTCATCGAGGACTGCGCGCAGGCGATGGGGGCGCAGTGGAAGGGCGCGAACGTGGGCACCCGCGGCGACATCGGCATCTACTCGACGGAGCGGTCGAAGGTCATCAGCTCGGCGCAGGGCGGCATCGCGGTGACCAACCAGCCCGACCTCGCCTCGCAGCTCGCGCACCTCGCGGAGCGCGCAGGGCCGCCGGACGCCGCACACGTGCGTCGCCTCCTCGACGTGGTGCCTCTGCTGTATCGGCAGGGTCACTCCCGCGGGATCGTTCGGGGTAATCCCTGGGCTCGGCAGCATCGTGCTGGACGCATCTACCCGACCACGACGGCTGCCGAGGCGAGAGGTGAGCGGCCGGGGGATTATGGCCGCGCGATGTCCGCTCCGGCTGCCGCTCTCGCGCTCAATCAGCTCGGCAAGATCGAGCGGTTCACACATCGGCGTCGCGCGGCCGCCACCGTGTGGGATGAGTGGTGTCATCGCACCGGGCATGCTCTGCCGCTGATCGTCCAGGACTCGGCACCCGTATTCCTGCGCTACCCCGTGCTCGTGGATCCCGAGCGCAAGCGGCGGCGGGACTGGGCGGTCCGGGAACTGGGCGTCGATCTCGGCGTCTGGTTCACCGGGAAGCTGCATCCGGTCGATCCCGAGCTGCCATCCGTCCGGAACGCGGACAGGGCTGTCGCCCGCTGCGTGAACTTTCCGACCCTGCTGCCGGAGGACGAGCGATGGCTGGCCGAGGCCTCGTGACCGGATTCCTCGCAGGCTGCGCCGATGCGCTGATCCGTCACAATCGATCCGACCTTGCGGCATGGCTGCGGCGCCGGCGCTATCGGACGTCCTGCCAAATCGATACCGGCGTGATCGTGTCGCACCCTGCACACTTCAGCGCGGGAGACGGCTGCGCACTCTACCATGGCACCTACGTTCTGAATACAGACGGTCGACTGATCATGGGAGAGCACTGTCACCTGGGCGCATACTGCTATGTGAACGTCGCGCGGGGCACGATCGTCCTCGGCTCGGGCGTGGCGATCGGTCCCGGCACCCGCATCATCGCGTACTCCAATCACTATCGCGCGGGTCGCCTCGTCGCCGAGGAGAGGATCACGGCCGACATCCGAATCGGAAGCAATGTCTTTGTCGGCGCGAACTGCGTCATTCTGCCCGGATCGACGATTGCCGACAATGTCGTCGTCGGTGCTGGTTCGGTGGTGCGGGGTGAGCTCGAGACCAACGCAATCTACGCGGGCGCGCCCGCGCGCAAGATTCGCGAAGGCTGGTACGGGTGAGGCACAACCGGCTCATCCTCGAGCTGAACCGGCGCATCGCCGAGAGCCTGCCGTACGCGGGGACGGTCCTGGACCTCGGCTGCGGCCAGTCCCCCTATCGAGCGGAGATCCTGTCGCGGGCCGATCGATACTACGGCGTCGATTGGCCGCAGAGTCTGCATGACCTAAAGGATGTGGACGTGCTGGCCAGTATTGGTCTGCCGCTGCCTTTCCGGGACGCATCGGCCGATACTGTCGTGGCCTTCCAGGTCATGGAGCATTTGCCTGATCCAGCCGGGTTTCTTCACGAATGCCGAAGGGTGCTGCGCACGGACGGACGCCTGTTCCTGACGGTGCCGTTCATGTGGGGCGTGCACGAAGCGCCGCACGACTACTATCGCTTCACGCGCCACGGGCTGGAGCACCTGCTCGCGCGAGCAGGCTTTGGGTCGGTCGAAGTGCGCGAGAACACGGGTTTCTGGCAGACCTGGGTGCTGAAGTTCAACTACCACACCCAGCGTTGGCTGTCGGGCCGGCTCGGGCTCCTGCTCGCGCCGCTCTGGTGGCTGGGCCAGCGGGTGGCTCCCGCCCTCGATCGCTGGGATCCGCACCCGGAGGAGACGGCGAGCTACACCGTGATCGCGTCTCACTGATGACTCGGCCAACAGCCTCGCTGCTGCGCAGCCCGGTAGAGCGCACGACCGATTCGTTTGGCACCTACCACGCCTTTGACTCGGTGCTCTGGAACGGCGCTGGCAAGGTGGGTGGCCACCTTGTCCAGATCGCCGCGACAGTGGTGCTCGCGCGCATTCTGGTCCCGGACGACTTCGGTCTCCTCGCGATGGTGGCGTTGGTGACGGGCTTCGGCACCCTGTTCACGGACATGGGCCTCGGCGCCGCCCTGGTGCAGCAGCGGCCGCTGCTGGAAACGCACCGATCCACCGTCTTCTGGTTCACGCTGGGGGTGGGCCTGTCGTTCATGATCGTGGTTGCCGCGGCCGCGCCGCTCCTCGCCTGGTTCTTTGGCCGCCCCGCGCTCACGCTCCTGACGCAGGCGATGGCGCTGCAACTCGTGCTGGTCGCCGCGGGCACCACACCACGATCCATGCTGATCCGGGGGATGCGGTTCCGCGCTTTCGCCGCGACAGAGTTCGTCGCGGTTTCGGCTGGCGCCATCGCGGCGATCGCGCTCGCGTTCTCCGGTGCGGGGGCATGGGCACTGGTCGCCCAGGTGCTGGTGGCATCGGCGACCGGCACCGCGATGGCTTTCCTCATGGCGCGCTGGAGGCCCACGGGCATGCCGGACCGGCAAGCGCTACGTGACTTGATCCCCTTCAGCAGTCATCTCACCGGATTCGCCTTCGTCAATTATTGGGCGCGGAACGCGGACAACCTGCTGATCGGACGCGTGCTCGGCAGCGGCCAGTTGGGTCTCTACGGCATCGCGTACAATCTGATGTATCTGCCGCTGCAACAGGTATCGGCGATCGTGGGACAGGTGATGTTTCCGCTCCTGGCCGAACTGCGAAGCGAGCCGGAGCGCCGACGACGGATTGCAGGAGCCAGCATTCAGCTGACGACACTAATGACGGCGCCGATTCTCGTCCTGATGGCCGCGACGGGACCGGAGATCGCCTCCGCCCTGTTCGGGTCGGTCTGGGAGCGCGCGGGCTTCCTGCTCCAGGCACTCTCCGTCGCCGGGATCGCACAGGTGATGGTGATCACGACGGGATGGATCTATCAATCGGTGGGGCGCACTGACGTCATGTTCCGGTGGGGTCTCGTGTCTGCCATCGTCGTCGCGGCGGCCGTCGTTTTGGGCCTGCGATGGGAGGTCGAAGGTGTTGCGGTTGCGTACGCGCTCGCGTCGTGGGCACTCGCGCTGCCCGCCCTCCTGATTGCCGGCGCGCTCGTCGACCTGCATCTCGATGATCTCGTTCGTCTCCTGTGGCCTCCGTTGCTCGCGCTCGGTGTCATGGCCGCCGCGGCGCGCATCATTCGTGGCCTCGTGACGGAGGCGGGCCTCTCTGATCCCGCGCTCCTTTTGATTGTGATCCCGGCGAGCGGTCTGGTCTACCTGATCACGCTGGCGTGGCTGCGTCCCCCGTCGATGATGCTGGCGCTGTCGCTGCTGCGAGGCAGTCGCCTGTGATGCATGGATGCCGATCCCAGACGATACGGCCCATGGTGCCGCACTGCGGCTGGGGCTGTCAGACCCCGGCCGCGTGCTCCGGCGCATCGCCGAAAACCGCCCCCATCATCGCGGGCGCCGTGCTGCTCCTCTGCCTTACCCGCCCCCGGGTGCTGCGGAAGAAGATGCGATCCACATGCAATCGAATCGCGGGCACGGCATGATGCCCCTCGTGCTGCACTACCGGTCGCGGTTTCCGGTGCCGTCGGAGACGTTCATCCGCACGACGGTGACGAGCCACTCCCGATACAGAGCCGTGGTGTCGACGCATGAGATCGTCCGCGGTACGGCCTGGTCCGACGACCCACCCTTGCGGCTGGACGAGTGCGCGGGCGGTCGCGTTGCTTCCCTCGCGCGTCGGTGGTTGCCGCTCGCCGAGATCCGACAGCGGCGCGCGCGCGTGGCTCGCGCGATCAGGGCGGTGTGCCCCGAAGTCGTGCACGCGCACTTTGCCGCGGAGGGCGTCGCTGCGTGGCCGGCTGCCCGAAGGGCCGGCATTCCGCTCGTCGTGACCTTCTACGGATTCGACGCCACGGAGCTGCCACGGGACTGGAGGTGGCGGCGACGTATCCGCGCGCTGCTGCATCATGCGACGCTCGTTCTAGCGGAAGGCCCGTCCCTGCGCGAGCGGCTCATCGACCTCGGCGCACCGCCGCACAGGACTCGCGTGCATCCGATCCCGATTCGAATCGAAAGCTTTCCCTTTCGGCTGCCGGCGCCGCGGGAACGGGCCATCGTGCTCCAGGCGTGCCGGTTCGTCCCCAAAAAGGGCGTGGATCTCACGCTGCGGGCCTTCGCGCGCGCTGCGGACGGTACCGGTTCACGCCTGCGTCTGATCGGCGACGGGCCGGAGCGACCTGCGCTCGAAGCGCTCGCGCGCGAGCTGGGAATCGCGGAGCGCGTCGAGTTCGCCGGAATGCGTACTCACGAGCAATACGCGCGCGATCTGGCCGATGCGGACGTATTCATCCATCCGAGCCGCTTCGGACCAAAGGGCGATGGGGAGGGCGGCGCGCCGACGGCGCTCATCGAGGCGCAGGCCACGGGTCTGCCGATCGTGTCCACCACCCACGCGGACATTCCGTTCGTGGCCGGCGCCGGCGGGGCGTTGCTTGCGCCCGAGGACGATCTCGATCAGCTGGCGGCGCACCTGCGATGGCTGCTGCAACATCCCGAGCGGTGGGCCGATCTCGCACGTGCCGGACGCAGGCATGTCGAGCGCCAGCACGAGGCTTCGCTGCTGGCGGAGCGGCTCGAGAGCCACTACGACGACGCGCGCGCGATGATGCGGGAAGCGCAGCTCCGGGCGGCGAAGCCTTGACGGCCACATCCCCGCCATCGGGCGGTTCTCTCCCGCTACGCACCCTGCGCTCACTGATGCCCCTTGCCGTGCGGCAGAAACTCTGGCGAGTGGCGGAGATCGCATGGTGCAAGGCCGGGCGCTGGCTGGTGCAGTGCCCTGTCTGCGGCTGGCGCTTCCGCTCGTTTCGACCGGCAGGCGTCGTCGCGCGAAGGAATGCCCGCTGCCCTCAGTGCGGATCGCTCGAGCGACACAGGCTCCAGTGGCTCTTTCTCGTCGCACGCACGGATCTCTTCACGCGCCCGCGGCGTGTTCTGCATTTCGCCCCGGAGTCGTGTCTCCGCAACCGACTGCTGGCGTCCGGCTCCATCGAGTACCTTTCCGTCGACCTCGACGGCACCGACGTTTCGATCCGGTGTGACATCACCGCACTGCCATTCGCCAGTGGCGCTTTCGACGTGATCCTGTGCAGTCATGTGCTCGAGCACGTGTCTGACGACGTGGCGGCGCTGGAGGAGCTGTACCGTGTGCTGAGCGACTCGGGATGGGCCATGCTCCAGGTGCCGATCGATCCCACACGCGCGCGTACATTCGAAGATCCGCGCGTTCGGGAGCCGTCGGAGCGCGAGCGCCTCTTCGGTCAGGCAGACCACATGCGCGCCTACGGAAGCGATTATCCGGACCGCCTGCGCCGCGCCGGCTTCCACGTACGGACCGACCGCTTCGCCGACGAGCAACCGCCAGCTCTCCTGGCGCTGCATGCGATCGAGCCGGAGCCGATCTTCGTCGTCGGCAAACCCCGCCGCGAATCATGAGCACGGGGACCGGCTATGCCGTCGCTCCTCCACGAGCCACCGTGGTTATCCCGACGCGCGACCGGCCGGCGCTGCTGCGCCAGGCGATCGCGAGCGTGGAGGCGCAGAGCGAGCCGTCGTGGGAGCTGATCGTCGTCGACGACAGCTCGGCCGTATCCGCCGCCGTCGAAATCGAAGCCGCGGTGAACGCCGTCCGGCGCGCACGCCTGATCCGGCTCGACCGATCCGGCGGCGCGGCGGCCGCGCGCAACGCGGGGCTTCGGTTGGCCCGCGGCGGCTACGTCTGCTTCCTCGACGATGACGACACCTGGGCTCCGGAATTCCTGACACGCATGACCGGCGTCCTTGATGCGCACACCGGCGCCGACGTCGCCTATTGCCGCCGCGTTGTGGAATCCAACGGACGGCAGCGGACGCCGACGCTGCCCGATCTGAGCGGACGCAGTGATCCGTTGGCGGTCCTGGTCACCGGCAACTTCATCGACACCTCCACCGCCATCATGCGCCGCGCTCCTCTGGAGGCGATCGGCGGGTTCGACGTCGAGCTGCCGCGACTCCAGGACTGGGACCTGTGGCTACGCCTCGCGCGCGCGTCGCGCTTCGTAGCCGTCGATGAAGTGCTGGTCCGGAGCCGCGACACCATCGGCGGCATCTCCAGCTCGCCGCAGCGTCTCGTCGAGGCTTGCGCCCTCCTCGCGGAGCATCGCCCCAGCGAACTAAGGCTCGATCGACGCGCGCGTGGCGATTTCCTCTACGCGCTGGCCACGCTGCTCATGGTCGGCGGCGCGCCGGCGGAGGCGACGCGGTATTTCAGGCGGGCCCTGCGGGCGCGGCCGTGGCCGCTGCGGCGCTGGGCCGCGGCTTCGGCGGCGGCATTCACGCCCTGGCTCTATCGCGTGGTGACCCGCATGCGCCTCGCGGCGGGGAAGGGATAGAGTGGCCAGAGTCTCCGTCGTCATCCCCTCGTGGAACGGGGCGTCGCTGCTGCCGATCGCGCTTCGCTCGCTACGCGCGCAGACGTTCACCGACTTCGACGTCGTCGTCGTCGACAACGGCTCGACCGACGGGACCGCGGCGCTGATGCACGATTCGCATCCCGAGGCGCGGCTGGTCGGGTTCGCCGAGAACCGGGGATTCGCGGCCGCCGTGAACGCGGGGATTGCCGCCAGCGACGCCCCCTACGTGGCGCTGCTCAACAACGACGCCGAAGCTCATCCCGAGTGGCTGCGATCGCTGGTTCGCGCGCTCGACTCACATCCCGACGCGGGCGCGGCCGCGTCGAGAGTGCTCCAGCGGCGCGACCCGACGCAGATCGATTCCGCCGGCGACACCTTCGGCGTGCTGGCGTACTCGATCGGCCACGGTGATCGCGACGGGCCCGCGTACGAGGCTCCGGCCTGGGTTCCTTCCGCGTGCGCGGCGGCGGCGCTCTACCGTCGCACCGCGCTCCAGGATGTGGGCCCGTTCGACGAGGGCTATTTCGCGTACCTCGAGGACGTGGATCTCGGACTGCGCCTCCTGCTCCGCGGCTGGCGGACGCGCTATGTCCCGGAGGCCGTAACTCTGCACGAGGGATCCGTCACCGCGTCACGGATCGCCGATTTCAAGCTGCGACTGCTGCTGCGAAACTCCGCACGGCTCTTCATCCGCTGCGCGCCGGCCGGCCGTCTGCTGCTGCTCGGGCCGGCGCTCGCGGCATGGATGCTTCTCCGCGGAATTCGCGAGTTGCGTCCGGGGCTCGCCGCCCTGGCACTCGTCGACTGCGTGATGAGCCTGCCGGAGCTGCTGAGGGAGCGGCGCGCGCTCTGGCGCGGGCGTCGGATCTCGCGCGCGGCGTACCGCGCGATGCTCGCGCCGCCCCTGCGCCGCTGGAGCCCCGCGCATCCGCCGCTGCTGCAGCCGGAACTCGGGAGAGCGCCGTGACGTCGCGGCCGCCGCTCGCCGTGATCATCGTCTCGTATCGGACGCGAGACGCACTGGACCGCTGCCTGCGCGCACTGCGCACAGCGCTTCCCGCAGGGGCCGAGGTGATCGTCGTGGACAACGCCTCGGCGGACGGAAGCGCGGAGCTCGTTCGGCGCGAGCACCCATCGGTCGACCTGATCGCGCTCGAGACCAATCGAGGATTCGCGGCGGGCGTGAATGCCGGCGTCGCCGCGAGCACCGCGCCGCTCGTGCTCGTGCTGAATCCCGACGTCGAAGTAGAGCAGGGTGCACTCGAACGGCTGCTCCGCACCGCAGCCGACGAGCCGCGCGCGGCCGGCGTCTCGCCCCTGCTGATCGGCGACGACGGACGGCCGCAGAGCTGGCTCTATCGCCGCTTCCCGACGCTGCCCCAGGTCCTGCTCTTCTGGACTTCGCTCGCCCCGCTCGCGCGCCGGATTCCCGCGCTGCGGCGGCGCTGGCTGGAGCACGACACGCGCGCCCGTGGCGTCCTGCAAGTGGACCAGCTGCCGGGCGGCGCCATGCTGCTCCGGCGCGACGCGCTCGACGCGATCGGCCCGCTGGACGAGGACTACTTCATGTGGTTCGAGGACGTGGACTGGTCGACTCGCGCGCGGTATGCCGGCCATCTGCTCCTGGTCGACACCCGCGCGCGCTGGCGTCATGAAGGGGGCGCGTCGTTCCACGACTGGGCGCTCGACCGCCGCATCTTCCAGTTCTACCGCGCCGGGCTACGCTTCCTCGGAATGCACGCCGCGCCGGGGCTGGTCGCGGTCGCCGCGGCCGTGATTCCGGCGGACTTCGCGCTGCGCAGCGCGCTGCTTCGACTGGCCGGCCGCAAACGAGAGCTCGATGGGCGACGCGCGCGCGTGGCAATCCGCTGGGTCGCGGGCGAAGTCCGACGCGGGCGCCTGCCGGAATTCAACGGTCCGGAACCCGGCGACATGACGACGCCGGCTGCCCATTCCGGCCTGCCGACGAGCGTCGTGCCCGCACGCGATGACGGCACCGATGCCGCCGATGTCGACGTCATCGTGATCAACTGGAACGGGGCCGCATACCTGCCGCGCTGCCTCGACGCGCTGCTCGCATCCAGCGCGCGCATGCGCGTGATCGTCGTCGACAATGCGAGCGACGACGGATCCGTCGACTACATCCGGCGCGAGCGGTCGGACGTCGAGCTGGTCCGCCTGCGCGAGAATCGCGGTTACGCCGGAGCGGCCAATGAAGGGCTCCGCCGAGCGACTTCGCGCTACGCGTTCCTGATGAATCCCGATCTGCTCGTCGAGCCCGACCACCTCGCCGTGCTGCGGGATCGTCTCGACGCGGACACGGGCATAGGCGCCGCGCAGGGCAAGCTGTACCAGGTGGACGCGGAATCCTTTGCGGCCGGCGGCCGGCCCCCGTGCCGGCTGCTCGATTCCGCCGGCCAGCGCATCGCGCGCGGACGGATGGTCTTCGATCGCGGGCAGGGCGAACCCGATGAAGCGCAATACGATGCCGAAGCGTCCGTCTTCAGCGCCTGCGGTGCGGGCCTGTTCCTGCGGCGCGCGATGCTCGACGACGTGGGACCGCGGCAGCGCTGGCTGGACGAGGCGTTCTTCGCGTACAAGGAGGACATCGACCTGTGCTGGCGCGCGCGTCTGTTCGGCTGGGACGTTCGCTATGTGCCGGCGGCGGTCGCCCACCACGTGCGCGCGCTGCCGGGTCCCGGGCGCCGCGGCCGCGGGGCGCCCGCGTTCGCTCGGCGCCATTCCTGGATGAATCACTGGCTGATGATCCTGAAGAACGACCGCCCGGCCGATCTGCTCCGGCACGCGCCGTGGCTGCTCGGCTGGGAAGTTCTCCGCTTCGGCCATGCATTGCTGCGTGATCCTGCGCTGCTGCCGGCTTACATTGCCATCTGGAAGCGGGTACCGGGTGCGCTGAGGGATCGACGCTTCATCCAGACCGGCCGACGCGTCGGCGGCAACGACATGCGACGCTGGTTCGGTGCGGACGCGTTCGCGCCATCGGCGTCGCCACCGGCGGCTTCTCCCGTCCCCGCGGATCGCGCCGCATCCTGGTGACCATGCAAACACCCGTGTCGAGCGCCGATGCTCCTCCACGCGAGCCGCGACCACGCACGCCGCTCCTGGACGCGCTCGCGGCGCATCCGCTTCTCTCCCTGACGCTGGCGGCCATCGCGCTGCGCCTGCTGCTGATGCTCGGGCGCGGCGACTACGTGGCCTTCGACGAAGGCTGGTATCTGCTGCTCGGGAGGAACCTGTGGAGCGGCGACGGCTACACGCTGTCGGGGCTCGATCACGTCGCGCTGTCGCCGCTCTTCCCGATCCTCGCGGGCGCGCTCGATCGGGTCATCGACGACGCCGTCTGGGCGGGGCGCATCGTGGCCGCCCTCGCGGCCGGACTGCTCGTCGTGCCGTGCTGGTCGATCTTCCGACGGCTGGGCGGACGCGAGATCGCACTGGTGGGCGCGACGTTCGTCGCCGTGATGCCGTCGCTCGCGCCGTTCGTCGTGCCCTACTGGATCGGCTGGGACCTGTGGGTCGGCGCAGAGCCGCTGCTTCACCTGTTCCTGTTCACCGCCATCGCGCTATTCCTGCGCGCCTGGCAGGACGGGGGCATCGGCGTCGCCCTCGCGTGCGGCGCGGCATTCGGCCTCGCCTACCTGTCGCGACCGGAAGCGATCGTGCTCTTCGCGATCGTCGGCCTGATCGCGCTCGCGGCCGCGCTCCGCTCGCTGCTCGCGACGCGCGCGAGACTCTGGTTGGTTGTAGCCGGCTCGCTCGCCTTCGTCGTCGTCGCCGCGCCCTACTGGATCTACCTCCACGATCAGCTCGGGCGCTGGGCGATTTCCGGCCGCGGCGTGCAGGTGGTCGCGCCGGCGCCGGCGGACGGCGGCCCGCGCGGAGGCGCACCCTCGAGCGGCATCGAGCGGATGCTCTGGCAGGACGACGAGTCCTACATCTGGGCGCTGTACTCGCTCGACGCCTCCGGCACTGCGCTGGCCAGCACGTACTGGGGCATCCCGGACGCCGACGCGCCGCCGACGGCGGAGCCGGAACCCGACGGCCTATCCGGTCAGGAGCCGGAGCCGGCATCTGGCGCCTCCGACGACGTGGTCACCGTCGACGCGCGCGACGCCGCATCATCGAACGAACGCGCGGCGGCAATCGCGGACCGCGGCGCCGACGAGCGCCGCTCCGCGCGCGAACCGGGCTTCTTCGCCGACCTCTCGATCTACGTGCGCGCGCTCGGCATCGTCGTGCCGTGGTTCCTCTGGCCGATCGCGATCCTCGGCGTATTCGCGCCGCGCGGCGGGCGCAGGCGCCGAATGGAAGCGCTGTTCGCGCTGCCGCTCGCGGGCACCAGCGTCCTCGTCGCGGTGGTCGTGGCGACCGATCCGCGCACGCAGCTCTTCGTTGCGCCGCTCGTCGCCTACTACGCGGCGCGCGGCACACTGGCCGTGGCGCACGCGCTCGAGGTGCGGATGGGATCGGAGATGCGGCGCCAGGTCGCGGTCGGTCTCGTCGCCGGCACCCTCGCCGTGCTGCTGCTCGGCATCAGCGCGCGGCGACTGTACCTGAGTCTCGCCGTCGGCTCGCCGCACCACATCGTGGGCGCCGAAAACGCGGTGGTCGGTGACGCGCTCGACGCGCTGGCGCCCGCGGACGCGACCGTGATGAGCTGGCATCCGGCCATCGCGCTGTTCGCCGACCGCGACTGGCGCGTGCTGCCGCACGAGCCGATGGATCGGATCGTCCGCTACGCCCGCACGCAGCCGAATGCGCTCGTCGTGCTGTCCGTGTTTTATCCGCCCGAGCTGCTTCGGTCGGAAGAGCCGCACTACCTGATCGTGCCGGTCACGGCGGATACGCCCGACGCCGCGGTCTGGTCCATCGAGATTCCGCGGCCCGCGCGCACGTGGGCGTTGGGTACGCTTCGCCCGCAGCCTTCACCCCGAGAACGCAGGAGGTCACCGTGAACCACACGGTATCGCCGGATCCGGAGCGGCCGGTCGGGGACGTGGAGCTCTGCATCGTTTCCCCGTGCTACAACGAGGAGCGGAACGTCGAGCCGTTCCACGACGCGGTCGCCGCCGCTCTGAGCGACACCGGCGTCACCTGGAACTTCCTGTTCGTCGACGACGGCAGCAAAGATCGAACTGCGGAGATCCTGGCCGCCCTGAGGCGACGCGATCCGCGCGTCGGCTACATCCGCCTGACGCGCAACTTCGGCCTCCAGTCCGCTCTGGCCGCCGGGCTCCAGCACGCGACGGGGCGGGCGGTCGTCGTGATGGACGCGGACCTCCAGGACGATCCGGCCGCGCTGCCGCGCTTCGTCGAGGAGTGGCGCAGGGGAGCGGACGTCGTCTACGCGGTGCGCAGCAAGCGGAAGGAAGGTGTCCTGAAGCGCGCGCTCTTCAAGGCCTTTTACTGGACGATGACGCTGCTCGCCGAGATCCCGATTCCGAGGGAGGCCGGCTCGTTCGCGCTCTACGATCGGCGGGTCGTGGATCGGATCAACGCCCTGCCCGAGCGGAACCGTTACCTGCCCGGGCTCCGCGCCTGGGTCGGCTTCCGTCAGGTGCCGGTGGCGGTGCCGCGCCACGAGCGCCACGCCGGCGAGCCCGCGCAATCGATGCTCCGGCTCTTCGCGCTCGCCTTCGACGGCGTCTTCGCCTTCAGCAAGGCGCCGCTCCGGCTCGCTTCGATCCTCGGCCTCACCGTCACCGCGCTCTCGCTGATCGCACTCACGGTCGTGCTCTACTGGCGCTTCGTGGAGCGTTCGTTCCCGAGCGGCGTCGGCCTCGCAACCATCGCTCTGGCGCTCCTCTTCCTCGGTGGGGTCCAGCTCCTGGTGACCGGCATCATCGGCGAGTATCTCGGCCGCGTATACGACGAAGTGAAGCACAGGCCGAACTTCCTCGTCATGGAAAGCTGCCCGCCGGCGGCCGAGCCCGTCTCGACCGACGCTGCGCGTACATGAGCGAAGCGCGCCCGGACGCCCCGCACGGGGGGCGCATCGACGTACTCCGCGCGGCTCACCGACGCGCCCTCTGGATCGCGGTTGCGCTCGCGCTCGCCACGGCCCTCACCGTCGTCTTCTCGATGCGTCACACGTCCGTCACGTTCGACGAGACGTTCATGATCCCGTCCGGCGCTCGCGGATACGATGTCGGCCGCTTCGACATGACGCTCGATCACCCGCCGGTGACCCAGTATTTGTACGGCCTGCCCGTCCACCTCGACGGTGCGCGCGCGCCGGAGGAAGCGCCGGGCCGCTGGGGCATGCACAACCGCTTCACGTACGGAACCGAGTTCCTCTTCGAGTCCGGCAACGACCCGGAGCGAGTCGTGTTTCTCGCCAGGCTGATGGCGGCCGCGATGGCGGGCCTGCTCGTGCTCGTCGTCTTCCGCATCACCGCCGGCATCGCGGGACGCGCGGCGGCTCTGGTGGCGGCGTTCCTCGTCGCGTTCCTGCCCGACGTGCTGGCGCACGGCGGCATCGCGTACAACGACGTGCCGCTCGCGCTCGCCTTCCTGGCCGCCCTCTGGGCCATCGATGCCGCCGCGCGCCGGCCCAGCCTGCCGCGTACGGCGGGTGCGGCGGCGCTCGTCGGCCTGGCGCTCGGCGTGAAGTTCAGCGCGCTCGCGCTCGCGCCGGCCGTCGTCCTGATCCTCGCGATGGAAGGGTGGATCCGGCGCGGGGACAGGCGCTGGTGGCTCGCCGTCGGCCGCGGCGTCGCGGTCGGAGCGGTGGTGCTCTACGCGACGCTGGTCCTGGTCTACCTCGGCGACTTCACGCTCGCCGATTTCCGCTGGGGCATCACCTCGAACATCGCGCACGCCAGCCAGGGCCACGGCGTGCCCGCCTTTCTGCTCGGCGAGGGCAGCCTGACCGGCTTCTGGTACTTCTATCCGGTCGTGTTCTTCCTGAAGACGCCGGTCGCGCTGCACGTGCTCGCCGCCATCGCCGTGATCGGCGCGCTCGCGGCCCCCAGGCTGCCGAACGACCGGCTCCGTCGCTGGCTCACATCGCCGCTCCGCCCGATCGTGATCGGCGCGCTCGTCTTCCTCGCGTTCCTGCTGAAGGCGAACCTCAACATCGGCTTCCGCCACGCGATGCCGCTCCTGCCGCTCGTCTGCATCCTCGTCGCCGTAGGAGTCGTGCGCGCGATGCGGTGGGTGCCCCGGCTGCGCCCCTGGATCGCGCTGCTGCTCCTCGTGCACGCGCTCGAGACGCTCTCGTTCTATCCCCATTTCCTGACCTTCACGAGCGCGTACGCGCCGGACCGGGACGCAGCAGGCGACCTTTTCGTCGACTCGACGCTCGACTGGGGACAGGGACTGCTCGAGCTGCGTGAATGGATGGAACGACGGAATGTGGACCGGATCTACCTCAGCTACTTCGGCTCGGCTCTGCCCGAGGGATACGGCATAGATTACGTGGCCTTGCGCAGCTTTTTCCGGCTCAGTGGAACCGCGCCGGCATTCGAGCCGCGCGCCGCCTCGCCCGAGTGGGTCGTGATCTCTGCGACCAATCGGATCGGCAGCTATCTGCCCGGCGATCCATTCGTGGAATTCCGGCAGCATGCACCAGCATTCGTTCTGGCGCACCACCTCTACGTTTACCCGGTAGCCTCGTGGGATACCACCGCCTCTAGCCGGGAGCCATGACGTGAGGCGGCTTCTCCCGGAATGGCTTGGCAGCCGCCTGACGGCGGACCTGCCCTGGCGCGCTCGACTGAACGATGATCGCATCGTCGTCATCCTGCCGCTGGTCCTCGCGTTCGTCACCTACGCGAATTCCCTGTACAACGGGTTCGCGTTCGACGATACCGTCATCATCCAGCTCAATACGCGCGTTCACCAGTTCTTCGATCTGGGTGCCATCTGGCTGACGCCGTACTGGCCCTACGCGCATGGCGACATGTTCGGCCTCTACCGGCCGCTCACGATCTTCGCGTACGCCATCCAATGGGCGCTCGGCGAGGGGCAGGCTTTCCTGTTCCATTTCGTGAACGTCCTCATGCACGTGGCCGTCACGTACGGCGTGTTCAGGCTGCTGCGCGCCCTCGCGTTCGATGCGCCAGCCTCCGCCTTCGGCGCGGCCGTCTTCGCCGTGCACCCCGTGCACGTGGAGGCGGTAGCCAATGTCGTCGGGCAGGCGGAAATGATCGGCGCGGGCGCGGTCGTGGCCGCGTGCATCCTGTACCTCGAGCGCGAGGGGGAAGGGCTGAGGCTGCCGCGTACTCTGGCCATCGCCGCGCTCTACCTGGGGGGCATGCTGGCCAAGGAAAACGCGATCGTGCTGCCGGCGTTGATCGTCGCGGTCGACCTGGCGCAGCGTCACATGCGGCGCCTGCCGCTGTGGCGGCGCTCCTGGGTGGATCCTGCGGCACTGCTTGCGCTGCTCTCGGCCGTCGCTGTCGCCTATCTCGCGCTGCGGCTGGATGTGCTCGGCTCGATCGGCGGCAGCGACGCCGGACCCGCGCTGCCGTTCCTGAAGGAGGAGGATCGCGTCTATTCGGCCTTGCGGGCTTGGCCCGAGTTCGCGCGGCTCCTCTTCTGGCCCATGAAGCTGGCGGCGGATTACGCACCGGCGGTCATCCTGCCGGCCTACGAGTTCACGCCGATGGTCACGCTGGGGCTGTTCCTGCTCGTGGCGACGGTGGTGCTGGCGCTGCTCACGCCCTGGCGGCCGAGGCTGGGGCTGCCGGCCGCGTGGTTCCTGATCTGTATCCTGCCGGTGTCGAACCTGTTGCTGCCGATCGGCGTCCTGATCGCGGAGCGAACGCTGTACATGCCGTCCGTCGCGGTCTCGCTGGTTGCCGCGGCACTGGCGGGGTTCCGTCATAAGCCGAGCGCGAGGAGGCTCCTCGCCGTGGGCGCCGTGGCCGTTCTCCTCGCTTTCACGGTCCGGACGATCACCCGCAATCCGGTCTGGTACTCCACCGACACCGTGTTGCGCTCTCTTCTGGACACCCACCCGGAATCGTACCGGGCGCAGTGGCGCGCGGCCGTCCGGGAAGTGGAACTCGGCAACTACGCCAGGAGCCACTACCATTGGGAGCTCGGCTACCGCCTGTGGCCGCGCAACAGCGCCTACACCGTCGATTATGCGAACTTCCACCTGAATTACGGCAACCCGGCTCGCGCCGCGGCGCTGGCGGAGGCCGCCCGGGCGGCGGATCCGAATGCGCAGCTCGCCGGGCTGGTCCTGGCGGCGGCTCGCCTCAAGCTGCGCGACTTCGACGGGGCCCTCGCCGTCGCCGACGAGCTGATTCCCGAGATCGGCCTCGAGCCGAGGATCGCGCGCATGCGCGCGCGTGCCCTCACCGGCCTGGGCAGGAGCACGGAGGCCCTTGCCGCCTGGCGCCTCGCCATGAGCACCGGCCCCAGCAGCGCCGCCGACTGGATCGTCTACGCCCGCGCGCTCCAGATGGACGGCCGCCTCCGCGACGCCCTGAAGGCCCTGGACGCCGCCGAGGCCCGCATTCGTGACGACGAGCCGGAGTCCACGACGGCCGTGGCGGCGGGAAGGCGGCAGATCCGCGCCCAGATGGGCGAATAGGCGTCGCAAAGTGCAAGGGGCTCGCACATCGCCAAGCCGGGGCTGCCATCCGGGCAACCGGTTCCGATTCGTCGCTGATCTTATAAGTGCGCCTCGATCAACGACTTACAGATGGTCGGGGCGCGGTGGCCGCGGTGGGTATGGGCATTGCCCCCAGGGGTCGTACGGACGCTGCTTCGCTTCCCAACACCAGGAGTCTGACGATGCTGTCCAACAGGAAGGGCTTTACCCTGATCGAGCTGCTCATCGTGGTCGTGATCATCGGCATTCTTGCCGCGATCGCGATTCCGAAGTTCAGCGCGACGCGTGAGAAGGCGTATTTCGCTGCCATGAAGTCCGATCTGAAGAATCTCCAGTCTCAGCAGGAGATCTACTACTCGAATGGCAGCTACGAGTACACGGCCGATCAGACCGCGCTCGAGTTCGCGGAGTCTTCGGGCGTGACGGTCAGCATCGCCATGGTCGGCAACGACTGGGGCGCCACGGCGGTTCACGCCGCGCTCGAAACGACGCAGCAGTGCGGCGTCTTCGTCGGCGGCGGGACCGCTGCCGGCACGCCCGCGACGGTGCCTGGCGTCGTAACCTGCACGGGTGAGTAACCCACGCAGGCGGGATTGACTGAAAGCAGGTCTCTCGTGGGGCGGCTTGGTCATGAGGACCGGGTCGCCCCACTTGCTTTCAGAATGCGCAGAGTGCAGTTCGGAGCGGTTCCCAACTCATTCAAGGGACGCGTCACCATGATGAAGGCACGCCAGGGCTTCACGCTGATCGAGCTGCTGATCGTGGTGGTCGTGATCGGCATTCTGGCCGCGATCGCGTCGGCCAAGTTCTCGGCGGTGCGCAACCGCTCGTTCATGGCCGTGACGCAGACCGACATGAAGAACCTCGTCACGAAGCAGGAGTTCTATCATTCGGCGAGCTACACCTACGCGCCGACTCTCGAATTGGCCGAGGCGGGGTTGAGCCCCGCCGTCAACGTCACGCTCACGCACGTCTCGAACACCGGTTGGTCCGCGCAGGGGACGCACGACGGCAGCGAGAACCTGCTCTGCGGTGTCTACATCGGGACGGCGCCTGCCGCGGGCGGAGCGCCGGCGACCTCACCGGATGTGATCACCTGCACCGAGTGATTTCGGTCCACCCTCCTTTTGCGTAATCTCCGGGGCGGAACGATACCCGAAGACCCCCCACCATCCCGCCCCGGCCTTTCGATGCAGAAGCTGCCCACGCTTCGACAGGAGCTGATCACGGCCCTCGCCGTGATCTTCACGGGTGCCCTGACCGTCGGCATCCTGGGTGCGATCCTGCTGACGCCCTACTTCACCACACCCGCCCGCGCGCTCCTCTTTCTCGCGCTGCTGCTCATCGGCGACGTGGTCACGTTCGCGCTCTTCGGCCGCTACCTGCTCCAGCGGCGGGTGCTGGCGCCGATCGAGTCCGTCATCGGGGGGGTGGAGGCGATCGCGGAGGGTGCCTACCACCTGGAGCTGCCGGACGCCGACACCGTCGAGGTCGCGCGCCTGTCGGACGCGGTCCGCAGCATGGGCGACCGGCTGGGCGCGCATCAGGAGCAGCTCGCCGCGAACATCCGCTCGCTCGAGGAGACCAACCGTCAGCTCACGGACGCGCGCAACGAGCTGATCCGCTCGGCGAACATTGCCACGGCCGGTCGCCTGAGCGCGGGCATCGCGCACGAGGTCGGCAATCCGCTCGGCGCGATCATGGGCTATCTCGGCCTGCTCCGGCGCCACGTGGACCCCGAGCGGGCGAAGCTGGTCGACTCCGCAGAGGGCGAGGCGCAACGCATCGATCGCATCGTCCGTGGCCTGCTGGATTTCGCGCGGCCGCGCGAGATGAATCCGCGTCCGATCGACGTCAACGAAGTAGCGCAGACGACGCTCGATCTGGTGCGCGATCAGGGGAAGCTCGCCGGCATCGACATCGACGTCGCACTGGCCGACGATCTGCCGCCGGTGAACGGCGACCCCTACCAGCTCCAGCAGGTGCTGGTTAATCTGATGCTGAACGCGGCGGACGCCCTCGAGCACACGGCATCGCCGCGCATCGAGATCCACACGGTACGCATCGAATTCCGGCCGCGTCGCCGCGTGCCCATCCGCCGCGAGGACGACCCGCCCGAAATCGATTACTCGCACCGCCGCCGCTACCATCAGATGCCGCGCATGACGCGGGACGAGCCCTTCCGCGCGGGCGAGCCCATCGTGCAGATCGTGCTCGTCGACAACGGCCCGGGCATACCGGAAGACTTGCGCGAGCAGATCTTCGAGCCTTTCGTCACCACCAAGGAGCCGGGCAAGGGCACCGGCCTCGGACTCGCCCTCAGCGCGCGCATGATCGACGCGATGGGCGGCACCATCATGGCGGACCGCGCCGACATCGGCGGCGCCCGCTTCACGATCCTGCTCCCTGCGACGGCACAGGTGGAGACGACCGCATGAACGTGCTCATCATCGACGACGAGCCGGGGCTGCGTCAGACCGTTTCGATGATCCTCGGCGAGGAGGGCTACGACGTCACGGTCGCCTCCGATGGCGAGGAGGGGCTGCGCAAGGCGCTCGACATCCGGCCGGATCTCATCCTGTGCGACGTACGCATGCCGCGACTGCCGGGCCTCGAGTTCGTCGAGCGCTATCGCGCCGAGGGCGGCGAGGCGCTCGTCATCGTCATGACCGCCTACGGCAGCACACAGCTCGCCGTCGATGCCATGAAGCTGGGCGCCTACGACTACCTGCCGAAGCCGTTCAGCGCCGATCAGCTCGTGCTTACCCTGAAGAAGGCGGAGGAGCGCGAGTCGCTGCGGCGCGAGGTGCGCCGCCTGCGCGGCGAGGTCACCGTCGGCCGACGGTACGGCGAGATCATCGCCAAGTCGCCCGCCATGTCGAAGGCGCTGGAGACGGCGACCAAGGTCGCGCGCTATCCGTCTCCGGTCCTGGTCTCGGGCGAGAGCGGCACCGGCAAGGAGCTGGTCGCACGGCTCATCCACGAGGAGAGCGACCGTTCGGGCGCGTCGTTCGTCGCCGTCAACTGCGGCGCGATTCCGGAGAACCTGCTCGAGTCCGAGCTGTTCGGCCACGTGAAGGGCGCGTTCACGGGTGCAGACCGCGAGCGCACCGGCCTCTTCGAGGAGGCGTCGGGCGGCACGCTGTTCCTGGACGAGATCGGTGAGATGCCGCCGAGCCTCCAGGTCAAGCTGCTGCGCGTGCTCCAGGAAGGAGAGGTTCGTCGCCTGGGCGAGAATCGCGACCGCAAGGTCGACGTGCGCATCATCGCCGCGACCAACAAGGACATCGACGAGGAGGTCCGCGACGACAACTTCCGGCGGGACCTCTACTATCGCATCGCCGTGGTGCCCATCCACCTCGCGCCTCTACGACAGCGTCGCGAGGAGATCCCGCTGATGGCCGCGCACTTCGTCGCGACGTACAACGAGCGGCTGCGGCTCAGCGTGCGCGGCGTCGAGCCGGAAGCGATGAAGCTGCTGCTCGAATACCACTGGCCCGGCAACGTGCGCGAGCTCGAGAACACGATCGAGCGCGCCATGGTCCTGACGGACCGGGATCGCATCGCCGTCGACGACCTCCCCGGGCACGTGCGCGTTCCCATTGCTCCACTCGACCAGGGCGATCTGGGCGACGACGAGCTGTCGGTGAAGAAGCACACCGCGTCGCTCGAGAAGCGCCTCATCCAGAAGGCGATCGCCCGTACCGGCGGCAACAAGACGCGCGCCGCCGAGCTGCTCGACCTGAGCGCCCGCGCGCTGCTCTACAAGATGCGCGACTACGGCCTGGAAAAGGATTCCGGGAGCAGCGTCGAGCCGCCTGCGTAGCCGGTAGTCGGTAGGCGGTAGGCGGTAGTCGGTAGTCGGTAGTCGGTAGTCGGTAGTCGGTATACCGTATACCGTGCACAGTAGTCCGTATTCCGCAGCCTCACCTCACCTCACCTCACCTCACCTCACCTCCGGCGGGACGAAGTCCCGCCGCCCCATTCTTCCGCCCCGCCGACCGCGCCATGCTGCCGCGCATGCGCACCCGTCGCGGCTACTCCCTGATCGAGCTGATCATCGTCCTGGCGCTGCTCGCGCTCGCCATCGGGCTGGCGTATCCCGGCGCGCGCGCGGCCGCTGACGGATGGGCGGTGCGCGCAGCGCGGGACGCGACGGCGTCGGTGCTCGCCTCCACGCGCGCGGCCGCGGTAGCCCATCGCGGCGCGGAGCTGCTCGTCGTGCAAGCGACGGGGGAGGTCCTGACGCGCACGGCCCGCTCGCCCCGGCCGCTGCCGCGACTGAGCGTCACGACCGACTGGGGCGTGGCGCTCTCGAGCCCGGGCTTCGCCGGCGACACGGTGTCGATCCGCTACGACGCGCTGGGGCTCGGCCGCGTAGCGAGCCGTACGCTGCGCTTCGAGCGCGGCGCCTCCAGCGCCGGCATCACGGTGTCGGCGTACGGCCGCATCCGCCGGTGGTGAGCGCGGGCGGGAAGGCGGGCGCGAAGGCGGGCGGGAGGGCGGGCGGGAGGGCGGGGCGCGGCTTCACGCTGATCGAGCTGACGCTCGCGATGATGCTGCTGTCGGTCGGGCTGCTCGCGCTCGTGGGTGCGCTGGCCCGCGCGCTGGAGGAATCGCGGGTCGCGCGGTCCAAGCACGCGGCGCTGCGCTACCTCGAGACCGTGGCGGACTCGGTCGTGAGCGCGGACGTCAGGGGTGCGGGTGTGGCGGCGCGTCCCGGTGCGCGCCTCGAATGGCGGCGCGAGCCGTGCGCGGCGGGCGAATGCGTGCGCGTTAGGGCGATCCTCGGGGCCGAGCGCGATACGCTGGAGATCGTCTCCGCAACCGTGTACTTCCCGCCGCGATGAGACCGCGTCTGAGCCGTGAGTGCGAAGGCTGCACGCTCGCGGAGGCGACCGTCGCGTTGCTGCTCGCGGGTCTGCTGACGAGCTGCCTCGCCTGCATTCTGTTGGTGACGGGACGGCTGGCGGCCCGGCACAGCCGCGTCTCCACCGAATCCGAAACGGAGCGCGTGGTCGCCGCCGTCCTCGGCGGCGAGCTGCGTACGCTGACGGCGGTGGATGCGCTGTTCGACCCGGATTCGGTTCGACTGCGTGCCTTCCGTGGCGTCGGCAGGGTGTGCGCGGCGACCGCGGGCACGGTGATTATGCGCTATCGAGGCGTGCGCGCGCCTGAGCCCGACAAGGACTCCGTGCTGCTCCTGTGGCCGGACGGGGAGGCGGCATTCGATCTCGAGGCCGCCGCCGTGCCTGCGTTCTGTCCCGGCGGGGAGGGCGCTGCGCTCGCCGTCGGCGTTCCGTGGCGGACGGCGGAGGAAACGGCGCCTCCGGCGATCGCTCTCGTCTTCGAGACCGGCGCCTATTCGCTGGCCGGCGGCGCGTTCCGATACCGGCGCGGTGCGGGCGGTCGCCAGCCGCTGACCGACGCCACCCTCTCCGACACGGGCAGCACCCTCGTCGAGGTGGCGCATGAAGGCTCGCTGTCGTCGGCGGCCGTGATACGGCTCCTGCCGGACGAATCGCCCGGCGCGCAGCCGCTGAGCTGGCGGCTGCTGATGCCGCAGCGCGGTGCGCGACCCGGATCGCCGCGGTCCCGCCGCCGCTTCCCGCCGGCACCTGCGCCACCGCCTCGCGCGGCTCGAACCGACGGGTTCGCGCTCGTAACCATCGTGCTGCTCATGATCGGGCTGGCGGTGCTCGCCACCGGTCTCGTCTTCGCCGCGTCGCAGCACGCGACGCTCCTCGCGTCCACACACGACGTCCTGCGGGCGCGCTACGCGGCGGAGGCGTCGCTCACGGTCGTGATGAGGGACTGGATCGCAGCGGAGCGCTCCCTCGACACCATCGGCTCGCCGGTCGTCCTGCTCGCGGCCACGGACCTGGAGCCGGGCATCAGCATGGCGGCGCAGAGCGAGCGGGTGGGGCGGGACCTGTTCCTCATCGGCGGCACCGGCAGCGTGTCGCGCCCGGAAGCGCCACCGATCCGGCAGGGGGCGGCCCGGCTGGTCCGGTCCATCGATACGCACGGAGTCGGGCTGGAGCTGAATGCCGCCGTCATCGGCAGCCACGTTCGCGTCTCGGGCGACGGTGCCGTGCGCGGAGACGCTGCGGTCGCCGCACCCGTCGATTCCTCCGCAGCCGCCCTCTGTGCCGGGTGGCCGCCTGATGGAGCAGCGATCCGCGCGCCGCCCGACTCCGTCTTCATCGCATCCGGCGCCATGGCGTCCGGTGACCCGCCGCACGCTCCGGATGCCGACCCGTCACGCTTTCTGGCGGGCATCGGCTTCCTCTCGACGGACGCGCTGGCCGGCGAAGCGCTCCGCATCGACGAGGCGATCGTCACGCCCACGGCCGCCACGGTCGGCGAGGAGTGCGCGACCAGGACGCCCGGGAATTTCGGCGCCCCGGCCGGCCCATGCGCCGCGCACTGGCCGCTGCTGCATGCACCCGCCTCGCTCACCCTGGACGGGGGGTACGCCCAGGGGATCCTCATCGTCGATGGCGACCTCGTCCTGGACGGCGGCGTGCACGTGCGCGGCCTCGTTCTGGTGCGCGGCGCTCTCCTTCTCCGCGACGCCACCGTGGCGGGCGCTCTCCTCGCCGCGCGGGTACACGTCGACCGCGGCTCCGCATCCCTCGACCGCTGCGCGGTAGCGACCGCGCTCACGGTTGCTCCCGCCCTGCGGATGCCCCGCCCGCCCCTCAGAAGCTGGCTGCCCGTCTTCGACTGACTTCGGGGCCAGCCCACATCTTTTCCGACTGTTCGCAACTCTTGTGGAGGAAGTCCTCGCTCGATCGACCTAAGTCCTTGTCGCTGGGCCTGCTCCCACAGGGCATGGAATTCGAAAGGAACTGCGCTTGCGGTGGGGCGGGGCAGCGGTGCCGAGGGGGCCCGTCGCACGGATTTCGCGCATGCCGCGTCGGCGCATCTCTCCTCGAAGCCTCCGCACGAAAGTCGAGTCAGGCATGGGATTCACCCGTAGGCAGCCGGCGTCTGGACCGGACGGCTTCACCATCGTCGAGCTCGCGATCGTGCTGATCATCGCGTCGGTCCTGCTCGGTCTCGCCGTCCCGCGGATCCAGGCGACGTTCCATCAACGCGACGTGGACGGCGCGCGCGACGGCGTCATCCTGATGGGTGCGCGCGCGAGATCGCTGGCCATGGAGGAGGCGCAGGTCGTGCAGCTGCGGCTGCGGGCGGACGCAGGCGTCGCGGAAATCCTCCAGGGCGGAGCGACTGTCGAGACGTTCCGCTTCGAGGACGATCTCGGCGTCGAGGCGGTCAGCGAGATCGGCGACATCGTCATGTGCTACACGGGGCGTGGCTTCGCCGTGGAACCGTGCAGCACGCACCTCTCCACGCCGGCGCAGGTCGAGTTCTCGCGCGATGGCCACACGGCCACGCTCGAAGTGTGGCAGCTGGGACAACTGAGGAAGCTGTGAGCCATTCGAGCGGCAGGGGCGGATTCACGATCGTCGAGGTGCTGATCGCGATCGTCATTCTGGCGGTCGGCATGCTGGCACTCGCGACCACGTCGATCTTCGCCACCACCCAGGTGCGCATCGCGGACCTGAAGACCGAGGAGTCGCTGGCCGTGCAGCGGGTGATCGAGCAGCTCCGGTCGGTCCCGTTCGACAGCCTGCGCGCACGAAGTGAGGCGAACGCCGAGGAGGTCGGAGCCTTCGACGTCTGGTGGAGCCTCACGCCACAGAACCGATACCTGACCCGCGTCACCCTCTTCACCAGGGGGCCCGGCTACCGCACCGGCACCGGCTGGGTGCCCGCCGTGCTCGATACCTTCGTTGTCGAGATCGCCAAAACCGTGCCGGATTGAGCATGCGCAGACCATCGTCTCACCCTGAATCCGGCTTCACGCTGGTCGAGCTCACCATCGTCGTGGTGATCAGCACGATCGCGCTGATCGCGATCTATCAGACGCTGCTCACGCAGGAGCGCAGCTATCGCTATCAGACGGCCGCCATCGACACGCAGGGCTCGACGCGCGTTGCGCTCCAGCTCATGGCCTCCGAGCTGCGCGAGCTGTCCGCCAGTGCCGGCGCCGAGCCGGCATTGACCGGCGGCAGCGATCTGCTGGTCGCGATGCGCGACTCCATCCGCTTCCGCGCGTTCCGCAAGATCGGCATCGTCTGCACCGTCCATGACGCGAGCGACGAGCTCGACGTCTGGGTGCCGGGTACCGCGTTTGCCGTGGGGGACGTGCTGGCGCTGTTCCAGGAACGCGACCCGAACACCGACGACGACGACACCTGGGCCACGGGCCTCGTGTTGTCCGGCGTCGGCACGGCCACCAACGCCGACCAGTGTCGCAACGAGTGGAGCGACTACCCCCTCCAGAAGCTGGCCGGTCTGCCGGGAGACACGCTCGCGCTCATGGAGCGCGGCGCCCTCGTCCGCTCGTACGTCACCCTCACCTACGGCGCGTACCAGTGGGACGGCGAGTGGGTGCTGGGTCGCCGAGAAACCGACGGCTCCATCGTGCCGCTCGTCGGACCCCTCCTCCCGCCGCGCAATGGCGGCATCGTCTTCCGCTACTTCGGCCTCAACAACCAGGAGCTGACGCCGTCGACCGAGGCCGAACGCGCTCTGGTGTCGCGCGTCGAGGTCACGGTGCGCGCGATGAGTCGCGGCGGCCCGGACCACACGAGCTACGTCGACTCGCTCGGCACCAACGTCTACCTGCGCGGCAACTAGATCAGGCGGAGAATCATGAACGCCATTCATCGAAACGAAAGCGGCTTCGCCCTGGCGACCGCCATTCTCGCCCTCGTCGTGGTCGGCGCGCTCGTGACCGCCGGCTTCTTCGCCGCCTCGCAGGAGGGACGCGTCGGCACCAGCAATGCCCAGGCGGATCTCGCCTTCTACGTCGCGGAGCAGGGCATACAGCACACGCTCGGCACCGTGAAGAAGCGCGACGTAAGGGGTCTGGATCCGGGCGCCACGTACCAGCAGACGGGAAGCGCGACGGTCGGCGGTCGCACCGTCGGCAACTGGCGGACGAGCATCCGCCCCTTCGGCGGCGAATTCTACTACCTGGAATCCGTCGGCACGGTCACCCAGGGTGGACGCTACGCGGGTGCGACGCGGCGCCTCGGCACCGTGGTCCGCACCATGGAGCTGAACTTTCCCACGGCCGCTGCCTTCACCTCCGGCGGTGACCTCACCGTCGCGGGCCAGGCGACCGTCTCCGGCGTGGATACCCATCCCTCGACCAGCATCTGGCCATCGGACGAATGTGATCCGGCGGCCGCCACCGAGGCGGGCATCCGCATGCCACCGGACGCGACGTTGACGCGGGAAGGCAACTCGCACACGATCGAGGGCGATCCGCCCGTCGAGGTCGATTCGACCGTCGCCCCTGAAACCTTCCACGACTTCGGCGACTACGATCTGGACCAGCTGAAGAACATGGCGTCGCACGTCATTGCGGGAGGCGAGGTCTTTCCGCAGGCCAGCTACACCGCTGATGGCGCGTGCAATCGCTCCGACCCGAACAACTGGGGACTGCCGTCGGACGGCGATCCCTGCTCCGACTATTTCCCGATCATCTACTCCGAAGGCTCGCTCGGCCTAAACAGCAACCGCTCGGGGCAGGGCATCCTCATCGTCGACGGCGATCTGACGATGAACGGCTCCTTCCAGTTCTACGGCATCGTCATCGTGACCGGCCGCTTCAACCGGGGCGAGGGCGGCGGTGGCTTCCGCTTCCACGGCACCATGCTGGTCGGTGGCGGCAATATCGGCGACAGCACGATCGACGGGCAGCCGAACATCCAGTTCTCCACCTGCACCGTCACGCGCGCGCTGGAAGAGAACGACGCGGTCGCCCGGCTGTTCCCGGTACAGGAGCGAAGCTGGTTCGATCTCACCGCCGCAGGCGTCGACGGCTGATCCGAAACGATGCACGCGCGCGGCGATCGCGCGCGGAAATCCAGCCCCGCTCGAGTCGCCCGCCGAGGGAAACTCCTTGACAGGGGAAAACTTGCGGCCCTAAGCTTAAGACGCTTCTTTAGGCTCTCAGTTCCCCTGACATCGACGAAGCAGGTCTCACGATGGGACTTTTTGGCCGAGGCAAGGTCAGCGCCGGGTTGGATATCGGCAGTGGCTTCGTGAAGCTGGTTGTCGTCGATCATTCCGGTGCTCAGCCGGAGATCACGAAGCTGGCCACGAGTCCGCTCGTGCCCGATGCCATCGTGGAGGGGGAGATCATGGACCCCGTCCTCGTCGCCGATACCATTCGCTCGGTCGTCGAGTCCGCCGGTCTGAAGAAGAAGAACGTCGTCGCCGCCGTCGGTGGCCACGACGTCATCATCAAGAAGATCCAGATGGACCGGATGGAGGAGGCGGATGCCCGCGAGGTCATCCGCTGGGAAGCGGAGCAGCACGTGCCCTTCGACATGGAGAGCGTGCAGCTTGACTTCCAGATCCTGGATCCCGGCGGCGAGGCGGCACAGATGTCGGTGCTGCTGGTCGCGGCCAAGCGCGAGCTGATCGACAACCGGCAGAGCCTGCTGACCGACGCCGGCCTGAACGTGTCCATCATCGACGTGGACGCCTTCGCGCTGCACAACGCGTTCGAGGTGAACTACCCCGACGAGATGCGCGGCCTCATCGCGCTCGTCAACGTCGGCCACGAGACGACGAACGTGAACCTGATCGAGGACGGCGTGCCGGTGTCGGTGCGCGAGATCTCGTTCGGCTCACGACGGCTGCGCGAAGCGCTCCAGCGCGAGCGCGGCCTGACCGCGGACGAGGCCGAGGAGATGGTGCAGGGACGCAGCGACAGTCATCAGGAGCTCGACTCCTTCGTGGTCGAGCGCGCGGACGAGCTGGGCGTCGGCATCGAGCGCGCCGCCGCTTTCGTCGCCGCCCAGACCGGCGGCAGCGAGGTGAGTCGCGTGTTCCTGTCGGGCGGGGGCTCGCGCGTTCCCGGCATGGTCGAGGCACTGGCCAGCCGGCTCCGCATCCCGGTGCGGATCGTGTCTCCGCTCGAGCGGATCGCGGTACGGCCGGAAGTCATGCAGTCCCATCCGATAGACGAGCTGGCGCCGATGCTCATGATGGCCGTCGGGCTGGCCATGCGACGACCTTAGGGATCGGGCATGATTGAAGTAAATTTGCTACCAGGCGTGAAGCGGCGCTCTCGGAAGTCCCTCGGCGGAGGGGCGGCCTCGAGCCTCAAGTCCCTGAAGCTGCCGGACTTCGACCGCTGGATCCTCTTCATCGTCGCCGCCTGGGTCATCGGCATCGGCGGTCTCGCGTGGCTCTTCCTCGGCACGCAGGCCGCGGCGGCCACGCTGTCGGGCCAGATCGAGACGGCGGTGGCGGATTCGACGCGCTACGCGGCGACCATCGCCCAGACGAACGAGCTGCGGCAGCGCCGCGACACGATCGCAATGAAGCTGGAGGTGATCCAGCAGATCGACGAGGGCCGCTATACCTGGCCGCACATCATGGCGGAGCTCGCCCGCGCACTGCCGGACTACACCTGGCTCGTGTCCGTCGCGCAGATGGACGGCGGTGCGACACCGAGCTTCCAGATCGACGGACGCACGGGCAACAATTTCGCGCTGACGCGCTTCATGAGTAACCTGGAGGCGTCGCCCTTCATTCGAGGTGTGCGGCTGCTGTCGACGGCGCAGGTCCAGGAACAGCAAACGACGCTGCACCAGTTCGCGCTGGAGGCTCGTTTCGAGGAGCCGCCGCCCGATCGCATCGAGACCGTTCCGCTCTTTGCCGCGGACGCAGAGGAGGTGAGTGATGGGACTGCTGCCGAGTGATCCGAATCAGCAGAAGAAACTGCTGATCGGGCTCGTGCCGCTTCTGCTTCTGCTCGCGTACTGGTACCTCTTCCACGGCGCGAAGGCGGAGGAAGTCGCCGCCATGGAGACGCGACTGGAAGCGCTCGAGCAGAACAACAATACCGCGCGCACCATTGCCAGCCAGGGCTCCACGGAGGAGCTCGCGCGCCGGCTGGAGCTGTACGAGGAGCACATGCAGCGGCTGGAGCAGCTCATTCCGATGGGCGAAGAGGTGCCGGACCTGCTCAACATGATCGCGAGCCGGGCGGAGATCTCCGGCGTGCAGCTGTCGCTCATGCGCCCCGAGGAGGACGTCGCGACCGAATTCTATCGCCGCGTCACCTATCAGATGGGCGTGATCGGCGATTATCACGACATCGGCGCGTTCCTGGCCGAGGTCGGCTCTCTGCCACGCATCGTCACGCCGATCGATCTGACTCTGCGGCGTCGCGCGCAGGACCGGCGCGCGCTCGAAGCGTCGTTTCGCATCGAGACGTACATCCTGCCGCAGCCAGGAGACACGACGGGGGTGACCGGTGCGTGATGCCCGTATGATCGCATGCGCTTTCGCGCTCGCCTGCATCGCGACGCCTCTCGCCGCGCAGGATTCGCAGCCGGGCGATGCGATGGACGAGGTGCCTGCGCCGGCCGAAGGCGAAGTCCGCCTCGTCTACGAGCGGGAGGTCTACGGCTACGACGTCTCGGGGCTGCGCGACCCGTTCCAGGCGCTGGTGGGGCCGGGCGTGGATCTGGGCCCCACGTTCGCGGACCTGCGGCTGAGCGGCATCATCTATTCGACGGGGCGCGGACAGAGCATCGCGCTCATCCATGATCGGTCGGGAAATCTCTACCGTGCCCGGCGCGGCGACATTATCGGCAACGCTACGGTACTCGAGATTCGTCCTCTGGAGGTGCTTTTCGTGGTTGAAGATTTCGGTCAGACCCGGCAGGAAATGCTGAGGCTCAAGAGCGACGACGCAGAAGGAGCCCGCTGATGATCTCGACACTGGCACTCTTGGCGGCGGTGGCCGTGGCCGCGCCGCAGCAGGCGGACGTGCAGGCATTCCACATCCGGCCGGCGGGCGAGGCGACGGAGATCGTCATCGACGTGGCCGGCGGACCCGTCACCGTGCGTGACTACATGCTCCGGGCGCCTGCGCGTCTGGTCATCGACGTCACCGGGGCGCGCCATGCGCTGCCGACGGAGAACTATCCCGGCATCGGTCGTGGCGGGGTGGTGGGTGTGCGAACCAGCCAGTACGAAGCCGAGACGGTGCGCCTGGTCTTCGACCTGACGGAGCCCGTCAACTACTCGATGCAGCAGATCGGCAACGGCATCCGGATCACGTATCCGAACCCCGTCGGCCCGTTCGCTGCCTGGAACAGCGGCGACCCCTCGCTCGCCGTCGTGCGGGATACGGAACTGACTCCGACGACGCAGCCCATGGGCGGCGCGCAGCGGGTGGCTGTTCCGATCATGCAGGAGGAGCCGCGCATCACGGTGACCTTCGAGGGGACGCCGATCCTCGACGTGCTGAACACCTTCGCAGAGTTCACCGGGCGCAGCATCATCGCGGGCCCCGGCGTCACCGATATCGGGGTGAATGCCGAGATCCGGAACCAGCCCTGGGACGTGGCGCTCCAGACCATCCTGGATGCGAACGGCCTGACCATCCGCGAGACCGAGACCGGCATTCTGCGCGTCGACCGAACCTCGGACCTGGCGGGACGCCTGGCCGAGGAGGAGCTGGTCACGGAGTCGTTCCGCCTGAACTACGTGAGCGTCGATTCGCTGCTGCCGGCAGTACGCGATCTGTTGAGCGAGCGCGGACAGGCGACGAAGAGCTCGGCGGCGAACCTGATCATCATCACGGACGCGTCGTCCGTCGTGTCGCGGCTGCGCGAGGTGATCGCGCGGCTCGACGCGCCGACGCCGCAGGTCACGATCGCGGCCAAGATCATCTTCATCGACCGGACCACGCTCGAGGAGCTCGGCTTCGTCTACGACCTGAAGGACCTCCAGCAGCCGACCGGCGGCAACCAGTTGAACGCGATCGTCGAAGGCGTCTTCGACGAAGACGGCGACGGCATCATCGAGCCGGGCGAACGGACCAGCGAAGACGTGATTCTGCTGGGCGGCAATTCCATCGCCGCGCTGGGCAATGCGGGCCAGCGCGTGGGCAACCCCGCGCTCCGCATCGTCGGCAGCCTGGTGCTCGGCAGCCACTCGCTCGTCGGCTTCCTCGAGGCGTTGCGCGACCTGTCGCTCTCCGACATCCAGGCGGAGCCCGTCATCACCACCATGGACAACCGCGAGGCGGAAGTCCTGGTCGGCCAGGAGACGCCCATTCGCGTGATCGACGCGGCCGCGGGCGGCGGTGCCGGCGGCTTCCCCGTGGCGAGCGTCGAGACGAAGCAGACCGGTATCATCCTGCGCGTCCGGCCCCACGTCACCGGCGATCAGGTCTATCTCCAGGTCCACGCCGAGCGGTCCAACGTGACGCTCGCGGCCTCCGACGTGGGTGTCGTCTTCCAGACGCAGCGCTCCTCCACCGAAGTGCTGCTGAACGACGGCGAGACCGCGGTGATCAGCGGCCTGACCGTCATCGAGCGTACGCAGTCGCAGTCCGGGATTCCCGTCCTGATGGATCTCCCCTTTATCGGTTTCCTCTTCCGTCGCACCACCGAGCGAGAGTCCAAGCAGGACCTCCTCATCATGGTGACACCTCACATCGTGAAGGCGGGAGAGCTCTAACTCTTGAGATCGGGGAGCATCATGTTCGACAACAAAATGATCGACGCGCTGCGGCGTCTCTCCGGCACCATCGGACTGTGTGGCGTGGTGCTCCTCGGGAGCGCCTGTGCCGACAACGTCTTCGACGGCCCCGGCGGCGGTTCGGCCGACCAGCCGGAGATCACCGCTCTGACCGGACCGGCGACAGCGAGCGCGGGGGAAACCCTGCGCCTCGAGGTCGCCGCGACCGGCCAGCTGCCGATCGAGACCATCAACGTCAGTCTCCAGGCCGGCACGACCGTCCGGGATACGACGATTACCCTCGCCTCGCCGGCGCTCGCGATCGAGGAGGTACTCCTCATTCCGCTCTCCGCGACTTTGCCCGGCACGTCGCTGGTCGTCACGGTAACGGTCGTGGACGACTCCGGCACCGAGAGCGAGCCCAGCACGCTGACCCTCGAGATCGAGGATTCCGCTGTGCCGATCGTCGAGATCCGGCGCCCGGTCGGGCCCGAGGGGACCGTCAGCGGCGATACCGCCGCCGTGGGCCTCGGCGCGACGCTCCGTGTCGAGGCGCATGTCACCGACGAGTCGGGCATCAGCGAGGTGCGCTTCATCGGCTTCGCGTTCAGGGGCGATGCCGAGCTCGGCACCGACGTTACGGTGACCCGCTTCGAGGAGCGCGTGGTGACCTTCCCGCGCCAGGGCGTGGACACGCTGCCGACCGACACCATCATCCGTCGCGACCTGCCGCAGGTCGGCGACAGCGTGGAAACGGTCTTCATCATCGTCACCGCCACCGACCTGTTCGGCAACGTCAGCGCGGACACGGTTCCGGTCATCGTGGGCGGGCCGGACGTCCGGATCATCCGGCCGGACGACGAGGCGGTGCACAGCACGCTGACGGACCTCACGATCCGCATTACGATCGACGACGCGAGCGGCATCGAGAGCGCCACGCTCGAGCTGAGCGGCATTCTACAGGAGTCGATTCCGCTGTTGGTTCCCGGTGTTCCGACGGTCGACACCGTCACGTACGTGCTGACCGCCGTGCGGCTTGCCGGAGCGACGGGCACCCTCGTCATCAGCGCGACCTCCCGCAACGTTCGCGGAGTCACTGCGCCGGCGGCACCGGTCACGGTCTTCGTCGTCGCGCAGACGCTGGACGACCAGACGGACCCGACCGTGTCCTACACGATCAGTCCGCTCCCCCGGCTGACTCAGCCACTGCCGCGGGTCGAGATGCTGGACACGATCTCGATTACCGCCAGCGCGGATGATCAGGGCGGCGCGGGCGTCACCCAGATCGGCATCATCGTGGACGCCGTGCTCAATTCGGGTGCCTCGGTGGCGCAGCTCGGGTTCACGCAGAACTACGCGACGCCGCGCAGCAATCCCGACACGACGGTCGCCATCGCGGTCAAGGACCTCTACGACGACGTCAGCGCCACGCTCGCCGCGAGTGTGGACTTGCCGGATTCGATCGATCTGCGCGTGCGCGCCTTCGCCTTCGACGGCAATGGCAATTCGGACACGGCGACGGTCGCGACGGGCGCGAACAGCGAGCGCGGACTCCTGCTCACGGTCGCCGGCTTCACGGCGCGGCTGCCGGGACGCGGCATCATCTCGGACGCCGTCATCGACACCGCGTTCGGAAACGAGCGACTGTTCCTGTCGAACTTCTCGCAGAGCCGGGTCGACGTGCTCGAGCTGCGTGACTCCACGTTCCTGCCGGACGGCGTTCTCACCGGTGCCCAGCCGTGGGGTCTGTTCATCGATCTATCGTCGGACACGCTGATCGTGGCGAACTCGGGTGGTACCAACCTTTCCAAGGTGCCGCTGCGACTGGCGACTCTGGCCGAGGATCCGACCGCGCGCGTGCACACGCCAGAAACGGTGATCTATCAGTTCACGCGGGAGCTGGACGCGCAGCTGAATCCACGCTTCTCCGTGGTGTTCACCGGCTACAGCGACCGGCCGCAGTTCGTGGCACAGGGGATCAGCACGGCGCTGCTCTACAGCACGGTGCCGACGCAGTCGGCGCCGGACGGCACCATCCGCATGGCCGTGAAGGATCAGGCGGCCGGATGGCTCGCCTACGAGACCTATTTCCTGTTCCCGGGCGGCGATCCGGCGGACGAGACCGCGGCGGAGAGCTTCCTGATCCTGAATGCGGACCGCGTCCTCATCGCGGCAACCGACTCGGGTGACCTGATCCGCATCGTCGATCACGTGCCGGGATTCCCGGCGTCCACGATCGACGTGACCGGAACCGAGTCGACGGTGTTCACGCAGGCGTGGGCGGCCGGCTCGGACGTGGTGAAGTGCGCCGGCTCTTTGAACAACGAAGCGGTGGCCGTGCAGGACACGACGTTCGTCGCGGCCAGCGGCGACCGGCGCTGGATTGCGTTCGGCGAGGGCGCGACCGCGGGTGCCGGACGCATCATCATGTTCGACGGCTCGAACACCGAGCCGCTCGACCCCGGCTGTCTGGCCTCGGGCCAGTCGCATGAGATGGAGATCCTGGATCTCATCGACAACGCATCGGAGACGGTGACGGGGCTGGGCCTGAACGCGAACGGCACGCTGGGCGTCGCGCGCGGCGATTTCGCGGCCTACTACTTCGATCGCGCTCTGCGACTCGAGGGCAGCTTCGAGGAGGACATTACTCCGGGCGGCTTCGGCGCGGCGCTTCATCCGCTGCTGGCCACGGAGTCGGCGGGTAGCAGCGCCGAGACATTGTCCTTCGTGGGCACGGCCGAATCGACCATTCGGATCATCGATACGTTCCACTTCTTCGCTCGCGGCGACGTGCCGATCCGCGATCCGATCGTGGGACCGCTGCGGGTGACCCTGCCGCTCGACGGCGACAATGGCGGGCTGGTCTGCCCGGGCGATCCGGCCTGCGTGGTCGTCAAGCTGTTCGGCGTCACGCAGTCGGCGGGTGCCGAGCGGCCGGACGGCGTGGTCATCGTCGACGTGCGGGAGCGCGATATCGATTAGGCGCCACTGCGGGCCGCGTGCCCGGCTGGACAGGCGGACGCGTGGTACCTTATATGGACGCGCGCCCAAAGAGCCCGGCACGTTGCCGGGCTCTTTCGCTTGATGGCTACGAGGTCTTCCCGGATGCATCTGCGTTTCACGACGGCGGGCGAGTCGCACGGCCCCGGCCTGGTGGTAGTGGTCGAGGGGATACCGGCCGGGCTGCGCCTGGACGTGGGCCGCGACGTCGATGCCGAGCTGCGCCGCCGTCAGGGCGGCTACGGCCGGGGCGAGCGCATGCGCATCGAGGCGGACAAGGCCGAGGTCGTAGCCGGCATCCGGCTCGGGGAGACGATCGGCTCACCCATCGCGTTCGTGATCCGCAACCGCGACTGGGAGAACTGGCGCACCGCGATGGCGCACGAGGCGCCCGCCGACATCGCGACGGACGAGGCGCTGCGGCGGGTTCTGCTGCCGCGCCCCGGTCACGCGGACCTGGCCGGGGTACTGAAGTACGGACGCGACGACGCGCGGGACATCCTGGAGCGGGCATCGGCGCGCGAGACGACGGCGCGCGTGGCCGCCGGGGCCGTCGCCAAGCGCCTGCTCGCGGAGGTCGGCATCCGCATCGGCTCGCACGTGGTGATGATGGGCGGCGTCGAAGCGGCGCGGCCGCAGGAGCTGCCGCCCGACCTGAACGCGGCGGCCGACGCCTCACCGCTGCGCACGCTGGATCCGGACGCCGAGGCGCGCATGATCGAGGAGGTCGACCGCGCCGCCGCGGAGGGCGACACGCTGGGCGGCGTCTTCGAGGTCGTGGCGACCGGCCTTCCGGTCGGACTGGGCAGTCACGTCAGCGGTGAGCGCCGCCTGGATGCCCGTCTCGCGGGGGCGCTGATGTCGATCCAGGCGATGAAGGGGGTCGAGATCGGCATGGGCTTCCGCGCGGCGGCGCTGCGCGGCTCCGCCGTCCACGACGAGATCGAGGCCGACCCGTCGCGCCGGCGGAGCGGCGGATTCCGCCGCACGCGCAACAACGCGGGTGGTGTCGAGGGCGGCATGAGCACCGGCGAGCCCCTCGTCGCGCGCGTCGCCATGAAGCCGCTGTCGTCGCTGGCGAAGCCGCTGCGCAGCGTCGACCTGTCGACCGGAGAGCGTGCGGATGCGATCCGCGAGCGAAGCGATGTCGCAGCGCTCGCCGCCGCAGGAGTCGTCGGCGAGGCGATGATGGCGCTCGTTCTCGCGGACGCGGTGCTCGAGAAATTCGGCGGGGATTCGATGACCGAGCTGACGCGCGCCTTCGGCTCCTACCTCGACCAGCTCGCGGCGCGCCGAGCATCGACCGCTTGAAACGCGAGGGATCGATGCGGGTACGGCTGTCCCGGGTCCTGCTGGTCGGCCTGCCCGGCTCGGGCAAGTCGACCGTGGGGCGGCTGGTGGCCGAGCGGCTCGGCTGGCGCTTCGTCGACCCCGACGCGGACATCGAGCGCGAGGCAGGTCTGGACACGGCGGCGATCTTCAGGACGCGCGGCGAGCGCGCCTTCCGGGAACTCGAGCGGGCCGCGGTCGAGCGGGCCACGCAGGATCGGGACGTGGTGATCGCTCCCGGCGCGGGCTGGGCGGCTCAGCCGGGATTGGTGGCCTCGCTACCCGCGGGCAGCGCCCTGGTCTGGCTCCAGGTCTCGACGCCCGAGGCGGTGAAACGGCTGGAGCGCGATCCGAAGCTGCGGCCGTTGCTGGCCGCCGGCGACATGGCGTCGCGCCTCGGCAAGCTCGAAGGTGAGCGGTTGTTGTCGTACGCCGCGGCAGGCATCGCAGTGAAGACGGACGAGAGCACCCCAGAGGCGGTCGCCGACGAGATCGTGGCGCGCCTCGTATCGGAATACGGAATCGATGGCGAAGCGGACTGAAACGAAGGACGCGACGGAATCGCTGAACGGCAAGACGGCGCCGGCGAAGAAGTCGACGGGCAGAAAGGCCGCGGCGAAGAAGCCGGCGTCCGGGAAGGCTGCTGCCGCGAAGAAGGCGGCCGGCAGGCCGAAGACCGCGAAGAAGTCGGCCGGCAGGCCGAAGTCCGCGAAGAAGTCGACGCCCGACTGGGGCGGCGGCGGCAAGCGGCTGCTGGTCGTGGAGTCGCCGACGAAGGCACGCACGATCGGCCGCTACCTGGGAGCGGACGTGCGCGTCGTCGCGTCCATCGGCCATATCCGTGATCTGCCGCAGCGCGAGCTGGGCGTCGACGTCGAGAACGGCTTCGAGCCCACGTACGTGACCATCCGCGGCAAGGGCAAGGTGATCATGGACCTGCGCCGGGCCGCGGCGGGCGCATCCGAGGTGCTGCTCGCGACCGATCCCGACCGCGAGGGCGAGGCCATCGCCTATCACGTGGCGGAGCAGCTCGGCTTCGAGCAGGGCGACGGTGATCGCTTCAAGCGCGTCCGCTTCCACGAGATCACGAGGGACGCCGTGGCTCGCGCCCTCGACACGCCCGACCGGCTGGACATGAAGAAGGTCGAGGCCCAGCAGGCGCGTCGCATCCTCGATCGTCTGGTCGGCTACCAGGTGAGCCCCACGCTGTGGAAGCCGATCCGGCCGGGTCTGTCCGCCGGCCGCGTACAGACCGTCGCGCTGCGCCTCATCACCGAGCGCGAAGCCGAGATCCGTGCGTTCGTCGCCGAGGAGTACTGGTCGATCACGGCCGACCTGGAGAAGGACGGCGAGCGCTTCCAGGCGAAGCTGCACCAGATCGACGGCGAGAAGTTCCGGCTCGCGGACGAGAGCGCCGCGCGCGGCGCCGCGAGCGCCGTCGACGGCCGCGATTTCGTCGCCAACGAGGTGAAGAAGCGGGAGAAGCGGAAGAATCCCGCCGCCCCCTTCACCACGTCGACGCTCCAGCAGGAGGCGGCCAAGCGCCTCGGCTTCTCCGCGAAGAAGACGATGCAGACCGCGCAGAAGCTGTACGAAGGTGTGGAGCTGCCGGGCGAGGGCGCCGTGGGTCTGATCACCTACATGCGTACCGACTCGACGCGCGTCTCGGCCGACGCGGCGGGCGCGGCGCGCGCCTGGGCCGCGAAGGCCTTCGGGGCGAGCTACGTACCGGACGCGCCGCGCGTCTGGGCCGGCAAGCAGCAGCGCGGCGCGCAGGAGGCGCACGAGGCGATCCGCCCGACCGAGGCCGCGCGCCATCCCGATTCGGTGAAGCGCGCGCTCGACAAGGACACGTTCCGTCTCTACGAGCTGATCTGGACGCGCTTCGTCGCCAGCCAGATGGAGGCCGCGGTCTACGACACGACGCGCATCGACTTCCAGATCGACGGCGCCGACGGCCATCGCTACCTGTACCGGTCCACGGGCTCGATTCTGCGCTTCGACGGCTACACGCGGCTGTACCGCGAGGCGAGCGAGGAGGGCGATCACCGCACGCTCGACGACGAGGCCGCGCTGCCGGACGTAGCCGAGGGCGATCGCTGCGAGCTGCTCGCCCTCGTGCCGGCACAGCACTTCACGCAGCCGCCGCCGCGCTTCAGCGAGGCCAGTCTGGTAAAGGAGCTCGAGCGGCTCGGCATCGGCCGCCCGTCGACGTACGCGCAGATCATTTCGACGCTGCGGGACCGCGAGTACGTCGCGATCGAGCAGAAGCGCTTCATCCCGACGCCGCTCGGTGAGACCGTGGCGCAGCTCCTGGTCGCGCTGTTCCCCGACATCTTCAACGTCGGCTTCACGAGCGAGATGGAGGGGCGTCTCGATCAGGTCGAGGACGGCGAGATCGGCTGGCGGGCGCTGCTGACCGACTTCTACGGGCCGTTCCGCGCCCGACTCGCGGAAGCGGACGTCAGGGCGAAGGAGGTGGCGCACAGGATCGTGACCGGCGGCGAGGCCGAGCGCGCCTGCCCGACTTGCGGCAAGCCGCTGGCCGTGCGCTGGAACCGCTACGGCCGCTTCCTCGGCTGCACTGGGTACCCTGACTGCCGTTTCACGGAATCGCTCGACTCGAACGAGCGCGCGGAGCCCATTCCGATCGGCGAAAAGTGCCCGGAGGACGGCGGCGAGCTGGTCGAGCGTCAGGGGCGTATGGGCGCGTTCATCGGCTGCGCCAACTACCCGAAGTGCCGCTATACCCGGCCGCGCACCATTCCGGGCCTCAAGTGCCCGAAGTGCGGAGAAGGCGACATCGGCGAGAAGCGGACACGCCGCGGCAAGTCCTTCTGGGGCTGCACCCGCTACCCGGAGTGCGACTGGTCGGTGTGGGACCGGCCCGTGCCGACGCCCTGTCCGAACTGCCAGCATCCGTATCTGCTCGAGAAGAGCACGAAGACGCGCGGCGAGTTCCTGAAGTGTCCCGAGTGCAAGGCGGAGATGGAATCGGAGGAAGTGATCGGCGCGGGCGCGGCTGCCGATGGAGGTTGAGGTCGTCGGCGGCGGCCTCGCCGGCTGCGAGGCCGCCTGGCAGCTCGCCCAGCGCGGGCACGACGTCACGCTCACCGAGATGCGGCCGGTGCGCCCCACGCCCGCGCATCAGACCGACCGCCTCGCGGAGCTCGTCTGCACCAACTCGCTCAAGAGCGAGGACCCGAGCAACGCGCACGGGCTGCTGAAGCGCGAGATGCGAACGCTGGGCTCGCTGCTGCTAACGGTCGCGGACGAGACCAGCGTCGCCGCGGGATCCGCGCTCGCCGTCGATCGCGACGCCTTCTCGCAGCGCATGAGTGAGGCCGTCGGGTCGCACCCGCGCATCCGTCTCGTACGCCGTGAAGTCACGGCGCTGCCGGACGGACATGCCGTCATGGCGACCGGTCCGCTCACGTCGGAAGCGCTCACCAGCTCCATCGCGTCGTTTCTCGGCGACGACGGCCTTGCCTTCTTCGATTCGATTGCGCCGATCGTGCACGTCGACTCGATCGACACCAGCATCGCGTTTTACGCGTCGCGGCATGGCAGGAATGCGGGCGATGGCGAACCGGCGGGAGCGGGGGCGGGCGCGGGGGTGGAACCGGATGCGGGCGTCGGCCCGGATCCGGCGCAGGCGGGCGATTACCTGAACTGCCCGCTCGATCGCGAGGAGTACTACGCGCTCGTCGAGGCCGTGCGCACCGCGGAAGTGTATCCCGGCCACGACTGGGAGAACGTGCCGTACTTCGAGGGTTGTCTGCCGATCGAGGTCATGGTCGCGCGCGGCGCCGACACGCTCCGCTTCGGCCCGATGCGTCCGATCGGATTGATCGATCCGCGCACCGGCCGCCGTCCGTGGGCCGTGCTCCAGCTCCGCCGGGAGGACCGCGGCGGCCAGATGTGGAACATGGTCGGCTTCCAGACGCGCATGCGCACGGGCGAGCAGCGCCGGGTCCTGCGCATGATTCCCGGCCTGGCCGGCGCCGAGTTTCTGCGCTACGGCTCGATCCATCGCAACACGTATCTCACGTTTCCCGCGCGCCTCGCTCCGTACGGCGCACCGCAGGGACGGCCCGATCTGATCTTCGCGGGCCAGCTCACCGGCGTAGAGGGGTACACGGAGTCGGCCGCGTCCGGCATCCTGGCGGGAATCAACCTCGACCGCGTCGTGCGCGGCGCCGCGGCCGCGGTGCCCCCCGCCACGACCATGATCGGCGCGCTCTATCGCTACCTCCGCGAGGCGGATCCGAAGGACTTCCAGCCGATGAACTCGAACTTCGGTCTGCTGGAACCTCTCCCGGAGCACGTGCGCGACAAGAAGCGCAAGCGCGAGCGCATGGCAGAGCGCGCCGCCGTGGCGCTCGGGACGTGGATGACCGGCGCGGGCGTCGAGGCGGTCGAGGTGCCGGTGACGGCAGGTGTCGCTTCGTGAGCGGATCCGCGGCCGCGCGGCCCGAAGTCGCCGAGTACCTGCGCTACATCGAGAGCGGCCGCCAGCTCAGCGCGCACACGGTCGCCGCGTACGGGCGCGATCTCGCGGAGCTGTGCGCGTTCCTGGAACGCACGCGTGCGGGCGCCGAGTGGGGCAGCGTGGATCGCCACGATCTGCGCGCGTTCCTGGGCGAGCTGTCGCGCCGCGACCTCGCGCGCCGGACCATCGCGCGCAAGCTGTCGGCCGCACGCAGCTTCTTCCGCTGGCTCCACCGCGAAGGCCGCATCGCGAGCAATCCCGGCAGGCTGGTCCGCACGCCCAAGCTCGACCGGACGCTGCCCGGCTGGCTCACGCGGCAGCAGGTCGAAAGCCTGTTCAGCGCCGCGGAGACGAGCGCGGCCGAGGGCGGCTTCCGCCCCATCCGCGACCTGGCCGTGCTCGAGACCTTCTACGGCACCGGCATGCGTCTTTCCGAGCTGCACCAGCTCGACTGGTCGGACGTCGACCTCCTCGGCGAGCAGGCGAAGGTGCGAGGGAAGGGCAGGAAAGAGCGGATCGTGCCGCTCACCGGCAGCGCCGCGCGTGTGCTGCGTCGCTACGAGAGCCGGCGCGACGAAGTGGTCCGGAGCGTGAAGGACGCGGATCGCCGCGCCGTCTTCCTGTCGGCGCGCGGCGCCCGGCTGTCCCGCCGCCAGCTCCAGTCCGTCGTGCGGGGCTTCCTCGACCGCATCGCCGAGGAGTCCGGCCTGTCGACCCACTCGCTGCGACACTCGTTCGCCACACACCTGCTCGACGCGGGCGCCGACCTGATGGCGGTCAAGGAGCTGCTGGGCCACGAATCGCTGTCCACGACACGCATCTATACGCACACCTCGAAGGAGCGGCTGCGTCAGGTTTATCAGCAGGCGCATCCGAGAGCCTGAGGAGACCTACGTTGCCGAATACACAGGGCATGCACGCGACGACGATCCTTGCCGTGCGTCACCACGGACGCGTCGCGGTGGGTGGTGACGGACAGGTGACCATGGGGGATACGGTCATGAAGTCGGCCGCGCTCAAGGTCAGAAAACTGAAGGACGGACGCATCCTCGCCGGCTTCGCCGGCTCGGTCGCCGACGCCTTCAGCCTGTTCGCCAAATTCGAGGAGAAGCTGGAGCGCTACCCCGGCAACATGCCGCGGGCGGCCGTCGAGCTCGCCCGCGAATGGCGCAGCGACCGCTACCTGCGCCGGCTCGACGCCCTGCTCATCGTCGCCGACAAGGAGCATCTCTTCGTGCTGAGCGGCGACGGCAACGTCATCGAGCCGGACGACGACATCGCCGCCATCGGCAGCGGCGGCGCGTACGCGCTCGCCGCCGGCCGCGCCTTCAAGGAGCGCGAAGACCTCCAGGCGGCAGAGATCGTGCGCAAGGCGCTCGAGATCGCGGCCGACATCTGCATCTACACCAACCGGAAAATCGTCGTGCTGGAGCTGGACACGTGAACGACGACGACCCGAAGGACACGATGGAAGACGATACGTACCCGGTGAAGACGAAGTCGACGTCGCCCAGGCCCGCGCCGGGCGGGGACGGGCAGAGCGAGCTGTGGCTCGACGAAATGACGCCGCGCCAGATCGTCGCGGAGCTGGACCGCTACATCGTCGGTCAGGGTGCGGCGAAGAAGGCCGTCGCGATCGCGCTGCGCAATCGCTGGCGACGCCAGCGCGTGGAGGAGAATCTCCGGCCGGAGATCGTGCCCAACAACATCATCATGATCGGACCGACCGGCGTCGGCAAAACCGAGATCGCGCGAAGACTCGCGCGCCTTGCCGGCGCGCCGTTCGTCAAGGTCGAAGCCTCGAAGTTCACCGAGGTCGGCTACGTCGGCAGGGACGTCGAGTCGATGATCCGCGACCTGGTCGAATACTCGGTCAACATGGTCCGAGACGAGCGCGAGATGGACGTCGAGGAGCTGGCCGAGCAGCGCGTCGAGGAACGATTGCTCGATCTGCTGCTCCCCACCGGCGACGACGACATGCCCGCACCGGACATTCGCCGCGGCCCACGCGCCTTCGTCGTCGGCGCCGATGGCGCCGTCGTGCCCCCGGTCGCCGCGCCGGCCGCGGATTCCACCCCCGCCGACGACGGCGGCGACGGCGGCGAGACCGCCGAAGACCGGGAGCGGCTGCGCGAGCGGCGTCAGCGCACGCGCGACAAGTTGCGCAAGCTGCTGCGCGACGGTCAGCTCGAGGATCGCATGGTCGACGTCGACGTGCAGCAGTCGGTCAACGTCGAAGGCATGATGATGCCGATGGGTGGCATGGAGGGCATGGATTTCAACATGTCCGAGATGCTCCAGGAGATGCTGCCGAAGAAGACCAAGCGACGCACGGTCAGCATCGTCGAGGCCCGCCGCATCCTCGTTCAGGACGAGCTCGACCGCCTCGTCGACATGGACGAGGTCGTCAACGAAGCCATGGGGCGCGCCGAGGACATGGGCATCGTCTTCCTCGACGAGATCGACAAGATCGCAGGCGGCCAGGGTGGCGGCGCCGGCCCCGACGTCAGCCGTGAAGGCGTGCAGCGGGACCTGCTGCCCATCGTCGAAGGTAGCACGGTGCAGACGAAGTACGGCTACGTGCGCACCGATCACATCCTGTTCGTGGCGGCCGGCGCGTTCCACGTCGCCAAGCCTACCGACCTGATCCCCGAGCTCCAGGGCCGCTTCCCGATCCGCGTCGAGCTCGAGCCCCTGACCGAGCCGGACTTCGTGCGCATCCTGACCGAGCCCCGCAACGCGCTGACGCGGCAGTATCAGGCTCTCATCGCGGCCGACGGCGCCCAGCTCGAGTTCACCAGCGACGGCGTCGCCGAGATCGCGCACATCGCCTTCCAGGTCAACGAGCGCATGGAGAACATCGGTGCCCGTCGCCTGCACACGGTCCTCACGACCCTGCTCGAGGAATTCCTCTTCGACCTGCCCGACGCGAAGCACAAGCGCATCGTCATCGACGCCGACGGCGTCCGCGAGCGCCTCTCCAGAATCGCCGACGACGAGGATCTGCGGCGCTACATCCTGTAGCGAAGGTGAGGTGAGGTGAGGAGCGGCCCCGAGTGTCGGCATCTGTTTCGTCCCCTGCTCGTGCCCCTGTTCGGCAGTCCCGAGCCCACGCTCCCAAGCGCTCCCGTGAATCTCATCTCACCTCACCTCACCTCACCTCACCTCACCTCACCTCACCTTCGCCGTACCGCCATCCTGGCATAGCCCATCTCCGGCCACCGGCTTAGTATTCGCCCGGGAACGGCGGCGCACATTACGATCGGATGGATATGAGCCAGGGCGTGAAGGCGAGCGTACGGGAGATTGGCGAGCGGGCGGCCTGGGCGGGGCGCGGGTTCCTGGCGATCAGCGACTGGGAGCGGCCGGAGCTGGATGATTTCCTGGGGCTCGCCGACCGGATGAAGTCGGGTGCGTACCGGGAGAGACCGCTCGAGGGGAAGACGCTCGGGATGATCTTCGAGAAGAGCTCGACGCGGACCCGGGTGTCCTTCGAGGTGGGGACCTTTCAGCTCGGCGGGCACGCGCTGTTCCTGTCGTCGCGCGACATCCAGCTCGGGCGCGGGGAGCCGATCCGCGACACGGCGCGCGTGCTGTCGCGCTATCTGGACGGCATCATGATCCGCACGTTCAGGCAGGACGACGTGGAGGACCTCGCCCGTTTCGGCTCGATCCCCGTCATCAACGGCCTGACCGACCTGCTCCACCCGTGCCAGGTGATGGCGGACGTCATGACGATCCGCGAGGAGTACGGCGAGAGGTGGACGGAGCGCTCGGTCGCGTGGGTGGGCGACGGCAACAACATGGCAAACTCGTGGCTGAATGCCGCGGCCGTCTGGGGCTTCGAGCTGCGACTCGCGTGTCCGGACGGTTACGATCCGGACGCCGACATCCTGGCGCGGGCGCGGGCGTTGACGCACGTGCACCTGGTACGGGATCCGCGCGAGGCGATCGAGGGGGCCGATGTCGTCACGACGGACGTATGGGCGTCGATGGGGCAGGAGGGCGAGACGGAAAGGCGGAAGCGGGACTTCGTCGGCTATCATGTCGACGACGGCCTCATGGCGAGCGCGGCTGCCGACGCGATCTTCCTGCACTGTCTGCCCGCCCATCGCGGCGAGGAGGTCTCGGAGAGCGTGATCGAAGGACCCCGCTCGAGAGTGTTCGACGAAGCGGAGAACCGGCTGCACGTGCAGAAGGCCCTCCTGGCGCGACTGATGGCCTGACTCGATACGGAGAAACAGTGATGAGCATCGACAGAATCGACGACCGGATCCGCGAGCGCAGCCTGCTCACTCACGCGTTCTATCGGCAGTGGTCGATGGGAACGCTCTCGCGCGAGGCGCTGGCGGGGTATGCCCGCGAATACTTCGCGCTCGTGAAGGCGGTACCGGAGATGATGGAAACGATGGTGGCGACCGCGCCCCCGACGCTGCGCGCGGAGATCGAGGAGCAGCGGCTGGAGGAAGCGGCACACGTGCCGCTGTGGGCCCATTTCGCCGCGGCCCTCGGCATCTCCCGCGACGAGCTCGAGAGCCATGAGCCGCTGCCGGAGACGCGCGAGGCGATCGCGAAGCTGCGCGAGCTCACGCGCGACTTCGGCCCCGGCGCGTGTGCGATGTATGCGCTCGAGCTCGAGATCCCGGCGATCGCGAAGACCAAGCTCGAGGGGCTGGAGTCGCTTTACGGCATCCGCGAGGCCTCGGCGCTCGAGTACTTCCGCGAGCACCACGAAGCCGACGTGCGGCACGCGGCGACCTGGCGGCAGGCGGTGGCCGGCCAGGCGGACGGCGGCGTGCCGGACGCGATCGAGCGTTCGCTCGACGCGCAGCACCGCCTGCTCGACGGCTGTCACCGCGTCTACTGCTGATCGATGGCGGATACGGGTCAAGCGACACTGAAGCGCACGCCGCTGCACGACGAGCACGTGCGGCTCCGCGCGAAGATGGTCCCCTTTGCGGGCTACGAGATGCCGGTGCAGTACCCGACCGGCATTGTCGCGGAGCATCGCGCGGTGCGGGAGGCCGTCGGTCTGTTCGACGTCTCGCACATGGGCGAGCTCGAGATCGGCGGCCCCGAGGCGCTCGAGTGGGTGCAGCAGGTCGTGACGAACGACGCGTCGAAGATCGAAGTCGGCCAGGCGCAGTACGCGGCGCTCTGCAACGAGCAGGGGGGTGTGATCGACGACTGCATCACGTATCGCTTCGACGACCGCTACATGATCGTCGTGAATGCGTCGAATCTGGAGAAGGACCGCGAGTGGATTCTCGGCTTCGCCGATCGATTCGACGCGACCCTCGTCGACCGCTCGGACGACATCGCATTGCTCGCGCTACAGGGTCCGAGGTCCGCTGACGTGCTCGCGCGGCTCACGGATTCCGACCTGGATGCCATCGGCTACTATCGCTTCACGGAGGGCGCGGTCGCGGGTCGTCGCGCGGTGATCAGCCGCACCGGCTACACGGGCGAGGACGGCTTCGAGCTTTACCTGGACGCGGGCGATGCCGCGCACGTGTGGCGCGCCCTGCTCGAGGCAGGCGAGCCGGAGGGCATCCTGCCCGCCGGTCTCGGAGCGCGCGACTCGCTGCGCCTCGAGATGGGCTACGCCCTTTACGGCAACGACCTCGACGAGTCCCACAACGCGATCGAGTCGGGGCTCGGCTGGGTGGTCAAGCCCGACAAGGGCGACTTCGCGGGACGCGGCGCGCTGGTCGAAGCGAAGCAGTCCGGTGTCGAACGCAGGCTCGTCGGCTTCGAGCTGAAGGAGCGCGGCTTCCCGAGGCAGGGCTACGAGCTCCGGCACGAGGGCAGGACCATCGGCACGGTCACCAGCGGCGCGCACAGCCACTCGCTGGATCGGGGCATCGGCATGGGCTACGTGGAGACCGCGCTCGCCAAACCGGGGACCGCGATCGACATCGTGGTGCGGGGGAAGCCGATCCCCGCCGAGATCGTCCGGCCCCCCTTCTACAAGCAGGGCTCGATCCGCCGCTGATGAGCGGCTCCCTTCGCATTGCGATTCTGACCGTCTCGGACGGGGTGACGCGGGGTGACCGTCGGGACGAGAGCGGCGCGGCGCTCGAGAGCTGGGCGGCGGAGCAGGGGCACGTCGTCGCGCATCGTGGCGTCGTGCCGGATGACCGTGCGGCGATCGGACCCGTCCTCTCCGACCTCTGCGATTCGGGCGCCATCGACGTCGTCCTCACCACCGGCGGCACCGGCTTCACCGATCGGGACGTCACGCCCGAGGCGACGATGGACGTGATCGAGCGTCTGGTTCCCGGCATCTCCGAGGCGCTGCGCGCGAGCGGGGCGCGGCAGACCCCGTACGCGTGGCTCTCGCGCGGGATCGCCGGCATCCGTGGCCGCACCCTGGTCGTGAACCTGCCCGGCGGCACGCGCGCCGTCGTGGACGGCACGATCGTCCTCGATCCGCTCCTGCCTCACGCCGTGCAGCTTCTGCGCGGCGAGCGGACCCAGGTGCACGATCATGGCTAACACGATCGCGATCACGACGCAGGATCTGGAGCCGGCGGTGCACCTGCGCGACGCGTTCCTGGAGCACGGCTTCGACGTGGAGCTGCTGACTGCGGGGGAGCGCCTGGCCGACGCGCGCGATCCCGTGCTGCTCGTGCTGACAGGAGGGCTGGACGAGAAGCGCGCCCGCCGCCTGTTGCGCGAGGCGGACGAGCGTGGCGGCCTCCCTGTGATCGGCCTGGCGGACGCGCCGCAGGACGCGCTGCCCGACGCATGCAGGCGGCGCGGCATCACCGAGTGCCTCGCGAAGCCCTTCGACGTGCAGGAGGTCGTCCTCCTCGGCCGCCGCCTGGTCGAGCGACGACGGCTGCGGCGCGAGACCGGCATCATCGGCGACAGCGAGGTCATGAGCGAGGTGCTCGAGCGCGTGGTGCAGATGGCGCCCGTGAACGCGACCGTGCTCATCAGCGGCGAGAGCGGCACCGGCAAGGAGCTGGTCGCACGGGGCCTGCACGCGCTCTCCACCCGCAGCCGCGGACCGTTCATCGCCGCCAACGTCGCGGCGCTCTCGGACACCCTGCTCGAGTCGGAGCTGTTCGGCCACGAGAAGGGCTCCTTCACGGGGGCCGTCGCGCAGCGAAAGGGACTCTTCGAGCTGGCCGACCGCGGCACCCTCTTCCTCGACGAGATCGGGGAGATGCCCCTCGTGACGCAGACGAAGCTGCTGCGTGTCCTCGAGGAGAAGCGCTTCTATCGGGTGGGCGGTGAGGAGCCGCTGCGCGTCGACGTGCGCGTGGTCACGGCCACCAATCAGGACCCGCGACGGCTGGTCGACCAGGGTGGCTTTCGGCGCGACCTCTACTATCGGCTCCAGGTTCTCCAGATCACGCTCCCGCCGCTCCGCGAGCGGCGCAGCGACATCCCCCAGCTCATCGAGGCGTTCGCGCGCGCGGCATCCCGTGAGCACGACCGTCCCGCCGTGACCTTCGAGCTGGCAGCGATCGACGCACTCGTCGCATACGACTGGCCGGGGAACGTCCGCGAGCTGCGCAACCTCGTCGAGACCGTCGTCGTGCTCGCGTCGGGACGGAGCGTCATCCGGCTCGACGACATCCCCGAGAACATCCGCACCCGGGGCGCGTCCGAGCGGCGCGCGCTGCCCGTCCCCATCGCCCGCGCCACGACCATGCGCGAAGGCGCGGCGCCCGCCCCGGAGCTGGAGTTCATCTTCCGTACCCTCCTCGAGATGCGCATGGACATGGAGGAGCTGCGTCGCGAGTTCGAGCAGTACCGCAGAACCGCGCCGCGACTAACGGGCGGTGTCGAGCTGCCCTACCCGTACCCGTACCCGCCGTCGCTGGTGGATACGATGCCGGTCGGCGAGGCGATTCCGTCCGCATCGCGAAGCGGGCGCGACCTCTCAGCGGAAGGGGAGGAAGACGACGACGACGAGGACGAGGGGGTCGTGGTATATCGTCCGGGGATGCGCATGGAGGACATCGAGCGCGCCGCGATCATCGCATCCCTCGAGCGGGTCGGCGGCAACCGCCGGCGTGCCGCCGAAGATCTCGGCATCGGCGAGCGCACGCTCTACCGGAAGATCAAGCAGTACGGGATTCCGCTCTGAAACCAGTATACGGTATACGGTATACGGTATATCGGTTACAGCCTGCCGCCGACTGACTACCGCCTACCGACTACCGCCGTCAGCTACCCGCTCGCGCCCGCACACGCGCGCGCTCCCGCTCGAGCGTCGGGATGATCGCGCTCCAGTCGTCGGAAGTACGCGGGCCGTAGCGCACCGTCATGGGCTGGGCGTAGTCGAGGTCCTCGTCGAAGACGAAGACGGCGTTCTGTACCTCGCGCTGCTGAAGTCGGCCGCGGCCCCAGCCGGACGTGACCGGCAGGATGGAGACGGGCCGCATCAGTCGGCCCTGATGCATGACCTGGAGCTCCTCGGGGCGGTAGGTCACGTCCGGGCTGTAGCTGAAGAACGACACCAGCATCAGCTCGGGCTCGCCGGCGAAGATCGCGTCCCGTGCCTGCTGCATGCGGCTGTCCGCCATCGCCTTCAATCGCTGATACGTATCGGGTGCGGCGAGTCGGATCACGGACTCCTCGAGCGGCGTCACCTTGAGCAGCAGATCGCCGTCCCGCAGCGTCAGCGTGAACTCGTCCTGACGAAGCGTGCCGTAGCCGGCCGGAATCGCGTACGCCTGCTCACGACTCTCCTCCGGGGTAGGCGTGGCGCCGCCCGTGGCGGCCGCGGGCACCGTGTTGGCCGGCGCACACGCGCCGACCGCCAGGACAGCGACGAGCGCGGCATTGGCCAGACGCCATCCGCATGTCGTGTTCATCATCACGTCACTCGTTCCGGCGCGCGGCGCGCAGGCATCGGCGCGCTCATGAGTCCGAATCCGACTTCGCGGCGAGCAGCAGCTCTTCCATCGACGACAGCAGGTCATCGCAACCCTCGCCGGTGGTCGCGGAAACCAGGATGACCTGCTCCTCGGGCAGTGTGATCTCCTGGAGCCGCGACGCCATCTCCTTTCGGCGCGCGTTCCCCTTCAGCTTGTCGACCTTCGTGAGCGCCACCATGGTCGGCACTCCGTGGTCCGACAGGTAGCGGAGCATCTCGACGTCCTCGACCGTCGCGGCGTGCCGCGAGTCCAGAAGCTGGATCACTCCGCGCAGCGCCGGATCTCCAAGGTAACCCTCGACGAGCGGCTTCCACCGGCCGCGCAGCGCACCGGGCACGCGCGCGAAGCCGTAGCCCGGCAGATCCGCTAGGTAGAACTCGAAGTCGACCCCCGAAGGTCCGCTCGGCTCGTCCGCGTCCGTCCGGGCGCGCACGCGATAGAAGTTGATCTCCTGCGTCTTGCCGGGCCGGTTGGAAACGCGGGCGATGGCCGTGCGGGTGCGGCCGAGCAGCCGGTTGATCAGGCTGGATTTGCCGACATTCGAGCGGCCGGCGAAAGCGATCGTGGGCAACGCGCCCGGTGCAGGGCCGCCGGGCGCGCCAATGGCCCCGGCAAACTCCACGGAGAGGATTCTCAGGCTTCCTTCTTCGCCACGTCCGGGTCGAGCACCAGCAGCGGCGGCACGCGACCTTCCACGGATTCGGCGGTGATCACCACCTCGCGCACATCGTCGCGCGACGGGATGTCGAACATCACCTCGAGCATCGTCTCCTCCAGGACGGCGCGCAGACCGCGTGCGCCCGTGCCCCGCGCGATCGCCCTGCGCGCGACGGCCCGCAGCGCCTCCGCGTCCACCGTGAGGCCGATGCCCTCGATGTCGAACATCTTCTCGTACTGCTTCAGCAGGGCGTTGCGCGGCTCGCGCAGGATGCGCACGAGCGCGTCCTCGTCCAGCGCCTCGAGCGCGACCGTCACCGGCAGGCGTCCCACGAGCTCCGGAATCAGGCCGAACCGGATCAGGTCCTCCGGTTCCATCCGCTCCAGCAGCTCGTGCTCGTCGGTGCCGCGCACCATCTCCTCCAGAAAGCCGATGCGCCGCTTGCCGACCCGCGACTCGATGATCTTGTCGATGCCGTCGAACGCGCCGCCGCAGATGAAGAGGATGTTGCGCGTGTCGATCTGGATGTACTCCTGCTGCGGATGCTTGCGCCCGCCCTGCGGCGGCACCGAAGCGACCGTGCCCTCCAGGATCTTCAGCAGCGCCTGCTGCACGCCCTCGCCCGAGACGTCGCGCGTGATCGACGGGTTCTCCGACTTGCGCGCGATCTTGTCGATCTCGTCGATGTAGACGATGCCGCGCTCGCACTCGGCGACATTGAAATCGCCCGCCTGGAGCAGGCGGACGAGGATGTTCTCCACGTCCTCGCCGACGTAGCCGGCTTCGGTGAGCGTGGTCGCGTCCGCGATCGTGAACGGCACCTGGAGGATGCGCGCGAGCGTCTGCGCGAGCAGCGTCTTGCCCACGCCGGTCGGGCCGACGAGCAGGATGTTCGCCTTGTCGATCTCGACGTCGTCCAGCACGCCGTGATGATTGACGCGCATGTAGTGATTGTAGACGGCGACCGACAGCGTCTTCTTCGCCGCCTCCTGACCCACGACGTATTCGTCGAGTGTGTCCTTGAGCTCCCGCGGCGTGGGGATCGATACGCGATCCGCCTGTTCGCGCTCTTCCTCCTCGGCGAGGATCTCGTTGCAGAGCGCGACGCACTCATTGCAGATGTAGACGGAGGGGCCCGAGATGAACTTCTTCACGGACTCCTTCGACTTGCCGCAGAACGAGCAGCGCAGGTGCTTTTCGCTTGCCATAAGCAGGCTCTAGGCTCTAGGCGTCAGGCTCTAGTAACAAACCGCACAATTCGGGCTGCGGCGTCCCATCCAAATATAACATCGAATTCGGCCGACGAGGGTTCGGCTCGGCCGGAAGCCGGCGACGAGCGCCTGGCGCCTGTCGCCTAGGGAATAGCGCCTAGTGCCTAGTGCCTAGTGCCTAGTGCCTAGTGCCTGCGGCCTAGATCGCAGCCGCGACCCGCTTCGACGTCTCGACCACTTCGCCCTTGTTGGAGACCACGTGATCGATGAGGCCGTACTCCTTCGCTTCCTCGGGGCTCATGAAGCGGTCGCGATCGACGTCTTCGTGGATACGCTCGATCGTCTGCCCCGTGTGTTGCGCCATGATGTGGTTGAGGCGCTCACGTGCGTAGATGATCTCGCGCGCCTGGATCTCGATGTCGGCGGCGGTGCCCTGGCTGCCGCCCGACGGCTGGTGGATCATGATGCGGGAGTTCGGCAGCGCGCTGCGCTTGCCCTCGGCGCCCGCGGCCAGCAGCAGCGATCCCATCGAGGCGGCCATGCCCATGCACATGGTGGCGACCGGCGCCTTCAGGTACTGCATCGTGTCGTAGATGGCGAGGCCGGCATAGACGGAGCCGCCCGGCGAGTTGATGTATAGGTAGATGTCCTTCTCGGGGTTTTCGGCCTCGAGGAAGAGCAGCTGGGCGATGATGATGTTGGCGACGTCGTCATTGACCGGCGTACCCAGGAAGACGATGCGGTCCATGAGCAGACGACTGAAGATGTCGTAGCTGCGCTCACCGCGGCTGGTGCGCTCGATCACGTACGGCGGATACAGGGCCATCTCATTCCTCGTGTGGTGCGTTCGCCGGGACGCGCTCAGGCGCCCCGGATCGTCGACTGTGCCTTCAGGTACTCGAACACCTTGCCCTCGGTGATCTCGTCCTCGAGCGCGTGGAGTCGACCACTGCGCTGGAGACTGGACCATACCTCGCCGACCGGCCGGCCGTTCCGCTTGGCGATGTCCTCGACGCGCGCGTCGACCTCGTCCTGCGTCGCGCGCAGGCCGTGCAGCTCGACGATGCGCTCGACGACCAGCATGCGACGGATGGCGGTTTCGGCGCCCGGCCGCGCGACGTCGTAGAGGTCCCGTACGCGCTCCTGGTCCGCGTCCTCGCCGATCTGGAACATCGAGTTCACGTACTGGCGCACCATGGCGTCGGGCACGTCGAACGGATTCGCCTGCACGACCTGGTCGATGAGGTCGCGGCGGAGCTGACGCGTGGCATTGGCGTCGGCCTCGGCGCGCAGGTCGGCGCGGATGCGCTCGCGCAGCGCCGCCACGTCGGCCAGGTCCTCGCCGACCGCCTTCGCGAAGTCGTCGTCCAGCGCGGGCAGCGCGGCGCGCTCGGCGGCGAGCAGGCGGATGCGCACCTTCTGGAGCTCGGTGCCGGCGCCCGTCTCCTCGTTCGCGGGCACCTCGATCTCGAATTCGGAGTCGGTGCCCGGCCGCAGCGTCTGGATGGCGGCCTCGACGTCGGGGATCGCCTGATCCTTCCCGAGCACCAGCTCGTACGGTCGGCCGGCGTGCTCGTGGTCGTCGTGGACCTGCGTGATCTCGACGTTGACGCGGTCACCCGGCTTCGGCATGTCGGACTCGGCGAGCGGCTGCCAGTCGGCGCGCTCCTCGCGCAGACGGTCGAGCACCTTCTCGACCTCGTCTTCGCCCACTGCGACGGCGGGGGCGTCGACCGTGAAGCCGCCGAGTCGCGAGAGCTCGATCTCGGGCCGGACCTCGAACTCGACCTGGAACGTGAGGTCCGAGCCCGGCGTGTAGTCCATCTGCCCGACGGAGCCCTCGCTGATCGGCCGGAAGCCCTGCGCCCGGACCGCTTCGCGGAAGGCGTGCTGAACCACGTGCTCGAGCGCTTCCTGCTCGATCGCCGGGCCGTACTTCTTCTCGATCACGGACGACGGCGCCTTGCCCTTGCGGAAGCCGGGCAGATTCACGCGCGTCGCGACCCGCTTCGCGACGTTCTTTCGCTCGAGAGCGACGCGCTCGGCGGGTACGGTGATGGTCAGGCGGCGGGCCCAGCTGCGGGGCTCGTCCACGGAAACCTTCAGATCGGAAACGTCGGTTGCCATCCTGGAGCGTGATCCGGCGCCGAAGCGCGCCCTGAGAGACGTCTGAGGCGCCACGAAGGGCGCTGGGAACCATCGCATGCGAAAGGGGGGACTCGAACCCCCACGGGCTGGCCCACGAGATCCTAAGTCTCGCGCGTCTACCGATTCCGCCACTTTCGCCCGCCGGAATCTAACCCCGCGCGGCGGGGGGTTCAACGCGCGCTAGGCTTACGGCACGCGGATGTTGGCGATCCAGGTACGGCCCTCGGGACTGGAGAGCAGGAGCGACACGACCTGGCCGCTCGCCGTTCGCTCGAGGAGAGCGCGCGCCTCGCGGGCGCTGGTGACCGGCTGGCGGTCGATGGAGACGACGCGCTGGCCCGGTCGGAGACCGTGGCGCGCCGCCGGGCTCGCGGGGGTCACGGCCTCGATGACGACGCCGACGGCCGAAGCGAGCCCGGTCTTGCTCGCGCTGGCGCGGGTGACATCCGTGACGCGCAGGCCGAGGTCGCGGTTGCCGCGCGAGGCGAGGCTCGGGCGCGGCAGCATCGGCGCGCTGAGCGGCGCCTCCATCAGCTCGACCGACAGGTCGACGCGCGTGCCGTAGCGGACGACGCCCACGTCGACGCGCTCGGCCGGGCGATACTGCGCGATGAGGCGCTGGAGGTGCCCGACGCGATCGATGCTCTCGCCGTCGACCGAGACGATGACGTCGCCCCGCTCGAGACCGGCCTGCTCGGCCGGCGACCCGGCGGCGAAGTCCTGGACCAGCACGCCGGCGATCGTCGGCAGGCCGAATACTTCGGCGTCCTCGGCGGTGACGTCGTCGATCGTGACCCCGAGCAGCGCCCGGCGGACGCGGCCGTGCTCGAGCAGATCGGCCACGACGCGGCGCGCGATGTTCATGGGGACCGCGAAGCCGTACCCCTGATAGAAGCCGGTGCCGCTCGCGATCGCCGTATTGATGCCGATCACCTCGCCGCGGAGGTTGACCAGCGGACCGCCCGAGTTGCCCGGATTGATGACCGCGTCCGTCTGGATGAAGTCCTCGATGGCGTACTCGGCGGGACCGTTCTCCAGCTGGATGTAGTCGCCGAGGATGTTCAGCGGACGTCCCTTCGCGCTGATGATGCCGCTGGTGACGGTGAAGTCGAGCGTGCTGGTGCCGGCGCCGAAGCCCGGATTCCCGACCGCGAGCACCCACTCGCCGACGCGCGCGGCGTCCGAGTCGCCCAGTCGCAGCGCGGGCAGATTCTCCGCGTCGATGCGGAGCAGCGCGACATCCGTCGTCGGATCCAGGCCGACCACCTCCGCGTCGTACTGATGCTTGTCGTGGAGCGTGACCCGGATGTGGTCGGCGCCCTGCACGACGTGCGTGTTGGTGACGATGTAGCCGTCGGCGCGCACGATGAAGCCCGTGCCACCGCTCGTGCGCGGCATCCCCTCGTGGTCCGGGTTGCCGAAGAAATCGCGCAGCTCGGGCGGCAGGTCGGGACGCGCGCCCGCCGCGGCCGCGTACTGGGATTCGATGCGCACGATCGCCGGCATCACCGCTTCGGAGATGGCGATGAACGCCTCGCTCAGCTCCGCCACCGGCCGGACCACTTCCCGCTCCGGTGCCTGCGACTGCGCCAGCGCGGTGCTCGCCGCCGGCTCGCCCGCCGACGTGAAGGGCAGCGCGGCCGCGGCTGCCACGGCGCCGATAACGATCAGACCGCCCGCGACGAAGCGGGCAGGAGTCCTCGAGGATCCGGACATGTTTCCTACGGGTGCGGAGTGCGGGGAGCGGGAAGCCCTTTGCTGAAACCAATCTACAAGCAAAACGCCCGCAGGTAACCCCCGGAAAGGACGAGAGGGCGCCGGCTGTTGCCGCCGGTGCCCTCCCGTTTCCAACCGTCTCGTCCCGCTGGGGTACGGTATTCGGTATACCGTCTACCGTATACCGAATACCGTATACCTACTTCTCGTCCTCGACGATCTCGTAGTCGGCTTCGACCACGTCCTCGTCGCCGCCCCGGGAAGCCCCGGCTCCGGCGCCCTGAGGCTCACCTGCTCCCGCTCCCTCTCCCGCCCCCGCGCCCTCTCCCGCGCCCGCTGCGCTGGCGGCGTACATCTGGCTGCCGGCGGCGCTGAACGCCGTCGTCAGCTCCTCGTAGGCCGCGCGCTGCTCGGCCGTGTCGCCTTCCTTGACGGCCTTGCGGGCGCGCTCGAGCGCGGAGTCGACCTTTTCCTTCAGGTCGGCGGGCAGCTTGTCGCCCCACTCGGGCAGGTCCTTCTCCACCTGGTAGACCAGCGAATCGAGCTGATTACGCGCCTCGACGGCCTCCTTGCGCGCCCGGTCCTCCTCGGCGTGCGATTCGGCCTGCTGCACCATCTTGTCGATCTCCTGCTCGCTCAGGCCGCTCGACGCCTCGATGCGGATCTTCTGCTCCTTGCCCGTCGCCTTGTCCTTCGCGGCGACGTGCAGGATGCCGTTCGCGTCGATGTCGAACGTGACCTCGACCTGCGGCACGCCGCGCGGCGCGGGCGGCAGACCTGTCAGCGTGAACTTGCCGATCGTGCGATTGTCGCTCGCCATCGGCCGCTCGCCCTGGAGCACGTGGATCTCGACCGTCGTCTGGTTGTTCTCGGCGGTCGAGAACACCTCGGACTTCTTCGTCGGGATCGTGGTGTTGCGCGGGATCAGCACGGTCATGACGCCGCCCAGCGTCTCGATGCCGAGCGACAGCGGCGAGACGTCGAGCAGCAGCACGTCCTTCACGTCGCCGGCGAGCACGCCGCCCTGGATTGCGGCACCGATCGCGACGACCTCGTCCGGATTAACGCCCTTGTGCGGCTCCTTGCCGAAGAACTCGCGCACGATCTGCTGCACCTTCGGCATGCGCGTCGAGCCGCCGACCAGGATCACCTCGTCGACCTTGTCCGGCGTCAGGCCCGCGTCCTTGAGCGCCTGCTGCATCGGCGCCTTGGTCCGCTCGATCAGGTCGCCCACGAGCTGCTCGAGCTTCGCGCGCGTCAGCGACACGTTCAGGTGCTTCGGGCCTTCCTGCGTCGCCGTGATGAACGGCAGGTTGATGTCCGTCGACTGCGTCGACGACAGCTCCATCTTCGCCTTCTCGGCGGCTTCCTTCAGTCGCTGGAGCGCCATCGCGTCCTTTGACAGGTCGATGCCCTGATCCTTCCGGAACTCCTCGACCAGCCAGTCGATGATGCGCTGATCGAAGTCGTCTCCGCCCAGGTGCGTGTCGCCGTTCGTCGCCTTCACCTCGAAGACGCCGTCGCCCAGCTCCAGGATCGAGATGTCGTACGTGCCGCCGCCCAGGTCGTAGACCGCGATGATCTCGTCCTTCTTCTTGTCGAGGCCGTAGGCGAGCGCCGCCGCCGTCGGCTCGTTGATGATGCGCAGCACCTCGAGGCCCGCGATCCTGCCCGCGTCCTTCGTCGCCTGCCGCTGCGAGTCGTTGAAGTACGCCGGCACCGTGATGACCGCCTGCTTCACCTCCTGACCCAGGTAATCCTCCGCGGTCTGCTTCATCTTCTGCAGGATCATGGCGGAGATCTCGGGCGGCGTGAAATCCTTGCTGTTGTTCGGCACGTGCACGACCACGCGACCCTCCGAGTCCGCCTTCACCTCGTACGGCACCTTCGACTTCTCGGACTCGACCTCCTCCGACTTGCGCCCCATGAAGCGCTTGATCGAGGCGACCGTGTTCTTGGGGTTCGTGATCGCCTGCCGCCGCGCCACCTGGCCGACGAGGCGCTCAGCGTCCTTCGTGAACGCCACCACCGACGGCGTCGTGCGGCCCCCTTCCTGATTCGGGATGACGACGGGATCGCCTCCCTCCATGACGGCCACGACCGAGTTGGTCGTGCCGAGATCGATTCCGATTACCTTGGCCATGATTCTCGAGACTCTAGGCTCTAGGCGCTGGGCTCTAGTGCCGGTTCAAGGGGACCGGCACGGAGCCGGTGATTCCGCGTGTGTTCGTGCAGGTTACGTGCTCGGGGGGTCGGCCTATATGGCCGCCTTGCTGTCAGAACGGCGGGCTGTTGTAGGCACTGGGCTCTAGGCTCTAGGCTCTAGGCTCCCCGAACTAGGCATCGGCAGGAATGCGGTGTAGCCTTCGGGCCACCGCGACCTGAACGTGAACGTTCCGCATGAACGTGAACGGCAGGTCCCGGAAAACAGCCGTTCACGCTCAGGCTCACGCTCAGGTTCACGGGCGCCCAGGCCGAGTCCAGCACCTAAAGCCTAGAGCCTAGTGCCTAGACCCTGAAGACGATGTTCCCTCTCCGCGACGAGAATCCGACCGAGCTGACGCCGATCATCACGTTCCTGCTGGTGATGGCGAACGTCGCGGCGTGGCTGCTGCTGCAGGGCGCGGGCAGCGAGCAGGCACTCGTGCATTCCGTGTGCACGTACGGC
>DATKDR010000046.1:0-64025 GCA_035512635.1 Longimicrobiales bacterium | reverse complement strand
CGCTGCTTCCAGTCGTAGCGCTGCGCGGCGACCCAGCCGTCGGACTCCGCGTGCTCGATGATGTTCTGGCACACCTCGGAGAGCATCACGCTGAACTGGACCGACGCGGCGACCGGATAGTGCAGCTCCTTCGACAGGATGGCGCCCGCGCGCTCCTGCACGCGATCGACGACGGAATGCACGTCGTCGTGCGAGCGGATGGGCGTGATCTCGAGCAGCACGTCGCTGCCGCCGCCCTGCGCCTTCCGCGCCGTGCCGTGCAGCTCGAAGATGTCATGCGCGGCCTCGTAGAAGTGCATGCGCGACAGGTAGCTCGTCACGTCCGTCTGCTCCGGCATGTGCAGCAGGGGCGTGCGCCCCTGCCGGCGCAGCTCGGCGCCCACCGCGAGCAGGCCGACCATGCCGTAGGGATCGGCGAAGCGCAGGCGGCGCGCGTCGAGCAGCACCTTCGGGTCGGGGGTGCCCTCCTTCACCATGGCCAGCGCGACGACTTCGTCGAACGTGCGCTCGTCGAAGGACGCGGGAATCGGGACGGTGATCACTTCGCGATGCGCCCCTGAAGGAAGTCGTAGAGTCCCGTCGCCCCGCGATGCGCGGCGTTGCGCGCGCCCGCTTCGTTCGCCGCCGCCATCGCGTCCTCGAGCGCGTCGCCCGCGAGCAGGCGCGCGAAGCAGGTCGCGCCCCACACGTCGCCGGAGCCCGTCGGATCGCCGCGCTCGACGACGTCGCGCGCCTCGACCTTGCCGCTGCGCACCGCGCCCGGCACCGCGAGCGGGCGCTTCAGGCCGACGCCGGGCTCGCGCCAGGCGAGCGGATCCGGCCGGAACGCGGCCGAGGCGACGTATGCCGCGCCGCGCTCGGCGAGCGTGACCAGCAGCGCGCGCGGCATGTCGCCGACCGTCTGCGCCGCGAACTCCCAGGGGTCGCCCCACGCGCTGGCGAGCAGCGCCAGCTCGTCCTCGTTCAGCTGCACGACGTCGAAGCACGACAGCCAGTCGCGCCAGTGATCCAGCGGCTGCGGCGTGCGCAGCCCGCCCGCGGCGACGCCCAGGAAGAGCGAGTGCAGGTCGCAGTACACCGGCCCGTGCATGCGCATGCGCAGGCGCTGCGCCGTCTCCAGCTCCATCTCGAAGCCTGAGATGAAGTTCACGTAGAGCGCGTCCAGGTCTCCGACCAGCGCCTCGAGGACCGGCCAGGGCCACGGGCTCACGCCACCGGACAGGCGCTCGGAGCGGCGCGCCTCGTCGACGTAGCGCAGCTCGACCCGATTGTTCGGCTCGGCCACCACGCGCACCCGATCCAGGTCCAGCCGCTCCATCGAGTGCAGGAACGCGAGCGCGCGATCCGACAGGTCCGAGCCCACGCGCACGAGGGGGATCACCTCCCAGTCCGCCGGCGCCGCGGCCGCGAACGCCGCGAACGCGTACGACGCGCCGCCCCATTCCTCGATGGGGGCGTTCCTGACGTCGCGGGCGTGGATCGTGTCCCAGACCATGGTGCCGAGCAGCCCGACCTTCATGAGGCGAGCGGCTGCGCCGCAGGCGAGTGCGCTGGCGCGCACAGGCGAGTGCGCTGGCGCGCACAGGCGGGTGCGCTGCGCGCACAATGAACTGATGCGCCGCCGCAGTTCTGCGCGGTACGCGCTCGCCTGCCGCGAAGCGGCTCGCCTGCGAGCGAAGCTCGCCCGCCTGCGGCGAAGCCGCTCGCCTGCGCTGGAAGCGCTCGCCTCAAAGCCCCAGCACTTCGGTCCGAAACACCCCCGCCGCCCCGATCACCCCCGCCGTCCCCTGCAACTGCGCGGACACGATCTGACAGGCTTCCTCGGCGCTCTTGAAGGCGCGGCGCCGGACCTCGCTGCGCAGCGGGCCGAACAGGTGCTCGCCCGCGCGCGTGACGCCGCCCGCGATCACGATCATGTCCGGGTTGAGCACGTTGATGAGATTGGCGATGCCGGCGCCCAGGAACTTGGCGGTCTCCTTCATCACCTCGTTGGCGTACGGGTCGCCGAGCACGGCGGCCTCGTAGACGGTCGCGGCGGTGATCTCCTCGAGGCGGCCGTCGACCAGGTCGGGCAGTATCGACTCGGAGCCGGCCTCGATGCCTTCGATGGCGCGCAGCGCGATCGCGGGGCCGGACGCGTACTGCTCGAGGCAGCCGTAGTTGCCGCATTTGCACTTGCGGCCGGTCGAATCGATGGTCATGTGGCCGATCTCGCCGGCGGCGTCGCTCGCGCCGTGGAAGACGCGGCCGTTGAGCACGATGCCGCCGCCGATGCCGGTGCCGAGCGTGAGGCCGATGAGGTTGTCGACGCCGCGTCCGGCGCCCTGCCACCACTCGCCGTAGGTCGCGCAGTTCGCGTCGTTGTCGAGCGACGTGGGGAAGTTGACCGCGTTCGAGATCAGATCGCGCAGCGGGAAGTTGCGCCAGCCGAGGTTCGGCGTGTTGATGATGGTGCCGGTCTCGCGGTTCAGCGGACCGGGCGAGCCGACGCCGACGCCGGCGAAGTCCGCGCGGCTGCCGCCGTACGCCTCGATCGTCTGCGTGATCGCCTGCTCGATCATGTGGATCATGCGATCGACGACGTGCTTCGCGCCGCGCTGCGGCTCCGTCGGCAGCGTCCGCACCGCGTGCACGTCGCCGCCGTCGACGGGGATCACGCCGACGACGATGTTGGTGCCGCCCAGATCGACTCCGACGATCCAGCGTCTGCCGTCCGTCATCCGCTCTTCTCCTGATGGACCGCGCGGCCGTTCACCCGCAGCGTCGGATCCGGTGTCAGCTCGGCCAGTCCCCGCTTCGCGCGCGTCTCGTGATTGCTGCGTATCCCGGCCATGATCTCGCGGTTGCGCAGCCGCACCTCGTCGCGGCGGTACGGCCGGTCGTGGTGCAGGTGCATGGTCACCGCGCGGTGCCGCGCCTGGATGCCCTTCACGCCCAGGTTGGCGAGTCGGTAGCCGAGCGCCTGGTCGAGTCCGCCGTAGCCCATAAGCCCCTCGAAGCCGTTCACCTCGACGAGGGCATCGCGCGCGACCGACGCGTTGTTGCCGTGGAAATCCGCGGCCGTCGGCGTCAGCCGGTCGTAGAGCGCGCCCAGCGTGCGCGAGCGCGTCAAGCGTAGCGCGCGCCGGCCCGGGCGCCACCCCTGTCGGCGCAGCCAGGTCACGTCCGTGTGACGGCCGGCGCGCACGTCCGCCGTCGTGATGCGCTCGCTCACGTGCGCCGGCAGCTTGATGTAGCCGCCGGCCAGGTAGCGCCGCGGCCGCGCCAGCTCGTAGTGCGTCGCGATCAGGTCCTCGCGCGGAACGCAGTCCCCGTCGCTGAACATCAGCCAGTCGCCGGACGCGACCACGATCGCGCGGTTCAGGATCTCGGTCTTCCGGAAGCCGCGGTCTTCGTGCCACACGTGCACCAGCTCGAGACCCGTCTCGGCGCGCATGCGCTCGATCAGGCTCGTCGTCTCGGGACCCGAGCCGTCGTCCGCGATCACCAGCTCGAAGTCCGTCCGCGTCTGTCGCGCCCAGCCCCACACCACCCGCTCGAGGTAGTCGGTGCGATTGTACGTCGAAACGATCGCCGACAGCCTCATCGCGGCGTGCACAGCAGCTCGGAGCTGGTCTCCACGTCCCGGCCGACGATCGGCGCGACGTCGTATGCGGCCTCGGCCAGCCGGGCGAGGCAGGCCGCGTGGACGTCCGCTCCGTGCGTCGACAGGAAGACCACCGGCCGCGCGTTCAGGATCGTCTCGCGCGCGCCCGCGAGCACCGCCGCTTCCGCACCCTCGACGTCGATCTTGACAGCCGCGGGCGCGATGCCACGGTCCGCGCAGAAATCGTCCAGCCGCAGCGTGCGCACCTCGAAGCCGCCGGAGCCGGCGAGGTGCCCCGTTCCCGAGCCGGTACCGCGCTCGAAGCGCGCGCTGCCGCGCGCGTCCGACACGGCCGCCTCCTCGACGCGCACGTTCTGGCGCGCGTTCATGTGCACGTGCCGCCGCAGGAAGCGCGCGTTGCGCGGGTCGGGCTCGAACGAGAAGACGCGGCCCTTGTCGCCCACCAGCACGGACGCGAGCAGCGTGTAGTAGCCGACGTGCGCGCCGACGTCGAGAACCGTGTCGCCCGGCTGGAGCAGCTTCTGGAACGCCCGCGTCTGCTCCGGCTCGTAGGTGCCACCGAGGATGCGCAGGATCTTGCCGCGGCTCGCCGGCAGCCACCAGCGGCCGCGCAGGACCCCTCGCGTAATCGGGAGTCTTACGAGGTCGGATCCGAAGTGGGTCATTGGTCGGCTCGCGGCGCGGCCGGCGCGCGCTGGTGCGCGCGGTGCACGCCTGCGGCGCGGAGCGCCGCCTGCGGCGGCGGTGCGCTCGCTCCGCTCGCGGTGCGTTCGCTGCGCTCACAGAAACCGACGCCGGCTGTTCCGCGCCGCAGGCGCGCACCGCGCGCAGCGCGCACCGCGAGCGCCAGCGAGCGCTCCGCGCGCGAAGCGCGCGCTCCGCCTCGAAGGGGCGCTCCCGTGCGCCTCAGCACGACCACATCACTCACCAACCTGAAGCACCGCCAGGAACGCCTCCTGCGGAATCTCGACCGTGCCCACCTGCTTCATCCGCTTCTTCCCCTCCTTCTGCTTCTCGAGGAGCTTCCGCTTGCGGGTGATGTCGCCGCCGTAGCACTTCGCCGTCACGTTCTTGCGCAGCGCCTTGATCGACTCGCGGGCGATGATGCGATTGCCGATCGACGCCTGGATCGCGACCTCGAACTGCTGCCGCGGAATGAGCTGCCGGAGCTTCTCCGCCATGGCGCGACCCCACTCGTACGCCTTGTCCTTGTGGATGATGACGCTGAACGCGTCGATCGTGTCGCCGTTGATCATCATGTCGAGCTTGACGAGCGCATTCGCGCGGTACTCGCCCAGCTCCCAGTCGAGCGAGGCGTAGCCGCGCGTCGTCGACTTCAGCCGGTCGTAGAAATCGAGCACGATCTCGGCGAGCGGGATCTCGTACTGGAACTCCACGCGCTGGGGATCGACGTAGTGCATGTGGACGTACTCGGCGCGGCGGTCGTGACACAGCTTCTGCACGTTGCCGATGTACTCGGACGGGGCGAGGATGCGCACCTTCGCGTACGGCTCGCGGATCTCGTCGACCTTCGACAAGTCGGGCAGCGCCGACGGATTCTCGATGTCGATCAGCCTGCCGTCCGTCATGAGGACGTGGTACTCGACGTTCGGGACCGTGGTGATCAGGTCCAGGTCGAACTCGCGCTCGAGCCGCTCCTGCACGATCTCCATGTGCAGCAGCCCGAGAAAGCCGCAGCGGAAGCCGAAGCCCAGCGCGAGCGAGGTCTCCGGCTCGTAGTTGAGCGACGCGTCGTTCAGCTTCAGCTTCTCGAGCGCGTCGCGCAGCTCCTCGTACTGGTGCGCGTCCGTCGGGTAGAGCCCGCTGAAGACCATCGGCTTGACGTCGCGGTAGCCGGGCAGGTGCTCGGCCGCGGGATTGTCGGCGTCGATGATGGTGTCGCCCACGCGCGTGTCCGCGACGCGCTTGATCGACGCCGTCAGGTAGCCCACCTGTCCAGGCCCGAGCGACGGCTGTGCGAAGCGGCCGAGGCGCAGGAAGCCGACATCGTCCACCTCGTGCACGGCGTCGTTCGCGCCGAACGTGATCCGCATGCCGGGCTTCAGGACGCCGTCCACCACGCGGATGCTCGGGATCGCGCCCTGGTACTTGTCGTAGAAGCTGTCGAAGATGAGCGCGCGCAGCGGCGCGTTGCGGTCGCCCTTCGGCGCGGGCACGCGCGCGATGATCGCCTCGAGCAGCTCGGGCACGCCGGTTCCTTCCTTGGCCGACACGAAGAGCACGTCGTCCGGCTCGCAGCCGAGCAGGTCGACCAGCTCGTCGCGCCGCTTCTCGGGCTCGGCGCCGGGCAGGTCGATCTTGTTGAGCACCGGGATGATCTCGAGGCCCGCCTCCATGGCGAGGAACAGGTTCGAGAGCGTCTGCGCCTGGATGCCCTGGCTCGCGTCGACGACCAGCACGGCGCCCTCGCACGCGGCGAGCGAGCGCGACACCTCGTAGGTGAAATCGACGTGCCCGGGCGTGTCGATCAGGTTCAGCTCGAAGTCGCTGCCGTCCTGCGCCCGGTACGCCATGCGCACGGCGTGCAGCTTGATCGTGATGCCGCGCTCGCGCTCGAGGTCGATCGAGTCGAGCACCTGCTCCTTCATCTCCCGCCGCTGGAGCGTGCCGGTCGTCTCCAGCAGACGATCCGCCAGCGTCGACTTGCCGTGGTCGATGTGCGCGACGATGCAGAAGTTCCGGATGTGGTCTATGCGCACGAAACTCGATGATTCACAAGGGATTCAGCCCGCTACACGCAGGCGCGTAACATAACCCCGCCCGACCCCGCCCGCCGCCCTCCCAAAGTTGGGCGGGCCTTACGAGAGACGGGCCGCAAGGCATCCCGCCCCGCGGCCCGTCTCCCCGTCCCGCGCCCGCCGGCCCCACCCGGCGGCCGAACCCCGCTGGCCGTCCCCTAGTGCGGGCGCGGGTGCGTGTCCGTGCGCGGATGCCCCGCCGGTTCGTGCCCCTCCGCGTGCGCGGCCGGCTGCGGATCCTTCCGCGCCAGCCGCATGAAGACGAAGCCGAACAGCACGGCGGCCACCACCAGGATCGCCGCCGCGAGCCACGGCCACGAATGCTCGGACACGATGCCGTGCCCGACGAAGTACGCCGAGATCACGCCACACGTGGCGCTCAGCAGCATGAAGATGCTCGTAATGAACCGCACGACCTCTCCACCTCGTTTGCTGGTTACCATTCGGCGCACCCGGACCTACGTCCCGCGCCTGACAGATTGACGTCTATCGCCGTCCGGTACTGCTTGGTGCCTAGCGCCTAGCGCCTAGTGCCTAGCGCCTAAGGCCCACGCCTACCGCCCGCCCGCCGTCAGCATGCGGATCTGCTCGAGCCCCTCCTCCGTCCACGTCGGCGGCGGCACCGCGTCGGCGATCGCGTGCGCCGTGTAGAAGATCAGGCGCGCGACGCGCGCTGCCTTGTCCTCGTCGATCTTCTCCACCTCGTCCGACGGCTGGTGGTAGTCCTCGTGCACGCCCGCGAAGAAGAAGATCGCGGGGATCTCCTTGCGCGCGAAGTTGAAGTGGTCGCTGCGGAAGAAGAAGCGCTCCTCGGGCCACGGATCTTCGGCGACCGTCAGCCCGAGTTGCGGATTCCTCGCGGCGACGCCGTGCACCGTCGGACCCAGCGACGAGAACTCCTGCCCGATGACGACGATCGTGTCCGGCGCGTTCCGGCCGATCATGTCGACGTTGATGTTCGCGACGATGTTCTCGAGCGGGACGGTCGGGTGCTCCGAGAACCAGCGCGAGCCCAGCAGACCCTTCTCCTCGCCGCTCACCAGGAGGAACACGAGTGAGCGGCGCGGCCGCTCCAGCAGGTTGGTGAACGCCTCCGCCACCTCGATGATCGCCGACGTACCCGACGCGTCGTCGTCCGCGCCGTTGTAGATGCTGTCCCCGGTTTCGTCCGGGCGGCCCACGCCGACGTGATCCATGTGCGCGCTGAAGACGACGTACTCGTCCGCGAGCTCCGGATCGCCGCCGCGCAGGATCGCGATGACGTTGGGCGCCTCGTCGTCCGCAGCCACCTGGAGCGGCGCGGCCAGGCTTGCGCGGAGGTCGCCGATCGGGACGGGACTCGCCGCCGTCGGCGTGCCGAGCGGCCCCTCGAGCCTGGTGCCGCCCGCGGCCAGAATCCGCGCCGCCGCCGGCTGCCTCAGGAGCACCACCGTCAGGTCGGTGATGCCGCCGAGCGTGCGCCGCGGCGAGCTCAGGAACCGGTGGAGCTGCGCGAAGGTCGCATCCGGCACGTCGGCGGAGAGGGCGAAGAGGATCGCCTGCGCGCCGGCCACCTGCGCCGCTGCGCGCGCCCGGTTGATCGCGACCTGCGTCGCGCGGTTGAACTCACCCGGCAGGTTGGCCAGCGGCAGCAGTCCGGCGAGGGAGGCAGCGGCCGGTCGCGCATCCGCGAACGCCGTCGCGGGCCCGACGTAGACCAGCGGCGCGGTGAGGGACTGCACCTCACCCGGAGAAACGACGAAGTCCTCGCCGAAGACGAGGCTCGGCAGGTTCTCGGCGCCCGACAGCTCGAGCGCGACACCGGCCGTGTCGAGGCCGATCAGCGGGAACGGGAAGCGCTGGATGAACTCGCCTCCCTCCGCGCCGCCCTCGAGGCCCATGCGCCGGAACGAGTCGACGATGTAGCGCGCGGCCATCTCCAGTCCCGGACTGGGCGTGTCACGACCGCGCATGGAATCGTGCGCGAGCACGCCGATGCGTGTGATCATGTCCTCCGACGTGATCGTCTGCGCCGCCGCGGCGAGCGGATCGTCGACGGGACCGGGCAGCTCTGCCACGCCGCCTCCGCCGCAGGCGGTGAGCGGAACGGTGAGCACGAGCGCGAACGCGCGCGTGAAAGCGTGCAGTATGCGGCTGTTCATGTCGAACCTGCTCCTGGATGGTTTGCTGGCGGCAAGATAGAGCACCCACCGGAGGGGCACCACCCGGATCGCCGCGATTGACCGCGCGTGCACGCAGCCCCAAGCTCAGCCGCATGGTCTCGGAAACCGCAGTGCGTCGCGCGCGGCGCGCGGATCTGCTGACGCCGGCCGAGCTCGCGGAGCTGGGTGGACTCGAGCTGGTCGCGCGTCGCGTCGTCGAAGGCTTCATCGCCGGCATGCACAGCTCGCCCTTCCGCGGCTTTTCCGTCGAGTTCGCCGAGCATCGCATGTATCAGCCGGGCGACGACCTGCGTCACGTCGACTGGCGCATGTACGGCCGCTCGGATCGCTACTACGTCAAGCAGTTCGAGGAGGAGACGAACCTGCGCGCGAGCGTGCTGCTGGACGCCAGCGCGTCGATGGGCTGGTCGTCCGAGCCGGCGAAGCTGCCGAGCAAGCTGTGGTACGCGTCGCGACTCGCCGCCTGCATCGCGCTGCTGCTGGTGCGGCAGGGCGACGCCGTCGGACTGACGGTGTTCGACGACGCCGTGCGCGCGCGCATCCGGCCGCGCGGCGGGCGGCGACACTGGAGCGAGATCGTGCGCGCACTCTCGCTCGCGCGGGCGCACGGACGGACCGAGACGGGCGCGCCGCTGCGCGAAGTCGCCGCGCGTCTGCGACGGCGCGGCCTGGTCGTGCTCGTGTCCGACCTGCTGATCGACCCCGACGAGACGCTGCTCGCGCTCCGCTTCCTGCGTCACCGCGGCCACGAGGTCATCGTCTTCCACCTGCTCGACCCGGGCGAGAAGCGCCTGCCCGCGGTCGCCGACGCGCGCTTCGTCGAGCCGGAGACGGGCGAGGAGATGGCGGTGCGCGTGTCCGACATCCGCCTGGAATACGAGGCCGCCGTGAAGTCCGCGATCGCGGAATGGCAGCGGCAGCTCCAGCCGCACGGCATCGATTACGTCCTGATCGAGACGGATCAACCGCTCACGGTCGCGCTGCGCGCGTACCTGAACAAGCGGGCGAGACTGGGATGAACGGCAGGCGAGCGTGCTGCGCGCGCAGGCGGGTTCGCTTCGCGAACAGGCGAGCGCTTCGCGCAGGCGGGCGTGCCCCGCGCGCAGGATCAGGCCCGCGTCTTCCTGCGGCCGAAGGCCGCTCGCCTGTCGGCGCAGCCGACTCGCCTATCTAGATGGGTCTGCTCGCTCCCTGGCTCCTGCTGCTCGGGCTGGCGGTCGCCGTCCCGGTGCTGCTCCACCTCATGCATCGGCGGCCGGGTCCGCGGGTCGACTTTCCCGCGCTCCGTTACCTGCGTCGCGCGGAGCGCGAGAGCGGTCGACGCGTGCGCGTGCGACAGTTCCTGCTGCTCGCGCTGCGCATCGCGGCGCTGCTGCTGCTCGCGCTCGCGGCCGCGCGGCCGTTCCTGCGCGCGGGCGCGGACGCGCATCCGCCCACCGACGTCGTGCTCGTGCTCGACAACTCGATGAGCACGGGCGCGGTGGTCGAGGACGAGCGCGTCTTCGACGCGCTGCGCGACGCGGCGCGCGCGTCGCTGTCGGCGGCCGGGCCCGACGACCGCTTCTGGCTGATCCGCGCGGCGGAGCCGTGGCAGCCGGCCGTGCTGGGGGATCGCGCGCGCGTCGGCGCGGCGCTCGAGGCAGTCGAGCCGGTGGACGCGCGCGCGGACCTGCGCGCCGCGCTGCGGCGCGCGCGATCGCTGCTGGCCGCCGCGGGCGCCGACCGGCCGGGCGAGATCCATCTGCTGTCGGACCTCCAGGCGAGCGCGTTCGCTTCCGACACCGTCGCCGGAAGCGCGGGGGACGACGGCTTCCCCGTCGTCGTCTACGGGCCGCCCGTGGCCGCGCCGGCGAACCACGGCGTCGGCACGGTCCAGGTCGCGGGCGGCCTCGCGCCGCGCATCGGCGAGCAGGCCGCGCTCTCGGCAGAGGTCGTCGGCTCGTCGACGGATTCCGTGACGCTGCGGCTCTGGATCGACGAGCGACCGGTCGCCGCAGCCCTCACGGCTCCGGGTGACGCGGCCGTGTTCACGCTGCCGGCGCGCGCGGGAGGCACCGTCGTCGGTCGCGTGGAGGCGGAGCCGGACGCGCTGCGCGCGGATGATCGCAGGCACTTCGCGTACGCCGTTACGCCACCGGTCGCAGTCGCCGCCGGTGCGAGCGCTCCGTTCATCGGCGAAGCGCTCGGCGCGCTCGCCGCCGCGAATCGCATACGGCTGGTGCCAGGTGCCGGCGCGCAGGTGCTCGTCGCCGACGCGGCCGCGGTTGCCGGGACGCAGAGCGCCGCCGACGCGCTCGTGCTGCTGCCGCCCGACTCGGCCGTGCTGCTGCCCGCGGCGAACGCCGCGCTCGCGCGGCTCGGCGTCGGCCTTCGGCTGGAGCCCGACGTGGGGAGCGGCAGTGTCGCGATCGTCGCCGGAGACGCCGCCTCGCCGGCGCTCCGCGACGCGCGGGTCGCGCGCGCATATCGCATCGTCACCGCGCCGGGCGCCGCGGCAGCCGACACGCTGCTGCGACTCGCCGACGGCCGTCCCTGGCTCGTCGCCGCGCGCGCCACGACCGGTCAGCGGGTGCTCCTCCTCGCCTCGCCGCTCACGCCGGAGGCGTCCAGCGTGCCCGCGTCCGCCGCGATGATTCCACTGCTGGATCGGCTGACCGGCGAGTGGGCTGGAGTCGCCGGGACGGGCACGGCCTCGCTCGAGCCCGGCACCGTCGTCCCGCTCCCGGGACGCGCCGCCGCGCTCGCCGATCCCGCCGATTCGATCGTTGCCGTCGAGGGCGGCGCGCCCTGGCGACTGCCCGCGCGGGCGGGCGTGTATCGTGCGCTGGCCTCTGCCGACCCCGGCGCCGAGGTGCTCGCCAGCTACGTGGTCGCGCCTTCGGCCGCGGAGTCGCGCCTCGAGCGGATCGACGTCGACGACGTGGACGAAGCGCTGGGCGGTGACGTGACGGTAGTCGACGGCGCGCGCGACGATTGGGGCGACGCGATCTTCGTCGAGCGCACCGGCGGCGAGTGGTGGCGACTGCTGCTGGTGGTCGCCGTCCTCGCGCTCCTGGTCGAGTCGCTGGTGGCGAGCACGCGACGCCCCGCCGCGCCGGCGACCGCGCCGGCCGTCCCGGCGGCGGCCGCGGCCGCGTCCACCCATTCGGGAATCGACTAGCCTTGGCGCATCCGTATCTCATCGATGCGTTCCGTGCGCAGCCGCAGCTCGACGAGCTGCTGTCGACACTGCCGCGCGCGGGCGACTCCCGCGACGTCTCGGGACTCGAGGGCTCCGCTCCTTCCCTGCTCGCCGCCACGCTGGTCGAGGCGCTGCCGAACCGGCTGCTGGTCGTGATCGCGGCGGGACCGGCCGCGGCCGACGCCGCCCATTCCGACCTGACCGCGCTGCTGGGGGAGGGCGCCGCCGTTCTCTACCCGCAGCGCGAGACGCTGCCGTACGAGACGGGCGAGGCGCACCTGGAAGTGCACGGGCTGCGCATCGAGGCGCTCGAGGCGCTCCTATCCGGTCGCGTGCGCGCGCTCGTCACGACGCCGCGCGCGCTCCAGGAGCGCGCCGAGATTCCCCGGCGCCTCGCCGAGCTCAGGCTGCACCTCGCCGCCGGCGACAGCGCCGCGCCGGCCGCGCTCGTCGCGCAGCTCGAGGAGATGGGCTTCGAGCCGGCCCCCGTCGTCGAGCAGGTGGGGCAGTACGCGCTGCGCGGCGGCATCCTCGATCTGTTCGGCTTCGGCGCGCCCGAGCCGGTGCGCGTCGAGTTCTGGGGCGACCAGATCGAGTCCATCCGCTACTTCGACGTGCTCGATCAGCGCTCGACCCGCCGCATCGACGCGGTCGACGTCCTGCCCGTACAGCTCCGCTCCGCCGACGAGTCGTCGGACGCGCGCAGCGACACGCGTTCCCTGCTCGAGGTCCTGCCCGCCGACGCGCTCGTCGTCGAGCTGCCCGCGAGCCGCGTCGAGGGGGAGGCGGAGCGGACCTGGCAGCAGGTGCTCCAGCTCCACGAGGCGGAAGAACGGCGTGGCGCGGAGCCGGCCGCGCCCTCCGACGTCTTCCTGCCGCCCGACGAAGTCGCGGAGCGCATGAGCGGCTTCGCGCGGCTGCGCCTCGACGCGGGCGCCGCCGACGCCGCGGGCATCCGCTTCCGGACGCTGCCGCCGGAGCCGATCGAGCGCGACCTGGAGACGCTGGGCGCGCTGCTGCGCACCGCGACGCGCCGCGGCGAGCGCACGTTCATCCTGTGCGACAACGTCGGCCAGCTCGAGCGGCTCGAGGAGATCCTCGACGCGGAGGACGCGCTCTCCGACTACGTGCGCCTCGCGCTGGGCGCGGTGCAGGCAGGCTTCCTCCTCGAGGGGCGCGAGCCCGCCGTCCGCATCCTCACGGACCACGAGATCTTCGCGCGCACGCATCGTCCCCGGCGCGGCCGTCGCTTCCGCGGCGCCGTCGCGCTCGAGAGCCTCGCCCAGCTCAAGCGGGGCGATTACGTCGTGCACCTCGACCACGGCGTCGGTCGCTTCCGTGGCCTCGAGCACATCAGGGTCGGCGACACCTCCGTCGAATCGCTCACCATCGAGTACGCCGGCGGCGAGCTGCTGCGCGTGCCCGTGCACCGGCTGGACCTGGTCGAGCGCTGGATGCCCGGCGACGACGACAGCCAGCCCGTGCTGCACCGCATCGGCGGCAAGAGCTGGAAGAAGCTGCGGCGGAAGACCGAGCAGGCCATCGAGCAGATGACGGCCGAGCTGCTCGAGCTGTACGCGCGCCGTCACCTCGCCCGCGGTCACGCCTACCCGGAAGACACGCGCTGGCAGCGCGAGATGGAAGCCGCCTTCCTCTACGAGGACACGCCCGACCAGAAGCGCGTCACCGCCGAGCTGAAGACCGACCTCGAGTCGCCGCGGCCGATGGACCGCCTGCTCGCCGGCGACGTCGGCTTCGGCAAGACCGAAGTCGCGATGCGCACCGCGTTCAAGGTCGTGCAGGACGGCCGCCAGGTCGCGGTCCTCGCGCCCACGACCATTCTCGCGGAGCAGCACCTGCGCACGTTCCGCGAGCGCATGGCCGACTTCCCCATCCGCATCGAGGCGATGTCACGCTTCCGCACGCCGAAGGAGCAGCAGACGATCCTGAACGCGATCGCCGCGGGCGAGGTCGACATCGCCATCGGCACGCACCGGCTACTCCAGGAGGACGTCGTCTTCGGGAATCTGGGGCTGCTCGTCATCGACGACGAGCAGCGCTTCGGCGTCGCGCACAAGGAGAAGCTCAAGGGGCTGCGCGAGAACGTCGACGTGCTGTCGATGAGCGCGACGCCCATCCCGCGCACGCTGCATCTCGCGATGGCCGGCCTGCGCGACCTGTCGCTCATCCAGACACCGCCGCGCGACCGGCTGCCCGTGGCGACGCACGTCGTGCGCTGGTCCGACGGCCTGATCGAGGATGCGCTGCGCCGCGAGCTGGACCGCGGCGGCCAGGTTTACGTCGTGCACGACCGCGTCGAGTCGATCGACCCGGTCGCCGAGCGCATCCGTCGCCTCGCCCCCGACGCGCAGGTCGAAGTCGCGCACGGGCAGATGCACGGCCACGAGCTCGAGCGCGTGATGGAGCGCTTCATCGGCGGCGACACGCACATCCTGGTCAGCACGTCGATCATCGAGAACGGCCTCGACGTGCCCAACGCCAACACGCTGATCGTGCACCGCGCCGAGAACTTCGGCCTGTCGCAGCTCTACCAGATCCGCGGCCGCGTCGGCCGCTCGCACCACCGCGCGTACTGCTACCTGATCGTGCCCGAGGACGTCACGGAAGACGCCGAGCGGCGGCTGCGTATCCTCGAGCACTACACCGAGCTGGGCAGCGGCTACGCCGTCGCCATGAAGGACCTGGAGCTGCGCGGCGCGGGCAACCTGCTCGGCGCCGAGCAGTCGGGCTTCGTGCACGCGGTCGGACTCGACACCTACTCCCGCCTGCTGGAGCGCACGATCGAGAAGCTCAAGGCCCGGCAGGAAGGCCGGCCGGACTACCCGCCGCCGGACGTGTCGACGCGCGGCGCCGCGCTCATCCCGGACGCCTACGTCGCCGACGCGTCGCAGAAGCTCCAGCTCTATCGCCGCCTCTCGCGCATCGCCACGCCCACGGAAGCGACCGATCTGCGCGCCGAGGTGCGCGACCGCTTCGGCCCGCCGCCCGCCGAAGTCGCCAACCTCATCGGCGCCGCCGCGCTCCGCCTGCTCGGCACGCGCCTCGGCCTCGAGCGCGTCCTGCTCACGGACGATGCCGCGCGCCTCACCTTCCGCGAGGACGTGATGCCGCGCCTGACCACGCTCCAGAAGGCGTTCTCGGACCGGCAGCTCGCCGTCGAGGTCCGCCGGCCGATGCCGCTCTCCATCGTCGTCAAGAACATCGGCGCCGAGCCCGTGATCGATGTGGTCGTGTCCGCTTTGTCGGAAGTTGCCGACTCGTCCTGAGTCGGCGCCGGCTGCGCCGGCGGTGCAGCGGCCTTCGGCCGCCGGTGCGCTCGCTTCGCAAGCGGTGCGCTTGGCTTGGCTCGCGGTGCGCGGCCGAAGGCCGCGGAACTGCCGAGCTCTTCTGCTGTTCCGCGCGTCAGCGCGCACCGCGGCGTCAGCCGCGCACCGGTGCCCGGATGGATCCGGAAGAGGCCGCAGCTGGTACAGGCTCGAGCTTCCAGAAGTAGCGCCGCTGAAGCCTTTCCTTATATTTCGGGGCTCGAAAACCGTAACTCCCAACCCTGCAAACTTGAAAATGAAGAAGTTGATGACCGTTCTGGCCGTCGCGGCCGCTCTCGCCGGTGCCGCGTGCGACTCCCTGGGCCAGGCCATGGGCTCGCACCAGGACGTGGTCGCGCGCGCGGCGGGCCATGAGCTGACGGTCGACGAGGCCGCCGGTCTGATTGCATCGAATCCGCGTCTGCCCGCCACGCCCGAAGTCACCGAGATCATCGCGAACCTGTGGGTGGACTACGTCCTGCTCGCCACCGCGGCGCGCGCGGACTCGACGCTGTCCAACATGGAGCTGGCGGTACTGCTCCAGCCGCAGTTCGATCAGCGGCTGCTCATCCAGCTGCGCGACCAGGTCATCGACGTCGACACGACGATCGGGGACGAGGAGCTGATGCAGGCGTTCCAGCAGGACCAGCCGGGCGTCGAGGTGCGCGCGCGGCACATCCTGCTGCGCATCCCGGCCGATCCGACCGCGGCGCAGCGCGACAGCGTGCGCAACCTGGCGGGGCAGCTCCGCGATCGCGCGCGCGGCGGCGCCGATTTCGCCGCGCTCGCCACCGAATACAGCGCCGATCCGGGCAGCGCCGCGCAGGGCGGCGACCTCGGCTTCTTCGGCCGCGGCGCGATGGTCGCCCCGTTCGAGGAAGCGGCGTTCGCGCTGGAGCCGGGCGAGGTGAGCGACGTGGTCGAGTCGCCGTTCGGGCTGCACGTCATCAAGCTCGAGGAGCGCCGCATGCCCGATTTCGAGGACGTGCGCGACCAGTTCAGGCAGCAGGTCATGGCGCAGCGGCTCCAGGCGGCCGAGTCGACGTTCGTCTACGGCATCACGGGTCCGCTCGGCGTCGAGATCCAGGAGGGCGCGGCCGAGGTCGTGCGCGAGCTGGCGCGCAATCCGGGACGCGAGCTGGGCCGCCGCGCATACGAGCGCCCGCTGGTCACGTGGGACGGCGGCGCGCTGACGGCCGGCGAGGTGCTCCAGGTGGTGCGCTTCTTCCAGCGTCAGCAGCGCGACGCGCTCCAGAACGCGGAAGCCGAGCTGATCGACAATCTGCTCGAGCGCCTGGCGGACAACGAGATCCTGGTTCAGGAGGCGCGCAACCGCGCGCTGTCGGTGAGCGAGGCCCAGCAGGACAGCGCCCGGCTGGATCTGCTCACCAACCTGCGCCAGGCGGTGCGCGACGCGGGCCTGCTCAACATCGCGCCGCAGGAGGGCGAGACGCCGGACCAGGCGATCGAGCGGCGGGTCAATACGCTGCTCGCGGCGGTCGTGGGCCAGCAGCAGACGCCCCTGATGCTCGGCGCGCTGTCCTACGCGCTGCGCGACATGTACGAGGCCGAGGTGCTCCAGCGCTCCTTCCCCGCCGTCGTCGAGCAGGTCGAGGAGAATCGTCCGCCCGAGCCGCAGCTCTCGCCGCTGCCGCAGGGGCAGCAGCCGCAGGTTTCACCGCCGGCCGGCACACCGCCCGTGCAGATGCCGCCGGGCGAGCAGGAGTAGTCGGCGCGGGGGCAGGAACCCGCGTCGCCCGTCGGGTATAAGCTCGAGGCCGGCGTCATCGCGCCGGCCTCGACGTTTTTCATGAATCGACCAACGGAATGACCAGACTCATTCGAAGCTGCGCCGCCCTCGCACTGACCCTCCTCGTCGCGACACCCGCTGCCGCACAGGAAACCGAGACGCTGGACCGGATCGCCGCCGTCGTGGGGGACAGCGTGGTGCTCCTGAGCGAGCTGCACGAGGAGATGCTCCAGTGGGCGGCCTCGCAGGGCCGGCCGCTGCCCGAGGATCCCGCGCTGCTCGCGACGATTCAGGAGCAGGTCCTCGCGTCCAAAGTCGACGAGCTGCTCATCGTGCAGGCGGCCGAGCGCGACTCCACGATCCTGGTCGATGCGCGACAGGTCGAGACGCTGGTCCAGCGGGAGATCCAGCGCATCGAGACCGCCATCGGCGGTCGCCTCGCGCTCGACCGCGCGCTCCAGGCCGACGGGCTCACGCTGCAGCAGTACCGCGAGATCCTCGCGCGCCGATTCCGCCGCCAGGGCTACATCGAGCAGTACGTCGCGAAGGTGCGGCAGGAGCGGGCGGCGCCGAACGTCTCCGACGCGCAGGTGCGGGAGTTCTTCGAGGAGAACCGGGCGCAGTTCGCCGACCGGCCGGCCGCCGTCACGTTCCGCCAGATCGTGGTTGCGCCCACCGCGTCGGACACCGCGCGTGCCCGCGCGCGCGCGACCGCCGAGGAAGTGCTGCGCCTCGCCCGCGCGGGAGAGGAGTTCGAGCAGCTCGCGCGCCGCTTCTCGACCGACCCGGGCAGCGCCCAGCAGGGTGGCGACCTCGGCTGGTTCCGCCGCGGCGACATGGTCAACGAGTTCGAGCAGGCCGCATTCGCGCTCCGGCCCGGCGCGATCAGCGACATCGTCGAGTCCCCGTTCGGCTTCCACATCATCAAGCTGGAGCGGGTGCGCGGAGGCGAGCGCAGCGCGCGTCACGTGCTGATCCGCGCGGAAGTCACGCCGGACGACATTCAGCGCGCGAGCGAACGCGCCGACTCGCTCGCGGCTCGCCTGCGCTCGGGCGCCGACTGGGACACGCTCTCCGCCGAGCACCACGACGAGGCCGAGCAGCGCCGCGTCGGGCCGTTCCCGCTCGATCAGCTTCCCGAGCCCTACGCCTCGATGCTGGTCGACGCCCCCGTCGGCACCGTGCTCGACCCGATGCGACTCACCGGACCCGACGGTTCGCCGAAATTCGCCATCGTGACCGTCACGGAGCGGACCGAGGCCGGCGCCTACGATCTCGCCGACATCGCGTTCCGCTCCGATCTGCGCACACAGCTCCAGCAGCAGCGGCTGCTCGAGGAGGTCGTGGACGAGTTGCGCGAGAGGGCCTACGTCGATATTCGAATCTAGGCGGGGACGCCTCGCTTCCCCGCCGCACTCCCCAGTGTGGTCGGCCCCGGAATGATCCGCTTCGAGCACGTCAGCAAGGAATACCCGCGGTCGGGTCTCGCCCTCGACGACGTCAGCTTCCACGTCGGCAAGGGCGAGTTCGTGTTCCTCACCGGCCACAGCGGCGCGGGCAAGTCCACCATCCTGCGCCTCATCCACATGGAGGAGTCGCCCAGCGCCGGAGAGGTCCGCGTCAGCGGCTACCTGGCCGGGCACACGCGCAAGCGCGACATCGCTCTGCTGCGGCGCAAGATCGGCATCGTCTTCCAGGACTTCCGCCTGCTCCAGAACCGGACCGCCGCCGAGAACGTCGCGTTCGCGCTCGAGGTCACCGGCGCGAAGAAGTCCGTCGTGCGCACCAAGGTCGGGCGCCTGCTCGGCAGCGTCGGCCTGTCCACCAAGTCGGAATCGTTTCCGAGCGAGCTGTCCGGCGGCGAGCAGCAGCGCGTCGCCCTCGCGCGCGCGCTCGCCAATGATCCGCTCGTGCTGCTCGCCGACGAGCCGACCGGCAATCTGGACGCGCGCGCGACGCGCGGCGTCTTCGAGCTGTTCCGCTCGATCAATGCGGGCGGCACGGCCGTCATCTTCGCCAGCCACGACGTCGAGCTGGTGCGCGACCACCCGCAGTACCGCGTGATCGAGCTCGAGCGCGGCCGCATCGTTTACGATTCCGTGTCCGCCCAGCAGCCGGTGGTCTGAGCCCATGCCCTACGCTCTGCGTGAAGCCCTCGCCGCGTTCCGCCGCGCGCCGCTCCTGACCGGACTGTCGGGCGCGATGATCGGGCTGTCGCTCTTCGTCGTCGGGCTGTTCGGCATCGTCGCCCACAACATCCGGCTCGTGCTCGAGCAGGTCGAGGAGCGCGTCGAGGTCGTTGCCTACCTGCGCGACGGCGCCACGCCGCAGGTCGTCGAGCTGATCACGGCCGAGATCTCGAGCTTCCCCGAAGTCGCCGCGGTCGACTACGTGTCGAAGGACCAGGCCCTCGCCAATGCGCGCAGCGAGCTCGATGAGTTCCGCACCATCTTCGGCGACCTCGACGTGAATCCGCTGCCCGCGTCGCTCGAGGTGCACATGCGCCCCGGCATGCGCAACGCGGAGGTCGTGCGCGACATCGCCGAGCGCATCCGCGCCTATGAGGCGGTCGAGGAGACGCGCTTCGGGCAGGAGTGGATCGACAAGGTCTTCCTGCTGCGCCGGGTGGCGGGCGTCGCCACGGCGGTCCTCGGCGGCGCGTTCGCCGTCGTCTCGATCCTGATCATCGGCAGCGCCGTGCGCATGGCGATCTTCGCGCGCCGCGACGAGATCCGGATCATGCAGCTCGTCGGCGCGACCGACGCGTTCGTGCGCAGGCCGTTCGTCCTCGAAGGCGCGATGACGGGGCTGATCGGTGCCGCCATCGCGCTGCCCGCGCTCTACATCGTCTACCAGCTCCTGTCGGGCGCGATCATCGACATCGTCTGGCTGCCGACGTCCTGGATCGCGGCCGGCATCGCGAGCGGCGCGCTGCTCGGCTTCGCCGCCAGCGCGCTCGCCGTGCGCCGCCACGTGCGCGAGCTCTAGCGCCGCCGTGGTGTTCGCCCGCACTGCCTCGGCCTGGCTGCTCGCGCTGGCGCTCGCCGCGCCCGCCGCCGCGCAGGACGACCTCCAGCAGCAGCTCCGCGAAAGCCAGCAGCGCCTGGAGCAGGTGCGGCGCGAGCGTGCCGCGCTCCAGCAGCAGATGGAGCGGCTGCGCACGCGCGTGCATACCATGGCGAGCGAGCTGAGCAACATCGAGCGGCAGGTGCGCACGTCCGCGACCGCGCTCCAGGAGATCGAGTTCCAGTCGACGACGCTCACCGGGCGCGTCGATCAGGTCACGACCGAGCTGATCCAGACGCGCGACCGGCTGCGCGAGCGGCGCGCGGTGCTGCTCCGACGCCTGCGCTCCATCTACATGCGCGGCCCCCTGCACTCCCTCGAGGTGCTGCTCACCGCCAGCACGTTCGGCGACCTGCTCAACCGCTACAAGTACCTGCACCTGATCGCGCTCTACGACCGGCTGCTGGTGGAGGAGATCGAGGGCCTGGAGCGCGACCTCGTGTCGCGCGATGAGGAGCTGCGCCGCAGCCTCGCCGAGCTCCAGCGGCTGCGCGACGAGAAGCTCCAGGAGTTCGCTCAGCTCCAGTTCCTCGAGACCCAGCAGCAGCGCACGCTCCAGGAATACCGCTCGCAGGAGCGGACCACCCTGACCCGCATCGAGCAGCTCGAGGAGGACGAGGCGCGCCTCGCCGGCGTGCTCGAGGAGCTCGAGCGGCGCCGCATCGAGGAGGAGCGCCGCCGCACTGTCGCCGGGGCGCGGCCCACCGCGTCGAACCTGAACACCGCCGACATGGGCAGTCTGGCCTGGCCGGTGGAGGGGCAGATCGTCTACCGCTTCGGCCGCGAGCAGCGCCCGAACGGGGTCGTGCTGCGCTGGAACGGCATCGGCATCGCCGCGCCCGCGGGCACGCCGGTGCAGGCGGTGGAGGCCGGGTCCGTCATGATGGCCGGCCCCTTCGAGGGGTACGGCCCCACCGTGATCGTGAGCCACGGCGGCGGCTACTACACGCTCTACCACTACCTGAGCGGCCTAACCGTCGCCGAAGGCGACGCGGTGCAGGCGGGTCAGGTCATCGGCCGCGTCGGCGGACAGCAGACGCCCGAGGGCCCCCACATCGAGTTCCAGGTGCGCGCGCCCGTGAGCGGCGGATTGCCCCAGCCGGTGGATCCGCTCGGCTGGCTGCGGGGCCGGGCGGGCGGGTAGGGCCCGATCCAGCCATGACGACAGCCGCAGAGCCGCTTCTCCTCGTCGGCCACGAGCGTATCAGGGACGGACTCGCGCGCGCGATCCACACCGGACGCCTGCCGGGCTCGCTGCTGCTGCACGGACCGGCCGGCGTCGGCAAACAGCGCATCGGCATCTGGCTCGCCCGCCGCATCCTGTGTGAGGCCGCGGGCGCCGCGACCGAGCCATGCGGCGAGTGCCCCTCCTGCCGCCTGCTCCAGCGCCTCGAGCACCCGGACTTTCACTGGTTTTTCCCCGTCGAGAACATTCCCGGCCGGGGCGAAAAGCGCGCGGATGCGTTCGAGGACGCGCGCGCCGAAGCGCTGGCGACGCGGCGCGAATACCGCTGGCCGACCTCGCGTGGCATGGCCGGCCTCTACCTCGACCAGATGCTGACGCTCCGGCGGCTCGCCGCAAAGAAGCCCGCGATGGGCCGACGCAAGGTCTTCCTGCTGGGCGACGCCGAGCGCCTGGTCACCCAGGAGGCGAGCCCCGAGGCCGCCAACGCGCTCCTCAAGCTGCTCGAGGAGCCGCCCGACGACACGACGCTCGTCCTTACCGCCAGCGATCCCGACGGCCTGCTGCCCACCATCCGTTCGCGGCTGCTGCCGGTCCGCGTCGATGCGCTGCCGGAAGCCGACGTCGCCCGCTGGCTGACCGAGCACATGGACCTCGACGCGGCCCGGGCCGCGAGCGTCGCCCGGGCGTCCCGCGGCGCCATCGGCATCGCCCTCGACCTCGCCGCCGCCACCGGCGACGCCGGGCCCTATGCCGAGGAGCTCCAGGCCGGACGGGCCCTCCTGGAGGCCGTCGCCCACCGCTCCCCCGCCGCCGCCAGCGCCGCGGCCAACCGGCAGTCCCCCTCGCGCGCGCGGGAGTTCGCCGGGTCGCTCCATAGCCTCGTCCTGTGGCTGCGGGACCTCACCGCGGTGGCCAGCGACGCCGAGGACCTCGTCGTCAACGCCGAGGCGATTCCCTGGCTCCGCAGCGTCGCCGCCACCCTGCCGGCCGCCGGAGCCGCCGGACCGGCCGCGATCGACGCGGTCCAGCAGGCGGCCTCGCTGGCGGCGGGTAACGTCAACCCCCAGTTGATCCTGGCCGACCTCCTGCCCACTCTGCGCGCCCTTTTGGGGTCCTCGGGGAATCGCTCCTAAGTTCTTGTAGGGCTTGTAGTTCAGTGCCTTCAGGCGTGGCCGGAGGCGGCGTCGGGCTGTTCGGGTGTCCCTGCCTCCGGTTATTTTGGTTCCATGCTGACCCACCTCGACCAGGAGGGCCGGCCGCGCATGGTCGACGTCTCTGCCAAGGACGTCACGGACCGAACCGCGGTGGCCGAAGGTATCCTCATCACGCGGCCCGGCACGCTGGACCTGATCCGGGCGTCGGGGGGGCCAAAGGGGGATCCGACCTTCACGGCGAGTCTGGCCGGGATCCAGGCGGCGAAGCGGACGGCGGAACTGATCCCGCTGTGCCACCCGCTGCCGCTGACGAGTGTCGACGTGGACGTGCGCGTGGACGACTCGTTGCCCGGCCTGAGGGCGACGTCCACGGTCCGGGTGACCGGCCGCACGGGCGTCGAGATGGAAGCGCTGACCGCTGTGGCCGTGGCTCTGCTCACCGCCTACGACATGCTGAAGGCGGTGGACGGTGAGATGCGGATCGAGAACGTTCGACTGTTGCGCAAGACTGGTGGCCGGTCAGGCGTCCGGGAGACGGAGCAGTCATGAGCACTAGAGAGAAGCGTGGAGTGGGTCGCGGCGGGCTGCCCTGGCAGCCGACGCAGAGGCGCCCGCAGCCTTCGCCGGTCGAGCAGTGGGAGTACGAGCAGCTCGGCCCGATGAGGCGCCGCATCCTCGGCGCCTGGGCTTCGCTGCGCCGTCCGGTCAGCGGCCTCGGCGTCATCGCGATCGCTTTCGTCTTCGGCATCATGGTCGCCGCTGCACCCGAGCCGATGACCGCGCCGCTCGACCGCGACCTGCGCGACCGGCTCGCGCGCGCCGAGGCCGCACTCCTCTCGCGCTCGACCGACCTCGACCTGCTGCGCCTCGAGATGGCGCGGCTCGAGTCGATCACCCACAACTCGGCGCGCTACCGCGTTCCCGCGGATCTCGCGGCCGACATCCACGACATCGCCCTGTCGGAGGGCATCGACCCGTCCCTGGCCTTCCGCCTGGTTCGCGTCGAAAGCGGCTTCGTCCAGCGCGCGGTCAGCCCCGTCGGCGCCGTCGGCCTCGCGCAGCTCATGCCCAATACGGCCTTCTGGATGGATCCGTCCCTCAGCCACGCCGATCTGTTCGATCGGAAGACGAACCTGCGGCTCGGGTTCCGCTACCTGCGGCTCATGATCGAGCGCTACGACGGCGATCTCCGCCTCGCCCTGCTCGCCTACAACCGCGGGCCCGGCACCGTCGACATGGTGCTCGACGAAGGCCGCGACCCCGGCAACGGCTACGCCAGCGCCGTCATGCGGCCGTAAACGGCCGGTGGCGCAGCGCCGGGCGGCAGCCGCCCCGCGTTGCGCCACCACCCGCATTCCTGCGTCAGGCACCAGCTCCGTCTACGCCACCACCTCGTCCACCTCTTCCTCGACCAGCCCCACGACCTCGCCGTCGGGGAACTGCACCATCAGTCCTTCCTTGCCGTCGGCACTGTTCTCCGGTCCCCAGTGGCCCACGACCTCACCGATCTGATCGCGGTACTTCTCGCTCTGCTCGTAACGCGGGCGCGTGACTTTTACGCGATGCATCGGCTCGGCTCCTTCGAATTCGATCCTATTGCGGTCGAGAGGGCGCGGTGCAGGTCACGGGCCAGCAGTCGATCCGCTCCGACCGGACAGGACGCAAAAAGGCGAGGCACTCGGCGGACGATCCTGCCGGTCCGCACCGAATGCCTCGCCTCCTTTCTGCCCGCTACCGTTTGCCGGCTACGTCCGTACTCGCAGACGCTGGCCCGGCTGGATCGCGCTGCGCGAGCTCAGTGAATTCCACGAGCGCAGCTGCGATACGCTCACGTCGTAGCGACGCGCGATGTCCCACAGCGTATCGCCGCGGCGCACCTGGTGCACCTGCATACGCGGCTCCGGCCGCGGCTGCTCCGCCAGCGCGACCACCGCGCCATCCACCGGCACGCGGATCCGCTGACCGGCCTGGATGCGGCGCGGGTTCACCCCGCCGTTGGCCGACTGGAGCGCGTCCACGCTCACGCCGAACCGCCGCGCGATATGCGTCAGCGTCTCACCGCGACGGATCACGTACTCCACCGGATCGGGCGTCTCGGCCAGAATCCGCTCGAAATTCGCGGCGAAATCGGCGCCCCGATCGAGCGGCACACGCACCGGCCAGGTCTCGCCCGGAGGCGTGATGCCCCGCATCAGGTGCGGATTCAGCTCCTCGACGACGTCCTCATCGACGCCGGCCGCGCGGGCCACCATCGCGAGCGACACGCCGCCCGGCACCTGCACCTGCTCGTACTCCAGCGGCTCCTGGTACGCGAGGTCCGTGAAGCCGTAGCGCTCGGGCTGCTTCGCGATGTGCGCCATCGCCAGCGTGAGCGGCACGTAGTCCCGCGTCTCCCGCGGCAGATGGGGACTGATCACCCAGTACAGGTTCTCGTCGCCCGTCGCGCCGCCGGCACGCTCCCGCAGCAGTCGCGCGACACGGTTCTCGCCGCTGTTGTAGCCGGCCGCCGCCAGGAACCACGAGCCGAAATCCTCGTGCATCTCGCTCAGATACTTCAGCGCCGCGACCGTCGACTTCACCGGATCACGCCGCTCGTCCACGTAGCCGTCGATCCGCAGGTCGTACCGTCGCCCCGTCTCGGCGATGAACTGCCACATGCCCGACGCCGCCGCGTGCGAATACGCCTTCGTCGACAGTCCGCTCTCGATCATCGCCAGGTACAGCAGATCCTGCGGCATCCCCTCCGCCGCCAGCGCCTGCCGGATCAGCGGCGCGTAACGACCCTGCCGCTCCAGCCACAGGCGCGTCTTGTCCGCGTTCCTGCCCGACAGGAACTCGATCCAGAAATCGACCCGCTCGTTCCGCACATTCGGCAGATCCCAGCTCACACCGGGAGAGAGCGCGTCGATGTACGAGCCGCCGTCGACCACTCGCCGCACCGCGGCGTTGATCCCGAACGACGGCGCCTCGTCGACATGCTCCACCAGCGCATCCATCGGCGCCGGAGTCGAGTCCGGCGTGTACGGATACATCGCCGCCATGGCGCCGAGCGCCAGGGCGCCGATACCGACCGCCAGCCGGCGCGGGCCCAGAGCCGCGAGCCATCCCTTCCTGCGGCTGTTGCCACGCTGAAGAATCTGCTTCATGTGGTGCTTCCTCCCGTCCCGAGAAACCAGAAACGCTCGAATGCGCTACACCACCAGCCTCTCCAAGGGAGGGGTCGTGAACGCGTATAAGTTGTTGTTGCTGCTTGGGTTACCTAATAAAGGTAACGGAAGTTCCGGTCACATGGAAGGGGCTGGAGGCGAGCGACAACAGGGGTGGGGCATGCCGGAACGGCAGGCTGCCGGGAGGGCCGGAGACGGCCGAGAGAGGGCCGGGAACGGCCGAGAGGGCCGGGAACGGCCGGGGACGGCCGAGAACGGCCGAGAAGGGCCGGGAACGGCCGAGAGGGCCGGGAACGGCCGAGAAGGGCCGGGAACGGCCGAGCACGAGCACGTGCAGGTGCACGAGCGGCTTCGCGCCCGGCTCGCTTCGGCTTAGTGGCCGGCGAGGGCGACCGGCGACATCCGACGGCGGGCAGCGGAGACCTACTCGTGCACGTGCTCGTGCTCGGCAGGAAGAATGGCCGGCCGGGCGTCCGCGCTCCAGAATGGAAACCGGGCCGGTGCCCGGAGCCTTCGCTCAGCTATCCGTGCGCAGGAAGTTGCCGAGCGCTCGGTTGAGCGCGTTCAGGACCGCAAGACATGCGGCGCGCGTGGGGTCAGCGGTGGCGAGGACCGAGCCGACGTAGCGCTGCATCTCCGCGTTGGTCCGGACGAGGGAAGCGACGACCAGCTCGGTGTCGAAGGCGCGGAACTGCTTGACGCCGATGAGGCGCAGCTTCATCTCGTCCCTGGTCAGCGCTTCGACGGCCTTGAGGGCCGCCTGCGCGGCGGTGCGGAGCTCGACCAGGGCGCCGCTGTCCCCTTCCGCGGAGCCGTGGAAGCGCTCGCCCTGCCACTCGAGCTCGGCGTCGATGCGGACATGGCCGTCGCGCGTCTCCTTCCGTTCCGCGCCCATGAAGCGGACGCGACGACGCACCGGGCCGCTGCCCATCGCGGCGAACTCGATGGCGGCTTCCTCGCGCGCGATCTCGAATTCCGCCAGCACGCTGACCACCCGTTCGCGAAGCGTGGGCTCGTGCACGTCCGGCGGGGTGATGATCCAGATGGAGCTCTGCTCCTCATCGAGGACGACGCGCTCGATCTCCGCGTCCTCCTCCAAACGACTGCGCAGGACCCGCTGGCCTACGGCGTCGAGAGAGGATAGGGGCATGGAAAAAACCTCCGGGTCACGGCGGACCCGGAGGTCCGCCTGTCAGAAGCGAAGGAGGGCGCCAGCACCCTCGAATCGGTCCACGTCACCCGCAGGCGTGAACAGGACGCGCGCGTCCTGAGCGGCAGCCTGGCGCACCATCGCCTCGACCAGATCGACACCACCGCGGGTCTCGCTCCCGCAATATGGGCATGACCCGCCCTCCCGGTCGAGAAGCACGTCGCATTGCGTGCACTGGACCCCCGTGCGCCGGAGCCCCCGCTGGACGACGAGGGTCTCGACCTTGCCCTGCCGGAGCTGGTCGAGGACCGCCTGCACGCCGCCGACGGCGAAGTGGCTCTGGGGGACCCGCTCGGCCAGCAGCTCGAGGGCGTCGGCCACCTCCTTGCGGGCGGACTCCTCGAAGAAGGGAGCGAGCCGCTCCAGCACTTCCGCATGGCTGCCGGCCCCCGGCACGTGAGCGGTGTAGGCGACGCGATCCGCGAGCGGCTGGGGCAGGTGACCCATGAAATGGGCCACGTTCTCGTCCGTGCCCAGGAGGACGAGCCCCGTGGGCGCGTGCCGCGCGGCGAAGTCCCCCAGCTCCTCGGCGAAGTCCTTCAGGAAGTGCCGCGTCTCCTCGGCCTTCCGCTTCTGGAAGTTCTTCTGCGAGTACCCGCCGGCCTGCAGGTCGTGGGCTGCCGGAACCGGCTCGGGCGCGAGCGTCAGCTCGTCCAGCACCCGGCCGAAGGACACGGCCAGCAGCCGCAGGTGCTCCCGGTCCACCAGCGCCACCACATGCCGCGCCTCGTGCTCCATCACCTCGATCAGCGGCATCGTGACCGGCGCCTCACCGATCGCGATGCGATTCTCCACCGGCTCCGGGAACTGGAGCGCCGCAATCACGCCACCGCCCAGCTCCAGGTAGATCGCCGCCCCGCGATTCGATTCGTCGAACTCGTCCGTCAGCCAGCGCTCCACCTCGTCCAGCGTCGCCTCCAGCGCGCGCCGCTTGCCGTTCAGCTCCAGCGCCGGATGCTCGAAGTGCGTGCGCTGGCGGCTGAGGAAAACTCCGTGTGTGCGCTTGTTGTCGGAATTAACGGAAAGATCCAGAAAAACGGAAACGATCGGCTTGTCCTGCGTTTCCTGGTGCAGCAGTTCCTGAATGTCCGGCGCAGTGATCATTGGATGCCCCCACGAGGTTTTTTCGACGATGTCGATGCCCGTTAGGGGGGCAAGTCACGTGCCCTGTGAGGAGGGAGGGCTGCGCGGGGAGGACCCTCGCGTTCGCTCGGGTGGGAGGGCTGCGCGGGGAGGGCTGCGCGGGGTGCGCCGCGCCGGGGCTGCTCGCGCGGGGAACCCTCCGGAGGCCTCCCCGCGCGCGCAGCGCGCGCCTCCCTCCTACAAGTGGTAGTTCGGGGCTTCGCGCGTAATCACCACATCATGCGGATGCGATTCGCGGAGCCCGCCGCTCGTCATGCGGGTGAAGCGGGCATCGGCGCGCAGGCTCTCGATGTCTGCGCAGCCGCAGTAGCCCATGCCGCTGCGCAACCCGCCGATGAGCTGGTAGAGGACGTCCGATGCGGGGCCCTTGTAGGGGACGCGTCCCTCGATGCCTTCGGGTACGAACTTCCGCGACTCCCGCGCTTCCTCCTGGAAGTAGCGATCGGCGGAGCCTTCCTCCATCGCGCCGAGGCTGCCCATGCCGCGCACGATCTTGAAGCGGCGGCCTTCGAGAAGGAAAGTCTCGCCGGGCGACTCGTCGGTGCCGGCGAACATCGAGCCCATCATGACCGAATGGGCACCCGCGGCGATCGCCTTGACGATGTCGCCGGAGTACTTGATGCCGCCGTCGGCGATGATGGGCACGTCGCCGCCCGCCCCGTCGACGGCGTCCATGATGGCGGTGAGCTGCGGCACGCCGACGCCGGTTACGACGCGCGTGGTGCAGATGCTGCCCGGCCCGATGCCGACCTTGACGCCGTCGACGCCGCGCTCTACCAGCGCGGCCGCGCCCTCGGCGGTACCGACGTTGCCGGCGATGATCTGCGCGTCGGGAAAGCGCTCGCGCACCCGCTCGAGCGCGCGCAGCACGCCGACGGAGTGGCCGTGCGCGGTATCGATCACGAGCACGTCGACGCCGGCTGCCACGAGCGCGGCCGCGCGCTCGAGGTCCCGCTCATGCGCGCCGATCGCGGCACCCACGCGCAGGCGACCGTGCTCATCCTTGCAGGCGTTCGGGAACTGGCGCCGCTTGAAGATGTCCTTGACCGTGATCAGGCCGTGCAGCCGCCCGTTCTGGTCGACAACCGGCAGCTTCTCGATCCGGTGACGGTGCAGGATGCGCTCGGCTTCGTCGAGCGACGTGCCCACCGGCGCCGTGACCAGCCGCTCCTTCGTCATGACGTCGACGATGGGCCGCTCGAGGTCGCGCTCGAACTGGAGGTCCCGGTTCGTGATGATGCCCAGGAGACGTCGGTCCGCGTCCACGATGGGCACGCCGCTGATCGAGTACTTCCCCATCAGCTCGAACGCGGCGCGGATCGGACCGTCGGGGCCCAGCGTGATCGGATTCATGATCATGCCGCTCTCCGAGCGCTTCACGCGGTCCACCTCCGCAGCCTGCGCCTCGATCGGCATGTTCTTGTGGATGATGCCAAGTCCGCCCTCGCGCGCCATCGCGACCGCCATCCGCGATTCGGTCACGGTGTCCATCGCGGCGGCGACGAGCGGCACGTTCAGCCGGATCGCGCGCGTGAGCCGTGTCGACACGTCGGTGTCGTGCGGATGGGTCTCGGAATAGCCCGGCAGGAGCAGCACGTCGTCGAAGGTCAGGCCTTCCCCGACGATGCGGCGGTTCTCGACCTCGTTCATCCGTGGCGCGCGCGTCTGATGTGCTGGAATGCACGCGCGCCCGCACACAGGCAGCGATCGGATCGCTGAGTGCGCGGGCGCGTCGTGAGGCCCGTGCCGGCTCGGGCTCGTTTGTTCCGGCTATCCATGGGGCACCTTAGAGTCCCGGCCGGACACTGTCAAGCGAGGTTCAGAGCCGGCTCCGGTAGCGGCCCACACGCCCTTCCCCGCCCGGATCGTCGTCGAACGGCTCGTCGTCCAGGTCGCGTGGCGCGACCTCCCGGCCCGTCGGCCGAACGGGTCCGCGCCGCCGCGCTCGTTCGGCCGGAGCCCACGTGGTGTCCAGGCCGTCATCGGCCTCGTAGACCTCCGCATCCAGGCCCTGGCCCCACGCGCCTTCGCCGACGCGACCGTGCAGGATCGAGCGCAGCGCGTTCGGCAGCGCCTCGCCGATCGCCTGCAACTCGGCCGTGAGCGTCTCGAGTCCCTCCGACGTGCCCTCCCAGTGCTCCTCGACCGCTTCCGCCGGCGCCCGCATCAGCAGGCGGTCCAGCGCGATGCCGATCAGGAACAGGTCGTCCACGACGCCGATGATCAACAGGAAGTCGGGAACCAGATCCCAAGGCGAGATTACGTACGCGATCACCGCCCCGACCAGCGCGCGATCGACCGTCGACACGCGCACGTCCGTCATCAGCCGGCCAAACAGGCGGAGCACCGCGGGCGCCTGCCGCAGCAGGCTGCCCACGGCCTGGCGTACGCGCGCCCGCCCGAACCGGTATCCAAGCTTCCGCGCCATCACAGACCTCCGTGCCGATGTCCCTCGCCGGGCCGCGCCCCGCGGGGTGCGGCGGCGCGGCGGCTTCGTCCGCACGTCAGAAGGAGCAAGTTCCCTACCGGGCCGCCGCGGCGCAAACCGCCAGCTCGACGTTCGCCGCGACCTCCACGCGATCCGCGAGCGGCCCGCCGACGACCGCGCGCAGCGGTGCCTCCTCGCGGTCGACGTCCGGCGCCAGCACCCACACGGCCGCGACGCCGGGCAGTCCGGCGGCGACGGCGCAGCCGCGCTCGACGCCGAGCACGAACAGCGTCGTCGACAGGGCATCGCTCGCGACGCCGGTCGGCGCCAGCACGGACACGCTCGCCACCCCCTGCACCGGCCAGCCGGTACGCGGATCGACGATGTGCGCATAGCGCACGCCGTCGTGGACGAAGTACCGCTCGTAGTCGCCGGAGGTCGCGACCACACCACTTTCCGCGGCGATCACGGCGAAGGACGATTCCGGGTGCCGCGGATGACGCAGCCCGAACGGCCAGCTCTCGCCCGCCGGCGCGTCGCCGAGCACGCCGATATTGCCGCCGAGATCGATCATCGCGCGACCGGCACCGGCGCGCCGTGCCGCGGCCAGCGCGAGGTCGACCGCGTAGCCCTTTGCGATCGCGCCGAAATCCAGGCGCATCCCCGCGAGCGGCAGCCTTACCAGCCGCACGTCCGCGCGCACCTCGACCCGACGCCAGTCGACCAGCGCGCCCGCCGAGTCGAGCGCCGCCGCAGGCGGCATCGCGCCGCTCTCCCGGTAAAAGCCCCACACGTCGACCAGCGGCCCCACGGTCGGATCGAACGCGCCATCGCTCGAGCGCGCGTACTCGAGCGACGCGAGCAACACCTCCAGCGTTTCCGGCGAGACGTGCGTCCACTCGCCGGTGCCCGCTGCGCGGTTCACGCGCGACAGGTCGCTGTCGTCCCGATAAGTCGACATGAGCGAATCGACTCGCACGACTTCGGCGCGCGCGGCGCGCAGCACGGCCGCCGCGGTGTCGGGATCCGATTCCCATGCGACGACCCGCAGCATCGTTCCCATGACCGGCCAGACGCGCTCGGCTGGCTCCGGTGCGGCGTTCCGGGCAGGCGCGGGCGCGGGGGCAGGCGCGGGGGTCGGTGCGGGTGGTGTCGGCGTGCATGCGACGAGCAGCGCCAGCGCGAGCGGCCGCCATTGCACGCGCATGATCAGGGCTTGGAGGAAGTCGGCGCGCCCGGCTCCGGCACGTCCGACGACACTAGCCACATCTCGCGCAGCGGCGCCAGCACGAACAGCAGGAAGGTTCCGATCATCAGGGCGAGGCCGATCGGCTGAAGCGGAGCGAAGGCGGGCGAGACGAAGCGGATCAGCCAGGGCACGGAGGCATCGATCGCAACCGACGCGAACGCGGCGACGTACGCCCACAGCTTCACGCTCGAGCGGACCGGCGTGAGCGCGAACAGGTGCGCGAGCAGGAACAGCAGAAAGGCCTGACCGAACAGGTGCGCGTGCGTCGCGTCCAGCAGCTCCAGCGGCGTCTTCTCGTAGAGCAGCGGCTCCGCCGGGCCCGCCGTCGCCTCGTTGCCTCGATACCAGTCGACGGCGCCCTCGACGCCCAGCCCCGTCCGCAGCCGGTAGTTGATCACGCCCACGACCACCGCGACGGACACCGTCAGCAGGAACGACGTGATCAGCACCTTGATCGAGGTGCCGGCCCGCCTGAGCGAGAAGCCGCGATACGTGTAGAACTGCGTCACGTCCGCGCGCCGCCGCCCTTCAACGCAGCGTCGCGATCGGACGCAGCGCGCTCTCCGCCGCCGGCACGCCGCCCGCGAACGCCACCTGCGCGACCGCCAGCGTCTTCCGGACCCCGGCGTTCACCGAGCGCACCGAGATCGTCGCTCCACTGATGTTGATGATGTCGCGGTTGATCTGGATCGGGTCCCGCAGCGTCTTGCCCCGGTACTGCGACAGGAAGCGCTGCCGCTGCACCTCGCCGCCCCGACTCTCGCGATAGATCATGATCGCCGCTTCGGTTACCCGGAACTCCGGCGTCACGCCGACCATGAACGTGATAGGGCGGTACTTGCCCCGCTCCTCCGTCACCAGCGCATATCCCTGCAACCGGCCGGCCGCGTCGTACACCAGCAGGAACGGGTAGCGCGGCTCGAACAGCCGACGCCCCAACACGTCCTCCAGTCGCGCGCGCTGCGCCGCCGTCGGCACGAAGTCGTGCACCCGGTAGCTCGCGCCGGCGGGGAAAATCTCGACCAGCGCCTCCGCCTGCGTGAGCAGGACCTGCGCATCATCGGTGGTCTGCGCCGCTGCCGGACGCGTCACGGCGGCGAGTCCGAACGCGACCCAGCCGAGCAGCGCGAGTGCACGTAATTGCTTTGCCACCAATCGACTCCACTTCTCCAGAAGGCGCATGAAGCTAACGGCCATCGCCGCGCCGTTCCACGGCCTACCCACCGATGCGCGGCTCATAGCGCATGCCCGCCGTGCGCCAGAACCACATTTCGCCCGCCGTGATCACGAAGATCGCCGTCGCCACTGCCGGCAGGACGAGCAGCGGCACGCTGAGCAGCCAGGCGAAGCCGGCGCTCGCATAGCGCACCAGCAGCGGCGCGGCGGTCGCGCACAGGCCGAGCCCCGCGAATCCGGCAAGGAGGCCCGCCTGGAGCGAGCGTCCGATGCCGCTCCGGAAGAGCAGCGAGCCGAGCACGACGAAAGCGATCGCGTACGTCGTCGAATGCAGCCAGACGTCCGCCCATACCTCCTCCAGCGATTTCGGGAAGAGGTACACGACAGCATCGGCGTCGTCTTCGTTCCCGCGATACCAGTCCGCCACGGCGGAGGGGGCGAGGCCGCCCCGCTCCGCCTGGTGGACCGTGTGCACCACCGTGCCCGCCGTCATGAACAGCAGCACCCCGGTGTAGAGAATCCGGTAGCCGAGATGCAGGCGGTGCAGCGTCAGCGTCATGACGAGCCGCCGCTAGAAGTAGCTCGCCAGCGAGAACCAGATGCGTTTCTCGTCTTCGGACTCCTCGCCGAGGCGCGGGGTCTCCGAATCGATGTCGTAGCTCAGCTTGAACACGGTCTCTTCCACCGGCCGCCAGTTCAGGCCGAAGCTCAGGCGCGTCGCATCATCACCGTCCACGTCGGTGTCGAAGTCGATCGCGCCCCAGCGCACGCTCGCGGTGAAGACCGACCGGTCGAACAGGCCGACCCAGCCGTGCCCGAAGTGATAGTTGCTCTGCACGTAGTAGCCGAGCTGATCCACCTGCTCGGGAACATCGAACGTCGGCGGCGCGGCGACCTCCGGTTCCGGCATGTCCACCATCGCGTACGCCGCCTCGCCCAGCACCTCGAACGGACCGCGCGTGAAGATGCCGTCCAGTGCGCCGATCGTCAGCCGCTCGTCACCGTCGAACCTGACGCTGCCGGGCACGCCCGCATCGTCCGTGTAGAAGAGCGGCTCGCCCTCGTTCGAGTACACGCCCGTGTGGCCCGACACGCCCAGCTCCAGACCCAGGAACGGCGAGTAGCCGAGCCGCGCGACCAGCGACTTCGCGCGGTTGTTGTCCCCGCCCAGGTTGCCGCGGCCGGAACGGATGCGCGGCGAGCGGCGCAACTCCCCCGTCGACTCCGCGAGGCCGTCGTGGAAGCCGTTCACCACGTACGCCTCGTACGTCAGCACCGACAGCTCCGACGGATAGAAGGTGCCGAACAAACCGAGACCCGCCTCCGACAGCGTCGTCGGAATGATCTGGCCGTTCACCAGCGGGCGCTGCGTGAAGTCGTTCACCGGCGAGTCGTGAATCAGATTGAACTTCCCCAGCGGCGACAGGACGATGCCGCCCCGCACCGCCAGCGCGTCCGCGAACGCCACGTCCAGCGCCGCGAACTCCACCTTCACGTTGCCCGCGTTCCCCGACACGCCATGCTCCAGCTCGATCTCGGTTCCGAAATGGATCCGGTCCGTGATCTCCGCGAACACGAACGGAATGAGTCGATGCTGATCGAAGCCGAGTTCGCCCTCGTCGTCCAGCTCCGCCTCCAGCTCGATGTCGACGTAACCGCCCACCGCCGCACCACCGCCGCGCCACACGAACGGCCGCCCGTAGATCCCCGACACCATCCGCTGACGCTGGTCCGGGACGTCGATCCGCGCCGGGTCGCGGCCCGCCACCGCCGCCCGCTCCTCGGCCCGCAGCCGATCTTCCAGCGCCTGCTGCATCAGCACCTGCTGCTCTGCCAGCTGCAGCTCCAGCGCGCTCAGCCGCCGCGCCAGCGAATCCACCTCCTGGGCCAGCGTGTCCTGCTGCGCCCCGGCCGGGCTCGACACCACCGCGGCCAGCACCGCTATCACGAATGCGGAGACTGCGCCCCGCGCCAAACGTCTACTCATTGCCTCGTCTGCTCCTGATGGGTTGAGAACGATTCTCAATCGCAGGGCGACCATACCCACGCCGCGCCCCGCGCGCAACCTCCGTTTGACACACCCTGTCGCCGCGGGCACCTTCCGCCCGAACACTCGGAGCGGGGGTTAAGACGATGGCGTTTCTGCCACTGAGGGATACGGGATCCCCTCCGGCGGTGCGGGCGGCGTACGACGCGTGGCTGGGCGGGATCGAGCGGGAGCTGGCGGATCCGGGGTGCGACCGGGAGGAGCTGTGCCGGCGCATTCTGACGGATCTGTATTATCCGCAGTACCGCGATGCGGATCCGGCGACGCTGCCGGAGGCGACACGCGTCGCGCTGCTGCAGATGGATTCGCGCAATATCACGCTGGAGCCGGAGTACTACGGCGACCTGGATCCGGAGCGGTACTACCGGGTGAAGGCGCTCCTGTGGCTGTGGGAGATGTTCGACAAGAGTGCGGTGGGCGAGAACGTGGAGCTGGGGGTGCGCTTCCGCCGGATTCTGGCGAAGCACGTGTTCCGCCGCTGCGGGCGGGACTTCAAGTGCTTCCACCAGGTGAAGTTCACGTACGGCTACAACATGGAAGTCGGCGACGGCGTGGTAGTGCACCGACACGTGCTGCTGGACGATCGTGGCGGCATCGTGCTGGGCGACAAGTGCTCGATCTCGGATTACGCGAACGTGTACAGCCACACGCACGACATCGCGGAGCAGCGGGAGGTGTATACTCCCGCGACGGTGCTGGGCGCGGGCGTGCGCGTGACGTATCACGCGACGATCCTCGCGGGCGTCCACGTGGCGGACGACGGGATGGTCGGCGCGATGGCGCTGGCGAACCGCGACGTGGAATCCGGTGCGGTGGTGGTGGGCATCCCGGCGAAGCCGAAGGCGCGGAAGCCGCCGCTCGAGGAGCGGACGGCGCACGAGAAGACGACGGATCCGCTGGCGGAGGACTAGGACCATGTGTCGCAACATCAGGCAGCTCCACAATTTCGATCCGCCGGCGACGGACGCGGAGATCCGCGCATCGGCGCTCCAGTACGTGCGCAAGGTGAGCGGCTCGACGAAGCCGTCGCAGGTGAACGAAGCCGCATTCGAACGAGCGGTGGAAGCCGTCGCGGCGGTGACGCGCGAGCTGCTCGACGCGCTGGTGACAAAGGCGCCGGCGCGCGATCGCGAGGTGGAGGCGGAGCGTGCCCGCGCGCGTGCGGCGGTGCGGTACGGCACCGGGTGACGAGCCGCTCGGACTGACGGCATGCGAATCGTGGGCGGGGCCTGGGCGGGCCGTGATCTGACCTCGCCCGGCGGCCGGGTGCGTCCGACTGCGGAGCCGGTGCGGGAGGCGTGCATGCGCCTGGTGGAGGATCTGCTTCCGGGCGCGCGCGTGCTCGATCTGTATGCCGGCACGGGCGCGCTGGGTCTCGAGGCGATGTCGCGCGGCGCGAAGCGGGTCGACTTCGTGGAGGGCAATCCGGAAGCGCTGCACTCGCTGAAGGCGAACATCGCGGCGCTGCGGGTGCGCAACCGGACGCGCATCTTCAAGCGTCCGGCGCTCGAGTTCCTGGAGGGCATCGAGACGCCGTACGAGGTCGCCTTCGCCGATCCTCCCTACCAGTCGAAGCAGGGCGCGCGCGTGGTCGAGCGCTGGCTCGCATCGCCGTTCAGCCGGGTGCTGCTCGTCGAGCACTCGTCCGCGATCGAGCTGCCACGCGGCGGACGGAGCCATCGCGTAGGCGAGACGACGCTGACGATGTTCGGCGATCGGAGCGACTGACGTGCAGCCGGATCGTCTGGCGGCGATGCGCGCCGCGGTGCGCGACGGCATGCACGCGCGGCCGCGCATCATCCCGCCGAAGTTCTTCTATGACGAGCGGGGCTCGGAGCTGTTCGAGGCGATCACGGCTCTTCCCGAGTATTACCCGACGCGGGCGGAGCGGGAGATCCTGGACACGCGGGTCGCCGCCTGGATCCGGGAGCTCGAGCCGCGCTCACTGGTCGAGCTGGGGGCGGGCAGCGCCGAGAAGACGCGCATTCTGCTGGAGGCGATGCTCGAGGTCGCCGGCGCGGCAAGGGTCCTGTATGCACCGGTCGACGTGAGCGCCGATTTCCTGCGCGCGACGGCCGAGCGTCTGGCGGCGGCGTATCCCACGCTCGACGTCATGCCGATCGTCGCCGACCTGACCCAGGACTTCCAGCTGCCGGACGATTTGCCGCGTCCGCTCGTCGTCGCCTTCCTGGGCAGCACGATCGGCAATTTCGGACGGGGCGACGCAGCCGCGCTGCTCCGTCGCGCTGCCGTCTCGCTCGCCGATGCCGATCGCCTGCTCCTCGGCGTCGACCTGAAGAAGGATCCCGCGCTGCTGAACGCCGCGTACAACGACAGCGCCGGCGTCACCGCGGAGTTCGACCTCAACGTGCTGCGCGTGCTGAACCGCGAGCTGGGTGCGGACTTCGACCCGGACGCGTTCCGCCACCACGCCTTCTACGACGAGGCGGGCGGGCGCGTCGAGATGCACCTGGTGGCAACGCAGGCGATGCGCGTCACGATTCCCGAGGTCGGCACCTTCGACCTGGAAGCCGGCGAGTCGATCCTGACCGAGATCAGCCGGAAATACGACCACGCCGAAGTCGACGTGACGCTCGCGGGCGCGGGCCTCGCCGTCGAGCACTGGTTCGAGGTGCCGCCTGGCTATGCCGTCGTCGTCGCGAAAACGGTAGCCGGTAGCCGGTAGCTGGTATACGGTAGCCGGATACCGAATACCGCCTACCGAATACCGTCTACGGCCTCGCGCCTACTCCTTGTCCTCGTAATCGCGCTGGAGCATGGCCACGACGGCGGGATCGGCGAGGGTCGTCGTGTCGCCGAGCGCGCGCTTCTCGCCGATGTCCCGCAGCAGCCGCCGCATGATCTTGCCGGAGCGGGTCTTCGGCAGGTCGGCGGCGAACAGGATCTCGTCGGGCCGTGCGATCGCGCCGATCTTTTCGGCGACGTGCTCGCGCAGCTCCTGCCGCAACGCCTCGGCGGGCTCGTGTCCTTCCTTCAGGGTTACGAACGCAGCGATGCCCTGCCCCTTTAGCTCGTGCGTGATGCCGACGACCGCGGCTTCGGCCACCGCCTTGTGATCGACGAGCGCGCTCTCGACTTCCATCGTGCCGATGCGGTGACCGGCGACGTTCAGCACGTCGTCCACCCGACCCAGGACCCAGAAGTAGCCGTTCTCGTCGCGCTTCGCGCCGTCACCCGGGAAGTACGTGTCCGGCCACTTCGACCAGTAGGTCTGCCGGTAGCGCTCGTCGTCGCCGTAGATGGTGCGCAGCATGCCCGGCCACGGCTGCTGCAGTGCCAGATAGCCGGTCGGTGACGGGTTGCCTTCGGAGTCGAGAACCTCGGCCGTAATGCCCGGAAACGGAATCGTGCAGCTGCCCGGCGTCGTCGGCGTCAGGCCGGGCAGCGGCGTGATCATGATGCCCCCGGTTTCCGTCTGCCACCACGTATCGACGATGGGACAGCCGGACGCGCCGATGTGCTCGTGGTACCACATCCAGGCTTCCGGATTGATCGGCTCGCCCACCGTGCCGAGCAGCCGCAGCGTCGACAGGTCGTGCTTCGCCGGCCACTCGGTGCCCCACTTCATGAAGGCGCGGATCGCGGTCGGCGCCGTGTAGAAGATGGTGACGCCGTACTTCTCGACCAGGGACCAGAAGCGCCCGCGGTCCGGGAAGTCGGGCGCGCCCTCGTACATCAGCACGGTCGCACCGTTGGCGAGCGGGCCGTAGACGACGTAGCTGTGACCGGTCACCCAGCCGACGTCGGCGGTGCACCAGAAGACGTCCTCCTCCTTCAGGTCGAACACCAGCTTCGTCGTCGCATACACGTGCGTCATGTAGCCGCCCGTCGTGTGCACGACGCCCTTCGGCTTTCCCGTCGTGCCGGACGTGTAGAGGATGTAGAGCAGGTCCTCCGCGTCCATCGGCTCGGGCGCGCAGGCCGCGTCCGCCTCCTGCATCAGCTCGTGGTACCAGCGGTCCCGCCCCTCCTGCATCTGAATCGATACGTCCAGTCCGCCGCCGCGCTTCACGACGATCACCGTCTGCACCGACGGCGCGTCGGCCACGGCCTTGTCCGCCTGCGCCTTCAGCTCGACCGCCTTGCCGCGACGCCAGCCGCCGTCGGCGGTGATCAGCACTTTGGCCTGCGCGTCGTTCAACCGGTCCTTCAGGGATTCCGCCGAAAAACCTCCGAAGACGACGGAGTGCGGCGCGCCGATGCGCGCGCACGCGAGCATCGCGATCGCCGCTTCCGGCACCATCGGCAGGTAGATGCCGACGCGATCCCCCTTCTTCACGCCCAGCGCCCGTAGCACGTTCGCGAAGCGGGACACCGCCCGGTACAAGTCCCAGTACGTGTAGACCCGCCGCTCACCCGCCCGCGCCTCCCCCGGCTCCCCCTCCCAGATCAGCGCCGCCTTGTTCCGCCGCGGGCCGGTCAGGTGCCGGTCGATGCAGTTGTATGCCGCGTTCAGCTTCCCGCCCGCGAACCATTTCGCGTACGGCGGATTCCACTCCAGGACCTCGCTCCACGGCTCGATCCAGTCCAGCTCCCGCGCCCACTCCGCCCAGAAGGACTCCGGATCCGCCGCGGCTCGATCATGAATTGCGGGATCCGATGCGTTCGCCTGCGCCCTGAACGCCTCCGACGGCGCGAACATCCGCTTCTCGCTCAGCAGCGCCTCGAGCGCCTGCTCCCGCTGGGCCATGATTCTCCTCCGGTCGAATGGTCGGACCCGAATACATAGGCGCTGGAGGTCCGGGGCGGCAACGTCAGCCGGCCCGGGTATCGACCCGGGCGTGCGTCAGGCGAGCGGTCCGCCGCGCGAAATTCAACGGCCGAGCACCTGCACGTACTCGGCCGGTAAACGGCTCTGACGAGGAGCTCGCCGCCGCCCGGGAAGGTGGCCCCTCCCCCCTTAGGGTCGCAGCCCCGTCCCTCGAAGCCCCGCACCCGGCCCACCCCCGCCCGTTGAATCGGCCCTATCCCCCTGTTACATTTCATGATCCTTCGCTCGAGGGACCGGAGGATCCGACGATATGACGTGGCGTCGCACGCTCCCCAAGAAGGCATAACCCGGGATGGCGAAGAAGCTGACCAAGAAGCAGGTCGAGCACCTGGAAAAGCGTTTGCTCCGCGAGCGTGACCGCGCACTCCGTTCGCTCGGCCAGTTCGGCGAGCTCGCGAAGGTCTCCGCCGAGCAGGCCGACTCCGACCTGTACTCCTACTCCGATCACATCGCGGACCTCGGCACCGACGCGATGGAGCGCGAGAAGATGCTCCTCTTCGCGAGCAAGGAGGGCCGCTACCTCTACCGCGTCGAGGAGGCGCTCCGTCGCCTCTACAAGGCGCCCGACGAGTTCGGCCTCTGCCACAGCTGCGGCACGCTCATCGATTTCGAGCGGCTCGACGCCCTGCCGCACGCCCGTTACTGCATCGACTGCAAGACGCGCGAGGAGCAGGACAGCGCGGCGTAGCCGACGCCGGGTAGGTCGAAGCCGGAAAGCGGGCATCGCGTGGTGACGCGGTGCCCGCTTTGCTGTCGGCCGATCGCTCATAGCCCGACAGGCGACGTCACCACCCAAGTCCGTCAACTCCAATCGGTTAGCCATCTCCGATTATCGAGAATCACTATTGACAGTGTCACCGCGCTGCGGGTATGTTCCGCGGTAACCTGAAACCGGAAGCGATCATGACCTCGACGATGGGCCATGCGTCAACGGCGGGTGCGGCGCGGCCGCGTGCGACGGAGGAGCGGCTGCGAAGCGCGCTCGCCGCGAGCGGCCAGCGGTTCACCACGCAGCGTGCGGCGGTGTACCGTCACCTGTGCGCCGTGGAGACCCACCCGACGGCGGACGACGTTTTCACGGCCGTGCGCGTGACGATCCCGGACATTTCCCTGGCGACGGTCTACAAGTCGCTGGAAACGCTGGTAGGCTGCGGTCTCGCGGCGAAGCTTTCGTACGGCGACGGCTCGGCGCGCTACGACGGCCGGCTGGACCCGCATCATCACGCGCGCTGCCTCGATTGCGGCGTGGTGATCGACGTGCCGGGCCAGCTGGACGGCGACGTGCTGGGCGCACTCGGTCCGGTGCTGGGCTTCGGCGTCGAGGGGTATCGCCTCGAGCTCGTGGGCCACTGCGAGGCGTGCGGCGGCCGCGACTAGCCTGCATGGCGCTGCGACGATGGCGCCGCGCCTCCCTCTGTCCGATCCTTCCCCGATGAAATCAGCCCAGAAGCGAGCCGGCGGTGGTGCCGTCGGCGGTGGCGCGAGCGTGCCCGAGCATCGGGTGCGTTCCGAGGAGCACGGACCGCTGCCGCGCCGCACGACGGGTGCGACCCGGCGGGACCTGGTGGAGCTGCTGACGCGCTACGGCGTGCGCTTCCTGCGCCTCCAGTTCACCGACATCACCGGCAAGATCAAGAACGTGGAGGTCCCGGAGAGCCAGTTCGAGAAGGCGCTCGAGGGGGACCTGCTGTTCGATGGCTCGTCGATCGAGGGGTTCGTGCGCATCGAGGAGTCGGACATGATCCTGCGTCCGGACTTCGACACGTTCGCGATCCTGCCCTGGGGTGATCCCGCGAATCGCGTCGCGCGGCTGATCTGCGACGTGTATACCGCGGACGACGAGCCGTTCGAGGGTGATCCGCGCCGCGTCCTGCGCCGGCAGGTCGAAGCGGCCGCGAAGCTCGGCTACGCCATGAAGGCGGGCATCGAGGCGGAGTTCTTCCTGTTCCTGCGCACCGACTCGGGCGAGCCGACGCGCATCACGCACGACGCGGGCGGCTACTTCGATCTGACGCCGGCGGACATGGGCGAGATCGCGCGGCGCGACATCGTGAACACGCTGGAGATGATGGGCTTCGAGGTCGAGGCGGCGCATCACGAGGTGGCGCCGGGCCAGCACGAGGTCGACTTCCGCTACGAGGACGCGCTGGTCACGGCGGACAACCTGGCGACGTTCCGCTTCGTCGTGCGCAACGTCGCGCTCCAGCACGGGCTGCATGCCACGTTCATGCCCAAGCCGATCTTCGGGCAGAACGGCTCGGGCATGCATACGCACCAGTCGCTCTTCCGCGGCGACGGCAACGCCTTCTACGACGCGAAGGCGGAGGACGGCATCTCGTCCATCATGCGCTGGTACGTGGGCGGCATGCTCAAGCACGCGCGCGGCTTCTGCGCGGTCACGAATCCGCTCGTGAACAGCTACAAGCGGCTGGTGCCCGGATTCGAGGCGCCCGTGAACGTCGCGTGGTCACACCGCAACCGCTCGCCGATGATCCGTGTGCCCGCGCGCCGCGAGAAGGGCACCCGCATCGAGCTGCGCACGCCGGATCCGTCCGCGAATCCCTACCTCGCGCTCGCCGTTCAGCTCGCGGCCGGACTCGACGGCGTCCGACGCAAGCTCGTGCCACCCGATCCGGTCGACAAGAACATCTTCGAGCTGAGCGTGCGCGACCGGCGCCGCTATCGCATCCAGGAGCTGCCGCGCGACCTGGGCGAAGCCGTCGAGCTGCTGCGCAAGAGCACGCTCGTCCGGGACACGCTCGGCGACCACATGTTCCGCCACTTCATCGACGCGAAGGAGCAGGAGTGGCAGGATTACATCGCGCAGGTGCACGACTGGGAGATCGAGAGATATCTTTCGGCGTACTGAGGCGGTTGGTTCTGGCCGGCGTCGCGGCTGCCTCGGCCGTACGAGGGGTCGACCGTTTTGGGTAAATCGGCGCGAAGCATTCAGTAATCAGTTAAGCACCTTGGATGCGTCAGTGCGAAGCAGTCGGACGCACGCGCTTCTGCTCGCTGGGGCTGTGCACCCGTCCAGGCCTTTCCTCCAATGCCTCGCCTTTCAGGGCAGTAGCGGTCGAACTGAGTGCTTCCCCTCTCCCCGCAGTTACGGCTGCCTGACTACCGAATGCTTCCGCTCTAACCGCAGAAGCGCTCGACGGTCCGCGTCCGCCGCTAGGCAGGTTCGAACGGGAAGCGGACGCGGACCGCCGTCCCCTTCTCCACCTCCGGGTACTCGACGGTGCCGTTCAGCTCGGAGCGGGCGAGGGCATTCACGATGGAGCGACCGCTGCCGGGCTCGGACCGCGGCTGGTCGGCTGTCCGCTCGCCGACGCCGTCGTCGCGAATCTCGAGCAGCGCTTCTCCGCCTTCGATGGTCATGCGCACGTCGACGCGCCCGTCGCGCGAGCCGGGGAAGGCGTGCCGGAAGGTGTTCGTGAGCAGCTCGTTGAGGATGAGCGCCAGCGCGAAGCCGTCCCGTTCGCCCACGGCGACGTCGGGTGTGTCGATGTCGATGTGGATGCGCTCCTCGAGGGCGTGCGCGTTGCGGAGCCGCTGCGTGAGTCGTCCGACGAAATCCCTCACCGGCACGCCACGGTAGTTCTCGCGGCGCAGCGCCTCGTGGACGAGCAGGAACGAGCGCATGCGACTCTCGAGCGTCTCGAGCGCCTCGACGGTGTCGCGCGGCGGCCGGCGGCTGCGCTCCATGCTCACCAGCCCGAGCATGACGGACAGGTTGTTGCGCACGCGGTGGTCGAGCTCGCGCAGCAGATGCGCCCGTTCCTGTGCGTCGCGCCGGGCCTGCTCGTAGAGCGTGTAGTTCTGGTCCGCGAGCTCGGACAGGCGGCGGTTCGCCTCGGTCAGCGCGAGCTCCGTGCGGTGCACCTCGAGGCGGCTCGCGATGCGCGCCATCAGCTCGGCGACGCTGAAGGGCTTCGCGACGTAATCGTCGGCACCGGCCTCGAACGTACGCACCACGTCCTCGGGCGCGGTGCGCGCGGTGACCATGATGACGGGGAGGAGCGGATCCAGCTCGCGCTTGATGCGTCGGCACACCGTCCAGCCGTCCTCGCCGGGCAGCATCGCGTCGAGCAGGACGACGTCGACGTGCTTTACGTGCTGGTATGCCGCCTCGCCGCTCTCGACGTCGATGACGTCGAAGTCGCGCGCGATGAGCAGGTCCCGGAGGGTTTCACGGATGAGCGGCTCGTCGTCGACGACGAGGACGCGGGGCAGGCGATCGGTGCGGTCGGTCCGGGCGGCGTTGCGCCCGAGCTCCTCGGGGCGGGCGCTCTCCGCCTCGGTCGCGGTCGGAGCGCCGGCCTCCGAAGGCATCGGCTAGCGCTGGAGGAGCGGAGCGGCCAGGAGAATCTTGCGGGACAGATCCACCATCGGCGTGTTCTTGTCCTGGCTGGTCTTCTGGAGGAACCGGTACGCCTCGCGCTCGCTCAGGCCGCGCGTCTCCATGAGCAGACCCTTGGCGCGCTCGATGAGCTTCCGCTCCTCGAGCCGGCTCTCCAGCTCGCCCGCGTGCGTGCGCGCGTCCTGCCACTCGCGGAAGCGGGCGCGGGCGACGGCCACCGCAGGCGCGATATCGTGCGGATCGACCGGCTTGACCAGGTAATGAAAGATCGGGGCGCGCGTCGCCTCGGTGACAGTGCGCTCGTCGCTGTACGCGCTCAGGATGACGATGGGCACCGGACGATCCGACGCGATAGCGTGCGCCGCCTCGGGACCCGTCATCTCGGGCATGCGGATATCGAGGAAGACGATGTCCGGCTGCGTCTCCTTCGCCATATCCACCGCCTCCCGCCCGTTGGACGCCGTGCCGACGACCTCGTGCCCGAGCTGCTGGAGCTGGCTGCTCAGCGCGAGGTTGTGCAACGCCTCGTCGTCAGCGATGAGGACGCGGAGGGAGCTGGTCATTGCCGTTTCTCCTGTAATGGAACCGCCCGCCAGGGAAGGACGGGGGGAGCCGAGGGGATATCAAGTTTGCACCGCCCGGGTCGGCGCCGCAAGAAAAAAAGCCGGGCCCTCCGGCCTATCCTTCGAGCACGACCTGGGCCACCGCCAGGCCATCGACGTGGCTGAGTGCGAGATGCAGGCGGGACACGCCCCGGCGCTTCGCATGGGCGGCGGCGCTGCCGTGAAGGCGCAGCGCGGGGGCGCCGGTGCGCAGGCGGACCACCTCCACGTCGCGCCACAGCCCGCCCTCGTAGCGGCCGGTGCCGATCGCCTTGTAAAAGGCCTCCTTGGCCGCGACCCGGGCCGCCAGGGAGGCGTCGCAGGTGACCAGCGCCAGGCAGTAGTCGACCTCCTGCCGGGTGAACAGGCGGTCGAGGCCGCGGCGGCCGTGACGCTCCCGAATGCGCGTCATGCGAGGGATCTCGACGAGATCGATTCCGGTACCGATGATCACGGCGGGAATATAGGCCGGATGGCCTTCCTCTTGCACCTCGTGTCCACCACATGAGAGCAGTCGAAGAGCATGGCAAGACCGGCCGCGGACGGCTGATGTCCGCCGCGATCGCCCTGGTCGCGGCGGTCTTCGCGGTGGGCTGGGCCGTGCGCGCGGGCGACGACGCGACGCGATCCCCGGCGCCGATCCCGGCCGCCCTGCCCGCCAGCGCCGTCCCGTCGGTTGCCCCGTCGCTCGCCGTGATCGCGAGCGTCGGCGCGGCGCCGGCCGCGGCGGCCGCGCCGGCGGTCTCCGCTGAAGTCACCGATCTCGCGCAGGACCTCGCCGGCATGATCCGCGTGCAGGGCTGGAGCAACGACGCGTGGGGCGTGCTGGTGGTCTCGCTCGATCACGGCGACACGCTGTTCGCGCATCGGGCCGACCAGGTCCTGACGCCGGCGTCGAACCTGAAGCTGTACACCTCGGCCGGCGCGCTCTACTACCTCGGCCCGCAGTATCGCTACGGCACCTACCTCGCCACGAGCGGCTCGGTCAGCGATGGCGTGCTGGAGGGCGACCTCCACGTGTACGGCACGGGGGATCCGACGCTGTCGGACCGCATCGGAGTAGGTGGGCTCGAGGTGTGGCACGCCTTCGCGGATACGCTCGCGGCGCTCGGCGTGCGCGAGGTGCGCGGCGACGTGATCGGCGACGGTTCGTACTTCGAGGGTGCGGCGACGGGCGCCGGCTGGCAGACGAGCTACATCAACGCGTGGTATGCGGCGCCCGCGGGCGCGCTGTCGTTCAACGAGAACGTGGTCACGCTGCGCATCCATCCGGGCGAGGAGGTCGGCTGGCGACCGCGCGTGCAGACGGTGCCCGGCGCCGCGGGTGTCGCGATCGTGAACCTGGCCACGACCGTCGACGGTGCGGGCGGCAGGATCCAGGTCACGCGCGCGGCGTATGACGGACCGATCGTCGTGCGGGGCGAGATCGGACGCGGCGCCGGCAACGTCTGGCACGCCGTGCCGGTTCCGGACCCCGCGCGCTTCGCCGCGGCGGCATTCCGCGACGTGCTGATCGAAAAAGGCATCGCGGTGACGGGCGGCGCGGGCGCGATCCACGACCCCGCACAATCGCTCTTTTCCAGCCGCAAGATCTTTGCGCCGGGGTTCGACCGGGGCCCGAGTCCGCGCGTCATCGCGGTGCATCGGTCGCCGCCGCTGCTCGAGATCCTGAAAATCGTCAACAAGCGAAGCCACAACCTCTACGCCGAGCAGGTGCTGCGTACGGTCGGGCGCGTGGCGGCCGGCTCCGGCTCCGTGGCGGGCGGCGAACGCGCGATTCAGGTGATGATCGAGCGGGAGAGCGATGCGCCGCCGGCGCCCCTGTCGATGCACGACGGCTCCGGGCTGTCGGTGCTCGACCGCGCGACGCCCGAGGGCATGGTCCAGGTCCTGTCGGTGATGAGCCGCTCGCCCATGTTCCAGAGCTATCTGGCCACGCTGCCGGAAGCCGGCGAGCGCGGGCTGCGACGCATGGGCAGCACGCCGGCGCAGGGAAACCTGCGAGCCAAGACGGGGACCATCGACAACGTGTCGGCGCTGTCCGGCTACGTCACGGCGGCCAACGGGGAGCGGCTCGCCTTCAGCATCCTGAGCAACGAGGTGCCATCGACGTGGCGGGCGAAGCGCGTGGAGGATCAGATCGGGGCGCGTCTGGCCTCGTTCACGCGCCCGCCGCCGGCGGCCCGCACCGCTGCGCCCCCGCGCGATACGACGCGACCGATAGACGGTGCCAGTGAGACGCCGACGGCCGCGCGACCCGTGGCGCCGGCGGCGCCGCCACCCGCTTACACGCCGACCGACGCGGAGCCCGCGGCGCCGTCGACGCACGTGATCCGGTCCGGCGACACGCTCGACGGCATCGCCCGCACCTACGGCACGACGGTCGAGGCGCTGCGCCAGTCGAACCCGGGCGTGAACCCGCGTCGCCTCCTTCCGGGCCGCGAGGTGAAGCTGCCCTGATTTCGCCGTGGCAGGAACGGCCGACCGCGCGGTGTACCGGCGCGGTGTCCCGGCGGGTCAGTCGGGGAGGACGCGACGTGCGCTACGGAAGGTCGTACGCAGGAGTGCCTCGATCCGGCCGGTTCCGCTGAGGTCGTTCTCGGCCACCCCTCCGTTCGAGAGCGAGCTGTGGATGATGCCGGCGCCACCCGTGGAGATGGCGACGTGCGAGATGCGCTCGCCCTCCTCCGCGAAGTAGAGCAGATCTCCCGCCCGCAGGCCGCTCCAGTCGCTTTCGGGCGCGACCTCGGCACCGACCTGCGCCTGGAGATCGGAATCGCGCGGCAGCGCGATGCCGTGCATCCAGTAGACGGACTGGACGAAGCCGGAGCAGTCGGCACCGGTCGCGACCACACCGCCCCAGATGTAGGGGGCGCCCAGCCAGCGACGCGCCGTGCGGATGACGCTCTCGCCCCGCGTCGGGAAGCGGTCGAGCAGCCGGTCCGAGGCAACGGTCTCGCCGCCTTCGTACAGCGTCCCGACCCGTCCGTCGGGCAGGCGATAGCGCTTCGCGCCTTCGCGCACGACGCGCGCGCCCCACGGCAGGCGGGCGAAGGGACGCTCCTCTTCATCGAGCAGCATGCCGCCGAGCGAGACGACGGGCTCCCCGCCGACTCCTCGCTCCCAGGCGGCGGCCCATTCATTCTCGCCGCGCAGCAGGTAGCCTTCGTGGATCCAGCCGATGTAGCCGTCCTCGCCGCGCACGTGCCACCACACGTCCCGCTGCTCGAGCAGGTCGAGCCGATGACCCAGCACGTACTGCGATACCTGCGGCGAGTGCAGCACGGGCTCGCGCAGCACGGGAGCGAGCGCGCTGCTCACGAGCGCGCAGGAGGCGGGACCGATGCGCTCGTCCGGAAGCACGCGCACCGCGTTGTCGGGCATGGGCTCGAGGCGCATGCGCGCGATGATCCGTTTCACGAGGTCTGGATGCGTCGTCACGCCGACGATGCGGCGCCCGCCTTTGTCCTGCTCGAGCCGCACGTCGATGACCGCGACGCGCGGATCCAGCCGGTACTTCTCCTTCAGACGCTCCAGATCGCGCTTGAACCGGCCGACCGGGTCACCGCGGCTCATGCGACTTCGTCCAGGATACGCACCAACGCGTCGATCTCGTCTCTCGTGTTGTACAGGTGTGGCGAAAAGCGGAGCACGCCTTCCCGCAGGGCACAGACGACGCGCGCGCGCGCGAGCCGTTCGAACGCGGCGTCCGGCTCGGGCAGGGCAACGCAGGTAATGGGCGACGCGGCGGCGCCCGGCGCCGGGCTCGCGAGCCGCGCGCGTGCGGCCGCGCCGATCCACTCGTGCAGCGGCTCGAGGATCTCGCGCGTGTGAGCCTCGATGTTGTCGACGCCGACCTCGAGCAGCAGCTCGATGGAATGCGCGAGCGCGAGCTGATCCTGGATCGCGGGTGAGCCGAGCTCGAAGCGGCGTGCGTCGTCGAAGAGCGGCGCGTCGTAGTCGAGCAGGCTGCCGAAATCCTCGGACGAGGTGACGGCCAGCCACCCGCGCAGCGGCGGCTCGAGCCGCGCGCACAGCTCGCGGCGCACGTAGGCGAAGCCGGAGCCCTGCGGCGCGCACAGCCACTTCTGGCCGCCACACGCGAGGATGTCGATCGAGCAGGCACGCACGTCGATGGGCAGCGCGCCGGCGGACTGGATCGCGTCGACCACGAACAACGTCCCGGCCTCACGACACGCGGCGCCCAGCCGCCGGAGGTCGCTCCGGTAGCCGGAAGCGAACTGCACGGAGGAGACGGCGAGCAGCGCGACGTCGCCGCGGCCCACGCGCTCGACGAGCGCCTCCTCGCGGGGAAAGCCGCGCTCGTCCGTCGTCGCGATCTCGAGACGGAAGCCCAGTCGGCGCAGGCCCATCCAGGGCAGCACGTTCGCGGGAAACTCGCGATCGCTGACCAGGATCGTCGTCTCCTGCGGCGCGCGTCCGTCGACGCGACACGCCTGCGGCAGCAGCGATGCGGCGAGGTAGAGGCCGAAGGAGGTGTTGGGGCCGAGTGCGATCTCGTGCGACGATGCGCCGATCAGGCTCGCCGCGGCGCGGCGGCAGCGCTCGAGCGCCTCGACGAAGTCGAACTCGGCGAAACGACCGGGCTGCTCCTCGCGCATGCGCAGCATGCCCTCGACCGCGGCACGTGTTCGCCGCGGCAGCGGGCCGAAGGAAGCGGCGTTCAGGAAGGTGCACTCGTCCAGATGCGGGAACTCGACCGCTCGTACGTCCTGCACTGCGGTCAGGATCGTCGGGTTCACGCCGAGCGGGAGGTGGCGGCCGCCGAACCGGAGGCCGCCGCAGCCGAGCGGGGGGCTTGGGCGCCGGCGCGGGCGCGCGCGGATAGCAGCCTGCGCACGAGCTCGAACTCGGCCATCGTGCGCAGGGTGCGCTCGGCGCTCTGCGCGGTCTGCCAGCGTACCTCGGGCAGCGGGATCAGCGCGGCGAGATCGTCCGCCGGGTGGAACACGAGCACCCAGCGGCCGTGGTGGCGCGGCGTATCCTCCTCGCGCGCGCTGGCGGTCCACGCCCGTCCTCTGTCGTCCCTGAAATTCCTCATCGCATCCTCATTCCGATTTCGGCACCGAGCGCCGCAGCATCTCGGCCAGGGCCGCGTCGTCCAGCGCGTCGAGCTCCTGCTGGGCCGTGTTGTGGTCGCTGCCGGCGAGCGTCGCCTGGCGGGGCGAGCCCGCGCCGCGCGGCACAAAGAGAGCGAGAAGCGAGCCCCACGATTCCCGTCCGAGCACGACGTCCCATTCGCGACCCTCTTCATCCACGAACCGCTTCACCCTTCAGCCCCCGAAAAACCGCAAAAATGTCCCGGCGCGACAGGCCGGACGCAGGCTTGCGGAAAGTAGGGGCAAACGCGAGCCTGTACCAGACCGCGTGACGGAGGAATGAATGCTGGAATCGCTCGGAGAACGACTGGAGTACGGACTGTACCAGATCGTCTCCTTCCTGCCGCAGCTCCTGGCCGGGCTCGGCATTCTGCTGCTGGGCTACGGCGTGGCGAAGATGGTCGAGCGCGGGACCGAGGTTTTCCTCACGCGCATCGGCTTCAATCGGTGGATGTCGGACGGCGGCGTGACCGAGGCGCTGGAGCGGACCGGCACGGGGTTCGGCGCCTCGACGGTGATCGCGAAGCTCATCTTCTGGGCCGTGATGCTGCTCGTGATCCTGCTGATCGCGAACGTGCTCGGTCTGAACGAGGTGAGCGGTCTCTTCGCCGAGCTGCTGAGCTACATCCCCAGCGTCATCGCGGCAGTCATCATCCTGCTGCTGGGCATGGTGCTGGGCGAGTTCGTGAAGGACCTCGTGCTCGCTTCCGCCGGTGCGATGCACGGCGGCACCACGCTGGCCCGCGCCGCCAAGGGCGCGGTCATCGTGCTCGCGGTGTTCATGGCGCTCGAGCAGCTCAACGTGGCCGAAGACATCGTGCTGGTCGCCTTCATGGCGATCATGGGCGCCGCGGCGCTGGCTGCCGGCATCGCCTTCGGCCTGGGCGGCCGCAAGGTAGCGGCGAAGATCACGGAGGACTGGTACGCGCGCAGCCGGGAAGTGCGCGCGGGATCGTCCGAGGCCGGGCCGCACGCGCGCGGCGCCGCGAACCATCCCGCGGCCGCGCCGCACGGCTCCAGCCCTCCCGGAACGGCGCCGGCTCCGGACCGCAGCGCGCCGGCCGAGTCCTTCGGCGCGGGTGATCCGCCTCCCACGGACCGTCGTTCCTGAGCCTTCCAGACCGCTGCACACCCCCGCACCCCTGAAGCCATCGAAAGCCGCCGGCACCCAAGCCGCCGAGCGCAGCCGCGCGCGAGCGGGCTGGCGCCGGATGCTGACCGAGTATGGCATCACGGTCGGCTCCCTCGGCAGCACCTCGGGCCAGACCGTGATGGTGGCCCTGCTGCCGGTCCTCATGGCCGAGTACTCGCCCTCCGCGTTCATGATCGGCTTCGCAATCGGCGCCGAGGGCCTCTTCGCGCTCTTCGTTCCCTACTGGGCGGGGGTATTGAGCGACGCGCTGCCGCCGGCCCTCGCACGGCGCTTCGGCAGACGCTCCCTGTTCCTGCTGCTGATGGCGCCGCTGATGGCCGGTGCCCTGCTCCTCGCGCCGTTCCTCGACGGCTACTGGTCCCTCTTCGCGGCCGGCATCCTCTTCTTCGGCGCGCTGCACGGCTACCTGACTCCGCTCTGGGCGCTGATGGTCGACGCCGTGCCGGACGAGCGCCGGGGCCGCGTCCACGGTCTGCGGGGCGCGCTGCACAGCCTGGGCATCGGCTATGGCCTCGTCGCGAGCGGGCTGCTCTTCCAGCTCTGGCGGCCGCTCCCCTTCGTCATCGGCGCGCTCATCATCGTCGTCACGACGGCCATCACCGTCCTCGCGGCGCCCGTCTCGGAGCGGGCGAAGATCCGGCCCCGGCCTCCGGCCTCCGGCGGCGGCCCGGGCAGCTGGCTCCAGGCGCTGCGCCGCCCGGAAGTGCGCTGGTTCCTGGTCGCGAACACCCTGTGGACGGGAGCGATCGACGGTATCCGGCCGTACGTCTTCCTGTTCGCCCTCGTGGTCCTGGGCGTCACCATGGCGGAGGCCTCGCTCGTGCTCATCTTCCTGCTGTTGGGGCTGGGCCTCGGCGCGCTCGTCCTCGGACGCCTGAGCGACTACTACGGCCGCCGCCCCCTGCTCGTCCTCGGCATCCTGATCACCGCAGGGGCCCTCTTTTCCGGGATCTGGATGCGCGAGGCCGATGGTGCCATCTTGTTACTGGGCCTGGCAGGGCTGGGAGCGGCGTCCCTGATCGCGCTACCCTTCCCCCTCTTCGTCTCGCTCGTCGGCGAGGAGGGCATCGGCCGCAGCACCGGACTCTACATTCTGTCGGTCGGCGTGGCCCGCGTCGGGGCGCCGATGATGGTCGGCGCGGCGATCGACTGGGGCGCGGGCCGGTATCCGGCGCAGCAGGGCTTTCCGATGATGTGGCCGATGGCCGGCCTGATGGCTCTGGCCAGCGTGCCGGTCCTCCTGTGGTCGTTCCGGAACGCCCCGCCGGAAAAATCGCAAGTCGTTGTAGGGATGGAACCTAAGCGAGGTTGAGCGGTACTAGGTCGAGTCACCCGGCGGTCGGCCGGTGACACACCCCGAAAAGAAGAGCACCACGTGACGAACAGGGCCCTGTCCTGCGTCGTCGCGGTGGCATCGGTCGTTCTCGCGGCCGGCACTACCTCGGCGCAGGAATCGACTCCGATTTCCCATACCGTCGACTACGTCGGCGGCGTAACCGAGCACGTCATCCTGATCTCGATCGACGGCCTGCGACCCGACGCGATCGGCACGTTCGAGACGCCGGCGCTCCAGGGGCTGATGCGGAGCGGCAGCTACTCGCTGTCCGCGATGACCGTCGTGCCCAGCAAGACGCTGCCGTCGCACACGTCGATGCTGACGGGGGTGGGCCCGGAGGTCCACGGCATCACCTGGAACAGCCACCAGGACGAGCGGCTGGGCTTCGTGCAGGTGCCGACCGTCTTCGAGCTGGCGCACGCGGCCGGTCTGTCGACCGCGGCATTCGTGGCGAAGGCCAAGTTCCGCCACCTGCTGGATCCGGCCGAGGTCGACTACTTCGAGGCGCCGATCGGCAATGCGACGCACTGGATGGCGACGCGTACGGTCGAGCGCTCGATCAACTACATGCGGCACGAGCGTCCGAACCTGCTCTTCGTGCACTTCGGCGAGCCCGATTTCGCCGGCCACACGATGGGCTGGATGTCGACCCCATACAGCTGGGCCGTAGGACAGGCGGACGCCGCCGTGGCGCGCATCGTCGACGCCGCGAACGAGATCTACGGCCGCGACGGCTACACCCTGATGGTAACCGCCGATCATGGCGGCCATCTGCGCACGCACGGCACGGCGGATCCCGTCGATCGCTGGATTCCCTGGATCGCCTACGGCGCGGGCGTGCGCGCCGCCGACACGGAGCTGATGCCCGGCATCCGCACGATGGACACCGCGGCAACCGTGCTCTGGGCGCTGGGAGTCGCGATTCCGGAGGATTGGGCCGGACGTCCGGTGATCAGCGCGTTCGAGGTTGCGGCGACCCGGCCGATCACGGCCGCGGCCGCACCCTGAAGGATCGGCGCCCCGCGTCAGCGGAGCGCCGTCGCTACTCGATCCGCAGGATCGTGAGCTGTGGCCGGTCGGCGGCGCCGAAGGGCGCGTGCCGACCGGCCACAGCCACGTTCAGACGGGCAGGCGCGGCACCGGCATCGAGCAGCCAGTAGGCCGAGGAGGCGGCGGGCAGCGTCGCCGTGCGGCTGAAATCGCCCCACGGCAGCGAGAGCGGCTGAAGCGGGAACCCGGTGTTCTGATAGACCGCGCGCAGGTTCAGGGACGGGAACGTGTAGCTCGGGTCCAGGCCGGCCACGCCCGCGTCGTCGGCCCAGAGGGCGATCCCCCAGCGGGACAGCACCGTGCCCCACGGCAGTCCGACCTGTCCCGTGATGTTGGCGACGCCGCTCACGGTCGTCTGCGTCAGCGCGGACAGCAGCGCATTGCCGCCGAAGTGTTCCTGGAGGTACTCGAGCAGCAGCCAGCTCGCCCCGCGCACGGGCAGTGACACGCCCGGGCCCAGCGGACTCGCCGCGGACGGATTGCCGAGGTAGGCGTCGGCGCGCAGGAAGTTCTGGATGCGGAAATCGAATGCGCGCTGGTCGTCCCCGCGCGCGACGTAGACGTTGCCGATCAGCTCTTCCGCCGTATGCGCCAGCCCTTCCGATAGCCACGTCGCCTCGATCGACGCATTGCGTAGCAGCACGCGCTGGTTGAAGTGGATCATGTGCTGGAACTCGTGCGCCATCACCGGCGGGACCCCCTGGAGGATCTGCTCGAGCGTGCGCACGTTGCCGAAATCCCCGTCCGGATCCGGCACGAGCGTATAGAAGATCTCCGCGTCGTTGCCGCGCGACTGGCCTTCCAGCAGATCGATGCCGAAGAAGAAGCCGGCCACGAACGAGCTGCCCGACCCCGGCGGCGTCATGAGATTCACGACGGGGGTGAACAGCACGATGACCCGGCCGTTGCCGTCGACGTCGGACGTCGCGCCGTAGACGCTCGTCATCGTGTCATAGATCGGATCGTCGAAGACTTCACCAAAAGCCTGGAAGTCGCTCGCGCCGAAGCCGCCGGCCGGCGCATCCAGATCCTGATACAGAATCGCGTGGTCGCTGACGTGACGGACCTCGGCGGTCACGCGCGCGTAATCGCCGGCCGAGCGGAAGACCCAGAAGTCGCGGCGGTCGCCGATCTCGACGCGATCGGGCGCGGCCGATGAACGGAAGGCGCGCTGGTCCGGTGCGGCCCGCCCCTCGACTGCCAGGCGCTCCGCTTCCCGCAGCGCGGCGTCGAGCGCGGACTGCGCGCGCGCGCCGGTGCTCGTGACGTACGAGGAGCCGGGCGCGGCCGCCACCTCCTCGGTGCCACGCGCGCCCGCGACTCCGAAGCCGAGCGCGCGGGGCTCCGCGGCGCTGAGGACATCGAAGGTCGCGCCGGTGAAGCGGTAGGACAGCTCCTGGCTTCCCGTCTCGGCGGCGCTCTGGAGCAGCAGCAGGTAGCGGGCACCGGCGGTAGCCGACAGGCGGAGGCAGGAGGCCGTCTCGGCCTCGCCGAGGTAGAGCACCTGTCCGACCGTCATGGAGACCGGCGCCGCTTCGCTGCCGGTGACGGACAGCGAGACGGTGTTGCCCGCGACGTTGCCGAGGTCGACGCGCAATGCGGCCGTCCGGGAAGGCACGCACACAGGCACGACGACGCGCAGTTGGGTCGCGGAGCCTTCGACGACCGGAGCGCGGAAGCCGGCGATCAGGACGGTGTTGCTCTGCGCGCTCGTCGCGAACCCGGACCCGAAGACGCTGATGGTGTCTCCGGCGTCGACCGCGACGGGGAGGATCGAATCGACCTGCGCCGGAGCGACGGCATACGCGTCGAACGTGACCGCACTGCCGACCAGTCGCGTCACCGTCGCGCGCACGCGATACAGCGTGTCGTCGAAGCCCAGGCGAAGCGTGGTCGACGCGACCCCGTTCGCATCGGTGGTCGAGCGCTCGGGACCGAGCACCGCTCCATTCCCCATGATCACGATCCAGTCGACGGTGAGGCCGGCTGCCGGATCGCCCGTGCTCTGGTCCTCGACGATGACGCGAAGCGGCTCCTCCAGGAACTCGCCGAATCCGCCGAACTGCTGGTCGCCGGACTGTGGACGGATCGTGTAGCCCTCGTCCAGGCCGGAGGGCTCGTCGCCGCAGGCGACGAACGCCAGCGGCACGAGCAGCGCGAGCAGCAGCGCGCGGCGTCGATCATGAGCGAGTGGGATCTGGTGCATCCGTAGTCCGGAACGCGAGGTGGCGTCGTCGCCGCAGGCAAAAATTTCTGCGTCGTGTAATGCGTCATCCGGGGGCGGGCAGCCCGAACCTGCACGTACTCGTGCTCGGCAGGAGTGCCCTTCGACCAGCGGTGGCGTGGGCCTACTACGCCCCTGCCCGGCTGCGGGTTCCTATTCGGTCCGCAGCTCGAGCAGGTCCAGCACGGGGGCTCCCATGACGCGCGAGCGACCGGTGCGCACGCGGCCGAGCACGACGATCCACTCCAGCGGGCCGATCCGCTCCACCTGCGCGACCTTGTCGGGCGGCACCGCGACGTACACGAACGCGGCCTCGTCGCCGGGGCCGCGCGCCAGAATGAAGGGCTCGCCCTCGTAGAAGTCGCTGCGGATGCGCTCGGCGCGCTCGAGCGCGATGAACTGGAGCCGCCACTCGACGGTGCGGCCGCGGAAGTTCTCGGGATTCGCCGCGAGCACCGCTGCGGTGATGTCGGAGAGCACGACGCCCGAATCGGCCGCCGAGGCGAGACCCGGCTGCCAGACCCAGCCGTCGACGCGTACCCTGGCCCAGTTGCCCTCGCGGGCGACGACCTCCATCGCGGTCATCGGCCGCACGCTGCCGAGCGTATCCCCGTCCGGCGACTGGAGCAGGACGACGCCACCCCGGCCGGCCCGCAGCCAGTTCTCGGCGACGATCCGGGCCGCTGTCGGCCTCGGGGCTGCGGCGGCCGCTCCGATCGGCGGCGCGGAGGGCTCGGCCCGCGCGGGGGTGGCCACGTCACGGCCGATCGGCTGATCCGTAGCCGGCTCGACGGAGGCGGCCCAGATCCAGCCGACGCGCTCGACCCGCGCCCAGCGCTCGCTTCGCTCCAGCTCGGTCAGTACGGTGCCCCGCGAGGCGCGCGCGACGATCTCACCGTTCGGTTCGGCGCGCAGATTTTCGCCGGTCTCCCGTCGCACGATCAGCCGCGCTTCCCGTCCCGCGGATTCCACCGATGCGCTCCAGATCCAGCCGCGCAGGGTGGCGCGGTACCAGCCGCCGTCGCGCGTGGCATCCTCCAGGACGGCGCCCCGCGGTACGAACGCGATGATCTCGCCGCGGGGCTGGGCGCGAAAATTCTCCGACTCCGCGGTGACGCGGATGGCTTGTGCGCTCGCGCGGGCGGGCGCCAGCGCCGCGCCGAGCGCCAGCAGCAAACAGCCGAGCTTCGACGCCCGCATCCTCTGATTCGAGATCATGATCGACGAAGGTCGGAGCGGCCGGCCGGAGTGTCAACGCCGGCGTGCCGCTTTCCTTGCGGCTCGCGCCCGCGCGCGTCTAGCTTTCGCCCGCGAACCCCAAACGACCCGCACGTGGAATCCCTTGAAATACCTGCATCTTCATCTGCCGGCACTGCTCCTCGCCATGGGCGCGACGGGCGCCGCGGCACAGCAGATAGAATCCCCCTACCGATTCGTCGACCCGGGCCAGCAGGTCAATGCGTTCGTGGGTGGCATCGTCACGAACCGCGGCGCGCTCGAGCTCGGCCCGGAATCCGACATGGCCTTCGGCCTGCGCTACGGCATCCGGCTGACCGGCCCCTTCTCCATCGAAGCTGCACTCACAGGGTTCCCGACGAACCGGTCGATCCAGGATACCGTGGTCGTCGGGGCCGACACGACCACCGTTCCGACCGGCACCGAGGCGGACCTGACCCTCGGCATCGGCACGGCCGATCTCCGCTTCGACATCACGGGACCGCGCACGTGGCACCGGCTGATGCCCTTCGCGCTGCTCGGCATCGGTGCGGCATTCACTCTCTCGGAAGACGAGGACGCGGACACGAGCCTCGACTCCGACCTGCGCTACGACTTCGGCACGAGGCTTGTGGGAGAGCTGGGCGTGGGAGTCGAATGGTTCCCGGTCGAGCAGCTCACCGTCCGGCTCGACGCCCGGAACATGCTCTGGCAGATCGAGGCTCCCCTGGGGCTTCGGACGCTGGATGCCCCCATCGAGGAGTGGGTACAGAACTTCCTCCTGTCAGCGGGCGTTTCGTTCCGATTCTGAACCACCGGGAGGTCGTGATGGCGAAGGGATACGACGACGTCTACGACGTCGATGCGATGGACGACGGCGAGCTGCGCGACCTGATCGTGCAGCTCCTCGGCGATGAGCCGGCCGTCGACGTGGCCGGCGTCGACGTGGCAGTGCGGGACGGACTGGTGCGGGTGAGCGGCCGCCTGGGCACGGAGGACGAGGCGGACGCGGTCGAGCGGATCCTCGTCGAGCGGCTCGGCGTCGATCGCCTCGAGAACGACCTCGTGATCGACGAGCTGGTGCGGCCGACGCTGAGCGAGGGCGCCGACGACGCATCCGTCCAGGCCGAGCGCGGCCGCTACGAGCGCATCACCCGCGGCGATCGCACCGACCCGGAGGCCGAGCACCTCATGGAAGACGTCGAGGGGGACCTCTACGGCACCGAGGACCTCCAGAAGGCCATCGATCAGGGCGAATCCTACACGCCACCGGACGCGCCTCACGAGGAGGGCACCCGGTCGCGCGAGCGGCACTGAGAACGGGCGTCGGCCGTCAGGCGTCAGGCTTCAGAGGCCCCATTTTGGCCTATCGAGGAAGAACCGAAACGCAGTCCCTGACGCCTGACGCCTGAATCCTGATGGACCTCTTCCAGGACGCGTTCGGCCGAGCGCTCGAGCTGATCTGGTCGCTCGACGCGTACATCATCGATGTATTCCTGCGCTCGATGCGGGTCTCGGGCGCGGCCGTGCTGCTCGGGCTGCTGATCGGCCTGCCCGCCGGGATTTTCCTCGCCCTGTCGCGTTTCCGCGGTCGCGGCCTCGCAATCGCACTCCTGCACACGGGGTTCGCGCTGCCCCCCGTCGTCGTCGGTCTGTTCGTCTACATGCTGCTGTCCCGAAGCGGGCCGATGCCGGGACTGGAGCTGCTGTTCACGCCGGCCGCGATGATCATCGCGCAGGCGATCCTCGCCACGCCGTACGTCGCGGGCATCACCCTGTCGGCGGTGCAGGCGGTGCCGTCGACGGTGCGTCTCGAGGCGCGCGCGCTCGGAGCCGGGCGCTGGCGCTCGCTGGCGGCGCATCTGCGCGAGGCGCGGCTCGGCCTCGTCGCCGCGGTCGTGGCCGGCTTCGGCGCCGTGATCTCCGAAGTCGGCGCCGTGCTGATGGTCGGCGGCAACGTCGAAGGAGAGACCCGGGTCCTCACGACCGCGATCATGCTCGAGACGCGGCGCGGCGACTTCGGCGCGGCGCTCGCGATGGGTCTGATCCTGCTCGCGATCGCATTCGCGGTGAACGCCGGACTCACGCGACTCCAGCAGGGTGCCGCGGCACCGGCGCGCGCGCCGTGGCGGTAGCCGAGCTGCTGCATGCGCGCGGCCTCGAGCGGCGTCACGGTGAGCGCATCATCGTCGCGCTGGACGAGCTGCGCCTCGAGCGCGGCACCGTGCTCGCGCTGCTCGGTCCGAACGGCGCGGGGAAATCGACTCTGCTCCGACTGCTGCTGGGTCTCGAACGACCCGACGCCGGCACGCTGCTCCTCGATGGCCGACCGGTCCGCTGGGATGATGCCGAGCTGCGTCGTCGCTGCGCGGCCACGCTGCAGCGGCCCACGCTCTTCTCCGGTTCCGTGCTGGACAACGCGCGCTTCGGTCCGAGCGCGCGTGGAGTGCCGCGCGAGCGGGCGGAGGCGCAGGCCCGGCGCGCGCTCGAGGGCATGGGCGCTGGGCATCTCGCGACCGCGAGCGCACGTCGCCTCTCCGGCGGGGAGGCGCAGCGCGTCGCGGTGGCTCGCGCGCTCGCAGTGGCGCCCGACATTCTCGGGCTCGACGAGCCGACCGCGGGACTGGACATCGCCGGTCAGCGCGAGTTCCGGCAGCGACTCGAGTCGATGATCCGCTCGATGGCGGGCGCGGCGCTGCTGGTCACGCACGACCCCGCCGACGCATTCGCCCTCGCCGACCGCATCCTCGTGCTCGAGGGCGGCCGCGTGACGCAGGAGGGAACGCCCGAAGAGCTGGTCGCATCGCCCGCTTCCCCGTTCATCGCGGCGTTCACCGGCGCCGAGCTGCTGCTGGACGGCGTGGTCGATGACATCCGCGACGACATCGCAACCGTGCGCCTCGCCGGCGGCGATCCGATCTCGGCGACCGTCGCGCCCGCAGCCGGTGTGGTCATCGCGGGCTCGCCCGTTCACATCGCCTATCGACCCGAAGACGTCCTCCTGCTCGGCGCCGAGGCGAGCGAGCCCGTGAGCGCCCGCAACCGGTTCCGTCTGCGCGTCGGCGGCATGACGCCGCTGGGTGGTCTGCTGCGCGTCAGACTCGAGGGCGCGACGCCGCTCGTGGCGCTGATCACGCGCTCGGCCGCGACCGACCTCCGGCTCGCGCCCGGCGTCGACGTGACCGCGCTCGTGAAGGCGACCGCCCTGCGCGCCTACCCGGCCGCACGGGAGGGCGCGACGTGAGCCGCCGCGTCGCCCCCGTCGATGAAGTGATCTGCCGGCTCGAGGCCGACGGACGCACGCTGCACGTCTTCCACTGCACCCCGGACTCGTACATCGAGCTCGCGGCGGGATGGCTCGTCGGCGAAGGCATGGTGCGGCCGGACGGCACAGAGCCACTGCCGCTCGTCGTCCACCTGCTCGAGGAAGGAGCCGTCGTCCGCTTCGAGTCGGCCGGGTCGACCGCATCGACCGACTCGACCGGAGGAACCGACGGTCGCGGGGGGCGCGCGCCGGCGCCGAGCGACCTGGGCGACGCGTTCCGGGAGCTGTACGCGCGCGCGACTCGATACCAGGACACCGGCGGCATGCACGCGGCGGCGATCGTCCAGGACGGGCGCGTGGTGGCGCACGCGGAGGACGTCGGGCGGCACAACGCCGTCGACAAGGCGATCGGCCGCGCCGTACTCGCGGGCTGCCGCCTCTCGCGCTGCGGCCTGGTCACCACCGCGCGCGTCAGCGGCGAGATGGCGCGCAAGGCCGCGGCCGCGGGCCTGGCGTGGATCGCGAGCCGCTCGGTGCCGACGACGCTCGCGCTCGCGAACGCGCGGCGCGCGGGCGTCATCATCGTCGCGCGTGCCGCGTCCGCGGAGGCGCGCGTGTTCGCTCCGGACGAGCGGCCGCTCGGCGTCATCCTGGCGGGCGGCCGCAACCTCCGTTTCGGCGGCCGTGCCAAGGCGCTGGAGCCGGTGGGCGGCCGCCGCATCATCGAACGCGCGGCCGACGCCCTGCGCCCGCTGTGCGCCGACGTCGTCATGATCGCGAACGATCCGGCGAGCTACGCGGAGATCGACCTGCGCGCGCGGCCCGATACGGGTCCCGCCGCCGGTCCCGTCGGCGGCGTGCGCGAGGCCGTCGCGTGGGCCGGCGAGCGCGCGTTGCCCGGCGCGCTCGTCGTCGCCTGCGACATGCCGTTCGTGTCGACGTCGCTGCTCGATGCCCTCTGGCGCGCATCCGATGGGGCCGACGGCGCCGTGCCTGAGAGCGGCGGGCGGCGCGGTCTCGAGCCGCTGTGCGCGGCGTATCGCACGTCGTGTCTGGGCGCGATCGGCCGCGCGATCGAGCGCGACGACCTGCGCGTGATCGGGTTCTTCGACGAAGCCGACATACGGCGCCTGCCCCTCGACGACGTCACCGCGCACGGCGACCCGGCCCGGCTCTTCTTCAACGTGAACACGCCGGAAGAGCTGGAGCGCGCGCGGGAGATGGTGGCTGGGTCTCCTCCGATCGAGGGGTCCGCCCGATGAGCGTGACCCGGAGGGAACCGGACTGGCTCGGGGTCCCGGAAGCGCTCGAGGCAATTCTCGCCGCGGTCGCGCCGACCGATGTCGAGATGGTCGCGCTCTCGGACGCCGCGCTGCGCGTCATCGCAGGTGATGTCCGCGCGCCCATGGCGCACCCCCCGTGGTCGAACTCCGCGATGGACGGCTTCGCGGTCCGCTCGGTCGATGTGCGCGGAGCGACGCCCGAGCGTCCGGTTCGACTGCGCGTCATCGAGCATGTGCCGGCGGGCGGATTCCCTTCCCGCCCGGTGGGTGCGGGGGAGGCGACACGAGTGATGACGGGCGCACCGATTCCGGATGGCGCCGACGGCGTGATCCGTGTCGAGCACACGAGCGCCTGGGAGGACGCAGACGCGGCCGGCGAGATCGAGGTGCTGCGCGACGACGACGCGGGGCGCAACCTGCGCGCGCGCGGCGAGGACTACGCGGAAGGCGATGCGCTGATCGAGCGCGGCTCGCTGCTGACGCCGGCGCGCATCGGACTGCTGGCCGCGATCGGTGCCGCTCGTGTCGACGTGCATGCCCGGCCGCGCGTCGGCATCCTCGCGACGGGCGATGAGCTGGCGGACGATTCCGCATTCGACGAGGTACGGGCGGGGCGGCGCATCGCGGACTCCAACTCGCCCGCGCTCTCGGCCGCGGTCGAGGCGGCCGGCACGCGCGCGCTGCGGCTCGGCATCGCGCACGACGATCTGCGCGACATCGGCAGCCGCATCGAGCGCGCGCGCGGCCTCGACGTTCTCCTCGTCACCGCCGGTGCCAGCGTCGGCGATCACGACCTGGTCAAGGACGCGCTCGACGCGGCCGGATACGCGCCGGGCTTCTGGCGCGTCCGCATGCGGCCGGGAAGTCCGGTCTCCTTCGGCCGCATCGGGCGCACGCTGGTCTTCGGGCTGCCCGGCAATCCCGTGTCGGCGCTGGTCACGTTCCACGTGCTGGTCGCCCCCGCGCTGCGCGCGCTGCAGGGCAGGTCGGACGTGCACAGCCCCGTGCTGCGCGTGCACACGGCGGAGCCGGTGCCGACGCGCGCCGGCCTCGCCCATTTCCTGCGCGTGCGGATCGAGAACGCCGCGGAGGGTCCGCCGCGCGCGCGCCTGACGGGGCCCCAGGGATCGGGCATTCTGACTTCCATGGGACGCGCGGACGCGCTGCTGATCGTGCCGGAGGATCTGAACGGTCTGGCCGCGGATGTGCCGGCCGAGGCGCTTCCGCTGCACGACCCGCTGACGGGTCGACCGACATTCGGCTACACGACCGTGGCCGTAGCGCCGGCGGCCGGCGGCGACGGAAGCTGATAGATTCGCGACCACTCGAACCCGCACCCACTCGACGGATGACGAACGAGCGCACCACGATCACGCCCATACGGCATCAGCCGCCGCTGCCGGACAGCCTGATCCTGACGGAGGCGCCACAGGAGGAGCATGTGCCGATGGACGTCGTCTTCGTCGGCGGCGGCCCCGCAGGACTCGCGGGCGCGATCGAGCTCGCGCGCCTGGTGCGCGAGGGCAACGAGCGTGGCGATGGCCCGGGCGAAATCGAGATCGCGGTGCTCGAGAAGGCGGAATCGCTCGGCGAGCACTGCCTCTCCGGCGCGATCGTGAATCCGCGCGCATTCCGGGAGCTGTTCCCCGACCTGGACGTGAAGGACCTGCCGTTTCGCGGGCCGGTCGACAGGGAGGCGGTGCGCCTGTTGACCGAACGCGGGTCGTTCCGCATACCGACGCCGCCCACCATGAAGAACCACGGCAACCACGTCGCCTCGATCTGCGAGGTCGTGCGCTGGCTCGGCGAAAAGGCGGAAGCCGCCGGCGTGAACGTGTTCACCGGCTTCCCGGCGGCGGCGCTGCTGGTCGACGGCGAGCGCGTCGCGGGCGTGCGCACCGCGCCGAGCGGGCTCGACCGCTCCGGGCAGCCGGGCGTCGCGCACGAGCCGGCGACGGACATCGTCGCACGCGTGACCGCGCTCGCCGAGGGCACGCGCGGCATGCTGTCGCAGGCGTACATGGGGTGGCAGAAGATCGAGTCGGAGAACCCCCAGATCTTCGCCCTCGGCGTGAAGGAGATCTGGGAAACGAAGAAGCCGCTCGACCGCATCATACACACGCTGGGCTGGCCCCTCCCGAACGACGTGTTCGGCGGCAGCTTCATGTATCCCATGGCGGAGCACACCGTCGCGGTGGGTCTCGTCGTCGGACTCGACTACCCGCAGCGCTCCCTCGATGTGCACGGCCTGCTCCAGAAGCTGAAAACCCATCCGCTCTTCCGCGACTACCTCGACGGCGGCGACATGGTGGAGTGGGGCGCGAAGACGATCCCCGAAGGCGGCTACTACGCGCTGCCGTCGCGACGTCACGGCGACGGCGTAGTCATCCTCGGCGACTCCGCCGGCTTCGTCGACGTGCCTTCGCTCAAGGGCATCCACTACGCGATGCAGTCCGGCATCCACGCCGCGCGCGCGATCTACGACGGACTGAAAGCGGGCGACACGACGGCCGCCGCGCTCTCGGCCTATGATCGCGCCATGGATGCGTCGTACGTGATCGACGACCTGAAAAAGACGCGCAACATGCGCCTCGCCTTCCGCGACGGCTTCCTCGCCGGAGGAATCAAGGCGGGCCTCATGACGCTGACGGGAGGCGCCTTTCCGGGCGGTCGCATCGAGTTCGAGGCGGACGCCGACAAGCCGCGCGAGCCGGGCGGCCCCGCGACGCCGGCGCCCGACGGCCGCCTCACCTTCAGCAAGGTCGACGCGGTGTTCAAATCGGGAAACCAGACGCGCGACGATATTCCGTCCCATCTGATCGTCGGCCGGGATGTCCCGGCCGAGGTCGCCGAGTTCTACCAGCACGTCTGCCCGGCCGGCGTCTACGAGCGCGACGGCGACCGGCTCGTGGTGAACGCGCCCAACTGCATCGACTGCAAGGCGACCGACGTGGTGGGGCCGCGCTGGACGCCGCGCGAGGGCGGCAGCGGACCGCGCTATCGGATGATGT
>DATKDR010000045.1:0-22829 GCA_035512635.1 Longimicrobiales bacterium | reverse complement strand
ATACGCGGCCCAATACGCGGCCCAGCACGCGGGGCGCGCCGACGGTGCGGCCTCCGCCGGTGCGGGGGGCGCCGATGTCGAAGCGGCCGCACGCAGCGCGCTCGAACGGCTCGAGCGCCGCGCGCGCGGCCGCTTCCACTTCATCGCCCGCGGCCGCGCCGGTGCCGGCACCCCGGGGGTGTGCGACGCCGGCCGCGCTGGCGGCGTATTCCGCTGCATGATGGCCGGCGCGGCGGCCGAAGACGAGCAGGTCGGACAGCGAATTGCCGCCCAGCCGGTTCGCGCCGTGCAGGCCGGCCGCGCATTCGCCGGCGGCGAACAGTCCAGGCACCGTCGACATCTGAGTGTCGGCATCGACGCGCACGCCGCCCATCATGTAATGCGTGGTCGGTCCGACTTCCATCGGCGTCTTCGTGATGTCGATGTCGGCGAGCTGCTTGAACTGGTGGTACATGCTCGGCAGCTTGCGCCTGATGTGCTCCGCGTGCTTCGGCAGGCGCTCGCCGATCCACGCGATGTCGAGGAACACGCCGCCGTGCGGGCTGCCGCGGCCCGCGCGCACCTCGCGCATGATGCAGCGGGCGACGTGGTCGCGCGTGAGCAGCTCAGGCGGCCGGCGCGCCTCCCTGTCGCCCTGCGTATAGCGCCAGCCCTCGTCCTCGCTGGCGGCCGTGGAATCGCGGTACAGCGGCGGGATGTCGTCGAACATGAAGCGACGTCCTTCACTGTTCCGCAGCACACCGCCCTCGCCGCGCACGCCTTCCGTCACGAGAATGCCGCGCACGCCGGGCGGCCACACCATGCCGGTCGGGTGGAACTGCACGAACTCCATGTCGATCAGCTCCGCGCCCGCATGGTACGCGAGCGAGTGCCCATCGCCCGTGTACTCCCAGCTGTTGCTGGTGATGCGGTAGGCGCGGCCGATGCCGCCGGTCGCCAGGATGATCGCGCGCGCGCGAAACGCGAGGAATCCGCCGCGCTCACGCTCGTAGCCGAACGCACCCGCCACGCGACCGACGTCGAGCAGCAGGCGCAGCACCGTCGTCTCCATGTGGAAGGCGATGCCGCGATGGATGCCGTTGTCCTGCAGCGTGCGGATCATCTCGAGGCCGGTGCGATCCCCCACGTGCGCCAGGCGCGGATAGGCGTGGCCGCCGAAGTTCCGCTGGAGGATGCGCCCGTCGTCGGTCCGGTCGAAGAGAGCGCCCCACGCCTCCAGCTCGCGCACGCGGTCCGGCGACTCCTTCGCGTGCAGCTCGGCCATGCGCCCGTTGTTCAGGTAGGCGCCGCCGCGCATGGTGTCGGCGAAATGCACGCGCCAGTTGTCGCGCTCGTCCACGTTGGAGAGCGATGCGGCGATGCCGCCTTCCGCCATCACCGTGTGCGCCTTGCCCAGCAGCGACTTGGAGACGACGGCGACCTTCGCGCCGTTTGCCGAGGCCTCGATTGCCGCACGCAGACCCGCACCCCCCGCGCCGATCACCAGGACGTCGTAGTCGAGGATCTCGGGTGTCATCAGGCGCGCCTCACAGCAGCCTCAGGTCGGTCCAGACGCCCATCGAGCAGAGGCGGACGTAGAGATCGGAGAACCCGACCCAGAAGAGACTCAGCCAGGCCCACGTCATGTGCCGCCGATTGAACATGCCGACCACGTCGTAGGCCTTCTTCTGGACGGGTCGCTTCGAGATCTGCACGAGTCGACCGCCGACGAGATGGCGCAGCGAATGGCAGCCGAGTGTGTAGCCGCCGAGCAGGACCACGTTCGTCGCGAGCACGAGCGTGCCCACGCCGACACCGAGCTCCCGCGCGCCGGTTGCTTCGTCCGGGAACCAGAGCGCCATCCACACGTCGTACGACAGCACCACGAGAAAGAGGAGGGCGAGGTACAGGAAGTAGCGGTGGATGTTCTGGACGATCAGCGGCAAGCTGCGCTCGCCGCGGTAGCTCTTGCGAGGCTCACCCACCGCGCACGCGGGCGGATCGGCCCAGTGCGACTTGTAGTACGCGCCGCGATAGTAGTAGCAGGTGAGGCGGAACCCGCCCGGCGCCCACAGGATCCAGAAGGCGGGCGACCAGATGAGCCAGGCCGGATACCAGTCCGGCTTCGCGCCGAACCAGGCGTGGTCGAGTCGGCCGAACAGCTCCGGCGAGTAGAACGGCGACAGGTACGGACCGTACCAGTAATGGTCCCCCTGGAACGCGGCCCAGGTCGCGTAGACGACGAAGGCGGTCAGCCCGAGGAAGACGACGGCAGGCTGGAGCCACCACGCATCGGGACGCGAGGTCTCGGTGAAGCTGCGGCCGGGCAGGGGCCTGGCCAGCGGCGGCGGTGAAGAGGGGACGGAGGCCAGCGAGCGACTCATGCCGTGCTCCTTCGTCGGATCGCGGGAGCGGGGACGCCCGGGAAGGTGCCAAGATGAGGCGACGCGGCCGGTCTAGAAAGGGTCCGTCAGCCGCGCGCCTCCAGCAGTCGCAGACCGAGCGTCGCGATCTGGTCGCGCACCGCGCCGTCCGCGGTGCCGCCGATCGCGGTTCGCCGCGCGATCGAGCGGCGCGCGTCGAGCACCGTCGCGAGCACGGCTTTTTCTGCCGCGTCGCCGAGATGCGCCCGCAGCACGTCGTCCGGCAGTGACCGCAGCGGCACGCCCGTCTCGTCGGCGGCACGCGCGAGGGCGCCCACCCGCTCGTGCGCCTCACGGAACGGCGTGCCGGCCTCGACCATGGCGTCCGCGAGATCCGTGAGCAGCATGCCGGTGTCGACGGCCGCGGCGCAGCGCGTCGCATCGATCGTCATGGTCGCGACGGTCCCTGTCACCGCGGGCAGTATCAGCGCGAGCGTGTCGACCGCCTCGAACAGCGCGCTCTTGTCCTCCTGGAGGTCCTTGTTGTAGCCGCTCGGCAGCCCCTTGAGCGTCGACAGGATCCCGGTCAGTCCGCCGATCAGCCGGCTCGCCTTCGCGCGCGCCAGCTCCAGCGCGTCCGGGTTCCGCTTCTGCGGCATGAGCGACGACCCCGTCGAGTACGCGTCGGACATGCGCACGAAGCCGAACTCCGACGTCGCGAAGACGATCAGATCCTCCGCGAGCCGCGACATGTGGATGCCGATCATCGACATCGTGAAGAGCAGCTCCGCGACCCAGTCGCGATCGGCCACCGCGTCGATGCTGTTCCGCGAGATGTCGCGGAAGCCGAGCGTCTCCTTGAGCAGCACGCGGTCGACCGGGAAGGGGCAGCCGGCAATCGCACCCGACCCGAGCGGCAGCACGCCGACGCGGCGGCGCGCATCCGCCAGCCGCTCCCGATCGCGCTCCAGCGGCCACACGTGTGACAGCAGCCAGTGCGCCGCCGACACCGGCTGCGCGCGCTGGAGATGCGTGTACGCCGACATGATCGTGTCGACGTGCGCCTCCGCCTGCTCGAGCAGCGCGCTCTCGAGCGCCCGTACCTCGGCATCCAGTGCGTCGATCGCCGCGAGCGCCCACAGCCGCGAATCCGTCGCGACCTGGTCGTTCCGCGACCGGCCCGTGTGCAGCTTGCCCGCGACCGAACCGACCTCCTCGCCCAGCAGCCGCTCGACCAGCGAATGCACGTCCTCGTCCGGCGCCGCCGCCCACTCCGCCTCGTCCCACTCGAGGAGCCGCTGCGCCACGCGATGGAGACCCGTCCGCAACGCTTCCTCCTCGGCCGCCTCCAACACGCCCGCCTGCCGCAGAGCCGTGCACCACGCGAGGCTGCCCGCGAGGTCCTGACGCCACAGCCGCCGATCGACGGGCAGCGAACGATTGAGACGATCGAGCTCCGCCGACGGTCCGCTCGCGAACCGTCCGCCCCACATCCTCTTCACCTCGGTCGCCATCAGATGCGAAGTCATGCTCCACCTCCCGCCGAGATCGGGACCCGTACTCGTCCGTTGGACGAAGCGGCCGGCGCTGCCGCGTCGAGTGGAGAAGCTGTTTCCCCCGCGCCCGCGCTTGCCCCTGTCAACGGCACGCGGTCGGAGCGCGCCTCCGCCTCCGCCCGCTTCAGCGCCGCGACCCGCATCGGTAGCCCATACAGCCGGATGAAGCCCGCCGCGTCGGACTGTCGGTACACGTCGTCCTCGCCGAACGTCACGAAGCGCTCGTCGTAGAGCGAATGCGGCGACGTGCGGCCCGCGACGCTGCACGATCCGCGATACAGCTTCAGCCGGACCTCGCCGGTCACGTGCTCCTGCGTGCGATCGACGAGCGCGTCGAGCGCCTCCCGCTCCGTGGTCCACCAGCGTCCCTCGTAGACGAGGTCCGCGTAGCGCGGCGCGAGCATGTCCTTGAGCGCGAGCGTGCGCCGATCGAGCACGAGCTGCTCCAGCTCCGAATGCGCCGCGTACAGGAGCGTGCCCCCCGGCGTCTCGTAGATGCCGCGCGACTTCATGCCGACGAGCCGGTCTTCGACGAGATCGATGCGACCGACGCCATGCACGCCCGCGATCTCGTTCAGTCGCTCCAGCAGCGCTACGGCGCCGAGCGGCTCGCCGTCGACGGCGACGGGGTAGCCCTTATCGAAGGCGATGCTCACGACCTGCGGCTTCGCGGGCGCCAGCTCGGCGGCCGACGTGAGCAGGTACAGGTCTTCGGGCGGCGTCCAGTCCGGATCCTCGAGCGGACCGCCCTCGTGCGACACGTGCCACAGGTTGCGGTCGCGCGAGTAGATCTTGGCCTTCGTGGCGGTGACCGGCACGCCGTGCAGGCGCGCATAGTCGATGGCGTCCTCACGCGACCGGATCGACCACTCGCGCCACGGCGCGATGACGCGCATGTCGGGCGCGAGCGCGGCGTACGTCAGCTCGAAGCGCACCTGGTCGTTGCCCTTGCCGGTGCAGCCGTGCGCCAGCACGGTCGCGCCGATGGAGCGCGCGAACTCGACCTGCCCGCGTGCGATGATCGGCCGCGCCATCGACGTGCCGAGCAGGTACTTGCGGCCGTAGATCGCACCGGCTCGCAGCGTGGGCCACACGAAGCCGGTCAGGAACTCCTCGCGCAGATCCTGGACGATGCACGCGCGTGCGCCCGACGCGATCGCCTTCGCCTCGAGGCCGCCGAGCTCCTCGCCCTGGCCGACATCGGCGGCGACGCACACGACGTCGACATCGTAGTGCTCGCGCAGCCAGGGAACGATGATCGACGTGTCCAGCCCGCCGGAATAGGCGAGCACCACGGTCTCACGCATCGGCGATGTCCTCCTCTTCGAGATGTGGCCCGATCAGCCGGGTCACCGTGATTTCAGGGCAAGCGTAGCGCTTCGCGCAGCCGTTGCAGTCGGCCGCGATCTTCTGCGGAAACTGCTCCTTCGACGCCGTGCGGAAGCCCATGCGATGGAAGAAGCCCTCTTCCAGCGTCAGGGCAAACACGGTGCGGATGCCGTAATCGGCAGCCTGCTCGACGATCGCTTCGACCAGCGCGCGACCCACGCCGCGGCCGTGTGCACGCGCGTCGACCGCGAGACCGCACAGCTCCGCCAGCTCGGGCGAGTAGATGCGCAGACCAGCGCTGCCGACCACGCGCTCGTTCTCGTCGACCGCCAGCACGAACTCGCGGAACGTGCGATAGAGCTGATCCTCCGTCTTCGGCAGCATGAGCCCCCGCGCCGCGTAGCCGTTGATCAGCGGCGCGACCTGCGCCATGTCCGCGATGCGAGCCGGACGAATCACGGGCACGCTCTGGAACCGCGGCGCGGCCGTCTCCTCCGCGCGCGAGCGAAGCTGTACGAGCATCAGAGCGACTCCTCCAGCAGGTCGAGTCCCGTCTCCAGATCCTCGTCCGCCACGTTCAATGGCGGGCCGAGGCGCACCACATCGGGGCCGGCGCTGCACAGCAGCAGGCCCGCATCCAGCGCGCGCGCGACCACGTCGGCCGCCGGGGTGGCGACGTCCAGACCCCACAGTAGGCCGCTGCCGCGCGCGTCCCGCGCGCGTCCCGCGCGCACGATCGCTTCGAGTCGCTGCGCGACGCGCGCGCCCTTCGTGCGCACGTCCGCGAGAAACGCGGGCTCGGCGACGTGCCGGCAAACCGCCAGGGCCACGCCTGCGACCAGCGGACCGCCGCCGAACGTGCTGCCGTGATCGCCGGGCTGGATCGACTTCGCGACGGCCGCGGTGACCAGCGTCGCGCCCATCGGCAGTCCGCCGGCGAGCGGCTTGGCCAGCGTCATCACGTCCGGCGTGACGCCGCTCCACTCGTGCGCCCACAGGCGGCCGGTGCGTCCCAGCCCGACCTGCACCTCGTCGAAGATCAGGAGCGCGTCCGCGCGGTCGCACGCGTCGCGCAGCGCGCGCAGCGTCTTCGGCGGCACCGGCCGCACGCCGCCCTCACCCTGGATCGGCTCGATGATCACAGCCGCGGTGCGCGCGGGGTCGACGATCTCGGCGATCGCGTCGGCGTCGAGCTCGGCGATGCGCGTGGCCCCCAGCAGCGGGGCGAACGGCGCCTGGTACGCGACGCGATCCGTCAGCGACAGCGCGCCCATCGTGCGTCCGTGGAAGCCGCCGCGCAGCGCCACGATCTCCGTGCGCTCCGGCCCGTACGCCGCGGTCGCCCAGCGCCGCGCGAACTTGAGCGCGGCCTCGTTCGCTTCCGCGCCCGAGTTGCTGAAGAAGACCGCGTCGGCGAACGAATGCTCGACCAGCCAGCCGGCGAGATCCGTGGCCGGCTTCGTACGGAACAGGTTCGAGGTGTGCACGAGGCCCGTGTCGAGCGACCGCTGTATCGCGTGCGCGATCGTGGCGTGGCCGTGACCCAGCGCGTTCACGCCGATGCCGCTCGTGAAGTCGAGGTAGCGCTCGCCCTGGTCGTCGATGAGGTACGAGCCGACGCCGCCGATGAAGACGGGCGCGGGTTGCCGGTACACCGCCACCAGCGGCGAACCCGCGGTTTCGGGGACAGTGGCGGCGCGCGTGCGCACCAGCTCGCCGAGGCTCACGCGAGCACCTCCACGCGGGCATGCACGCGCGTGCCCGCGTCACCGCTCAGCAGCGCGAGCCCGCCGATGCGTACGTCCCCGACTCCCGCTTCGGCGGCGCGTGCGGCCGCGCGCAGCTTGGGCGCCATCCCGCCGCTCACCGCACCGGCAGCGATCGCCGACTCGATGTCGTCGCGGCCGATATCGGCCGCGGTGACCGTGCCGAGCATGACGCCGTCGACATTCGAGACGAATAGGAGCCGCGCCGCGCCCAGCGCCGCCGCGACCGCGGCGGCCACGTCGTCCGCGTTCACGTTGAGCGGCTCGCCGTCGATGCCGCGCGAGATGGGTGACAGCACGGGCACCAGGCCCAGGCCGAGGAGCGCGGCCAGCAGCGGCGCGCGCACCGATGCGACGACGCCCGTGCGGCCGAGGGCACCACCCTGCGCGGGCGTGGCCATCACCAGCGCGCCGTCCTCGCCCGACAGCCCGGCGGCATCCACGCCGGTCGACAGCAGCGCGCCGACCAGCCGCTTGTTGACGACGCCGCTCAGCACCATCGACGCGAGCCGCACCGTGTCCGCGCTGCTCACGCGCAGCCCGTCCCGCCACTCCGGCTCCGCACCGAAGCTCCGCTGGAGCGCGCTCACCTCGCGACCGCCGCCGTGCACGACCACCAGCGGAAAGCAATCGGCGAGCAGCCGCGCGAGCTCCCGCAGCCACGCGGCATCCTCCACCTCGTTGCCGCCCACCTTCACCACCGTCACGCCGCGCGGCACGTCAGCCCCTCCGTCTCGGACATGCCGAGCACCAGGTTCATGTTCTGAACGGCCTGCCCCGCCGCCCCCTTCACGAGATTGTCGATCGCGACGACGATCTGGAGCGCGGGCGAGCTCAGGTTCGCCATGCTCCACACCGCCATCGACACGCGGTTGGTGCCCACCACGTCGCGCAGCGACGGCGCCACCCCCTCGAGCAGCTCCACGAACGGCTCGTGCGCGTAATCCGTCGCCCACAGCGCCCGCGCCTCCGCCGTGCCCAGCGGCTCCGTCAGCGGCACGTGAATCGTCTCCAGGATCCCCCGCCGGATCGGCAGCAGGTGCGGCGTGAACACCAGGTCGACAGGAACGCCCGCGAGCGACTCCGCGCCCGCCCGCATCTCCGCCAGATGACGGTGCTCGTTGCCCAGGCCGTACGCGCGGAAGTCCTCCGCCACCTCCCCGAACAGCAGCTCCGCCTTCGGCGAGCGGCCCGCGCCCGTCACCCCCGACGCCGCGTTGATCACTACCGGACCGCCCACCAGCCCCCGCCGCAGCACCGGCGCGAGGGCCAGCAGCGCTGCTGTCGGATAGCAGCCCGGGTTGGCCACGACGCGGGCGCCCCGCACGCGCTCACGCGCCAGCTCCGTCAGCCCGTACGCGGCCGCCTTCGACAGCGGATGCGACGTCGTCCCCGCGCCACCCGGTCGCAGGTCGGCCGACAGGTCCACCAGCAGTGCACCCGACGGCGCCCGCTCCAGCCCCTTCGCCGACTCACCGTGCGGCAGGCACGAGAACACCACGTCGCAGCCGTCGAGCGTCGCGTCTTCCAGCGCCCGTACCGCGAGCGGACCGCTCCCGGGCACGCGCAGCGTCCCGGCGGCTCGGGCCGTCGCAATGCCGAGCCGCAGACGCGGGTGCCGCGCGATGAGCGAGCACAGCTCGCGTCCGACGTAGCCGGACGCGCCGAGCACGGCGGCGGTGGCAGTATAGTTATTCATGGGACCCGAAGTTTATGCGCCAGCGGCCGGCGTGTAAAGGGGCTTCGTCTGCGCTTGGGGCTGGGGCTTTGGGCTTGGGGCTTGGGGCTGGGGGCTCGCGCTTGGGGCTTTGGGCATTGGGCTTGGGGCTTTGGGCTTTGGGTTTTGGGCATTGGCCGCGGGAGCGCGCCGCGGCCTGGGTGACGCAGGGGGCCGGCAGCACATGCCGTAGAGGTCGAGCGGGGAACCCACGGAGCAAACCAACGCCCGAAGCCCAAGCCTAAGCCCAGGGGCCTGCTCAGTCCTCGTCGACCCCGGCGATGCGCTCGAGGCGCTGGCGCACGCGCGTCAGGTGGGCCGGCTTGCGGAGCACGAGGAGAATGGTGTCGTCGCCGGCGACGGTGCCGACGATCTCGTCCCATTCCTCGTGGTCGAGGGCGACGGCGATGGGCTGTGCGCCGCCGGTGACGGTCTTGAGGATGAGGAGGTTGCCGACGCCGTCGGCGCCGATGAAGAGCGGCGGCAGGAGACGGGAGAGGGAGGGGGTGGGGTCGGTGACGTCGGGTGGGGCCGTGTACACGGGGACGCCATCGGCGTTGGGGATCTTGGCGAGGCCGAGCTCGCGGATGTCGCGCGAGAGGGTGCCCTGGGCGACGGAGAGGCCCTCGTCGGCGAGGAGCTCACGCAGCATCTCCTGCGAGGTGACGTCGCGCGTCTCGAGGATGCGCAGGATGATCGAGTGACGCTGGGGCTTCGAGGCCAAGGCTGATCGCGGTCCGGGGGAGGGGCGCACCGACACGGGGCAGTATGGCCTGCGCCGGCGCGGCGGTGCAACGGCAGTAGGCGGTAGCCAGTAGCCAGTAGCCAGTAGCCAGTGACCAGTACCGAATACCGGATACCGAATACCGAATACCGAATACCGAATACCGATAGTCTGCTACGCAGGCGTGAGCACGCCGCAGGCGACGCGTGCGCCGCTGTTGCCCGAAGGGTCGGTTCTCTGGTCGTCGGGGTCGGCGTGGATCACGAGGGCGCTACCGTCGCGATCGAAGATCTCGCCCGCGCGGGTGCCGATGGAGAGGCCGGCGGTCTCGAAGCGAAGGGAGCCGGTGCCGTCCTCGTCGATCTGGATGTTGGGCAGATCGCCGGCGTGGCCGTCGGAGGGGGCGTGGAGTCCGTGCTCGACGTCTCGCGGATTGAGGTGCGCGCCGGCGGATGCGAACGCCTCCCGGCCGCGCTCGCAGGCACCCGTTTCGTGCACGTGGATGCCGTGCGCGCCGGGGGCGAGGCGGCGCGCCTCGACGTGGACGACGACGACGCTGCCGCGCTGCATCAGCCGGACCTCACCGGCCGCGCGTCCGGCCGTGTCACGGAGGTGCGCGACGGCGACGAGGGAATCGGCGGCGGGCTGAATCGTGTCGGCCGCCATGGCCTGGACCGTGGTCCGGTCGGCGGCTGCCGTGTTCCGGTCGGCGTCCGGTACGCCACCGTCGCAGGCGGCGAGAGCGGCGATGATGAACAACGTCGTACGATGCATTCGGCATGTGCGGCTCGAGGACGCGGCGCCCCGGCGGGCGCGTCGTCATCTGCTGCGGGGATGATGCCACGGCGTCGAGGTCGGCGCACGCTTGCATCCGGTGGCTCGATGCGGAACCTTGGCGGGACTCATCCGACACGGGAGACCCCAAAATGGATCGTCGCACTCTGTTGGCGCCGCTCGCGCCGGGCCGCGCGTTGCGCGAGTCGTCCCGCGCCGGTGCGCCGCCGGGTGGCGGCCTGACGGAGGCGGAAGCGCGCGCGCTGTCGTCCCGCATTCTCGGCATGATCGTAGCCGACGAGGCGCGCGTGAATCTGTCGAGCGGGCGGGAAGGCAATACGCGCTACGCGGTGAATCGCATCACGACGGCGGGTGACGCGGGCGGTGTGAGTGCGTCGATCCTGGTGCGTTACGGGCGACGCAGCGCGACCGTCTCCACGAACCGGTTCGACGACGAGTCGCTGCGCGCGGCGGTCGACACGGCGCAGACGCTCGCGCGGCTCGCGCCCGAAGATCCCGAGGCGATGCCGGAGCTGGAGCCGATCGACTACCCGGCCGGCGCGGGTCACGTCGCGGCGACGGCGGCCCTCGACGCCGTCGGCCGCGCGCAGGTCGCCGGCGACGCCATCGAGCGGGCGCTCGCCGCCGGGCTCGAGGTGGCCGGCTACCTGGAGGCGTCCGACCAGGCGTCCGCCATTGCGAACTCGCGCGGCCTGTTCGGCTACAACCGGTCGACCGCGGTGGACTACTCGGTGACCGCCCGCACGGAGGACGGTCTCGGCTCGGGCTGGGCCGGCACCGGGCACCGCGACTGGAGCGCGATCGATGCGGCGGCGCTGCACGCGCGCGCGATCGCCAAGGCGCTCGCGTCGCGCGAGGCGCGGCCGCTGGCGGCGGGCGTCTACCCCGCGATCCTGGAGCCGGCGGCGGTGCTGGATCTCGTGAGGCTGCTGCCGTCCGCGCTCGACGCGCGCCGTGCTCACGAGGGTCGCAGCGCCTTTTCGCGGCCGGACCAGGGCACCGCGATCGACGAGCGGCTGCTCGATCCGAAGATCACGCTGCGCAGCGATCCGCTCGGCATGGGCGCTTCGCCGTTCGCTGCCGACGGGCTGCCGGCGCTGCCTCGGACCTGGATCCGCAACGGCCGGCTCCAGCGCCTCGCCTACTCGCGCTGGTGGGCGCAACAGCGAGGTGTGGAGCCGACCGGTTTCCCCGGCTCGATCCGGATGGAGGGTGAGCCGCGCTCCCTCGAGCAGCTCATCGCGGAGACCGAGCGCGCGGTGCTGGTCACGCGCTTCTGGTACGTGCGCTCGCTCGACCCGCGCACGCTCCTGTACACCGGCCTCACGCGCGACGGCACCTTCTGGGTCGAGGACGGCCGCATCCAGTATCCGGTCAACAACTTCCGCTGGAACGACTCTCCGCTGCTCGCGTTCCGCAACGTCGACGCCCTCACGCGTCCGGAGCGTGTCGCCAGCGGCTACGAGCTGCCTGCCATGCGCGTACCGGAATTCGACTTCGCCAGCGTCTCGGAGGCGGTATGAGTGATTCAGGCGTCAGGCATCAGGCGTCAGGCGTCAGTGACGGCCGCCCCGGTTCGCTCGATCGGCGCGAGTTCGTGAAGGGGACGGCGCTGGCCGCGGGCGGGCTCGTGCTCGCGCCCGGCCTCGCGCGCGCGGGCGCGCCGATCCTCTCGCTCGCGGATGAGCGACGGCTGCGCCCGGGCGCGGGCGACTACGTCGATCCGGCGACGCGCGACCTGCTGCTCGCGGCGCTCGACGCCGCGACGGCGGCCGGCGCCGAATACGCCGACGCGCGCGTCGCGCGCTACCTCAATCGCCGCGTATCGACGCGCGAGCGGCAGATCACGGGCGTGTCGGATACCGAGTCGATGGGCATCGGCGTACGCGCGCTCGTGCATGGCAGCTGGGGCTTCGCCGCGACCGACGTGCTGACGCGCGACGCCGCGACCGACGCCGGCCGGCAGGCCGCGGCCGTCGGTCACGCCAACGCGGCGGTGCAGCGCGCCGCGGTGCGCATGGCGCCCGTGCGGGCGTACGGCGACGTCACCTGGCGCAGCGAGTACCAGGTGGACCCGTGGGACGTGCCGATCGAGGACGTCGTCGCGCTGCTGCTGAACGCCAACGCCGTCGCGCTCCGTCAGTCGGGCGTCGCTTTCGCCTCGAGCGGCGTCCACTTCGTGAAGGAGGAGAAGACGCTCGCGACCACCGACGGAACCATCGCCGCGCAGACGATGGTCCGCACGAACCCGTCGCTAAGCATCAGCTCGGTGAGCGCCGATCGATCCGACTTCGCGTCGCGCGACGAGACGCTCTACCCGCAGGGACGCGGCTATGAATTCCTGCGCGACTCCCTCACCGACGAGGCCGTCGAGGCATGGGCCGCCGACGCGGTCGCGCAGCTCTCGGCGGTCCCCGTCGAGCCCGGCGCGTACGATCTCGTGCTCCATCCGACGCACCTGTGGCTCACGATCCATGAATCGATCGGTCACCCGACGGAGCTCGACCGCGCGCTCGGCTACGAGGCCAATTACGCCGGCACCAGCTTCCTCGCCCCTCCAGAGAATGTATTGGGCCGCGTCCGCTATGGACCCGAGTTCATGAACATCCAGGGGGAGCGCACGTCGGCGGGCGGTCTCAACACCATCGGCTGGGACGACGAGGGCGTGTCCGCGGACGAGTGGCTGATGGTGCGCGACGGCGTCTTCGTCGATTACCAGACCACGCGCGAGCAGGTCGAATGGATCCGCGCGCAGACGGGCGTGAGCCGCAGCCACGGCTGCGCGCACGGCGACTCGTGGCGCACGATTCCGTTCCAGCGCATGCCCAACATGAATCTGCTGCCGGGCGAAGCCGACCTGTCGGTCGACGATCTGATCGGAGCGACCGACCGCGGCATCTTCATCGAGGGCCGCAGCTCCTATTCGATCGACCAGCAGCGTTACAATTTCCAGTTCAGCGGCCAGGTCGCGTGGGAGATCCGCAACGGCAGGAAGCACAGGCGGCTGCGCGATGTCGCCTACCAGGCGAACACGCTCGATTTCTGGAACGCGATGGACATGATCGGCGGCCGCTCGGCGTACGAGGTGCACGGCAGCTTCTACGACGGCAAGGGGCAGCCGGGGCAGGTGAACGCCGTTTCGCACGGCACGCCGCCCGCCCGCTTCCGCGGCGTCAATGTGCTGAACACGGGAAGACGCGTGTGAGAAGAGGGGTATGGTAGTCCGAATCTTGCAACTCCATTGTCGGTGCAGGCCGGACCGATCGAGTCCGGCGGAGAAATCACGAGAGCAGGGATGGCAGCGTGGGACGATCCACTAAGGCGCAGGAACTTTCGTTTTCGCCGGCTGAGGCGACACCGCCGCAGGATCACGTCGTGCAGTTCTACGATGAGACGGTGTCGCTGGTGCAATCGGCGGGCGCCTATCTCGCGGGAGGACTGCTGCGCGGCTGCCCGGCGATCGTGATCGCGGAGGAGCGACGGCTGCCGCTCTTCCAGCGGCAACTCGAGAGCATGGGTGTCGATGTTCCGGCTGCGCTCGCCTCGCGGCGTTTGATTCTGCTCGACGCGCGGGAGACGCTTTCCCGCTTCATGGTCGACGGCCTGCCGGACGAGCGGTCGTTCAGGGAGGTGCTGGGCACTCTGGTCGCGGGCACGAGCGAGATCTGGCATCCGGCGCGGCTGCACGCGTACGGCGACATGGTGGATCTGCTCTGGGCGGACGGACATTCCGCCGCCGCGCTCGCGCTCGAGGAGCTCTGGAACGACCTCGCCCACCGCCACGGCTTTGCGCTTTTCTGCGCGTATTCCGCCAACCATTTCAAGCGCGACGAGCAGCGCGCGGCCTTCGATGCCGTCTGTCATCAGCACGGGCAGATCATGCCGATCGACGGCGCACGCTCCATGGCGAGTTAATCCAGCCGTCCGCGAGCCGACGCTCGCATGCATTTCCCCGGCGACATTCCGCACGTTCTCCCGGCTCTGTCATCGGCTCGGCGGCGACCGCGCGCGAGCCCGGCCGCCGCGTTGCCCACGTCCGCGCGCGTTGCTAGGCTCTTCCCGCGCGCCTGCGTCGGGCCGCACTGACGTCTGACTCGGCGAGGCCGCTGACTTGGCTCTCTGGATCGCGTTCAACATCGTCGTACTCGCGCTGCTCGCGCTGGACCTGTTCGTCTTCCACCGGTCCGCGCACGAAGTGCGCTTTCGGGAAGCCGCCGCGTGGAGCGCCTTCTGGATCGTCCTGTCGCTGTGCTTCGCCGCGGGCGTCTATGTCTTCCGGGGTCACGAGGACGGCCTCGAGTTCCTGACCGGCTACCTGATCGAGAAGGCGCTCAGCGTCGACAACATCTTCGTCTTCGTCCTGGTCTTCTCCTACTTCCGCGTTCCGCTGGCCTACCAGCACCGCGTTCTCTTCTGGGGCATCCTCGCCGCGCTCCTGATGCGCGGTGCGATGATCGGCGCGGGCGTCTACCTGATCGAGCGCTTCGACTGGATCACCTACGCCTTCGGCGCGCTGCTGGTGGTCACGGCGATCCGCATGGCGACCCACGACGAGCAGGACATCCACGTCGAGGCGAATCCCATCATCCGGCTGGTACGTCGCTTCGTGCCCGTGACGAACGTCTACCACGGGCAGAAGTTCTTCGTCCGGCAGGAAGTGCGCGGCCGGATGCGGCTGGTCGCGACGCCGATGCTCATCGTGCTCGCGGCGATCGAGACGACCGACCTGATCTTCGCGCTCGACTCGATTCCTGCCATCTTCGCGATCACGCACGATCCGTTCATCGTCTACACGTCGAACGTGTGCGCCATCCTCGGGCTGCGTGCGCTGTATTTTCTCCTCGCGGGCGTCATCAACACCTTCCGCTGGCTCAAGCTCGGGCTTTCCATCGTCCTCGTCTTCGTCGGCACGAAGATGCTGCTCGAGGACGTGGTGCACGTGCCGGTGGGCCTGTCGCTCGGCGTGATCGGCGCGCTGATCACCGTATCGATCGCAGCGTCGCTGCTGTGGCCGACGCCGATCACCGACGAGCCGATCCAGCCGCCGGTGGAAGGCGAGGCGCCGCCGCTCGGCTCGCTGCCGCCGGACGTCGATGACGAAGGCTGAGGGGCCCACGAGCGCGCTGCGCTCCGAATCGGGCCGGGCTCCCGAGATCGTCGCGGAGACCGAACGGCTGGTGCTTCGCCGCTTCGTCCTCGACGACGCCCCGTTCATCGCCCGCCTGCTGAACGAGCCCGGCTTCCTCCGGTATATCGGCGACCGCGGCGTGCGGACGGTGGACGATGCCAGGTCGTACCTGGAACGCGAGGCTCTGGAAAGTTACCGCGTCAACGGCTTCGGCCTGTTCGCGGTCGAGCTGAAGACGGATTGGACGACCATCGGCGCGTGCGGCCTGTTGCGAAGGCCCTGGCTGGAGGCGCCGGATCTCGCGTACGCGTTCCTCGCGAGTGCGGAAGGATTCGGCTACGCCTCGGAAGCCGCGCGCGCGGTTCTGGACCTCGCCTGGTCGACACTGGCGCTCGAGCGCGTGGTCGCCATCGTGCTCCCCGACCACGCCGCGTCGACCCGCATCCTCGAGAAGCTGCACTTCCAGGGGACGGGCAGCGTGACGGATCCGCGCAGCGGCGAGGAGCTGGCGTTGTTTCGCGTCAGCCGGGACGAACGGGAGCCCGCAAAGTGAAACACATTCGGCTGCTGGTCGCGACGCAACGCGAAGTGCTGCGGATCGATCCGGAGAGCGGGACGGTCTCCCGGCCCGACCGATTCGACGGCGTGGCGCCGACCAGCCTCGCCTCGGATCCGCACGTCGGCGGTCGGGCGTGGTGCGCGACTCATCGCGGCGGTGTCTTCCGCAGCGACGACGGCGGCGCGACCTGGACGTCCGCCGGTCTCGACGGGGAGCGGGTCATGGTGGTGGCCGCCAGCCCCGCGCGGCAGGATCTGCTCTGGACCGGCGTCGAGCCGAGCGCGGTGTGGCGCTCGACGGACGGGGGATCGAGCTGGGGCCGGACCGCGGACCTCGAGGACCTGCCTTCATCCGGTGAATGGTCGTTTCCGCCGCGGCCGGACACGCACCACGTGCGCTGGATCGCCTGTCACCCCAGCGATCCGGATCGACTCTGGGTGGCGGTCGAGGCGGGCGCGCTCATATGCACGAGCGACGGCGGCCGCAACTGGCGCGATCGCGTCCCGGACGGCCCGTACGACACGCACGAGCTGGCCGTGCACCCGGACGCGCCGGAGGTGCTGCGCGTGGCCGCCGGCGACGGCTACTACCAGAGCCATGACGGCGGAGACACCTGGTCCGCACCAGACGACGGGCTCGAGGTCGGCTATCTCCGCAGCGTCGCCATCGATCCGGGTGATCCCGAGGTCGTGCTGGTGTCGGCGGCGACACACGCGCACGCCGCGTACGTCGCGGGCAGGTCGGACGGCCGCGTGTTTCGGCGCCGCGGCGCCGAGCCCTGGGAGCGCGTGCTCCGCGGCTGGCCCGACCCTCCCACGACCATCGCGCCGCTCCTGCTGGCGGGTCGCGCGGGCGGCGAGTTGTGGGCGGCCGACGAGCGCGGCGTCCATCGCTCCGAGGACGCGGGCGTCACGTGGCAAATGGTCGCCGCGTTCGATCCGACACCGCAGCATCTACGAGGACTCGCCCTGACCGCGACTTGAACAAACGAGAAACGGCCCCGCAATCGCAATGATTGCAGGGCCGTTCCTTGTGAGAGTCGGGACGACTGGATTTGAACCAGCGACCCCCTGAACCCCATTCAGGTGCGCTACCGGGCTGCGCCACGTCCCGTTCCGACTGCGAGGCCGAATGATAACGGACTGCGCTCGCGCCTTCAACCGGCCCGCACCGTGCATGGGGAGCCGGGCCATGACGAAATCGCCATGCCGGTCCCGCTCCCGCTCGGTCTGGCGAGCCCGCTCCCGTTCCCGTTCCCGCTCCCGCACCCGCTCCCGGGGCTGGTAAAGCCGCCATGGCCCGACTCATCGACGTCGAAGCACCCACGACCCTGAGCGGGTACGAGGCGTTCGTGCATCTCGCGCCGGCCGTGCGCGAGCTGCGCGAGGCGGCGCAGCGGCTGGCGCCGGCGCTGGCGGGGCGCACGCTCTGGATGGTCAGCTCGACGGCGCAGGGGGGCGGTGTCGCCGAGATGCTGCCGACGATGATCGGTTTGCTGAACGAGCTGGGGGTGACGACGCGCTGGTTCGTGATCGAGACCGAGCGGCCCGAGTTCTTCGTCCTGACCAAGCGCATCCACAACCTGATCCACGGAGCGGGCGAGCCGGTGCTGACGGCGGCGGACCGGGAGCTGTTCGAGTCCGTGAGCGCGGCGAACGCCGAAGCGCTCGGGCCGATGCTCGCGCACGGCGACGTGCTCGCGCTGCACGATCCGCAGCCGCTGGGCCTGGCGCCGCTGCTGCGTGCGCGCGCGGACGTGCGCGTGCTGTGGCGCTGCCACATCGGTCTGGACGAGGAGCTGCCGCAGACGCGCACTGCGTGGGATTTCCTGCGGCCCTACGCGGACGCGTGCGAGCGCGTCGTCTTCTCTGCGCCGGAATACGTACCGGACTGGCTCGAGCCGCGCTCGACCATCATCCATCCGGCGATCGACCCCCTCGGCCCGAAGAATCACGACCTGTGGGTGCATCGGCTCACGCGCGTCATGATGAACTCGGCGCTGGTGCACGCCGATTTGGGCCCGGTGCTGACGCCGCGCTGGGAGCACGTGGCGGGGAGGCTGATGCCGTCGGGCGAGTTCGGGCCCGCGGACGCGAACGGCGACATCGGGCTGCTGTCGCGCCCCATCGTGACGCAGATCTCGCGCTGGGATCGGCTCAAGGGCTTCGCGCCGCTGCTCGACGCGTTCGCGCTGCTCAAGCGGCGTCTGGATGAGGGCGATCTGGACGATGGCGATCCGATCCATCGGCGCCGCATCGAGCTCGCGCGGCTCGTGCTCGCGGGTCCCGATCCCGCGTCCATCCAGGACGATCCGGAGGCGCGCGAGGTGGTCGAGCAGCTCCGGTCGGCGTATCTGGCACTGCCGGCCGCGATCCAGGACGACGTCGCGCTGCTCACGCTGCCGATGGCGAGCCGCGAGCAGAACGCGCTCATGGTGAACGCGCTCCAGCGCGCGAGCAGCCTGGTCGTGCAGAACTCGCTGCGCGAGGGCTTCGGCCTCACGATCGTGGAGGCGATGTGGAAGCAGATCCCGGTGCTCTCCAATCAGCGCGCGTGCGGCCCGCGCCACCAGATCCGCGACGGCGTCGACGGCCGGCTCGCGCGCGATCCGGAAGATGTGCACGAGTTGAGCACGCTGCTCGACGCGATGCTCGCCGCGCATGCGCAGCGCGAGGTGTGGGGGCTGAACGCGCAGCGTCGCGCGCACGCCGACTTCCTCGTCTTCACGCAGGTGCGTCGCTGGATCGAGCTGCTGCACGAGCTGGTGACGGACGACGCCGCGTCGACATGATGTGCGGATGACGGATCCCGAACCGGTGCCCCGCGCGGCCGAGCGCCGGCTCGTCGCCACCCACGCTCCCTGGGCGGCACGCGTCGGCTACTCCCGCGCAGTGCGCGTGGGCGACGTCATCCATGTCTCGGGCACGGCCGCGGTCGACGAGAGCGGCGCGGTGGCGTATCCCGGTGATCCCTACCGCCAGGCGCGCCGCGCGCTCGAGATCATTCTGGCCTCGCTGCGCGAAGCCGGCGCCGGTGCCGAGCACGTGGTCCGCACGCGCATGTACGTCGCCGATGCGTCGCGCTGGGAGGAAGTCGCGCGCGCGCACGGGGAAGTCTTCGCGGACGTGCGGCCGGCGACGACCCTCGTCGCCGTCGCCGGCTTCGTGGATCCCGCGATCCTCGTCGAGATCGAGGCCGAAGCGATCGTCTGAGGGAGAGGCGCAACGGAGAAGGGAAGCGACGGCGTCGCTCCATGCCGTCCCGCCCACAGGGCACGCGTCCCTCACCGGCGCCATCCACCCCCTGCCGCACGCGCCCCCGTTGCTCCGGCGCCGCCCCGCCGCCTTATTTCGATGGAGCCCGGATACCGGCCCCGGCCTCGACGACGTCCGACGCCTAAAGCCCAGAGCCCAAATGAACGTTCGCGTGCATCTGAATCTGCGGGACCGGCTGCTGATCCTCGGCTTCTGGATCCTGTTCGGGCTGCTCGAGACGACGGGGACGTACCTGTCCGCGCGGGTGTCGGACTATCCGCTGCCGTTCGATACGGCGCTCCTCGCGAACATGCCCTTCTGGCTGGTCTGGGCGCTGTTCACGCCGATCGTCTTCTGGCTCGCCTCGCGCTTCCGCTTCCAGGAGGGCAAGGCGGGGCGCTTCGCCGCCATCCACTTCCCGGCGGCGCTCGTGCTCTCGGGCCTGCAGATCCTGATCGCGGGCGGCATCTACTACTACGCGACGCGCGTCTACTTCTGGACGAACTGGCCGGCGTCGTTCGAGACGACGCTGGGCGACTTCTACAACCGCTGGTCGCAGACGTACCTCATCGTCGACGTGATCGTGTACTGGGCGATCGTCGGCGCGTACAGCGCGCTGGACTACCATCGTCGCTTCCGCGAGCGCGAGCTGGAGACCGCGCGGCTGGAGACGCAGACCGCGCAGCTCGAGGCGCGCGTCACGGACGCCCGGCTCGCCGCGCTCCGCATGGAGCTGAATCCGCACTTCCTGTTCAACACGCTGAATGCGATCTCCGCGCTGGTGCGTCGCGGCGAACACAAGGAGGCGGTGACCATGCTCGCCCGTCTGGGCGATCTGCTGCGGGTCACGCTCGAGCGCGGCGGTGAGCAGGAGATCCCCCTCGAGAAGGAGCTGGAGTACCTGGCGAGCTATCTCGAGATCGAGCGCGTGCGCTTCCGCGACCGGCTCACGATCGAGACCGAAGTGGCGGATGATTCCTCGCACGCGCTCGTGCCGACGTTCATCCTCCAGCCACTGGTCGAGAACGCGGTGCGGCACGGCATATCGCGCTCGACCGAGGGAGGCGTGATCCGCGTGAGCGCGCAGCGCGCGGCGGACGAGCGGCTGGTGCTCACGGTCACCGACAGCGGCGACGGCTTCCGGACGCCCGAAGGCCGCGTGCGCGAAGGCGTCGGCATGAAGAACACGCGCGCGCGGCTGGATCAGCTCTACGGCACACGCGCGCGACTGGAGTGGGAGAACCCGCCGGAGGGCGGGGCCCGCGTCACGGTCACCATGCCGTTCGTCACACAGCGCGAGATGATCGACAGCCCGAGCCGGGCGTCCGTCCCGCGGCCGTCGTCCGACGCCGGCGAAGCAGTCACTCTGGATGACGAAGTACCCGCGAGGGCGGGTCTGGCCGGATCGAGGTAAGGATGAGCGACAACGACGGACGCATTCTGAGGGCGGTGATCGTGGACGACGAGCCGCTCGCCCGCGACAACGTGCGACTCGCGCTCGAGAAGGAGCTGGATGTCGAAGTGATCGCGGAGTGCGCGGACGGCGACGCCGCGATCGAAGCGATTCGGGAGCTGGAGCCGGACGTCGTGTTCCTCGACGTGCAGATGCCCGGCACCAGCGGCTTCGACGTGGTGCAGGAGATCGGCCCGGAGGAGATGCCCGCCGTCGTCTTCGTCACCGCGTTCGACGAGCACGCGTTGCGCGCCTTCGAGGTGCACGCGCTCGATTACGTGCTGAAGCCGTTCGACGACGAGCGTTTCGCGGATGCGGTCGAGCACGCGCGCCGGACGCTGCGCGCGCGCCGCGACGAGGAGTCGTTCCGGCGCGGCCTGTCCGCGATGCTGAACGACGTGCATGGCGGCTCGGCGGAAGGCGGCCGGTCGCGCTTCGCCAGCCGACTCATGGTGCGGCTCCGTGACCGCATCCACTTCGTGCGCACCGAGGAGGTGGACTGGTTCGAGGCCGCGGGCAACTACGTCCGCCTCCACGTCGGCGACCGCTCGCACCTGATCCGCTCCACCATGAGCGCGGTCGAGGAGCGCCTCGACCCGCAGCAGTTCGTGCGCATCCACCGCTCGACCATCGTCAACGTCGATCGGATCCGCGAGATCCAGCCCTGGGCCGGTGGCGACTACCTGGCGATCTTGAAGAGCGGGCAGCAGCTTCGGATTTCGCGCGGCTACCGCGACGCCCTGCTGAAACCCGCGCTCTAGGCCACGCGGCGAGCCTCGGCAGACGTCCGCAGTCCGGTCGGCTATCGCGCCATCTTCCAGCGACGCGACGGCCGCTGGGTCATGAACGTGCTGATCGCCGGAGATTAGCCCGCTCCCGGACGCCGCTCCCCGCTCCCGCTCGCCGCTCCCGCTCCCGTCCCCGTTGACGGACCACCCCCGCCCCTTTTAGAGTCCGGCATCCCCTCCGGCGCATCCCTTCCATGCCGGACGGTCATCCCCATGCACAGCGCGGTCCCGGCGCCGGTGCCGGTGCGCGTCCCTCGCTCACCCAAGGAGCAAGCCTCATGAAGCGATGGTTTGTCTCACCCGTCGTACTCGCCGCAGTCGCCACCCTGACCGCCTGTCAGGACCCGAGTCCCACCGCCGTCGACCAGACAGCGCCGCTGTCGAGCCAGGTGGAGGATGCCCTGGCCGGCCAGTGGATCGTGGTCTTCGAGGACGGCGTGGCGGACGCGCCCGGCCTCGCCCGGCGCCTCGTCGCCGCCCACGGTGGCACGCTGCGGTTCACGTACGAGCACGCGCTCCAGGGCTTCGCCGCCTCGCTGTCGGAAACGGCGGTGCTGGCGCTGCGCAGCAATCCGAACGTCGCCTATGTCGAAGCCGACCAGCGCGTCTGGGCGCTCGGCTCGCAGACCGGCGCCACCTGGGGCCTGGACCGCATCGATCAGCGCGGCAACACGCTGGACGGCGTCTACAACTACAACACGACCGGCGCGGGCGTGGACGCCTACATCATCGATACGGGCATCCGCGTCACGCACAACGACTTCGGTAGCCGCGCGACGGGCGGATTCGATGCCGTCGACGGCGGCACCGCGGACGACTGCAACGGGCACGGCACGCACGTGGCCGGCACGGTCGGTGGCACGACCTGGGGCGTCGCGAAGAGCGTGAGCCTGATCGCCGTCCGCGTGCTCGATTGCCGGGGCAGCGGCACGGTGTCCGGCGTCATCGCGGGCGTCGACTGGGTGACGGCGAACCACACGCCGCCCTCGGTCGCGAACATGTCGCTCGGCGGCGGCGCGTCCACTTCGCTCGACGACGCGGTCCGCAACTCGATCGCGGCCGGCGTGAGCTACGCGGTCGCGGCGGGCAACGGCAACATCATCGGCCAGGAGCAGGATGCCTGCAACTACTCGCCCGCGCGCGTGGCCGAGGCGATGACCATCGGTGCCACGGACAAGACCGACACCAAGGCGTCGTGGTCGAACTACGGCGACTGCGTCGACTGGTTCGCGCCCGGCGTCAGCATCACGTCGGCGTGGATCGACAGCGACGACGATACGAACACGATCAGCGGCACGTCGATGGCATCGCCGCACACGGCCGGTGTGGCGGCGCTGTACCTCGAATCGTTCCCCACCGCCTCGCCCCAGGGCGTGCGCGACGCGCTCTACGCCGCGACCACGAAGGGGATCGTCACC
>DATKDR010000044.1:0-3410 GCA_035512635.1 Longimicrobiales bacterium | reverse complement strand
CGCCGCGTTCGTGCGGCAGCAACTCGTCGACGAGGAACCGGCTGGTGTCCCGCAGCGCCGCGAGGGCCGCCGGTGGCTCCAGCCGGTCGAGCGAGTCGGCGAGGCCCCGCAGGGCGCGGATGTGGGGCTCGAGCTGGCGGTGCTGCTGCCGCACCTCCGCGCTGACGCCGGCGGCGCTCGCGGCCGGGCGACGGCGCCGACCGGACCCCAGGGCGCGCAGGGCATTGGCGATCACCGCGATGTCGATCCCCTCCTGCACCAGCGCGCCGGCCACCGGCGGCAGCAGACCCACCCCGGCGGCCACCATGCCGACCATCGACAGGGCCATGCCCGCGACGAGGCTCTCGAGGGCGATGCGCCGCGAGCGGCGGGCGATGTGCACCGCCTCGACCAGCCGGTCGAGCCGGTCGGGAACCAGCACCACGTCGGCGGCCTCCGACGACGCGCTGGCGCCGCGTGCGCCGAGGGCGATCCCGACGTGCGCGGCGGCGAGCGCGGGCGCGTCGTTGATGCCGTCGCCGACCATAGCTACGAACTTCCCCTCGGCCTGCAGCCGCTTCACCTCGTCGGCTTTGTGCTCCGGAAGCACCTCCGCCAGCACACGCTCGATGCCGATCTCGCGCGCTACCGCTTCACCCGTCTGACGGTTGTCACCGGTGAGCATCGCGACCTCGATGCCGAGAGCGCGCAGGCCGGCCACCGCTTCCTTCGCGCTCGGCCGCGGCGTGTCCTGCACGGCGGCAACGCCCGCCAGCCGTCCGTCGATCGCGACGATCGTGAGCGTCTTGCCCTGCTTCAGAAGCTCGTCGACCGTCGTTGCGATCGGCTCAAGCGCTATCCCGCGGTCTTCCATGAGCCGTCGCGTGCCGACGAGCACCTCGTGGCCCTCCACGCGCGCGCGGACGCCGCGTCCGGCGAGCGCCTCGAATTCCTCGATGCGCTCCGGCAGGGCGATCCCCCGGCGCTCCGCTTCATCGAGCAGCGCCTTGGACAGTGGATGGCCGGAACGGACCTCGGCTCCGGCTTCAAGACGCAGTAGCTCGTTCTCCGTCATTGGTGGAAGCGCGACGAGGTCGGTCACGCGCGGTTTGCCTTCGGTGAGGGTTCCGGTCTTGTCGAAGATGACGACCTGGATCTTCGAGGCGAGCTCGAGGCTCGTTGCCTCTTTGAAGAGGATCCCATGCTTCGCGCCGATGTCCGTGCCGACCATCACCGCGGTTGGCGTCGCCAGGCCAAGCGCGTCCGGGCAAGCGATGACCACGGCAGTGACCGCGAGCGTGAGCGCGAACAGGAGCGGCTCGCGTGCGATGAGGAACCAGACCAGGAACGTGATCACCCCGGCGCTCACGGCGACGATGACGAGGTAGTGCGCGGCTCGATCGGCGATGCGCTGCGCCGGCGGCTTGGATGCCTGGGCGGTCTCCACGAGCCGCGCGATCCGGGCGAGCGCGGTATCAGCGCCGATCTTCATTGCCCGGTAACGGATCGAGCCGGTCTGGTTCACCGTGCCCGCAACGACCGGTGCGCTCTTCTCCTTCTCGACCGGGATGGACTCCCCAGTGACCATCGACTCGTCGACCGAGGTGCGGCCATCGATGACCTCGCCATCGACGGCCACGCGCTCCCCGGGCTGGAGCACGATCACGTCCCCGACACGCACATCGGCGACCGGCAGCCGCTGGAGCCTGCCGTCGCGTTCCACGTTCGCCTCGCTCGGCGCAAGCTCGAGCAGCTTGCGCACGGCGTCGGACGACCCGCGGCGGGCCTTCATCTCCATCCAGTGACCGAAAAGCAGGAAGGTCGCGAGCATCACCGCGGCCTCGTAGAAGGTCTCGCCACCGACCGTGAAGGTGATCCCGACGCTGAAGAGGTACGAGACGAGGATCCCGAGCGAGACGAGGACGCTCATGTTCAACACGCGGGAGCGGATCGAGCGCCATGCGCCGATGTGGAAGACGCTCGACGCCCAGAGCGCGACGGGAGTGCTGAATGCCAGCAGGATCCAGTTCCGATCGACCGGCGACGGCAGCTCGCGACCGCCGAGCAGGAGCGTCCCGAGCGACGAGTACGCGACGACAGGCAGCGAGAGCACGAGCGCGACGGCGAAGCGCCGACGCATGTCGGCTTCCATCGACGCGGCCATCCGCGGATCGGACATGTCGTGACCCATCGCCTCGTGACCGCCGTGCGCCGCGGTCTTGGCCGCGGCCTGGTGCACGGACTCATGGCTGCTGACCTCGGCCCTCGGCAGCGGAACCGGATTGCGGAAGTTGCAGCCCTCGATCTGCGTCCGCAGCGTCGTGGCGTCGGTCATGCCCGACTGGATCGTGACGTGAGCGACCTTGTGCTCGAGGTCGACGTGCACGCCGACGACGTGCGGGAGATGCTCGATCGCCGCGCCGAGATCGTCCTGGCAACAGGGGCAGAACACGTCGTCGAGCGGGACCGCGATCGTCTCAGTGGTCGCACCGGCGCGCTGCGCGGTGTGCTGCATCAGACGACCGAGGCGCCGGCCGCCGTCACGGAGAGCTGGGCTGGTGCGCTTCCGCCGTCTCGCAGATGCCCGCGTCGCTGGGCGCCTGCGCCACCGCCGCGCGCTCGGCGTCGAGCTGCTCGACGACCGCCGGATACGCGTCGTGCATGCAGCAACGGCACGCCTTGTACCACTCGCGCATGCCGGCGTCGATGGCCGGGGGCTCGTCGGCATGCGCATGCGCTTCGAGATGTTCGTCGCGCGATGCCGCGGCGAGCCACGCATCCACCTTCGCCTTGTACGTCTCCGGCGACTTCGCGAACTTCGTCTGGCAGCCCTGTCCACAGAATGCGTATTCGCGGTCGGGCAGCTCCAGCGTGAGGCCCTGATCGCGCGCTTCCGCGAGGTCGACGATCATGTCGCAGACCGGGTCGAGCATCTTCATTGTTGTCATCTTGCTGGTCGTTCCCTTCGGCGATCGATCGCGCCGATACGAGTGTCTCACGCGACGCTCGGCCGTCGATCACTCGACCACCGTGCGTTCACACGACGACCTCCTGCCGGCTTCCATCCGCGCTGGGCGCGGTGGGCATCCGCACCGGATGCACGCGGCAGCAGACGGGCAGCTCGGCGCGTACGAGATCCAGCGCGAGCCGCGCCTTCACCACGAAGTCGTCGGTGGCCTGAGCGACGAAGGCGCGCGGGTGGCCGTCCCACTCGAGCGCAATGCGCTCGTCGATGCGCGCGGCGTCCTCCGGCGTCTTGAGCCGCAGCGATTCGCTCGGTCGTAGCCGTGGCCCGCCGCGGGCGTGCGCAGGTGGATGACGGTGTCATAGCGCGCGAGCTCGTGTGCACGCGTCACGCCGACCGAGGACCAAAGATCAGGTCGCTCTCCTTTCGTGCACGAGCAGCTCTCCGGAGTACATGCCCATCCCGC
>DATKDR010000043.1:0-5665 GCA_035512635.1 Longimicrobiales bacterium | reverse complement strand
TGGGCCGCGGTGCTCTGGGGCTGGTTCACGGCCGAGCAGGTGTCGCGCACCGTACTCGCGTCCACCGGCGCGTCGCCCGCCGCCGTCGAGTCGATCGTGCTCGAGCCCGTGCGCGCGATCGTCTACGCGCTCTGGCTCGTGTCGCTCGTCTGGTTCGCGGCCGCGATCCTGCCGCGACGCGCCTGAAACCGGGAGGCCCATGGCCGACATCCTTCAGGAATTCCCGATCCGCGCCAGCCGCTACGTCGTCGGCCCGTCGCTGACTGCGTGCTGCTCGACTCGAGTCCGCCCGTCGTCGTCATGTCGCCCGCAGAGAGCACCAGCGCGGTTGCCGATTCGGCCCACCGGGAGCATCTAGGGAACGAGCGCCGCGGTATCCTCCGATCCCGGAAGCGCACATGCCAGGACCCCAGCGGGCCCTCGTTCCGGCTGCACTCCTCCTCCTCGCCCTGGCCGCCCTCGGCGGATGCGACCAGGACACCTCGGGCGTGACGACCACGCCGGAGGTCGCGAGCGTGGTCGTGACTCCTGGCGCGGTGCTCATCACGACGGTGGGTGCTACGCGCGCTCTCACGGCCTCGGCGCTGGACGCGAACGGCGGGGTGGTGGAGGACGCCGAGCTCACCTGGACCTCGGACGACGCAGCGGTCGGCACGGTGACGCAGGGCGGCGTGGTGACCGCCGTCGCTTCCGGCACGGCTCGCATCAGCGCGACATTCGAGGGGATCTCCGCTCAGGCCGAGCTGACCGTGAGCGAGAGCGCCAAGCCGCCGATCCTCTTTGCGGACGGCCATGTGATCACCATGGACCCCGTGAGCCGCGTCGAGGAAGCGGTGCTGGTGCTCGGGGACCGGGTGTTCGCGACCGGCTCCAGTGGGGAGCTCCGGGACCTGGTCGGTCCGGCCGCGCTCGAGGTGGACCTGGCGGGAGGGACGGTGATGCCGGGCTTCGTCGACCCGCACAGTCACGTCTACAACGCGGTCTTCCGGGGTCACAGCGAGGACAGGGTGGGAACGACCTACGCCGAGGCGCAGGAGCGTCTGATCCGCGCGGGCACCACTACCATGGCGAACGGCAACGTCTGGCCCGACGCTCTGATCGACTTCCTGACCTTCGTCGAGTCCGGCGAGCTCCGCGTCCGGACCAGCGTCTACCTGGGGTACAACGACAATTGCGGCAACCCGTGGCCCGACGGCTGGTACCTCGCCTATCCGCCGACCAGGGATCCCGAGGCGATGTTTCGGATCCCGGGCGTCAAATTCTTCGGCGACGGCGGCTCCTGCAACCGCGGCGCGTTCTCCTTCTTCGCCGATGGCGGCGACCTGTACCTCACGACGCAGGAGCTGACGGCGGCCATCGTCGATGTCCAGCAGCGCGGCTACCAGGTGGCCATCCACGCGCTCGGGGACATCACCATCGATACCGTCCTGGCCGCGCTCGAAACCGCCCTGGCCGGCGGGCCGAACACCCATCGTCACCGCATGGAACACAACCGATACATGTATTCCCGTCAGCGGTCCCGCTACGGAGAGGTCGGCGCGATTCCGGTCGTGTTCGGCCACCCGTTTACCTGCGAGATCGTGGACGGCGCGACGGGCTGGGGTTTCCTGGCCAACGACGCGTACGCGCCGCTCCGCCCCCGCTTCGACGCCTGGCGCGCCCTCATCGACGCGAACCCGGGCCTGCGCGTTGCCTGGAAGAGCGACGCGCCGACCCACTGGCCACTCGAGCCGATCTCCCACCTCTGGTCGCTGGTCACGCGCAACGAGGCGCGCGACGACGGCAGCATCTGCGACGCACCCGACTGGCTCGCGGCCGGCGCCGTCACGGTCGAGGAAGCACTCGAGATGATGACCATCGACGCCGCCTACGCCCTGTTCATGGACGAGGCCGTGGGCAGCCTGGCCGCCGGCAAGTTCGCCGATCTCATCGTGCTCTCGGCGAATCCCCTTTCCGTTGCGCCTGCGGCCCTGCGCGAGATCGAGGTGCGCATGACCATGATTGGCGGGAAGGTCGAGTTCTGCATGGCCGGGCACGAGCCACTCTGTCCGGCTGCGAATCCGACGGCCATCCCCATGGCCGAGACCGACGGATAGAGGAGGCGAACGAGAAGAGGAATAGCTCGAGCGCCGTCCCCGCCCCGTCCGCAGTCCACCCGCCCGCAGTCCACGATCCTTGAGTCCACCGTCGCTCCACGCCTATACTTCCCTAACCGGCGTTTTCGCCGCCATTCCCCGGCCCGTTCGGGCCAATCCACCAGGGGTGCTGCAGCCCTCGGCCATGGCCGGGGGCTTTTTCGTTGCCCGGTGTCCGGAGCTGCCTGTGACGCCTGGAGTCGCCTCCCCGCACGCCGCCGCCACCGACCCGCTCCTCGCGCTGTCGGACGACGAGCTGCGCCGGCTGCTGCGCCTGTCGCACGAGTTCAACGCGTCGCTCGACCTGGCGGAGCTGCTGCCGCGCATCGTGCGCCTGGTGCTGAAGGAGCTGCGCGCCGAGGCGGGCTCGATCTGGCTGCGCGACGGCGACGTCGTGCGCTGCGACGTCTGCGAGGGAGACATGGGCGACGTGCTGGTCGGGCTCGAGATCCCGGTCGGTGCCGGCGTCGCCGGCAGCGTCGTCGTCACCGGTCAGCCGGTGCGGGTCGACGATCCGCTCGCGGACTCGCGCTTCCTGCGGCAGGTGGACGACGCGACCGGCTTCCAGACCGGCTCGATGATCGCCGTTCCGCTGATCTCGAAGGGCGAGGTGCTGGGCGCGATCGAGATCGCGAACCGGCGCGGCGACGGCGAGATCTTCAGTGACGAGCAGTTCGCTTTCCTGCTGGCGCTGGCCGACGACGCGGCGGCGGCGATCCGCAACAGCCGCGCGTTCGAGGCGGAGCGACGCGCCCGCGACCTGAAGGCGCTGCTGCGCCTGAACCACGACATCGCCGGCACGCTCGAGCGCGACCGGATCCTGATCGCGATCGCGAATCTGGGCGCGGACGCGATCCCCTACGACCGCTGCGTCGTCGCGCTCTGGCAGGACGAGGAGCCGCGCGTCGCCGCGGTATCGGGCGAGGAGCAGGTCGACCGGCGCAGTGCCGCGATCCGTGCGATCGAGGAGTTCCTGCGCTGGGCGTCGTCGCGCGAGAACCTGTGGGTGCCCGACGTGGCCGACGCGGACGACGCGAACGCGCGCACGATCCGCGACCGCTTCGGCGACTACCTCGGGCAGTCCGGTGCGCGCGCCGTGCTGGTGCGGCCGATCGAGGATCCCGAGGGCCGCATGGCGGTGCTGCTCTTCGAGTTCGCGCAGCCGCAGCCGCTCAGCGAGTGGCAGCTCGAGACCGCCGAGCTGATCGTCGCCGGCGCGCGCCTCGCCCTGCGCAACGCCGAGCTCTATGCCGGCCTGCCCTTCGTGTCCGTGCTCGAGCCGCTCGCCCGCAAGCGCCGCGAGCTCTCGCTGCTGCCGCGCGACACGTGGCTCCGTTACGGCGCCGCCGCGGCCGTCCTCGTCCTCGCGCTCACGGCGTTCCGCATACCGCTGCGCGTCTCGGCGACCGACGCGACGGTGCGCGCCGCCGTGCAGCGTCCCGCGCGTGCCGGCGTCTCCGGCATCCTCGAAACGATCCACGTGCGCGAGGGCGATCGGGTCGCCGCGGGCGACGTGATCGGCCGGCTGCGCGACGAGGAGCTGGCCGCACGTCTCGCGGGCGCGCGCGCGGACCAGGAATCCGCCGAGCGCTCGGCGCAGGCGGCCGCCGCGCGGGGCGACGCCCCCGCGCTCGCCCAGTTCCGGCTGGCCGCCGCGCGCGCAACCGAGGAAGTGCGCCTGCTCGAGCAGCTGAGCGCGCGCGCCAGCATCGCCGCCCCCGCCGCGGGACTGGTGCTCACGCCGCGCATCGAGGAACGGCTCGGCAGCCACGTCGAGGCCGGCGCCGTCGTCGCGTGGATCGGCGATCCCGACTGGGTCGAGATCGAGCTGCTCGTGCCGCAGGAGGACGTGGGCGCGATCCGCGAGGGGGATCGCGTGCGTGCGCGCGTGCCGGCACACCCCGACGTCACGTTCGTCGGCCGCGTCGCGGCCGTCGGCGCGCGCGCGGCCGAGCGCGACGGCACGCCCGTGTTCGCCGTGCGCGCGATCCTCGACAACCGCGAGCGCATGCTGCTGCCCGGCATGCACGCGCGCGCGCGCGTCCTCACCGAATCCCGCCCGATCGGCGCCGTGCTGTTCCACCGGCCGTGGCGCTGGCTGCGACTCACCTCCTGGTGGCTGCGACCCTTCTGATGATGCGAACGCACCGATCCGAGCTCCTGCTGGCCGCCTGCCTGCTGAGCGGCTGCGGCACCGAGATCGACGCGGACCAGAGTCCGGTCGAGATGGCCGCGGCGCTGTCGTTCGAGCCGCTCGCCTCCGAGCCCGGCGTCGTGCCGGACGCGGCCGCGCCCGCGACCACGCCGCTCGCGGGCGCGCCGGCCGACGCCGCCTATGCGCCCGCGGCCGGCCTCATGGCCACGCTCTACTCGGAAAACGACGTCGAAGTGGGCGCGCGCACGGATGGCGTCGTGCGCGCGCTGCACGCCGACCTCGGCGATCCGGTGCGGGCGGGCGCGATCCTCGCCGTCCTCGAGGACGCGGTCGAGCTCGCCGCGGTCGACGCGGCCGACGCGCAGCTCGAGCTGATGCGCGGCGAGCACGCGCGCGTCGCCGCGCTCGCCGCGCAGGGTGTCATGACCCCCGCGGAGCTCGAGCAGGCCGTGTTCCGGCTGCGCGCGGCGCAGGCGACGCACGACGACGCGCGCGCCCGGCTCGAGCGCACCCGCGTGCGCGCACCCTTCGCCGGACTCGTGTCGCGCCGCTTCGTGCGCCTCGGCGCCTCCGTCGCGGAAGGCGAGCCGCTCTTCCGCGTGACGGCGATGCGCCCGCTGCGCGCGCAGATCCGCGTGCCCGAGCTCGCCGCCCGTCACGTCGCGCGCGGCGACGCCGTCGTCCTGCGCTCGCTCGACGGGCGCGAGGTGAACGGCCGCGTCAGCCGCGTCGCGCCCACGGTCGATCCGGCGAGCGGCACCGGCGAGCTGCTCGTCGACGTGCCCGACCCGCGCGGCCTCCCGCCCGGCGCCACGGTCACCGCCCGCTTTCCCGGCAACCCGCGATGAGCGACGCGTTTCCCCGACTGCGGCCCGGACTCGGCTTCGTCAGCCAGGTAATCGGCGGAAGTCCGACCGTCGTCGTGAAGGATCCCGTGCGCATGCAGTACTTCCGCTTCGGCGAGCGCGAAGCGTGGCTCATGAAGCAGATGGACGGCAGCCGCTCGCTCGCCGACATCGTCGAAGGGCTGCGCCAGAGGTTCGGTGTCGACGCCGCCGTCGCCAGCCTCGAGGCCTTCGTGCGTCGCCTCAAAGAGCTGCGCCTCGTCGAGCGCACACCCGAAGAACGGCGCGTGCTCATCGCCGAGTCCCTGCGCCGCGAGCGCCGGCTCAAGCTGAAGGGCCACGGCAACACGCTGTTCCGCATGCGCTTCTCGTTCGGCGATCCCGACCGCCTCTTCAGCCGCCTGGTCGGCCCGCTCCGCTTCTGCTGGACGCCCGCCTTCGTGCTGCTCTCGCTGGTCGCCTTCGCGGTCTACGTCGTCGTCGTCGCCGCGCACTGGCCGGCCGTGGGCGCGGGCATCGCCGCGATGTAT
>DATKDR010000042.1:0-119088 GCA_035512635.1 Longimicrobiales bacterium | reverse complement strand
TGTCGAACGACTACGAGATCGCGGTGGAGGAAGGCAGCACCATGGTACGGCTGGGCACGATCCTCTTCGGGGAGCGGCAGCGATGATCGACCTGACACCGATCGACGTCCGCAAGAAGAAAGGCGACTTCAAGCGCGCCGTCCGCGGCTACGACACCGACCTGGTCGACGATTTTCTCGACCTCGTGGCGGAGCGTCTCGAGGAGCTGGTCAAGCAGAACATGGCGCTGACGGACCGCCTCGCCCGCATCGAGGAACAGGTGGGCGAGTATCGTCAGCGCGATCGCGCGCTCACGGAAGCGCTGGTCACCGCGCAGGAGGTGCGCGAGGAAGTACGCCGCCAGGCCGCGAAGGACGCCGAGCTGCTGCACCGCGAGGCCGAAGCCGACGCCGCGAACATCCGCGCCGAGGCCGCCGCGTCCCGCGAGCGCGAAGAAGAGAACCTGCGCCGCCTGCGCGCTCGCCGCCTGCACATGATCCAGAGCTTCCGCACGTTCCTCGAGCGCGAGCTGAACGAGCTGTCGGTGACGCAGGAAGCGCTGGAGCTCGAGGAGCCGCTCGATTCCGGCACCCGCGCGGAGGAACGCGCCCAGGCGCAGGCCCAGGAGCAGGCGAAGGGCAAGGCCGCCACCAAACGGCGCCCGCCGAGCGCGATGGAAGAGCCCATGGTCGAGGAGCGCGCCGCGGAGGCGGAGTCGCAGCCCCGGCCCCCCGAGTCGTCGGCCGCGCCGGCGAGCGGCGCGACGGCCGACGAGGAGAGTCCCGACTGGCTCTCGTCGATCATGGAGGAGAAGCCGTAGCAGTGAGCAGCGCCGCATATCCAGAGTACCCTGCGTCGCCGATCGAGCTGGAGGAGCAGGTTCTCGAGCGGTGGCGCGCGGAGGACCTGTTCCGCCGTACGCTCGAAGCCACCGCCGGCGCGGAGGAGTTCGTCTTCTACGAGGGGCCGCCGACGGCGAACGGCCGCCCCGGCATCCACCACGTCATCAGCCGCGCCATCAAGGATGCCGTCTGCCGCCACCGCGCCATGCAGGGGCGTCACGTGACGCGCATCGCCGGCTGGGATACGCACGGGCTGCCCGTCGAGATCGAGGCGGAGAAGAAGCTCGGCATCAGCGGCAAGCGCCAGATCGAGGAGCTCGGCGTCGCGCGCTTCAACGAGGTCTGCCGCGAGAGCGTCTTCACCTACAAAGAGGACTGGGAGCGGCTCTCCGAGCGCATCGGCTACTGGCTCGACTACTCGAAGCCGTACGTCACCTTCACGCCGGAGTACATCGAGAGCGTCTGGGCGCTGCTCGAGCGGTTCCACGCTCAGGGCCTGATCTACCGCGGCCACAAGAGCGTGCCGTACTGCCCGCGCTGCGGCACCGCGCTGTCGTCGCACGAGGTCGCCCAGGGCTACGAGGACGTGTCCGACCCGTCGCTCACCTTCGTCGCGCCCTGGCTCGAGCCGGACGGCTCGGCCGATCCCGAGGGCCGCGCCTTCCTCGTCTGGACCACCACCCCCTGGACTTTGCCGGCGAACGCCGCCATCGCGGTGCATCCGGCGCTCGGCTACGTCGACCTCGAGTTCGACGGCCGGCGTTACGTGGTCGCGGAGGCGCGCGTGGAGGCGCTGTTTCCCGATACGGACTCGGGAGCGGGAGCGGGAGCGGATGGCGGGGAGCCGAGTCCGCGCTTCGTTGTGCATCACCGCTTCACGGGGGCCGAGCTGATCGGGCGGCGCTACGCGCGGCCGTTCGACTTCGTCGCGACGGACGACGTGGGGACGCACGCCTGGACGGTCGTGCCCGGTGACTTCGTGTCCGACGAGGACGGCACCGGCCTGGTGCACGTCGCGCCCGCGTTCGGCTCGGACGACTTCGCGGCCGGGCACGAGTTCGGGCTGCCGCTGCTGCGCCCGGTCGATGACGCCGGCCGCTTCGCCGAGGGCCTCGATCTGGTGGGCGGCATGTTCGTGAAGGACGCCGATCCCGTGGTGGTCGACGACCTGCGCGCACGCGGCCTGCTCTTCCACATCGGCAAGGTGGTCCACAGCTACCCGCACTGCTGGCGCTGCTCGAGTCCGCTGCTTTACATGGCCCGCGACTCGTGGTACATCCGCACGACCTCCGTGCGCGAGCGCATGCTCGAGAACAACGCAGCCGTACAGTGGCATCCGCCGGAGGTCGGCAGCGGCCGCATGGGTGAGTGGCTCGAGGGGAACGTCGACTGGGCCATCTCGCGCGAGCGCTACTGGGGCACGCCGCTCCCGTTCTGGGTGTGCGACGCCGATCCAGCGCACGTCGAGGCGATCGGCTCGTTCGACCAGCTCGCATGGCGCAATGGAGGGCTGCCCGAGCCGCTGGATCCGCACAAGCCGTACATCGACGAGCTCACGTGGAGCTGCGCCGAGTGCGGCGGCACGATGCGGCGCACGCCCGAGGTCGTCGACGTGTGGTTCGACTCGGGCGCCATGCCGTACGCGCAGTGGCACTGGCCGTTCGAGAACCAGGAGCTCTTCGAGCGCCACTTTCCGGCCGACTTCATCTGCGAGGGCGTCGATCAGACGCGCGGCTGGTTCTACTCGCTGCTGGCGATCTCCTCGATGCTGAACTTCGGCCCTGCCTACCGGCACGTCGTGGTCAACGACCTGGTGCTGGACGCCGAGGGCCAGAAGATGTCGAAGTCGCGCGGCAATGTCGTCGATCCGTGGGGCGCCATCGCCGAGTTCGGCGCCGACGCGATCCGCTGGTACATGCTGACGAACAGTCAGCCGTGGGTGCCGAAGCGCTTCGACCCGCAGGCGTTGGGTGAGTCCGCTCGACGGACCTTCGACACGCTCGCGAACACGTACCGCTTCTTCAGGCTGTACGCGAACCTGGAGTCATGGACGCCGACGGAGGCGGATCCGGAGCCCGCCGCGCGGCCGCTGCTCGACCGCTGGATCCTGTCGCGCTGCGCGTCGCTGGCCGCATCCGTTAACGCCGACCTGGAGGCGTACGAGCTGACGCGCGCCGCACGGGCGATCGGCGAGTTCGTCGTCGACGAGCTGTCGAACTGGTACGTGCGCCGCAGCCGCGACCGCTTCTGGGGCAGCGCGGACGCCGCCGACACGCGCGCCGCCTTTCGCACGCTGCACGACGTGCTGGTGACGACCGCGCGGCTGCTCGCGCCGTTCACGCCGTTCCGCCCCGACTGGCTGCACCGTGCGCTGGACGGCGACAGCGTGCACCTCGCCCGCTATCCGGATGGCGAGGCGTTCCCGCGCGATGCGGAGCTGGAACGCGGCATGGAGGCGGTGCGTATGCTCGCGCGGCTGGGCCGCGCCGCGCGCGAGCAGGCGAAGATTCGGGTGCGCCAGCCGCTCGGCGTGCTGCACGCGGTGGTGCCGGGCGGCGTGCGCCTCGACGAGTCGCTGCTCGAGGTCGCGCGCGACGAGCTGAACGTGAAGCGCATCCATTTCCTGGACGACGCCGGCGAGCTGGTCACGTTCTCGGCGAAGCCGAACTTCCCGCGGCTCGGGCCACGTTTCGGCCGCGACACGCAGCAGGCCGCCGCGGCGATCCGCGCGCTCGACCACGACGCGCTCCACGGCTGGCGCCTCGGACGGCCGATCGCGATCGAGGTGGCGGGCGAGAGTCACGAGCTGGACCGCGACATGCTCGAGGTCATGCAGACGGCCCGGGGCGACTTCCTGGTCGAGTCGGATGGTGGGCATACGGTCGCGCTGGACCCCGCGATCGACGAGCCGCTGCGTCTCGAGGGCCTCGCGCGGGAGCTGGTGAGCCGCATCCAGCGCATGCGGAAGGAGGCGGGTCTCGAGGTCGCGGACCGCATCCGCGTAGCCATCAGCGGCGACAGCGAGGTGGTGCGGGCGGCCGAGCGGTACCGCGACTGGATTAGCGGCGAGACCCTCGCCGCCAGCCTCGACACGACGGGCGGGACCGAAGCGGAATATTCCGTGGTACAGGCTCTGGATCTGGACGGAAACGGCGCGCGCATCGGCTTGAGCCGGACGTGAGCCACGCGATGAACGACGATGGCACCGGGGGAGAGTTCGTGGAATCGGTTTCGGTGGAAGGCCCGACGGCGTTCGAGGCGGCGGAGAGCGCGCCCGGACGCGGGATGAATCTGGTCGCAATCGTCGCGGCGGTGCTGGCGCTCGACCTCGTCACGAAGCTCTGGATCCAGCGCAGTCTGCGGCTCTACGAGCAGATCGAGGTGATCGGCGACTATCTGCGCCTCACCTACATCTACAATCCGGGCGCGGCGTTCGGCATCAACGTCGGCGAGTACTCACGCATCGTCTTCCTGGTGCTCTCGCTGGTGGCGCTGGTCGCGCTGGTCGCGATGTACTGGACGACGCCCAGGAGCGATCGCCTGCGACTCTACTCGATCGCGCTCATCTGCGGCGGCGCGCTCGGCAACCTGATCGACCGCGTGCGCTCGCCCCGCGGCGTCGTCGACTTCCTCGACGTCGGCATCGGTGCGATGCGCTGGCCGGTCTTCAACGTCGCCGACATGGCCGTCACCGTCGGCGCCGTCCTGCTCGCGCTTTCCCTCTGGAGCGAGGACAGCCGCCCGCGTGAAGACGGCGGCAAGCGGAGCTGACGCGTGCCCACCGCGCCTGCGCCGGCCGGCGAGACAACGGCTGCCTCGAACGCGTCCCTCGCATCGCGCATCGACGCGCTGTTCCCATGGGTGATCGCCATCGGCATTCTGGTGGCCGACCAGATCACCAAGCAGGTGGCGCTGGCTTCGCTCGAAGCGGGCCGCCTCGTGCCCGTCGTCGGCTCCTATCTGTCGTTCACCTACGTGCGGAATCCGGGCATCGCGTTCGGCCTGCACCTGGGCGCGTTCTCGCGTCCCTTCTTCGTGCTCACGGCGCTCGGCGTGCTCGCGGCGCTGATCGCGTTCTATCGCTCGACGCCCCGCGAGGACCGGCTGCGCCGCCTGGCCATCGCCGTGCTCTGCGCCGGCGCGATCGGCAATCTCATCGACCGCATCCGCTGGTCCGAGGGTGTCGTCGACTTCATCCGCCTGGCCGTGGGCGGCTACGAATGGCCCATCTTCAACATCGCGGACATGGCGGTCACGACCGGCGCGATCCTGCTCGGGATCTCGCTACTGACCGAAGGCCGGAAGCCCCGCCCGTTCTGATGCCCGCGGCGTGAGCGAGCGCGAGCGCTCCTGGGCGGTCAGCGAGGCGGAAGCGGGCGAGCGCCTGGACGCGCACGTCGGCGCGCGTGCCGGGGGCCTGTCGCGCTCGCGGGCGGCGGCGCTCATCGAAGCGGGCGAGGTGACGGTGAACGGCCGGCTCGCGAAGAAGTCGTCGTCGGTCTCCGCGGGCGACGTGGTGCGAGTGCGCGTGCCGGAGCCGGAAGCGTCCAGCGTCGAGGCGGAGGACATCCCGCTCCGCATCGTTTACGAGGACGAGGACGTGGCGGTGATCGACAAGCCGGCGGGGCTCGTGGTGCACCCCGCGCCGGGTCATCGCTCGGGAACGCTGGTCAATGCGCTGCTGCACCACATCGACGACCTGTCCGGCATCGGCGGCGTGCGGAGGCCGGGGCTCGTGCATCGCCTCGACAAGGACACGTCGGGGCTGCTGCTCGTCGCGAAGCACGACGAGGCGCACCGGAAGCTGTCGGATGCGCTCAAGCGCCGGGAGATCCGCCGCTCCTACCTGGCCGCGGCGTGGGGCCATCTCGAGCAGGAGCGCATGAGCGTGGACGCGCCGATCGGCCGCTCGCGCACCGACCGCAAGCGCATGGCGATCGGGGAGGGGGGCCGCCGCGCCCTCACGCACTTCCGGCGGCTGGAGCGCTGGCTCGCGGCGGACCTCCTGGAGGCGCGGCTCGAGACCGGCCGCACCCACCAGATCCGCGTACACCTGCTCTCGATCGGCCACCCCATCGTCGGCGATCGGGTGTACGGCGGCGGCGCAGCGCGCGGCGTGTCCGGGCCGCACCGCGCCTGGGCGTCGGAGCTCGAGCGGCGCACGCCGCGGCAGTTCCTGCATGCCTGGCGCCTGGGATTCGTTCATCCGCGCTCGGGCGAGAAGATGGATTTCCGGAGTCCGCTGCCGGAGGATCTGGAGGCGGTCAGGGCCTGGGCGAGCGCCTGAGCGGGCTGCTGCCGGTCGGGTAGGTCTGCGCGGCCCGGGGCTCCACGCGCCAAACGGATCGGGCAGGGAAAGCGCACACGCACAGGCACACGCACAGGGAGTCCGAGGGCCCGCATTTCTTCGGGCAAAAACCGGGATCCGGACTCCGTGTCCCTGTGCGTGTGCGTGTGCGCTCTCCGCGCCCGGCCGTTCAGGGCATCTGCCCTGGCGGCGATCCAGGACCATCCGCGTTGCCCATATCTGCCAGTCTGCCCTATCTTTGCGAGGCCCCGAGAGTACCCCGGCAGCTCGGAAGGTCCCGGATCCAACCAGCAGCAGAATCACCCATCGCTGCCGCGGAGCGAGCGGCATACCTGGCCGCCCCCCAGTGGGTCGTCTGTTCGTGCGACGGTCACTGGCTGGCGTTCCCGATCACTTCCGTGCGCGAGATCCTGCCGCCGCGAAGCTTCACTCGGCTACCGGGGACGGGTCCGGAGGTGTGCGGTCTGGTGGGGCTGCGCGGACGGATCGTGACGGTGCTGGATCTGGGCGCGATCCTGGGCCTGGCGCCCGCGGGTCCGCGGGAGGATCACCGGCTGGTGCTACTGGAGTACGAGGGCCGCGTGATCGGCATGGCCGTGGACGAGATGGTGGCCGTGACGCGCGCCGCTGCGCGGGACCTGTCGCTGGGACGGGACACACGCGGCATGTTCGATATCGAGGGTGACGAGGTGATCGGCGTGGGATCACTCGACGGACGGCCGTTCACGGCAATCGATCCGATCCCGGTGATCCGCCGCCTGCTGGCCTGAACAACTCAAACGCTGCCGCCGCAAGGGAGATGACAATGGGACGCAGGGTACTCATCTGCGACGACGCGATCTTCATGCGCACGATGCTCGCCGACATCCTGAAGCAGGCGGGCTTCGAGGTGGCGGGTGAAGCGGACACGGGCGCGAAGGCGGTCGAGCGCTATCGCGAGCTGACGCCCGACCTGGTGACGATGGACATCGTGATGCCCGACATGGGCGGCATCGACGCGGTGCGTGCCATCGTGAAGGAGTACCCGGACGCCAAGATCCTGATGTGCAGCGCCATGGGCCAGCAGGCGCTGGTGATCGAGGCGATCCAGGCGGGCGCGCGCGACTTCGTGGTCAAGCCGTTCCAGCCGTCGCGGGTGCTCGAAGCCGTTCAGCGGGTCCTCGGCTAGCCGGCGCGGAGGATCGCGCGTGCAGCTCTCGCGCTACCTCGACCTCTACCTGGCGGAGACGCAGGAGCACCTGCGCGGGCTGGATCGCAGCCTCCTCCGCCTGGAAGAGAGCGGGGACGCCGCCGCCCTGGAGGAGGCCTTCCGCTCGGTCCACACGATCAAGGGGATGTCGGCCAGCATGGGCTTCGGCGCCGTCGCCGATCTCGCGCACGAGCTCGAGGATCGACTCGACGGCGTGCGGCAGGGTCGCGCGCGGGTGGATCCTGCCCTGATCGACGCCCTGCTCGAAGGCGCGGACCGGCTGGGCCGCGGCGTCGATGCCGCCGTCGCCACCCATCAGGGTGGGGTGGAGGCGGACGAGGCCGAGGCCGTGCCGGCGAGCGACGCGCGCGTGACGCCCGCCGCCGCGCCGCCACCCCGCCGACGCCGGGTTGCCGATGCGCCCGACGGATCGAAGCTGATCGTGCGCGTTCATTTCCACCGCGACGCGCCGCTCATCGCAGCGCGCGCGACGCTCGCGATCCGGAACGCGGACGGCGTCGCGCCGGTGCTGGCGACGGACCCGAAGGAGCCGGGCGACGCATTCGACGGCGAGCTCACGCTGTTCGTTGGCGGCGAGCCGCAGCAGGAGCAGCTCGGCGCCGCGATCCGTGCCGCGGGCGAAGTCGCATCGGTCGACTTCGAGGAGCTGAGCGAGGAGAAAATCGCGGATGCGCGTGCGCGCGCGGCCGCGGCGAAGCTGGGCGCCGCAGGCGTGCCGGGCGCCGTCGAGCACGCCGAGCGTCGCGGTCGCTTCCTCCGCGTCGAGCTGCGCAATCTGGACCACCTGGCGGACGGCATCGCCGAGCTGGCGATCGTGCAGCGGGGCATCATGGTCGCGACCACCGAGACGGGCGCGGAGGATCGGCTGGACGAGCTGCACGCGCGCGCGTCGCACCTGGTCCAGGAGCTCCAGACCGGCATTCTCGCCGTGCGCATGGTGCCGGTGCGGGAGATGTTCGACCGCTTCCCGCGCGTCGTGCGCGACACCGCTCGCCGCATGGAGCGGCTGGTGGATTTCAGGATCGAGGGGCACGGCATCGAGCTGGACCGCACCATTCTCGACGAGATCGCGGACCCGCTCGTGCACCTGCTGCGCAACGCGATCGGCCACGGCATCGAGCCGCCCGCGGAACGGCTCGCCGCCGGCAAGCCGGAGCGGGGGACGCTGACCCTCATCGCGGAGCGCGAGCGGTCGCGCGTGCTCATCCGCGTCATCGACGACGGCCGCGGCGTGGACCGCAAGGCGGTGCGTCTGCGCGGCATCGAGATGGGCCTGCTGCCGGCCGACGCGCCCGCCGAGCTGGACGACCGCGAGCTGCTGCGCGTACTGAGCGCCCCCGGGCTGACGACGGCCGAGTCCGTGACCGCGGTCTCGGGGCGGGGCGTGGGACTGGACGTCGTCGCCGAGCGCGTGCGTGCCCTCGGCGGCTCGCTCGATCTGCGCTCGACGCCCCGCGGATCGACATTCGACATACGGCTGCCGCTCACGCTCACGATCGCGCAGGCGCTGCGGGTCCAGGTGGGCGACGAGGATTACGTCATCCCGCTGACGCACGTAGCCGAGGCGGTCGCGCTACGCCCGGGCATGAGCGAACAAGCCGGCGGCTCCGAGGTGCTGCGGCTGCGCGAGGAGGTCATGCCGCTGCTGCGTCTCGACGCGCGTCTCGGCATGAGCGTCAACGACGCCAGCGCCGCAGCGGTCGTCATCGAAGTGGGCGAGCGACGCACGGGCCTCGTCGTCGATCGCCTGGTAGGCAGGGAGCAGATCGTGATCAAGGAATTCGACACCGCGAAAGGGACGCTGCCGATCTTCTCCGGCGCGACGCTGCTGGCGGACGGCACGCCCGCACTCGTGCTGGACCCGGTGAGTGTGACCCAGGGGGGATTCGTTCATGGTTGACGTTCGGGAGTTGGGGAGCCTGCAGCTGGACGGCCTGCGAGAGGTCGCGAACATCGGCGGCGGCCATGCCGCCACCGCGCTGTCGCAGCTCATGAATCACCGGATCATGGTCGGCGTGCCCACCGTGCGCGTTCTGCGCATCGACGAGATCGCCGACATGCTCGGCACCGGCGAGACCGTCGTCGCCGGCGTCGCCATGCAGATGCTCGGCGACCTCACCGGGCGCACCGTGCAGATCTTCCCGAAGGAGACGGCGGAGCGCGTCACCGCGACCCTCACCGGCCGCAAGGAGGTCACGTTTCCAGACGGCTTCGGCGAGCTCGAGCAGTCGGCACTGAAGGAGGTCGGCAACATCCTCAGCGGCGCCTACCTCAACGCGCTCTCGGAGTTCCTCGGGCTGCTCCTGCTCACTTCGGTGCCCGGCCTCGCCATGGACGCGACCGCCGCCGTGCTGAAGTCCAGCTTCCTCGAGTTCAACGAGAGTCGCGACTACGTCTTCCTCGTCGAAACCATCTTCAACCTGGACGAGGTGGACCACCCGCTGCACGGCCACTTCATGCTCGTCCCCGACGAGGCATCGATCGACGTGCTTCTGCGCGCGATCCGGCTGGCCTGACGCGCCTCATCATGGAGTCCACCGCGCCCGCGAGAATCGACGAGATCCGTCCATTGGACGGCCAGCCTCAGCAGGTCTCGCCCCGTTCGGAGCGCGACCTTGCGATCCTCCGCTCGCTCGCGCGTCGAATCGACCCCAAGGATCCCGGCGCGCACAACAATCTGGGCGTCGTCTACTACCACAAGGGACTGTTCCCCGAGGCCGTCGAGCAGCTCGAGCAGGCCCTCGAGCTGGATCCGCGCATGCAGGTCGCCCAGCGCAATCTGCGCGTCGCCTACTTCCACACCGGCTACTTCGGGCAGCGCGTCGCCGAGCTGCGCACCCGACTCGAGCAGGAGCCGAACGACCGCGAGGCGCGCGCTCGCCTCGCCCGCGCCTACCTGTACGGTGGCGATCCGGGCGCGGCCATCCTCGAGTACCGTCGCCTCGTTCAGAGCGGGCCCGCCGACGTCCAGGTGTACCTGCACCTCGCGCGCGCCGAGCGCGAGGCGGGCGACACCGAAGCCGCGATGTCCCGCCTGCGCCGCGCTGCCGTCATGGATCCGGAGAACGCGCAGGTGCTGCTCGAGATCGGCGAGCTCCAGTACAGTCGCGGCATCTCGGGGGAGGCGCGGGAATCGCTCGAGGCGGCCGTGCGCGCCGATCCGCACCTGGCGCAGGCGCATCACCTGCTCGCGTTCGTGTACGGCGATCTCGGCGAGACCGACAAGGCCGAGCGCGCGTCGAAGCGGGCGACCGAGCTGAATCCCAGCCTGATGAAGGCGGAGGCGAACCTTTCGCTGGATCGCTACAGCGCCGCGCGTTACCAGGAGCTCGTCGGCGAAAATCCGAGCACGGAAGTCACCGAAGCGACGTTCGCGCATTACAACCTCGGTCTCGCGTTCCGACAGCGCGGCCTGTACGACGAGGCGGAGCGCGAGTTCGCGCTCGCGCTGGAGCGCGGCGAGGAGGCGATGCTGGTGCGCCAGGCCCGCGCGGAGATGCTGCTGCTGCAGACGCGCAGCGCCGACGCCGCGGCCGTCTATGACGAGCTGCTCCAGCAGGAGCCGGGCAGCCCCAAGCTGTGGAACGAGCGCGGCGTCGCGGCGCACCAGCTCGGCGATCTCGACGGCGCGGAGCAGGCGTATCAGCGGGCGCTGGACCTGGACGCGAGCTACGCCCTGGCGCTCAACAACTTCGGCGTCGTCAGCCACCACCGTGGGCGTGCCGAGCCGGCGGAGAAGGCGTTCCGTAGCGCACTGCACGGGGGCCGCGCGCCGGGCGACGTGTGGCGCAACCTGGCGCTCATGCTGTCGCGACTGAATCGATTGCGGGACGCGGTGGACGCCTATCGCCAGGCGCTCGAGCTGGAGTCGACGTCGGCGATCGCGTGGAGCGGTCTCGGCGCCGTGCTGATGCAGATGTCGCGGCCGGTCGAGGCGAAGACCGCGCTCGTACGCGCGGTGGAGGCGGATCCCGATCTCGCCGAGGCACGCTACAACCTCGGCTTCGCGCTCTCCGCCGTGGGCGACTACCAGGGTGCGCTGCGCGAGACGAAGCGCGCGCTGGAGCTCGATCCGTACATGCCGATGCCGCGCTTCCGGCTGCTGATCGATCTCCAGTTCGAGGAGGCGCGCGTGCTGGCGCCCGAGCTGGACGTCGCGGAGCGCATCGAGACCGGCGGCGGCATCGAGACGTTCGACTTCGAGTCGTCCGCCCTCGAAAACCTGTTCGCCGACCTCGAGCAGCGGCCCAGCCGCTCGGGCTCGGCGGATCCGCTCACGGCGGCGCGGGAGGCGATGGCGCGCGGCGAGCTCGACCGCGCCGTGATGGAAGCGCAGCGCGCGATCGCCGCGGGTGGTGACAGCATCGAGCCGGTGGTCGTGCTCGGAGATCTGCTGCTGCGCCAGGGCCTCGCCGGCGAGGCGCTCGAGCGCTACGCGACCGCGCTCGGCTCGGGCCCGCTCGATCCGTTGGCGGTGCGCGGGCCGAAGGGTCACCTCCTGCGCGGCGCGATGCTCGGGCGCGCGCGCGCGCTGCTCCAGCTCGACCGCGTCGTCGATGCGCGCGAAGAGGCGGCGCGGCTGGTCGCCATCGCGCCGGAGGACGTGAACGCGCAGCGCGCGCTGGCGGAAGCGTATCTGCGCGGCGGGGACCCGCATCGCGCGGTCCAGGTGCTCCAGAGCGTGCGCGACGCTGCGCCGACCGACGTGCCGCTGCTCACCGAGCTCGGACTCGCCTCCCGGGCGGCGGGTCAGATGTCGGCGGCCGAGGAGGCGCTCCGCCGCGCGATCCATCTGGACGATGGCGCGGTTGCGGCACTCACCGCGCTCGGCCGCGTGCTCGCGGAAACGGGACGGGGCGCGGAAGCGCGCGAGCACCTGCGGTCGGCGCTCTCGCTCCTGCCGAGCTACGGCGAGGCGGGTCTTGCGCTGGCCGAGGTCGAATGGCAGGCCACCCGGCGCAGCGAGGCGATCCACGTGCTGGTCGACCTGCTCACGGCCGATCCGTATCTGCTGCCCGCGCTCACGCGGCTGGGCCGTGCCCTGGAGGAAACGGGCAAGCACGAGGAGGCGGTGGTGGCGTACTCGCGCGTGCTGCGCTTCCAGCCGGCCGACCTCGAGGCGACCGCGGGGCTGCGGCGGCTGCATCCGGCCATGGCGGACTGAGGCGCCATGCCGATCGAAGGAAGGCTCTCGGATCTCGGCATCCAGGATGTGCTCCAGCTCCTGGACCTGACGCGCAAGACCGGCACGTGCACCGTGCGCTCGGAACGGATGCACGACGAAGCGACGATCGTCTTCGAGCGCGGCGCGATCGTGTTCGCGCATCGTCGCCGGTCGCTGCGGCGGCTGGGCCAGCAGCTGCTGCGCGCCGGCAAGATCACGGAGCGCGAGCTGCAACGGGCGCTCGAGGTCCAGAAGTCGGGCGAGCCGCGCCGCTTCACCGAGATCCTGATCGAGATGGGCAGCGTCAGCTCGGAGGAGATCGAGCGACATCTGCGCTTCCAGATCGAGGAAACCGTCTACGATCTGATGGGCTGGGCCGACGGCGAGTTCCACTTCGAGGAACAGGCGACGGTGCCGATCGGCATCTTCCCGGTGCGCGTGAAGGTCGAGTCACTGCTGATGGAGGGCGCGCGCCGGATCGACGAGTGGTCGCGGCTCGAGCCGCGGATTCCGAATCTGGAAGCGGTCCCCGTCCTGAACGAGGTCGCCGAGGACGTCTCGGGGCCGATCGACCTGCGACCGGACGAATGGGAAGCACTCGCCGAGATCGACGGCACGCGCGACATCCGCCAGATCGCCGCGAGCCTCGGCCGCAGCAGCTTCGACATCGCCAAGATCATTTTCGGCCTGCTCGCGACCGGCGTGCTGTCGATCGAGGAATCGGACAGCTCACGGCGCACGACCCGGCCCCTCGAGCCGTCGCTCGATGAGCTGCGCGATCTGGTCGAGCGCGGCGACTTCGACGCCGCAGTCAAGCTCGCGGATGAGCTCGCCCACGCTTATCCGGAGCACGGCGCCATTCCGCTGCTGGGCGGACGCGCGATGCTGGGGCAGGGACGGGTGCGTGCCGCGACCGAGGCGTTCGCGAAGGCCGTGTCGCTCGATCCGCTCGAAGCCGAGACACATTACCACTTCGGCTTCGCCGCCGTGCAGATCGGCGATTTCAGCCGCGCCGAAAACGCATGGGGCAACTACCTCCGGCTCATGCCGTACGGCGGGCGGCGCGAAGTCGTCGCGCAGGCGCTGGAGGCGGTCCGCTCATTGACCCGGATCCTCGAAATGAACACGACGCTGGTCGGCACATGAGGAAGTCCGCAGCCCCCGCAGAGCTCCAGCGCTGGAGCGAGGAAGTCGCGCACGATCCGGGCGCGCCTTCGTTCGTCCCGCTCGCCGACGCCTATCGCCGCCAGGGCAACCGCGACGCGGCGGTGCGCGTGTGCCTGCGCGGACTGGAGCGGAATCCGGGCAACGTCGAGGCGCACCTCCTCCTCGCCCGGCTCTACCTCGAGAACGGCGACCGCGAGCGCGCGCACGACGAGTGGGGCTTCGCGCTCCGTCTCGACGCCGACAACTTCGAAGCGCACCGAGGCGTCGGCTTCGTCCATCTCGACCGCGGCGATTTCGGCATCGCGCGTCGGCACCTCGACCGCGCGGCTGCCGCGCGCCCGGACGATCCGGCGGTCCAGGAGGCGCTCCTGGTTCTGACCGATCGTCTGCGCGGTGCGACGGCGCAGTCGCAGGCGCCGGCCGAGGGAAACGCGCGGGGGCAGGGACAGGGGCGGCTCGCGTCGACGGTGGCGGCCCTGGATCCAGTGAAGCTGTTCGACCCGCTGCGCCGGGAGACGCCCTTCCTGGGCGCGGTGATCCTGGATGCGCACGGCCTCGTGCTGGCCGGCGCGCTGTCGCGGGACGCGACGGGCACGGACGCGGAAGCCCTCGGCGCGATCCTGAGCGGTGCGATCGAGGAAGCCGCGCGCACCGCCGATCTGCTCGACCTGGGCGCGTGGCGAGGTATCATGCTGGAAACCGAGCACGCGCAGCTCCACATCACCGTTCTGCCCGACCAGTTCATGGTATTGCTCGCGGCGGACCCCGGTGCGCCTGCCGGGTGGGTCGTGCGCGCGGCACAACGCGCGACGGAGCTGAGCAGATCGTTCCTCCAGGGGGGCGCATGAAGAAGCTCTTCGAGGACATGCTGGACCGGCTGAGTCGTGTGCCCGGCGTGCGCGGCGCGATGATCGTCGACGCGCAGGCCGGCGTGCCGATCGTCGAGGAAATGGCCGAGGGTGTCGCGGGCGGTGCCGTCGCCGCGATGGCGGCTTCACTCGTCAAGCGCAGCGCGAAGGCCGCCACGACGGCGAAATTCGGCGAGCTGCGCGCGATCCAGCTCGAGGCCGCCGCCGGTCATCTGATCATTGCCAGCCACCGCGACGTCGTCGCGGTCGCGGTGACTCGGGTCGACGCGCAGCTCGGGCTGGTGCGCGTCGAGATGCGCAATGTGCTGGAGGCGCTGAAGAGGTGAGACGCGCCGATCTGGACCAGGTCGTGGCGGCCCTGCGGCAGCCGATCGAGACCTTCGTCGGTGAGACGCGGGTGCGCATCGCGCTACTCATCAACCGCAGTGGCCAGGTGCTGGGCCAGTACGGCTTCACGCGCAAGTACGAAGTGGTGAACGTCGCGTCGCTCGCGGCGTCGGCCAGTGCGGCGGCGACCGCTCTCGCAGAACTGACGGGCTCGCAGCGCTGGACGCACCTGCACCATGGCGGCGCCACGCGGCAGCTCTTCATCGCGCCGATCCAGACGCCCTCGGAGGAGATCATCCTCGTCGCGATCTTCGACGACGATTCCTCGGTCGGACTGGTACAGCTCTTCTTCGATCGCTTCGGAGAAAAGCTGGCGTCGCTGGAAGCGTTCCGCGACGCGGCGCCGACGAGTGATCAGTCCAACTTCGAGCAGGATCTCGAGGCCGGGCTCGAGCACGTCTTCCTCCCCGACCAATAGCCACGAGCGCCGATGTCACTGGTCAACTACTCGACCCGCGAGATCACCTGCAAGATCGTCTACTACGGCCCCGGCCGTTCGGGCAAGACGACGAACCTGCAGTACGTGCACACGGCGGTACCCGACGATCGCAAGGGTGAGATGGTCTCGCTCGCGACGGAGACCGACCGCACGCTCTTCTTCGACTATTTTCCGCTCGATCTCGGCACGATTGCGGGCTTCAAGACCAAGATGCAGCTCTACACCGTGCCGGGTCAGGTGTACTACAACGCAACGCGCAAGCTCGTGCTGCGGGGAGCGGACGGCGTGGTCTTCGTCGCCGACTCGCAGAAGCAGCAGATGGAAGAGAACATCGAGAGCCTGCGCAACCTCCAGGAGAATCTGCTGGAGCAGAATCTCGATATCCGCCAGCTGCCGCTCGTGCTCCAGTACAACAAGGTGGATCTGCCGGGCGTGCATACGGTCGAGGAGATGGATCAGGCCCTGAATTTCCGCGACGTACCGTCGTTCCCCTCCGTCGCCGTGACGGGGGAGGGGGTCTTCAATACGCTGCGCGGCATCAGCGACCTGGTGCTGCGCAGTCTGTCGAAGAAGTACGGTCCGGTCACCGCGCCCAACGACTGACACTCATGCCTATCGAGCTGGACCCGGGACTCACCTTCGACACGCTCGTCGTCGGAGCGGGCAATCGCCTCGCGTATGCGGCCGCGCGGCGGGTGGCCGAGGCCCCCGGCACGTCGTACAACCCGCTCTTCATCTACAGCGCGTCGGGTCTCGGCAAGACGCACCTGCTGCACGGCATCGGCCATCACGCGCACGGGCTGCACCCGGATCTGAACCTGGTGTACGACACGCTCGAAGGATTCATCGCGCGCGTGACCGAGGCGTTCAAGACGGGCCAGGATGCGGACTTCCGGATGCAGCTCGGCATGAACACGATGCTGCTGCTCGACGACGTACAGTTCCTCGCCGGCCAGCATCGGATGCAGGAGGAGCTGCTGCGCGCGTGGGATCAGGTGGCGGCGGGCGGCGGACAGGTCGTGCTTACGAGCGATCGGCCACCGCCGGAGATCGACGGCCTCGACCAGCGCCTGCTGTCCCGCTTCTCGGGCGGCCTGATCATGGACGTCGCGGCGCCCGACTACGAGACGCGCGTGGCGATCGTGCGCCGGCTCACGGAGCGACGCGAGCAGACGCTCGCGGAGGGGGTGCCGGAGGCGCTGGCGCGGAGGGCGTTCGGCAACGTGCGCGAGCTGCAGGGCGGATTGAATCGCGTGTTTGCGGTGCAGGAGCTGGAGGGGCGCACGGTATTGGCGGAGGAAGTGCCGGCGCTGCTCGGCTCGTCGGGCAGCGCCCGCGCGTCGGCGTCGGAGTTCGACAGCTTCCTGGCCGACATCAAGGAGACGGTCACGGATGTCGTCGCGGGGCCGCCGGGAGAGCGCCAGCTCGGGGACGCGGTGGAGCGCTGGCGTGCGGACGGATATCGCACCGGACGACTGGAGGACGCGATCGCTGCCGGCCGGTTCGACGAGGCGGAGACGCTGATTCGGGCTTTCGAGAAGGATGTCGACCGGCTGCGCGAGATCGCGGGCGAGGCGGCGGCGCTGGAGCCGGACGCGCCGGAGCTCGCCCGACTCGACGTGCTGCGCGATGCCGACCGCGTCGGCGATGCCGAGGCGCTGCTCGCCAACGTGCGCGCGCGTAACCGGCCGCTGCCGGCTCCGCCGGCCGGCTCCGCCCTGGAGGATCTCTCGCTCGCGGAAGATCAGCTCGTGGTGAAGGCCGCGCACGCGATCGTGAAGTCGCCGGGACGCCGCTACAATCCGTTGTTCATGTGGGGCGAGGCGGCGGCCGGCCGTTCCGCGCTGCTCGCCGCGACCGCGCGCCGGATGATGACGGATCACCCCGACATGACCGTCGCCTATCTGAGGGGCAGCGATTTCGCCAGTGAGCTGATCGACGCTCTGGAGAAGAACGAGGTCGAGAGCTGGCGCGCCCGCTACCGGCACGCGGACGCGCTCTTCATCGAGGGAGTCGAGGCGCTGGAAGGGACCGAGCGGGCGCAGGAGGAGCTGTTCCACCTCTTCGACGCGCTGACGCGCGAGGGCGCGCAGCTCGTGTTCGGTGCCGAGCGGCCGCCCGCCGAGCTGGACGGTCTCGAGGACCGGCTGCGCTCGCGTCTCGCGGCCGGGCTGGTCGCCGATGTGGCCTCCGCCGTGATCCCCGCCGCCGCTGTGACCGTCGAGGAGATCGCGGTCGAAGCTTCGTCCGCGCCCGCCGCCGCACCGGAGGAGTCGGAACGGGTCCCGGTGGAAGCGGCTGACGTCCAGAGCGAGGCGGCGCCCCTGCGCGGTGGCCGCGACGACTGGTTCCGCAGCACTGAAAAGCTGATCTGGGTCTGGCCCTACTCGGCCGACTGGGTCGTCGAGGAGCTGGGCTGATGGCGATCAAGGGCAGCCTAAAGGAAGCCAGCCTCGCCGACGTCTGTCAGCTCCTGGCGCTCGGCCTAAAGACGGGCTGCCTGTCAGTCACCGATCGCTCGAACTTCGGGCAGGTGTACTTCGACGAGGGGCGCGTGATCTACGCGCGCATCGTGAACCGTCGCGACCGACTCGGCGACCTCATGGTGCGCGACGCGCTCATCACCCACGAGCAGCTCGAGCAGGCGATCGAGGTGCAGCGCGAGCGGCCGGACCGCCGCCTCGGCGAGCTGCTCGTGGAATCCGGCTTCATCTCGCCGAGCTCGCTCGAGCTGTACATCAAGGTCCAGATCGAGGAGGCGATTTACTTCCTGTTCACCTGGAACCGCGGCAACTTCTACTTCGAAGCGGACGAGCGACCCGACGCGGGCGAGGTGCTCGTCTCGATCAATCCGGAGTCGCTGCTGCTCGAAGGTGCACGCCGCGTCGACGAGTGGAGCCTGATCGAGAAGAAGATCCCCTCGCTCGACCTGATCTTCCGCGTCGACGAGGAGCGTGCACGCGCGGCCGCATCCGAGCTGACGGAGATGCAGAAGTCCCTGCTGTCGCAGCTCGACGGCACCCGCAGCGTGCGCGAGATCGTCGATCAGACGGGATTCGTCGAGTTCGAGGTGGGCAAGGCCGTGTACGGCCTGATCCAGGCGGGCTTCGCGGAGCGTGTGGGCAGGCGCGACGCGACGCCGCTCACCCGCACCCGCGAGGGCGATGTACAGGAGGCGCGCAATCTGGCCGTGGCCTTCTATCGCGCGGGCATGACGGAGGAGGCGACGCGCGAGTATAGGAAGGTGCTCGAGCTGCGGCCGAACGACCTCGACGCAAAGCACCACCTCGCGCTCATGGCGCTGCATGCTGGGGAGTACCGCGACGCGCTGCGACGTCTGAAGTCGCTGGTGGAGGAGAGCGGTCCCGGCTGGTCGCCTTTCATGAACATGGCACAGGTGCTCATGCGGCTCGGTCGCGCGCCCGAAGCGCTGCTCGTGCTGCAGGAGGCGGAGGCGCTCAGGCCGGGCACGCCGGCGGCCGCGCTCACGCGCGCCGAGGCGAGCCTCCAGGCCAGGCATTTGGCGGAGTCGACGGAGGCGCTCGCGCTCTATCGCGAGCGCGAGCGAGACGAAGCGAAGCGACCTGCGCGTTACTACTATGCCGCGGCGCTGACCGCGGCCGCGTCGGGTGATCTCGGCGAGGCGGCGCGTCTCGCGAAGGAGGGGCTGGCGCGGCATCCTCATGTCGCGCCGCTGCACCTGGTCGCGGGTGCGGTCGCGGAGCGCCGCAACGAGCTGGAGGCGGCGCGCGAGAGCTATCGCACGGCGCTCGAGGAGGATCCGCAGCTCGTCCAGGCGCACAAGGATCTGGGCGACGTCGCCTACCGGCTGGGCCTCCACGACGAGGCGGAGACGCACTACGAGCGCGCGCTGGAGCTCGCTCCGGATCTCGGCGACGACGTTTACACCAAGCTCGGAAACCTCCAGTACAAGCGCTTCCGGCGGGAAGAGGCGATGAAGTACTGGCGGCGCGCGCTGGAGTTGAATCCGGACAATCAGGTGGTGCGCGCCAATCTGGAGGTGGTGGCCGATGCGCTCGGGACGCGGGGAAGCGCCTGAGCCGCCCGCAGGCGGAGGCGGAAAGGTGAGGCCACCAACGGTTGTCCACCCGGCGCTGCCGCCGCCGCTGCCGCTCGCTCATGGCGAGCTGGGCGCGGAGGATGCGCGCGAGCTGAAGGCGCTTAAGGAGCAGATCCGCGGCGCGTCCGGTCTGTTCTGCGAAGGCTACAAGGAGAAGTGCCTGCGCCGTCGCCTGGCGGTGCGAATGCGTGCGCGCGGCGTGCATCGCTACGGCGATTACGCGACGCTGCTCGACTCCGATCCGGAGGAGTACGAGCGGCTGCTCGCCGCGGTCACGATCAACGTCAGCAAGTTCTTCCGCAATCCCGACGTGTGGCACGTCGTGCGCGACGTCGTGCTGCCGGATCTTCTCGAGCGGAGCGGCCCGGTGCGCATCTGGAGCGCGGGCACCGCCACGGGCGAGGAGCCGTACACGATCGCGATGCTGCTGCGCGAGGCCCTGGAGGCGAGCGGCCGGCTGGGCGAGCTGCGCCGCTTCCGCATCGAGGGAACCGATCTCGATGCGCAGGCGATCGAGCGGGCGCGTTACGCCGCCTATCCGGCGCTCGCGATGGTGGAGATGCCCGCCGCCGCGCGCGCGCGCTGGTTCGAGCCCGATGCGCCGCCGTTCCGCGTGCGGGAGGAGGTGCGCCGCATGGTTCGGTTCACCCAGGGCGACCTGATCCGGGAGCCGGCGCGCAGCGAGCTCGACCTGATCTTCTGCCGCAACGTCTTCATCTACTTCGAGCGCGAGCTCCAGGAGGAACTGCTGCGACGCTTCGCGGCCGCGCTGCGTCCGGGCGGCTGGCTCGTCCTGGGCAAGGTCGAGACGCTGCTCGGCGACGTCACGCGCCAGCTCGAAGTCGTGCGCTCGCGCGAACGCATATACCGGAAGCGATGAGGGAAGATGCGCGGGCCGTGCGCATGGGTGAGCTCGCCGTCGCCCGCGAGGATGAGGTGCTCGCCGCCGTCGGACTCGGCTCCTGCATCGGCGTCGCGCTCTTCGATCCGGAGGCGCGGCTGGCCGGACTCGCGCACGTGCTGCTGCCGGAGCCGACCAGTGGCCGCGAAGGCGGCCCCGGCCGATTCGCCAGCACCGCCGTGCCCGCGTTGCTCGAGGAGCTGATCGGTGCGGGTGCCGGGCGCGAACGGATCGTCGCGAAAATGGCGGGCGGCGCCTCCATGTTCCGCGGGCTGTCGCCGAACGGCGAGGGCGCCGTCGGCGAGCGGAACGCCGCGGCCGTGCGTCGGGCGCTCGAGCAGCTGGACATCCCGCTGCTGGGGGAGGACGTCGGCGGCAACTGGGGGCGCACCGTCTACGTGCAGGCGAGCGACAGCGCCTACATCGTTTCGAACGTGCTGCGCGAAGATGTCGTCCTCTGAGCGTGCGCGCGTCCTGGTCGTCGACGACAGCGTGCTGTTCCGGGAGATGCTCGTCGACATCATCGAGTCGACGGACGAGTTCTCCGTATGCGGCCAGGCGGGCACCGGTTTCGAGGCGATTCGCCTCCTGCATCAGCTCGATCCCGAGCTGATCACGCTCGACCTCGAGATGCCGGAGCTGGGCGGCCTCGACACGCTCGGCTACATCATGAGCGAGCTGCCGCGGCCGGTCGTGATTCTGTCCGCGCACAGCGCCGCCGGCGCGCCGCAGACGCTGCGCGCGCTCGAGTACGGTGCGGTCGACTTCGTCCTGAAACCGACCGGCATGCCCGCCGAACCGGCGCCCGACATGCGCGCGCGACTGCTCGACGCGCTGCGCGCGGCGCGTCAGGCCAAGGTGGCCAACCTGCCGCTCCGCATGCCCGGCAGGACCCGCGGCGCGCCGCCGCTCCCCCGGCCGGTGCGGCCGCCGAGCGCGCAGGCGCAAGCGGCCGTCGTGGTCATCGCGGCGTCGACGGGCGGACCGCGCGCGCTGGTGGACGTGGTGCCGCGGCTGCCGCACGGGCTGAACGCGGCCATCTGCGTCGTTCAGCACATGCCTCCCAACTTCACGGCGTCGCTGGCCGAGCGGCTCGACGAGATGAGCGTGCTGCCGGTGGCGGAAGCGCGCGACGGCGAGGCGGTGCGGCCGGAGCGGGTGTACGTCGCGCCCGGTGGTCTGCACATGCAGTGTGTGCGCGGACCGGAGGGCGTCGTCTTCGATCTGAGGAAGGAGCCTGCCCTGCACGGTGTGCGGCCCGCGGCCGATCGGACGTTCATGTCGGTCGCCGGCCACTTCGGCCCGCGCAGCCTGGGCGTGGTCCTGACCGGCATGGGCAGGGATGGCGCGGAGGGGCTGCGCATGATCCGGGAAGTGGGCGGCTGGACCGCGGCGCAGGACGAAGCCACCTCCGTCATCTACGGCATGCCCCGGGTCGCCGCTCGTTACGCCGACCGCATCCTGCCGCTCGAGGGCATCGCCGACGCGATCGTGGAGCGGCTGGCCCGGCTGCCGTCCGTGAGCGGCTCATGAGCGAGCAGCGGGGGCTCGCGCATTTTGTGGTCTGTCGCATCGACGACGATCGGTACGCCCTGCGCTCGGATCAGGTCGAACGTGTGCTCGAGCGCGTCGCGATCCAGCCGCTGCCGTGGCTGCCGCGCACGATCGCCGGGGTGCTGCGACTCGGCGACGCGTGGCTGCCGGTCGTGGACCCCGCGGCCGCGCTGAAGCCGGGGCTGGCCGCTACCGCGCGGCCGACCGTGCTGGTGCTCCGGCGGGCGGGGCAGCATTACGGCATCACGGTCGATGAGGCGATCGGCCGCCGCGAGCTGCACGCGCATCGATTGCAGGATGGCACGGGCGCTCGTACGGTGACGCGGTTCGAGGACATCGAGGGTACGGGCGTTCTTTCCGACGACGAGGGGCTGATCACCCTCCTCGATCCGGATTGGCTCTTCAAGGCGGAGGCGGGTGAGGCGGTGGAGCAGCGCAGGCGTGACTGGAGCGGCGCGGGAACGACGTCGATCGTCTCGTTCCGGGTAGGCGGCGCGAGCCTGGGGCTGCATGTCGGCCAGGTGACCGAAGTGCTGCCGTGGCGCGAGCCCGAGCGCATGGAGTCGACGCACGACTTCGTGCTCGGCTCGACGATGCTGCGCGAGGAGCGCGTGCCGCTGCTCGACCTCGGCGCGCTGTTCGGCCTCAGGCCCGTGGCGGGGACGTCGGGCGCGGGGACGGCAGCGGCAGGGACCCCCGCTGAGCACGACGAGAAAACCCGCATACTCATCGTCGAGATCGAGGCCGAGCGCTACGGCCTGGTCGTGGACCAGGTCAGCGAGGTGGAGCGGGTGTCCGCGGACGCGATCACGTCCGCACCGCGTTTCCTGCGACGCATGGCGAACGAGGCGATCGATGCCGTCGCCCGGGTGGAGGACGGGCTGCTGCTGCTCATCCGGCTCGATCGGGTGCTGGAGCTCGCGGGTCTGGGCGTCGGCGAGCCGCCGAAGGCGAAGCCGCCGAAGCCGAAGCCGCCGGCGAAGCGGAAGCGCAAGCCACGGCCGAAGGCATGAAGCCGCGCGGCGCGGCCCCGGGCACGTCGGCGCGCGCCGCGCTCGCGCTTCTCGCCGTCCTTTTCGTCGCTGCGCCGAGCGGGGCCCAGACGCTGCCAACCGACTCGCTCGTCGTGAACGGCATGGTCTTCCACTTCGCGCCCGGCGGCGAGCGGTTGGCGCAGCGTCTGGGCGAGGTGACGGTCGGCGCGCCACCGCTGCCCGCGCTGCCGCCGGAGGTGCTCGCGCGACCCGTGCACATCTACCTCGCTCGCGACGAGCGCTCGTTCGCGCGGCTGAGTGGCGGCAATCCACCGGAATGGGGCGCGGGCATCGCGCTCCTCGGGCCGGGGGTCGAGCGCATCGTTCTCCCGGCGTACTCGACCAGCCGCGTGACCACGGCGGACCTGCCGCGCGTGCTGCGGCACGAGCTGGCTCACGTGGCCCTCCAGCGCTGGATGGGGGACGCGCGGGTGCCGCGCTGGTTCCACGAGGGTTACAGCCGCTGGGCAGCGGGCGAGCTCGACTTCGAGGCGGCGTGGCAGCTCCGGCTCGCGTTCGCGCTCGGCGACGTGCCGCCCCTCGACTCGCTTGGGCTGGACTGGCCTGGTGGGCGGCTGGACGCGCGCATCGCGTACCTCCTGTCGGCGAGCGCGATCGACTATCTGGTCGCCGAAGGCGGCGTCGAGGGGCTGCGGCGCATGCTCGAGCGCTGGCGCGCGAGCGGCGACCTCGACCAGGCCATGCGCGCGACCTATGGCGTCACGGTGCCGCAGTTCGAGGAGCACTGGAGAATGCACGTGCGCTCCCGCTACGGCTGGGCCCTCGTGCTCACGCATTCGGCGGTGTTCTGGGCGATCGCCGCGCTCCTGCTGGTCCTGCTGGTCCTGCAGAGGCGGCGGCGGGACCGCCGGCGGCTCGAGCGGATGGGCGCCAGCGATCCCCCGGACACGCCCGATTGGTGGAACGATCCACTGCGCGAGCCGCCGCCCCCCGAGCCGCCGCCGCCCGAGCGGCCGCCGGGCTCGCTTGAGGGGCATCCGCCCACCTCTTAGATTGGCGCCATGGCAACGACGAGAAAGGCGGGCACCGCGACCCGCACGCTGCATTTCAGGACCAGGAATATCGTTCTCCTCGCGGCCGGCCTGGCCTCGATCAGCCTCGGATACTGGCTGCTCGCGCAGGGCAGCACGGTGGCCGCACCGCTAGCGCTGGTACTGGGTTACGTCGTTCTGATCCCCCTCGGGATCATCCTCTAGCCGCCTGTCGCCCGCCTCCGGGCGGTCCGCTCGCGGAAGGCGCCAAAAACCGCGGCCTGTCGCGATTTCACGCGATGGCCCTATCTTCCCTCCTGGAGTCGTCCCCGAGAAAACCCTCATTCCGAACGGTGGTGATCATGGCGGAAGCCAAGAAGGGCGGTGGGAAGGCGCGTGGCGGACTCGCGAAGCCGGTCAGGCCGAGTCCCGAGCTCGCCAAGGTAGTCGGCAGCAATCCGATGCCCCGCAGCGAGATCACGAAAAAGGTCTGGGACTACATCAAGAAGAACAACCTCCAGGACCAGCAGAACAGGCGGGAGATCAACGCGGACGACAATCTGAGGCCGGTCTTCGGCGGCAAGAGCCGGGTCAACATGTTCGAGATGACCAAGCTCGTGAACAATCACCTGAGCGCCGCCGACTAGTTCTTCGGTAGCGCGGTCACCGCCCACGGTGACCGGAAGCGCGGGACGAGCTGGCGCAGGGCGCCGGTCGGGCAGTGGCCCGGCCGGCGCCTTTCGTTTCACAGCAGGGCGTCCAGGTAGAGGTGCAGCCGCCAGGCGGTCGGCGCGCGCAGCGCCCGCGCCACGTCGACGCGCAGGAGGCCGTCCAGCACCGTGAAGCCAGCGCCCACGGAGACCAGGGCGTCCTGCGCGGCGAAATCGTCCCGCCGCCCGGCCCAGCCCGCGTCGGAGAAGAGCGACAGCGCGACGCCACGCCCCCCGCGCGCGAGCTCCACGCGCGCCCGGGCCATGCTCGCGCCCGCCATCACGCCGCCGTCGTAGCCGCGCAGCGTCGACGGACCCCCCAGGAACCACCCGTACTGGATCGGCACGCCGCCCCACGCGTGGCCGGCCGCCGCCTCGAGGCCGAGTCGCAGGGAAGCGCCGAGCGGCAGAATCGACCGGCCCGTCAGCCGCGCCCGCGCGAACGTCGAATCGCCGGTTGCCACCTCGCCGAAACCCTCGAGGCCCGCCTGCGCACCCGCGCCCACGCCCCACCACGGCGACAGCGTGAGCGACGCGCCCGCGACATCCACCTCGTCCGCCGGCAGGTTCGGCCGCAGCTCGCGATCGTGATCGACGAGCGCGGCCACGTTCCATTCCACTTTGCGGCGTGCGGCCGTCTGTCGCTCAGCGAAGAGCGCGACACGATACGACTGCCGCTCCTCCGGTCGCGGCTCCGCCGCGACGAAGCCGCCCGTCGCCCGGTAGTACTGCCCGTCGTCGCGGCCGAAGAGCAGAGCGCCGGCTGAGTTGCCCAGGCCGAGCGGGGGCGGCGGAGCCTCGAACGGCGCGAAGCCGGGGTCCACCGTCGTCAGGCGATGGTACGCTTCCAGGCGCCAGGCGAAGGCGCGGCGCGGAGCGAGCGCGGCCAGCTCCACGCCGGGGTGCAGGTCGGCCGCGCCGAGCCGCACCGTCGCATGTGCGCGGCCGAGCCAGTGGTCGACGGCACCGCGCAGTCCGAGCGAGAGCGCCTCGATCCTGTTGTACCGCACCAGCCCGCGACCGCGCAGCCCCCAGGCGAGGTCGAACGTCGGCGGCCCCGGTAGCGTGGCGCCGGGCACCCTGACATCCAGGCGCTCCGCCAGCGCCTCCAGCTCCTCGTTCGACGCGAACGCGGGCGCGTCCTCCCAGACCGGCGGCGGCAGATGCTCGCTCTCGAGCAGGTCCGCCGGATCGGCCGGCTGGAAGACGAGCGCGCGCACGCCGTCGACTTCCACGGTGTCGGCCGCCACGACGTCCGTCGCGCCCCAGGAGGCGAGGACCTCCTCGGTGGACAGCAGGAGCGCGACCGGCTCGTCGTCCACGTCCTCGATGCGGTAGACGATCTCCGCCTCGAACGGCAGCCGCACCACGCCGAAGCGCACGTACGCCTCCATGCTCATGCGCCGGGGCAGCCAGTGCCGCTGGTCCCACAGGCCGTATTCGACCGACATCAGCTCCAGGTCGAACACGATCGGCCGGAACATGCCGGGAATCATCTCGAGGTCGTCCACGGACTCCGCGTCGACGAACACCGTGTCGCGCTGGATGTCCAGCTCGCGTGCCGGACGATAAATCGCCTGCACCAGAGCACCGCTCTCCGGCTCGATCCAGAGCGACGCGCGCAGGTGGTGGAACGAGGCGCGCCGCGGAAGCGCGCTCAGCTCCACGCTGCGAACCGCGCGGCCGTCCGGCAGACGCAGCGTCAACGTGTCGCCGCTCCGGTAGCGGTAGAAGCGCTCCGAGTCTTCCGCCAGGGGGTGCGCGATCCAGAAGTTGCTCAGCTCATCGCCCTCATCCACATCCGCCTCGACGCCGCCGCTGCCGACGGTGATCGAGACGCGACTCGTGTCGCCCTCCTCGCTCGGCTCGCCGCCGCCTCCCGCCCCCTCCGAAAAACCGAAGTCGATGCCGAACGTGATCCGGTCCGCATCGGGGTCGAACAGCGAGCCGAGATCGATGCCGCTGCCCGCGGTCGGCGCTCCGCCCATCTCTTCCTCGCGCGAGGCGAGGCGCTGCACGACCACGTCGCCGTCGCGGCTCCAGCGGACGCGCATCGCCGACTCGTCCCGCGCGAGCAGGCGATCCCGCAGCGGCAGCCGCAGCCGGATGGCCTGCCGCCGCAGCACCACGGCGGTGTAGCTGTGGATCGCGGCCCCCTGCTCGCCCCGCGCACGGCGCGCCCGGGCGACCAGCTCGCGCGCGGTGTCGTCGAGGTACGCGTCGGTGGTCTGCTGCCCGTCGACGGCGGACGGCAGCAGCAACAGGCAGAGCGCGAGCAGCGCCTCGAGCGGGGTCGGGATCCGACGTCGTATCGCAGTCGTCATGGACGCGCAATCTGTCGCGCCACGACGCCGCGCTCCAGTGGCGTTATCATCCAGAGAGCGACGACGCGGATCAGGGAAGGGTACAATGGACAGCTGTTGCTCCACGGAAATGATTGCGAACGGCGAACGCCGCAGGGTCCTCTGGATCGTGCTGGCGATCAACGCCACCATGTTCGTCGTCGAGCTCGTGGTCGGGCTCATCGCCGGCTCAGTGGCCCTGCAGGCGGATTCCCTCGACATGCTCGGCGATACGCTCGTCTACGGCTTCAGCCTGTTCGTCGTCACCAGGGGACCGGTCTGGAAGGGACGCGCGGCGATGCTCAAGGCGGCCATCATGTTCGCGTTCGCCGCCGCGATCCTCGCGCAGGTCGTCATCAAGCTCGTCACCCGGACCGTGCCCACCGCGGAGCTGGTAGGCGTGACCGGGGTCGTCGTGCTCGCGGCCAACCTCGTCTGCCTGTCGCTGCTGTACCGCCATCGCGCCGACGACATCAACATGCGCTCGACGTGGATCTGCTCGCGCAACGACATCGTCGCCAATGTCGCGGTGATCGCGTCCGCCGGCGCCGTCGCGCTGACGGCCTCCATGTGGCCCGACGTCCTGGTCAGCCTCGGCATCGTGGCCCTGTTCGTTCGCTCGGCCGCCGGCGTGTACCTCGAGGCGCGGCGCGTGGATCGAGTCCCGCTGCGTGCAGACCGCGCCGCCTGAGTGGTTGTTGAAGTCCGCGTAAGTCGTTACCCTACAACGCGCGGGCGCTTAGCTCAGCCGGTTCAGAGCGTCTGGTTTACACCCAGAAGGTCGGGGGTTCGAATCCCTCAGCGCCCATCGGTGGCTGCGTCGAACGACGACGCCCGCCCGGGTTGTTCGCCCGGTTACTCGACGCCATGTTGCCCCAACGCGGCAACGGCGCACGTGTGCGGAGCAGTTTTGCGGGACATGAATCAGCATACGGTACTGGTCGTAGACGACAACGAGGACAATCGCATCATATTCGCGACGTGCCTCCAATCGCGGGGCTACGCGGTGATGCTGGCGAAGAACGGCGAGGAAGCCGTGCGCATGGTAGGCGAGTTTCCGCCCGCCGCCATCCTGATGGACATCCACATGCCGGTCATGAACGGCATCGTGGCGACGCAGACGCTGAAGGCGCGGGGCGACCTCGCGTCGATCCCCGTGCTCGCCGTTTCCGCCTACGACGTGCACGAGCCGGAGCTGAGGCAGGCCGGCTTCTGTACCTTCCTGTCCAAGCCCGTCGCACCGGCGTTCCTGGCTCACGCCGTGCGCGTCTGCATCGAGTCGGCGTCGAGAGGTGGCGCATGGATTCGAGTCGGTCCCATGGAAGCGTCTCCCTGAGCCAGCTTGCCCGCGCGTCGCTCGACCTGCGGCGCGAGGATTTCGCCCGGGCCGCGGTGATGGAGATCGCGCCGCGGCCGTAAGCCCACCGAGTATCGTTCTTGCCCTGCCGCTCCGGTCCACGCTGCATCGCACCTCCATTACGACTTCCGGCTCGAGCTCGATGGCGTGCTGAAGTCGTGGGCGGTGCCCAAGGGCCCCGTGCCGGTCGCGAGCCCTGGCGCGGCTACGACGACGTGCGGCAGTCGATCACGAGGAAGGCGATGGGGGCGGTGGGCGCCTAATCGCTCGATGGGTCCTTCGGCGGCCACACGACGACGTCCTGCCGCTCCGCGTAGTGCAGCAGCGGCGCGCGGTCCGGCAGGCGGATACCCGCCGCGTCCGCCATCGTATTGCGCGTGATCTCGGCCTCGGCCGACCGGATGCGCCAGGGCGCGTGATGGATGTCGGCGCGGTGCGTCCGGTTCGGCCGCGGCACCGTGTAGAGGGCGTAGCGCTCGACGAGGAACGCCTCGAGGCTGCCGGGCGCGGCGGTGAACTCCTCGCCCACCGGCCGGTAGCGGCCCTCGAAGGCAGCGCGGGAATCGCGGGCGCAGTGATAGTGCAGCCACTCGCCGTGCTGCTCGATCGACATGTTCGCGTGGTGATACGGCAGCGCATACGCGGTGCGGGCGGCGCCGACGGCGAGCAGGCTGCCGGCGTCGAGACTGAAGAAGAAGACGCCCGGCCGATCGCCCAGCCGCACGTAGGTGCGGACGTTCAGCTCGGGGAACGAGGAGGCACCCGGCACACGCGGCAGGCCGCGGCCGCGCAGCTCGGACAGATGAAATGGCGTGATGCCGACCCACGCGCGCCCCTCGTGCTGGTCGATGACCAGCGGCGGCGGCACGAGCCCGCGCAACTCGGTGACGTCGATCGGCCAGTGCGCGAAGAGCAGACGCTCCCAGCGCTGGTACATGATCCAGGGGCCGGACGGCAGGGGCCACGGCCGGTGAGCGGTGACCGAGAGGGCGTGCTCGATGACGTCGCTTGCGCCGGTCTTCCCGCCGACGCGGTTTGCTGCGCTCAAGGCACTCCTCCCGATCCGGTCCCCGCGCCGCCGACCGCTGCGCGTCCATCCGGACTCCCGCACACTCCTTGCCGACGGGCCTCCCGACTTGATCCGATCCCGCACGACGTGCTAGCCTGCTGCCGCTCGAGGACCCGAACCGGGAGGGAGTTTGGAGGAGGAAAGTAACGCGCGCGGCACTCCAGCAGTTGCGTATTTCTCGATGGAAGTCGGCTTCGAGTCCGGCATCCCCACCTACTCCGGGGGGCTGGGCGTCCTGGCGGGCGACACGCTCAAGGCCGCGGCCGACCTGTCCCTTCCCGTGAGCGGCGTCTCCCTGATCCACCGAAAGGGCTACTTCCGCCAGTCGCTCGGTGCCCGGGGCGCGCAGCGCGAGCTGCCCGACGAGTGGAACCCGGCCGACCACCTCGAGGCGGTGCCGGAAACCGTCAGCATCACGCTCGAGAGTCGCAACGTGGTCATCCGCGCCTGGCGACGCAGCATCGGCCGCGAGGGCGGCGGCCGGATCTGGCTCTATCTGCTGGACACCGCCCTCCCGGAGAACGCACCCGAGGACCGCAAGCTCACCGACCAGCTGTACGGCGGCGATCGGCGCTACCGCCTGATGCAGGAGAGCGTGCTCGGCATCGGCGGAGTCATGCTGCTGCGCGCTCTGGGTCACGATCTCCGCGTCTGCCACATGAACGAGGGGCATTCGGCGCTGCTCGCGCTCGCGCTCCTCGAATCCACGACGGCCGACGGGCTGTCGCAGGAGGAGGCGATCGAGGAGGTACGTCGTCACTGCGTCTTCACGACGCACACGCCCGTGCCCGCCGGCCACGACGTCTTCCCCATCGCGCTGGTCGAGCAAGTGCTCGGCAGTGAGCGCACCGAGCGTCTCCGTACCTTCGGCTGCCTTCAGGGCGAGGCGCTCAACATGACGCACCTGGGGCTGCACCTGTCGCGCTACGTGAACGGCGTCGCCATGCGCCACCAGCAGGTTTCGGCGCTCATGTTCCCGGACTACCGCATCCGCTCCATCACGAATGGCATCCACGCCCCGACCTGGGCCGCGCCCTCGTTTGCCGAGCTGTTCGACCGTCGCATTCCGGAATGGCGCACGGATCGCTTCAACCTGCGCTACGCGATCGCGATCCCGCGCGCGGAGATCCGCGCGGCGCACCAGCGCGCGAAGGCCGATTTCATCGAGGAAGTGCAGAGCAGGGCGGGAGTGACGCTCGACCCCGATGCCTTCACGATCGGCTTCGCGCGCCGCGCGACCGCATACAAGCGCGCGACGCTGCTCTTCACCGATCCCGACCGTCTGCGCCGCATCACGCGCGAGGTCGGTCCGCTCCAGATCGTCTTCGCCGGCAAGGCGCATCCGCAAGACGAAGGCGGCAAGGCGATGATCAAGCGGATCTTCGCCGTCGCGCGTGCGCTGCGGCAGGACGTCAACATCGTATACCTGGAGAACTACGACATGCGGCTCGGCGGCCTCATGACCGCCGGTGTCGACCTGTGGCTCAACACGCCGCAGAAGCCGCAGGAGGCCTCCGGTACGAGCGGCATGAAGGCGGCTCTCAACGGCGTTCCGAGCCTGAGTGTCCTCGATGGATGGTGGATCGAAGGACACGTCGAAGGGGCGACGGGCTGGTCGATCGGGGACGGGTGGCAAACGGAATCGGATTCGGGCGCCGAGGCCGAATCCCTCTACGCGAAGCTCGAGAGTCGGATTCTGCCGCTCTATTACGAGCAGCCCGACGAATTCGCGCGGGTCATGCGCTCCGCCATCGCCCTCAACGGCTCGTTCTTCAACGCGCAGCGCATGATGCTCCAGTACGCGGCCGAGGCCTACGGACTGGGGCATGCGATCGTCAGCGCGCCCTAGCCGCCGGCGGCCTCAACGGCAGTCGAGACGATGCCAGGTGTCGCGCGCAATGCCGTCGGCTTCGTAGCGGAACAGGAAGAAGGCGCGGAACGGACCATACGACGTATAGCGCAGCGTGCGGCCGGTGCGCCGCTCGCCGTTCTCGATGTCGCGCGCACCCCACAGGTCCTGGAGCTCTCCGACATAAAAGTAGTCGGTGCCGAGGTAGCGGCCGGTACGCAGGTCGTACAGATCGACGACGCCGTCCAGCCACAGCGCCCTCGAGTCCACCGTGCCGCCGGCCGCCGTCGCCGTCAGCCGGATGTCGCATTCCAGCAGTCGCACGCCGTCGTAGTAGCGCCAAGCGCCCAGACTGGAGAGCGGCCCGTCGACGTCCACCTCCATGCGTCCCGTAACGCCGCTCCCGACCAGGCCAATGGCCGCATCGCTGCACCCGGCCAGGGCCGGGAGCAGGAGGGCTGCGGCCAGTAGCCGCCTCGGATGGAACGACACGCGGGACATGATGATTGATACTCGCGCGCGGGCGCAGGGTGCCCGCGAGTCCGGAATCCGGAATCCGGAATCCGGAATCCCGAATCCATCGTCGTGGGTCCGTCCCCCCGCACTCTCAGGTCGTATATTCACTTCATGTGTGCTCGCTTCACTCTTGCCGCGCCCGAGCCGGCTTTGCGGGAGCTGATCGGCCCCGCCGACTGGGCCGCAGCTCAGACGCCCCGCTGGAACATCGCGCCCGGACAGGACGTCCTGGCGGTGGCCGACGGCGCCGCCGGCCGGCGCGCGGAGGCCGTCCGCTGGGGATTTCCGGGTCCGGACGGCGCCGCTCCCATCGTCAACGCGAGATTCGAGAGCGCGGCAACGCGACCGCTCTTTCGCCATGCCTTCGTCGAGGGACGCTGCATCGTCCCCGCGGATGCCTTCTACGAATGGCGCGGCAGGGGCGGTCAGCCGTACCGGGTCACCTTCCGGAAGGGCGCGCTTTTCGGACTCGCCGCGATCCGTTCCCAGGACGGCGGACTCGCGATTGTGACACGCGCGGCCAGCGCGTCGCTCGCGCCCATCCACCACCGCATGCCGGTCGTGCTCGAGACGCTCGACGCCTGGCGGGCGTGGCTCGGCGGCGCCGACGGGGACGAACTCGACGGCTCGATCGCCGGCGACGAGGCCGCGTTCCACGCGCACCCGGTCAGCCGGCGGGTCAACTCGGTGCTGAACGACGATCCGGCTTGCGCCGCCGAAGTCGCACCGGAGGGCGGACAGCTCACGCTCTGGTGATGCCCGCGCCGGTCGGCCGCGCTCCCGGCGCTCGCCGGCGCTCGATGCCGCTTACCGGCGCTCCCGCCATCCGCCCGAGCTGCCGCCATCCTTGACGCCTCGCCCGTTCGCGTCCGACATTCCGTCGATCCGCCGGCTTCGAGCCGCGCCGGGCATTGCTCCCCCTCCCAGCCCTCCGACCCGATACCTGCCGATGGACGGCACGCTCGGCTTCGACCAGTTGTTCGCACGCGAGCGAATGCTCGTCATGCGCGCCCGCCACGCGGAGGCGATAAGCCGCCGCTGGGGCTTCGTCCTGCTCCTCGCGGGACTCGCGGTGCTCGGCGGCGTTTTCAGCATCGTGCACGTCTCCTATCAACTCGCGATCGCGCTGACGGCATGGGCGATCCTCGTCAACGTGGTCGTGGACTGGCTGTGGCGCGCCGGTCGCTTCTCGCCCTGGCAGTTCTGGCTGATGGTGGCGGTCGATACGACGCTGATCGGCGGACTCACTGCCGCGCTCGGACCCCACGGCTATCTCGCACTCGCCGCGATCGTCTATGTGGTGACCGGCTATGCCATGGGTCTGCCCGAGGCGTCGCAGATCCAGCTTGCGCTGGCCGGCATCGCCTATCCGCTCGGTCGAGTCGGCGGCTACCTGGCGCTCGATCTGCCGGTGCCCATGGAGCTGATCGGCGTCGAGACGCTCTTCGGCATGGGCATGGCCTGGCTGACGATGCGTGGCGTCGTCGATGTCGCGCAGCGACTGCGCGTGACGCGTCGCACGATCGCGCGCATCGGCGGGGGCGACTTCACCGTGCGACTTCCGGCCGAGCGGCTCGACGACATCGGCTTCCTGTCGGTCAGTCTCAACAGCATGGTCGACACGCTCACCGAGACCGTGCGGGAGATCCAGCGACAGTCGGCGGAGCTGACGGACATGTCCGAACATCTCGCGGGCGCGACGCACCAGATCGAGCGCGCCGCGCAGGTGTTCGGCTCGAGCACGCATACGCTGGCCGGTGAGGCGGAAACCCAGATGAAGCTCGTCGACGAGGGACGGCGGGCGGTCGACGTCGCCGCACGCGCGGGCACCCGCCTGCGCAAGGAAGCGGCGAACAGCGCGGGTGAGGCGAAGCGCCTGATGGACGGCGCGGGCGACCACGCCGCGCGCATCGCGCAGGCGAGCGAGCTGCTCGAGAAAGTCGGGCAGGACTTCGAGCGTGCTTCCGACGCCATGGGTACGCTCGAGCGTGCCGGCGAAAGCGTGGGCGGTTTCGTCAGCACGATTCAGGAGATCGCGCGACAGACCAACCTGCTCGCGCTCAACGCCGCGATCGAAGCGGCACGCGCGGGCGAGTACGGCCGCGGGTTCGCCGTCGTCGCCGACGAGGTCCACAAGCTCGCCCACGAATCCGAGATCTCCGCGGGCGACGTCTCCGGTACCGTGGACGACATCGGCAAGGCGATCCAGGACCTGCGTCGCCGCATCGCCGAGAACAACAGCCGGCTGAGCGGCGTCGGACACGTCGCGGGCGCGAACCGCGAATCCCTCACAGAGGTGGTGAGCGGCCTCGAATCCACGGCCGGATTCGTTCAGGAGATGGCCGAGAGCCTCGAGGAGCACGCCGAGGCGATCGGCAGGATCCAGCAGATCATGGATCGCATCCAGCAGATCGGTCGCCAGTCGCTGGAACACTCGAACTCCAACGCCACCGCCGCCGAGGGGCAGCTCGGGGAGCTCCGACGCCTCGTCTCCAGCAGCCAGACCCTCGCCCTCAGCGCCGAGCGTCTCGCCGCACTCGCCGCCCAGTTCCGCGTCCCGGACGAGCTGCAGGACCCGCCGCCAACTCCGGCGCCCCCCTCCGGCCCCTCCTCCGCAGGCAGCCGCGCCGGCAGGGAAGAACGGGCCGGCCGCGCACCGAGGGTTGCGGCCGGGCCCGCGGCCGCGAATGTTGCCGCGCCCGAAAAGCCCGGCACCGGCGCGGCGCCAGCCACCACGGGCCCCGCCCGGAACCGCTCGTGAGAGTATGGCATGGCCCTCGCTGGCGGCCCGGATCTTTCACGCAGAACAGGGTTTAGTACCGTCACAAACCGATGGCCGCGTGCGCGTGGCTTCGACTTGGAACGTCTGGAGAGAGCAATGAGATCGATGACACGCTTGACGGCCGGTGCGGCGATCGCGCTCGTCGGTGCCCTGGCACTGGCCGGTCCCGCGAGCGCGCAGGAAAGCGGCCGCTTCCGGGTGCTGGTGCCCGACCTGGAAGCGCAGGGCGGCGCGGATTCGGGTTTCGGAGAGGACGTCGCCGACGAGCTCCGCGATCTGATCGACGACATGCCGACCCACGCCCCCGTCACCGAGCGGGAAGTGCGCGATGCGCTGCGTCGATTCCGCATCGATGCCGACGACCTGGACTGCGTTCGCTCGCGCCAGCTCGCCGTGCAGCTCGCCGCCGAGCTGGTGATGTGCGGCAGCTACGATCGTGGCAGGAACCTGACGGCAGCCTTCATCGCGGCACGCACGGGCGAGCGCTTCGATGTGGAGCCGTTCGCCGCTGCGCGCGACCGCGACGCCGCCCGTCACATCTTCGAGCAGTTCCGCGCCTACGTCGATCAGCTCCGGCAGACCGCGTTCTGCGTCGAGTACGTCGGCAGCCAGCAGTTCTCGAACGCGCTGGAAACCTGCGAGCGTGCGGTCGCGGCGAACCCGCAGTCGACTACCGCGTTGTACGCGGTCTCGCGCGCCCGCCTCGGGCTCGCGGAGCAGAAGGACGAAACGGACGCGTACATCCTGCCCGAGGAGGAGCGACTTGCGCTCCTCACGCGGGCGCTCGAAGGCGTCGAGGCGGTGCTCGATCTCAATCCGATGCACCAGGATGCGCTCCAGACCGCCGGCTTCATCGCCGCGAAGATGGATCGCCGCGATCTCGCCCGGGATTTCTACCGTCAGTACCTGGAGCTCAACCCGGGCGCCGCCAACGTGCGCGTAACGATCGCCACGGATCTCGCCAATGCGGGCGATCCGGAAGGCGCACTCGACCTGATTCTCGAAGGCATCGAGCTCGCCGGTGACGCACCCGATCCGCTCCTGCTGGAGTACGCGGGTCACTTCGCCATGAATGCCGCGGCCGCCGCCGAGGAGATCGCGGCGGCGGAAGGGACAGGCGGCGCTCCCGTGGGCGCGGCCGGCCGGTCCGCCCGCGAGCTGTACGACATCGCGGTCCAGTACTATCAGCGGGTGTACGAGGAGCGTGGTGCCGAGACCGATCCGGCGATCCTGCGCCGCATGGTCCAGGCGCTCGTGCAGACCGAGCGCGCGGATCGGGCGACCGAGCTCGCCGCACAGTTCGTGCAGACCCACGCCGAAGACGCGGGGCTTTGGGACGTCTATGCCAACGCCCTCAACGCCGCAGGCCGTACGGCCGATGCGATCGGCGCACTCCAGCGTCTCGCGCAGCTCGATCCGACCGCGCGCGTCAACGCCCGACAGGGCCTCTGGCTCGCCCGCGATGGCGAGTTCGGCGCGGCACGCGCCGCCTTCGAGCGCGCGGTGCAGGCCGGTGAAGTCACCGGCGACGAGGCGGCCGACGCCATCTTCGGCGTGGGTTACAATCAGTATTACCGCCAGGGTCGCCACGAGTCCGCCATGGTCGCTTTCGAGGCTTCGCGCGACCTGGCCAGCTCGGCTGCGAGGGATGCACGCGCCAGCTTCTGGATGGGCTACTCGCTTTACCAGCGCGCGGAGGCCGCTGAGCGGCCCGGCACCGTTGCATCCGCTCGCACGGCGCTGCCCATGTTCGAGCGCGCAGTGCCTCTCTTCCAGGCCGGACGCTCGTATGCGCCCGAAGTCGGTGTGAACATCGAAGAGGTCCTCGCCGCGACGCGCAGCTACATCGAGCGGCAGCAGCTGATCATTCGGCGCGGACGGTAGAAGCCGTAGACGGTAGACGGTAGACGGTAGATCGTAGGCGGTAGACCGTAGACGGTAGACGGTAGACGGTAGATCGTAGGCGGTAGACCGTAGGCGGTAGGCCGGCGACAACCGGCGGTTCGAAACGAAGCGGGCGATCCTCTCGAGGGCCGCCCGCTTCTGCTGGTCACGAAGTATCGCCAGTGACTACCGGATACGACTACCGATTACGAAGTACGAGGTACGAAGTACGACCCAGTCACGGCGTCATAACGACGAGTCGCTCGGGGTCCAGGCGATACTCGAAGCGGGTGCCCCGGATCGGCTCGCCATCGGCGTTGACGGACAGCGTTTCCTCCGTCGTGATCACCAGGTGCGCCGCCTGCGTGTACAGAATATCCGGACTCTCCAGATGCGTGCCGGCACGCAGATCGGGGAGCATCGACAGAAAATCCAGACGCTGCACCGTTCGCACGATGAGCAGATCCAGCAGACCGTCGTTCAGCTCCGCGCGAGGCGTGAGGATGCTGCCACCGCCCGTCTGCCGACCGTTGCCCACGGCGAACAGCAGAAATTCGCCGCTGAAGACGATCCGCCCGTCCGCCTCGACCAGCCCCCCCACCGGCGCCAGGTCGACGAACTGCCTCGCCCCCGTAATCAGGTAGGCCCACGAGCCGAGCAGTCGCTTGGACTCCGCCACCGCTTGCTCCGTCGCCTCGGCTCCGAACCCGCCGGTCGAAACGTTCAGGAAGTAACGCTGGTTCACGATCGGGAGGTCCACCGCGCGCGCGTGACCCGAGACCGCCGCGCGGACAGCCGCCTCCACATCGGGCGGAACGCCGAGCCCCAGCGCGAAGTCGTTCGCCGTGCCGAGCGGCACCACCGCGAAACGCGGTCGCCGCGAACTCACGCCCAGCCCATTCACGACTTCGTTGATCGTGCCGTCACCGCCCGCGGCGACCACCAGATCCACGCTCGCGCCCGCCGCTTCGCGCGCGAAACGCTCGCCGTCGCCCGCCTCGAACGTCTGCCGCACCTCCACCGAATGCCCCGCCTGCCGCAGCGACGAAACCGACGCCCGCAGCGCGTCCAGGTGCTCCGCGTCCGCACCCGGCTTGACGATGATCGAGATGGTTTGGCTCATCGGCCCGGGGACAGGCGGGAACCGTGCCTGGTCGGGCTTTGGGCCCCTATCCGAGCACGTGCGTCGGACATGGGCATCGACTCGCCGCGGGCACTCCCGAGCACGAGCACGTGCAGGAGTACGAGTACGTCTTGCGTCGGCCGCGCTCACGATCGAGGTGTCCGGCCGCGGCATTCGTCCGAGAGCTTCGTGGCCGATGAAGCGTCCATTCGACACAGCCGGCCCAGAACCTACACCTACACGTGCACGTGCACGTGCTCCCCCACGCCACAACCGCTGCCGTCTGCGCTGCCCCCACTGCACCCCACCCTCCAAGTATTTGCCGCGTAATAGGTTGCCGGACCGGCGAATACCGCTCTTGACCGCTGTGGAGCGCGCGGTGTAGCTTGGGGGCACTCAGTGGGGAGAAGTGGGGAAGTGTGGGAACCGGGTCGAATCGTCGACTGCGGCATCGGCACGCGCGGCCTTACGGAGCGGAATGCAGAGCGACAATTCGGCCACGCGCCGGATGAAGTTCCTCGGCAGCTATACGTATCAGCTCGACGACAAAGGTCGTGTGAGCCTGCCGGCCGCGTTCAGGAACGTGGCCGCGGATCAGCGTTTCGTGCTGATCCAGGTGACGCCGCCGGCGCTCTCGCTGTATCCGGAGACGGAGTGGGTGAAAGTGGAGGAGCGGCTGTCGGAGATGATGCGACGGCAGCCGGAGAGCCGGCACTTCCTGCTGAACCTGCTGGCGAACGCGGTGGAGGTCGCGCCGGACGGGCAGGGCAGGATTCTGATTCCGGCCGGGTTGCGGGAGGTGGGCCGGCTGAACGGGCAGGTGCAGATGATCGGCGCGATCGACCGGATCGAGATCTGGAATCCACCGGACTTCCAGGAGGTGGCGCAGCGGGCGAGCGCGGAGTACTCGGCGTTCCTGCCGCAGATCTTTGGATGACGGAAGGGGAGTCCTTCGGCCATGCGCCGGTCATGGTCGCGGAGGTGCTGGCGCATCTTCGGCCGGAGCGGGGCGGCTGGTTTTTCGATGGTACGGTAGGCGGCGGCGGCCATGCCGAGGCGCTGCTGTCGGCGTCGGCAGAGGTGCGGCTGATTGCGGTGGACCGGGATCCGGAGGCGCTGGCGGCTGCACGTGAGCGGCTGGCTCGGTTCGGCGACCGGGTGCGCTGGGTGCACGCGGATTTCGCGGCCGGAGCGGAGCGGCTGGAGGAGGCGCTGACGGGGGCGCTGCTCGACCTGGGCGTGTCGTCGTGGCAGCTCGATCGGCTGGAGCGCGGTTTCACGTTCCGGGAGGGAGCGCCGCTGGACATGCGGATGGGCGCGAGCGGCGAGACGGCTGCGGACATTCTGAACCATGCGTCGCAGGAGCGGCTGGCGGACATCCTGTACTACTACGGCGACGAGAAGCGGTCGCGGAAATTCGCGCGGCTGATCGCGGAGCGGCGGGCGATGCGGCCGTTCGAGCGGAGCGAGGACCTGGTGGAGGTCATCGAGCGCGTGATTCCGCGAGCGAGCATGCAGGATCGCGCGCGGGTGTTCCAGGCGCTGCGCATCGCGGTGAACGACGAGCTGTCACTGCTCGAGCGTGCGCTGCCCACACTGCGCGACGCGCTAGTGGAAGGCGGTGTCCTGGTCGTGCTGACGTATCACTCGCTGGAGGATCGCGAAGTGAAGAACGCGTTCCGTGAATGGAGTCGCGCGTGCATCTGCCCGCCGGAGCTGCCTGTGTGCCAGTGCAGGGGCGTGCCGCTGGGCGAGACGCTGACGCGGAAGCCGCTGGAAGCCGGGAGCGACGAGCTCGCGATGAATCCACGGGCCCGCAGCGCGCGGCTGCGCGCGTGGCGCAAGGCGGCGTGATGCGCTCCTTCTCCCGCACGCTGCTGCTTGCGCTGGGCTTCGCGGTCCTGCTGGCCTCGCTGAGCGCGGTGATCTGGAGGCAGAGCCGCGCGCTGGACGCGCAGCGCGCGGCGGAGCTGCTGCGCGACGAGTCGGCGCTGCTCGAGGCCCGCCGGGCGCAGCTGGCGCATCGGCTCCAGGAGCTGGAGTCACGTAATCGCGTGATCGCGGTCGCGCAGACGAGGCTCGGCATGCATGTGCCGACGTCGACGGAAATCGTATTGCTGCCGGCAGCGCGAGCGGCGGCAGAGGTGGCGCAATGAGCTTCCCGGGCAGGGGTGAGAGGACGCGGCGTGGCGCGGAGCTGCCGCCGCTGTCGGCGATGGGCACGCGAAAGGCCGGCTCGCGCGGCGGCCGCATCAGGCGCGGCGCGGGCGGGCCGTACGCGATGCGCCGGCGGCTGATGCTGGCTTCGCTGCTCGGTGCCGGCCTGGCCGTGACGGTGCGCGCCGCGGAGCTCCAGGTGGCGGAGAGCCACAAGTGGGCGGTGCGTGCGCACGACCAGCAAAGCCAGCGTCTTGAGCTGCCCGCACCGCGCGGCACCATCTACGACCGGGACGGTGTGCCGCTCGCGACGAGCCGCGACGCGTTCCGGGTCGCAGTCGCGCCGGGCGAGGTAACGGATCGGCAGGAAGCCGTGGCGCGCCTGCGCAACGTGCTCGGCATGAGCCGCTCCGAAGCGCGCACCGTGCTGAACGGCCGCCGTCGCTGGGTGCCACTGCGCGGCGAGCACGACGCGGTGGTGAAGGACGCGCTCGACGGTCTCGGCGGCTTCTACTTCGAGCGCGTGCAGACGCGCCACTACCCGCACGGCGACCTGGCGCTCGCGCTGCTGGGTCGAGTCGACGGGAACGGCGCCGGTGCGACCGGCCTCGAGCTCCAGTTCGACGCGCTGCTCGGGGGCGAGTCCGGCATGGCGGTGGTGCGGCGCGACGCGCAGGGCGAGCCGATTCCGGGCGCGATGATGATGGTGAGCGAGCCGTCCTCGGGCGCGGACGTCTATCTGACCATCGATCATCAGCTCCAGGAGATCGCGCACGGCGCGCTGCGCGAGGCGCTCGCGAGCACGGGTGCGGCGGGCGGCGACATGATCATTGCCGATCCGTACACGGGCGAGATCCTGGCGGCGACGAGCATGCGCCGGGATGGAGTCGTCTGGTCGGGAGCGACCGAGCCGTACGAGCCCGGCTCGACGATCAAGCCGTTCCTGGTCGCGTCGCTGCTGGCGGAAGGCCAGGCGTCGCTGGACGACACGGTGTTCGCCGAGAACGGTCGTTACGAGCACGAGGGGCGCGTACTGACGGACTCGCACCCGTCCGGCTGGCTGTCGGTGCGCGAGGCGCTCAGCCACTCGTCCAATATCGCGATGGCGAAGCTGGTCGAGCGGCTGGAGGCGGCGGAGCAGTACCGCTACCTGCGCGATTTCGGCTTCGGCACGATCACCGGCGTCGCCTATCCGTCGGAGTCGTCGGGGCTGCTGCGTCGTCCGTCGGAATGGTCGGAGTACTCGGCGGCGAGCCTGGCGATCGGGTACGAGGTCTCGGTCACGCCGCTCCAGATGACGCTGGCCTATGCCGCGCTCGCGAACGGCGGCGTGCTGATGGAGCCGCAGCTCCTGCGCGAGGTGCGCTCGCGCGAAGGCCTCGTGGTCGAGCGTCGCGAGGCGCGACCGATCCGTCGCGTAATCTCGCAGGCGATCGCCGATTCCCTGCGCCCGGTTCTGGTCGACGTGGTCGACGAGGGCAGCGGACAGAACGCGTCGCTCGGCGCGTTCCGTCTGGCGGGCAAAACCGGCACCGCGCGCGCGTTCCGCAATGGCGCCTACGAACCGGGTGCGTATACCGCCTCCTTCGCCGGTTTCTTTCCGGCCGATGATCCGCAGCTCGTCTTCCTGGTGAAGCTCGATCGTCCGCAGGGAGACTACTACGGCAGTCTGACAGCGGCGCCGGTCACACGCGCGACGCTGGAGGCGGCGCTGGCCGCGCGCGGCACGCCGCTCGTCCGGCCCCTGCTGCGGGATCCGCACCGGGTGATACGGGAGGTCGACGCCGTTTCCGACGACGGTGGTGCATCGGCGCTGATGACGGCGTTGAGCCCCGCGGTCGGTGCGGCGCCCTCCCCACCCGGCGCGGGTGCCGCTGCGGGCGCGTTCGTGTTCATGATCGGCGGCGGTGCCGCGCCGCTCGCGCGCGTCGAATCCGTGGCGCGTCCGCTCCCGGACGTGCGCGGCCTGCCCCTGCGCGATGCGGCGGCGCTGCTGCATCGCTCAGGCTTCGCGGTACGTGTCGACGGTCGCGGGCCCGTCACGACCATGGCGCCTGACGCGGGGCGTCTGCTGCCGGTGGGATCCGTCGTGACGGTGCGCGGATCCGCCGGCAGCACCCGGGTCCCGGATTCGGGATTCCGGATTCCGGATTCCCGACCGCAGATTCCCGCGGCCACGATCTCGCTGCGGTCCGCTCCCGATACCAGAGAGCGGAATCCGGAATCCCGAATCCTCCTCATCTTGCGATGACGCCGCTGCGTGGGGTGCGGCCGGCGCGCTCCCGCGCGCTCTCCGAAGTCGTCGACCGACTGTCCGCCGCGGGCGTGCTGCTCGCGGCGCCGACCGACGATCCCTCCATCGCGGGCGTCGCCGACGACAGCAGGCGCGTCGGCCCCGGCGACCTGTTCTGCGCCTGGACCGGCACGGAGTCGGACGGGCACCGCTTCGTGGAAGCGGCCGCGAAGGCGGGCGCGGCGGCAGCGATCGTGGAGCGGCGCGTGGACGGCGTCTCGATTCCGCAGGTCGTGGTGCGCGACGGTCGCACGGCAGCGGCCTACGCGGCCGCGCTGCTGTTCGACGATCCCGGACGCGAGCTCGCGCTCGTCGGCGTAACCGGCACCAACGGCAAGACGACGACGGTGTGGCTGCTGCGCTCCCTGCTCGCGCTCCGCTACCGTCCCGCGTCGATCGGCACGCTCGGCATCGTGCTCGAGGATGGCAGTCTGCTGCCCGGCAGCGAATCCCTGACGACGCCGGGGCCGGTCGACATGGCTCGCGCGCTGCGACTCCTCGTCGACCGCGGCGTGACCGCCGTCGCGATGGAGGTGTCGTCGCACGCGCTGCATCAAGGCCGCGTCGCCGCGCTGCGCTACGATGTGGCCGTCTTCACGAACCTGACGCGCGACCACCTGGACTACCACGAGACGCTCGACGAGTACCGCTCGGCGAAGCTGCGCCTGCTCGACCTGCTCACCGAAAACGGCATCGCGGTCGCCAATGCCGACGACCCGGCCTGGGCCGACCTCGCCAGTCGGACCCGCCGCGTACTGCGCTTCTCGGTCGACTCGCACGACGCCGAGATCCGCGCGCGCAGCGTCCGCTACGATGCGCTGGGCGCGCACTTCCGTCTGGAGACATCCGGGGGCGCGCTGCCCGTCGATCTGCCATTGCTGGGCAGCTACAACGTGCAGAACGCGCTCGCCGCGGCCGCGGCATGCTTCGCGCTCGGGTTCGATGGGGAGCAGGTGGCCGTCGCCCTCGAGGCGCTGCCCCAGGTGCCGGGCCGCCTGGAGCGCATCGCCGAGCGGCCGTGCCCCGTGCTGCGGGACTACGCACACACGCCGGACGCGCTGGAGCGCGCGCTCCAGGCGCTGCGGCCGCTCGCGGGCGGCCGGCTGATCCTGGTCTTCGGCGCGGGTGGCGATCGGGACCGCGGCAAGCGTCCGCTGATGGGCGCAGTCGCGGCGGCGGGTGCGGACGTGGCCATCGTGACGTCGGACAATCCGCGCACCGAGCAGCCGGCGGCGATCATCGACGACATCGTGTCGGGGATGAAGGGCGCGCGCTTCGAGCGTATCACGGATCGCCGCGAGGCGATCCACTACGCGCTGGAGGTGGCCGGACCGGACGACGTGATACTGCTCGCGGGAAAGGGCCATGAAACCTACCAGATCGTGGGACACGAGAAGGTGTCGTTCGACGAACGGGAAATCGTGCGGCAGCATCTGGAGACATTGAACGGGAGCGCGGCGTGAGCGATGCGGACGACATCCGCGGCGGCCGCGGCAGTCTGCCGTGGACGGACGCGGAGCTGCGCGCTGCGCTCGGACTGGGCGACGAGCAGGCGCTCGGCGGCGTCACCTACGAGGGCGTCGCCACGGACACGCGCACGCTCCGGCCGGGGACGCTGTTCGTCGCGCTGAGCGGCGAGAAATTCGACGCGCACGAGTTCCTCGACGCCGCGGCGGACGCGGGCGCGCGCGCGGCGCTGGTCGAGCGGATTCCGGACGACGCGCCGGAGGCGCTGCACTACTACGTGGTCGACGATACGCTGCGCGCCCTGGGCGCGCTCGCGACTGCGCGGCGCCGGCGGCTGGGCGCCCGTGTCGTCGCGATCACCGGCACGAACGGCAAGACCACGACGAAGGAAATGACGCGCGGCGCACTGTCGGCGCGTTATCGCGTCCACGCGACGACGGGCAATCTGAACAACCTGGTCGGCACGCCGCTCACCGTGCTGTCGGCGCCGGCGGACACCGAGGCGCTGGTCGTCGAGGTCGGCACGAACGCGCCCGGCGAGATCGCGCGGCTGCGGGACATGGTCGAGCCCGACGCCGCGCTCATCACCGGCGTCGGCGCCGGTCACCTCGAGGGACTCGGCACGCTGGAGGGCGTGCTGGTCGAGAAGACGTCGCTGCTCGAGGGGCTTTCCGGCGAGGCGGTAGCGCTGGTCGCGGACATGCCGCCTGCGCTGGGCGAGCGGGCCGTCGCGTTGCTGCCGACCGCACGCGTGGCCGGCCTCAGCGAGCGCGCCGATGCGGGGCTGCGGGCGGAGGACGTGCGCCTGGACGCCGACGGCCGGGCACATTTCCGCTGGCTCGAGCGCGAGGTCACGTTGTCCGTGCCGGGGCGACACAACGTTTCCAATGCCCTGCTGGCGCTGGGCCTCGCGGTCGAATGGGACGTGGATCCCGACGAGGCGATCGCGGCGCTCGCGCGCGTGCAGCTTCCCGGCATGCGCATGGACGTGCGCCGCGTGGGCGGGCTGCGCGTCATCGTCGACTGCTACAACGCGAACCCGGCGAGCATGCGCGCGGCCGGCGAGCTGCTGGAATCGATGCCGCGCGGCTCCGGCCGCGTTGCCGTCATCGGCAGCATGCTGGAGCTGGGCGCGGAGAGCGGCGCCCTGCACCGTGCCTCGGCCGACGAGCTGCTCGCCCGCGACCTCGACCTGATCGTCGCGACGGGCGAGTTCGCGGGCGCGTTCCGGAAGTCCGAGGGAAGTGACGTCCGCGTCATCGCGGAGCCGGATCCGCTGCGCGCCTGGGAGACGCTACGCGGCGAGCTGGGAGGCGAAGAGGTCCTGCTGCTCAAGGGCTCGCGCGGCGTCGCGCTCGAGCGTCTGTTGCCGCTCCTGGAGCAGGCCTTCGGTGCGCAGCCCGCGAGCAGCAGCGCGGAGGGCTGAGCATGCTTTACCACCTGCTCAGCGGATTCGCCGACTACCACATCGCCTTCAACCTCTTCCGCTACATCACGTTCCGGGCGGCGGGAGCGGCCGCGACGGCGCTGCTGATCACGTTCGTCTTCGGTCCGGCGATCATTCGGCGGCTGCGCACGCTGCGCGTAGGTCAGGTCGTGCGCGAAGAAGGTCCCTCGACGCACCTGATCAAGGCCGGCACGCCGACGATGGGCGGTGTTCTGATCATCGCGTCGAGCGTGGCGTCGACACTCCTGTGGGCGCAGCTCGACAACCTGTACGTCATCTACGGCATGCTGATCCTGGTCTGGACGGGCCTGATCGGCTTCTTCGACGACTACCTGAAGGTGGTGCGGCGGCGTACCGAAGGACTCGTCGGCAAGTACAAGCTGACGGGGCAGGGGCTCGCCGGTGTCGGCCTCGGCGTGCTGCTGCTCATCTCGCCGCTCGGACCGATGCCGGCGGAGTGGACGAGCCTGCCGTTCTTCTCCGACCATCATCTCGAGATCTGGCGGCCGCTGTTCGTGCCGTGGGTGATGCTGGTGATCGCGGGCAGCTCGAACGCCGTGAATCTGTCGGACGGACTGGACGGACTCGCGGCCGGGCTGAGCGCCATCGCGGCCGGGACCTTCGGCGCGCTCGCCTACATCATCGGTCGCGTGGATCTGTCGAACTATCTCGGCCTGTTCTACCTGCCGGGCACGGGCGAGCTCGCCGTGTTCTGCGCCGGGCTGGCCGGTGCGACACTCGGCTTCCTCTGGTACAACGCGCATCCGGCGGACGTGTTCATGGGCGACACCGGCTCGCTCGCGCTGGGCGGTGCGATCGGCGGAGTCGCCGTCATGCTGAAGGCGGAATTCCTGCTGGTCATCGTGGGCGGCGTCTTCGTGGCCGAGGCGGTCTCGGTGATGCTCCAGGTGACCTACTTCCGCTACACGCTGAAGCGTTACGGCAATCCGCGCCGGCTGTTCCTGATGTCGCCGCTGCACCACCACTTCGAGAAGAAGGGGTGGGCGGAATCGAAGATCATCGCACGCTTCTGGATCCTGGGGATCCTGTGCGCGCTGATCGCCATGAGCACGCTGAAGGTCCGATGAGCGAGCCACGGCGGATCGCGGTGCTCGGACTCGCGCGCAGCGGACGCGCAGCGGCGCTGCTCGCGCTCGCGCGCGGCCTGGAGGTCTACGCATCCGATGCGGCGGATACGCCGACGACGCGCGACGCGGTCGACGCGATCCGCGCGGCGGGCGGTCGCGCGCAGACGGGCGCACACGACATCGCGGCGATCGCCGAATGCGAGCTGCTGGTCGTGAGCCCGGGCATCCCGCCGACCGCTCCCGTACTCGCCGACGAGCGGGTCGCGCGCGTGCCGCAGGTGTCGGAGCTGGAGTTCGGCTCGCGCTGGCTGCGCTCGCGCGTGGTCGCGGTGACCGGCACGAACGGCAAGACCACCGTGACCTCGCTGGTCGCGCATCTGCTGGGTCACGCGGGCGTGAACACGGTGGCGGCCGGCAACATCGGTCTGCCGCTGTCGGAGATCGCGCGCGCGGACGAGCAGCCGGAAGTCGTCGTGGCGGAAGCGAGCTCGTTCCAGCTCGCGGGCATCGACCGCTTCGATCCCGAGATCGGCGTGCTGACGAACCTCGCCGGCGATCACCTCGACCGCTATCCGAGCGTCGAGGCGTACTACGCGGACAAGCAGAAGCTCTTCCGCAATGCGCATCCCGACAGTCGCTGGATTCTGAACGCCGACGATCCGCGCGCGCTCGAGCTGGCCGGCGACTCACGCGGCCTGCGCTGGCTCTTTTCGCTCGCGGGACCGCTGCCGGACGGACAGCGCGGAGCATGGCGCGCGGACGACGAGCTGTTCGCGCGACTGGATCCGACGAGCGACCCGGTGCGGCTGGTGCGCACCCGGGAGCTGGGCCTGATCGGGCCGCACAACCACGCGAACGCGCTCGCGGCGTCGCTCGCGGCTCTGCTGATCGGAGTCGCACCCGTGTTCGTGCGCGAGGGACTGCGCACGTTCGCGCCGCTGGAGCACCGGATGCAGCCGGTGATCGACGCGGGCGGCGTGCTCTGGGTGAACGACTCGAAGGCGACGAATCTCGACTCGACGCGCGTCGCGCTGCGCGGCCTCGATCGATCCGTCGTGCTGCTGCTCGGCGGCCGCCACAAGGGCGAGCCGTACACCGGTCTGCTCGACGATGCGCGCGGGCGCGTGCGCGTCGTCGTCGCCTACGGCGAGGCGGCGCCGATCATCGAGGCCGACCTGGGGCCGCACCTGCCGGTCGTGCGCGTGGACGGCGCGTTCGAGAGCGTGCTCGACGCGGCCACGCAGGCGGCGCAGCCGGGCGACGTCGTGCTGCTGTCACCGGCGTGCTCCAGCTACGACATGTTCACCGATTTCGAGGATCGCGGTCGCCGGTTCAGTGAGCTGGCGCGTCGCATCGCCGCCCGCGGCCTGGAGGTGGCGAATGGCGCGTGAGCGGGCGGCGGTTCTGCCGATGGTGGGCGAGGTAGCGTGGGAGGCGGAAGTCCACGCGGTGCAGGCGCGGCTGGGCACCGGCTGGGAAGCGCCTGTGCTGCTGCTGCTGACGGTCATGCTGCTGAGCTTCGGCCTGGTCACGCTGTACAGCGCGAGCGCGGTGCTGGCCCAGTCGATGGAGCTGCCCGACTACCACTTCGTGGTGCGGCAGGCGCTCGGCGGCGCCGTCGGCATGGTCGGCGTGGTGCTGCTCGCGCGCATCGACTACCGGCATCTGCGGCGACTCGCGTGGCCGACCCTGATGCTGATGATCGCGATGCTGGTCGTGCAGGTACTGCCGGGCACGCAGGCGATCTCGCCGACCGTGAACGGCGCGCGCCGCTGGCTGGAGATCGGGCCGGTTTGGATCCAGCCGTCGGAGTTCGCGAAGCTCGCGCTGCTAGTGTGGACGGCGGCGCTGTGCGTGAAGAAGCAGGATCAGCTGCCGAGCCTGAGCCGAGGTCTGCTACCGTTCCTGATCGTGTGGAGCGTGGTGGCGGGACTGGTCTTCCTCCAGCCGAACCTGTCGACGGCGCTGTTGATGCTGCTGCTGTGTGGCACGGTGGTCTTCGCGGGCGGCGGGCGGATCGGTCACTTCCTGCTGCTCGGCGTCTTCGGCCTGCCGCTCGTATGGAGCCAGGTGGAGAGCGTCGCCTACCGGCTGCGCCGCATCGTCGCGTTCGTCGATCCGACGCACGATCCGGCGGGCGCGAGCTACCAGATCGACCAGGCGCTGGTCGCGCTCGGCAGCGGCGGCGTGCTGGGTCTGGGCTTCGGCCGCGGGCAGCAGAAGTTCGGCTTCCTGCCCGAGCCCCACAACGACTTCATCTTCGCGATGGTGGGCGAGGAGTGGGGGCTGGTCGGCATCACGGCGCTGGTGGCGGCGTTCGTCGCGGTCGCGCTGGTGGGCTACCGCATCGCGCGCCAGGCACCGGACCTGTTCGGCTACCTGCTCGCCGTCGGCATGACGAACCTCATCGTCGTGCAGGCGCTGCTGCACATGTCGGTAAACGTGGCGCTCGTGCCGACGACCGGCATGGCGCTGCCGTTCCTGTCCTACGGTCGCTCGAACCTGCTGGTCAGTCTCGCCGCCGTCGGCATCCTGATGGCCATCGCGCGCGTGTCGATCGCGCCGGAGGAAGCGGAATGACGCGCGTCGTCTTGGCCGGCGGCGGCACGGGCGGGCACCTGTATCCGGCGCTCGCGCTCGGCGCCGCGATCCGCGAGGCGCGGCCGGACGTGCGCATCTTCTACATCGGCGCGCGGCGCGGCATCGAGGCGCGCGTGCTGCCGGAGAAGGGCGTAGCGCATCGGCTGCTGCCGCTCGAGCCGCTGCGCCGCGACCGGGTCTGGCAGAACTGGCGTCTGCCGGTGTCGCTCGCGCGCAGCCTGGCGGCGTTGCGCGCCGAGTTCAGGCGCGACCGACCGGCACTGGTGGTATGCACCGGCGGCTACGCGAGCGGCCCCGCAGGCTTCTGGGCGCTCGTGTCGCGCGTGCCGATCGCGCTCCAGGAGCAGAACTCGTATCCGGGGCTGACGATCCGTCTGCTCGGCCGCCGTGCGCGCCAGATCCACCTCGGATTCCCGGAAGCGAAGCGCCATCTGGAGCCGGGAGAGCGGACGGAGGTCTTCTATTTCGGCAATCCGATCCAGCCGCCGGATCCGACGATCGAGCGACGCGAGGCCCGCCACACCTATGGGCTCTCCGACGACGGCCTGGTGCTGCTGGTGGTCGGCGGCAGCCAGGGCGCGAAGGCACTGAACGATGCGCTCGCGAGTGCGCTCGAGATGGTCGCCCGCGGTGAGCTGGAGGAGCCGGCGAATCTCGAGATCCTGTGGGCGACGGGGCCGGCGCACATCTCCGATATCGACCAGCGGCTCGCCGCGGCGCCGTCGGCCGTGCGCGTGCGTGCGCGCGGCTACATCGACGACATGCCGCGGGCGCTGGCCGCGAGCGACCTCGCGCTCAGTCGCGCGGGCGCGATGATGACCGCCGAGCTCCAGGCCTGGGGCATCCCGATGCTGCTCGTGCCGCTGCCGACCGCGGCCGCCGATCACCAGACGCACAACGCCGTCGCGCTCGATGCCGCCGGCGCCGGCGTGCACCTGCGGCAGAGCGCGCTGACGCCGGAGTCGCTCTGGAATGTGATCGTCTCGCTCGTGAAGGATCCGGTCCGCCGCGACACGATGGGACGCATCGCGCGCGAGCGCGGACGGCCGGACGCCGCCAGCTCGATCGCGGCAAAGCTGGTCGAGCTGCTGCCGGAGGCCGCATGACCGAGCGCGTCGATCTGATCGCTCTCGCACACGAGGCGCCGGTGCACTTCGTCGGCGTCGCCGGCGCGGGCGTGTCCTCGCTAGCCGAGCTGGTGTTGCGTGGCGGCGGTCGCGTCACCGGCTGCGACCTCCGGCCCGGCGAGGTCGGCGAGACGCTGCGGAAGAAGGGTGCGGACATCGTCGCCGGCCACGACGAGGCGCATGTGGCGGAGGCGTCCGCCGTGATCACCACCGCCGCAGTGCCGTCGGATCACCCGGAGCTGGTCGCGGCCCGCGCGCGGGGCATCCCGGTGCTGAAGCGCGCTGCCGCGCTGGGCGCGATCGTGAACCAGGGTCGCGTCGTCGCGATCGCGGGCACGCACGGCAAGACGTCGACGACGGCGATGGCGACGATGGTGCTGGAGGCGGGCGGGCTCGAACCGACCGGCTTCGTCGGTGGCCGGGTCAGCGCTTGGGGCGGCGGGCTGCGCCTCGGCTCGGGCGACGTCTTCGTGGTCGAGGCGGACGAGTACGACCGCTCCTTCCACGCGCTGCGTCCGGACATCGCCGTGGTCACGACCCTGGAAGCCGATCACATGGAGGTGTTCGGCACGCTCGAGGCCGTCGAGGAAGCGTTCGAGAAATTCCTCGAGCCGGTGCCGGCCGACGGCCTGGTCGTGCTCTGCGCCGACGACACCGGCGCGCGCAAGCTGGCGCAGTCGACTCGCCGAGGGCGCGTCATGCTCTACGGCCTCGCAGACGACGCGGATCTGCGCGCGCACGACGTGGTGCAGAGCGGCAACTCGATGCGCTTCGAGGTCAGCCTCGGCGGCAGCGCCCTCGGACCGATCGCGCTCCAGATGCCGGGCCTGCACAACGTGCGCAACGCACTCGCTTCGCTCGCAGTCGGGCTGCACCTGGGCGTGAGCGTGGAGGACGCGCGGCGCGCGCTCGCCACGTTCCGGTCCGTTGCGCGGCGCTTCTCCGTGCTCGGCGAAGCGTCGGGCGTCGTCGTCGTCGACGATTACGCGCACCATCCGACCGAGGTGCGGGCCACGCTGCGGGCGGGACGCGACGCGTACGAGGGCCGGCGGCTGGTCGCCGTCTTCCAGCCGCACCTGTTCACGCGCACCCGCGACTTCCACCAGGCGTTCGGCGAGGCACTGGCCGAGGCCGACGAAGTCTGGGTGACCGACGTCTTCGCGGCGCGCGAGAAGCCGATCGAGGGCGTCTCCGGCGAGCTCGTCGCCGATGCCGCACGCGACGCGGGCGCGAGCGTCCACTATCGCGCGAGCCTCGGCTCGATCGAGGAGGGGCTGCGCGGCTCCATCTGCCGCGGCGACGTCCTGATCACGATGGGCGCCGGCGACGTGGATCAGGTGGCCCGCGGCGTATGGCGCTGGCTTTCCGACGACAGCGAGTCGATCCCGGCTGCTTCGACCGGGAGGCCCGCATGAGGTGGCCGCTGCGTCGCCAGGCGGCGAAGCGGGGAGGGGCCGACGCACGGCGACGGCGGCCGCGTCCGGATGCATCGCTCGGCCGCCGGCTCGGCTGGTGGGTGCTGGGCATCGCTCTGGTTGGGCTGATGGGCGGCCTCAGCCAGTCACCGCGACTGCTGCGCCGCATGGATACGTTTCGCGTGCGCCAGGTCGAAGTGCGCGGCACCCGCTACCTCGCGCCGGATCAGGTGCTGGAAGTCAGCGGGCTCGACGAGCGGTCGTCGGTCTTCGATCAGCCCGAGACCTGGATCGACGCCCTCGAGCAGCATCCGATGATCGAGAGCGCGCGCGTGGAGCGCCGGCTGCCGTCGACGGTCCGCATCGTCGTGCGCGAGACCAGGCCCGTGGCCTTCGTGCGGGTGACGACGCTGGTGCCGGTGGACCGCTCCGGCCGGCTCCTCCCGCTCGCGCCGGAGGCCATCGGTCTCGATCTGCCGATCCTGATCGGCGACGTGGAAATGGACGCCGACGGTGTGCTCGCCGACGCCGAAGTGCGCGCGGCGGTTGCGGCGCTGGATCGCCTTCAGAAGGAGGAGCCGGCGCTCGCGGCGGCCGTCTCCGAGTTCGCGGCGGGCGGTGCGCTCCGACTGCTGCTCCGGCTGAACCAGCCGACGCTCGCGCTGCTGCCGCTCGAGCCGAGCGCGACGCGTCTCGGCGAAATGCGCCGCACGCTCGACAACCTCGCCCTGCGCGGCGAGCTCGACCGCGTGCGCGTCGTCGACGGTCGTTTCGAAGGACAGGTGGTCGTTTCTCTGAACCCGGCGATGCCGATCTGACTATGCGCTCGAATATCGTGGCCGGACTCGACATCGGCTCCACGAAGACCTGTGCGGTCGTCGCGGAGGTCGCGGGCGAAGGCTCCCGGCAGGCGCAGCTGCGCATCCTGGGCGTAGGCCAGTCGCGCGGCAGCGGCATGCGCCGCGAGGTCGTCACCGACATCGAGGAGACGACGGAATCGGTGCGCACGGCGCTCAAGGAAGCCGAGCTGATGGCCGGCGTGTCCATCGCGCGCGTCTTCGCCGGCATCGCAGGCGAGCACATCGCGGCCCAGACGTCCAGCGGCGTGGTCGCCGTCGCGGACGAGGAGGTCGCGCCCTCCGATGTGCAGCGCGTGCACGAGGTCGCGCGTGCGGTCGTCGTTCCCGCCGATCGCGAGGTGCTGCACGTCCTGCCGCAGGAGTACCGCGTCGACGGGCAGACCGGCATCCGCGACCCCTTCGGCATGGCCGGCATGAGGCTCGAGGCCGAGGTCTACATCGTGACCGCGTCCGCCAGCGCCTGCTCGAACCTGCGCAAGGCCGTGAGCCGCGCCGGTTATGGCGTCCAGGCGTTCGTCCACGAGCCCCTCGCGACCGCGCAGGCCGTCGTCACCGAGGAAGAAAAGGAAGTAGGCGTCGCCCTCGTCGATCTCGGCGGCTCCACCACGGAGCTCGCGGTCTTCCGCGATGGCAAGACGCGGCACCTCGCGACGATCCCGTGGGGCGGCACCGCCGTCACCAACGATCTCGCGCGCGGCCTCGCGCTGCCCTTTGCCGAAGCCGAGCGCGCCAAGGAGAAGCATGGCGCCGCCTTCGCCCAGCACGTCGACCCGCGCGACATGATCGAGCTGCCGGGCGCGAGCCCGGGTCAGCAGCGCCAGGTCTCGCGCGAGCTGATCGCCCACATCATCGAGCAACGCCTCGACGAGATCCTCGGCCTCGTCTGGCGCGAGGTCGAGCGTTCAGGCGAAGCGGACCAGCTCGGCGCCGGCGTCGTGCTCACCGGCGGCGGCGCTCAGCTCACCGGCACGCTCGACGTCGCACAGCACTCGTTCGGCACCAGCGTCCGCGTCGGCACCCCCGGCGACGGCCTGCACGGCCTCGTCGACTCGATCCGCCGCCCCAAGTTCGCCACCGCGACCGGACTCGCCATCTACGGCGGCAACCTGACCATGAAAGCCGGCCTGGCCGGAGGAGGCGGCAGTGGCGTTCTGGGGAGAGTGGTGGGGTGGATGAAGGAATTTTTCTAGACAGGCACTAGGCACTAGGCGCTAGGCACTAGGCACTAGGCACTAGGCACTAGGCACTAGGCACTAGGCACTAGGCACTAGGCGCAACGCCAACAGCTCGAGGAACGCGGAAAAACCGAAGGAAGCGAGGCTAGAGCCTAGAGCCTAAAGCCTAGAGCCTTTGCGGTACCCAGGAGAGGCAGGTCGTACGGCCCCCGTCGAGCACCGAACTGCTCGACACGCACCTGAAGGAGGGTGACATGATGATCTTCGAATTCGAGGAAGCGACCGCGCAGAACGCCCGCATGAAGGTCGTGGGCGTGGGCGGAGGCGGCGGCAACGCCATCAACCGCATGATCGACGAGGACCTGGACGGCGTCGATTTCATCAGCGTGAACACCGACGCGCAGGCCCTCAAGATGTCCAAGGCGCCGGTCAAGGTGCAGATCGGCAAGAAGTTGACGCGCGGCCTCGGCGCGGGCGCGCGTCCGGAGATCGGCCGGCAGGCCATCGAGGAGACGCGCGAGGAGATGCGCCGCTTCCTCGACGGCGCCGACCTGGTCTTCGTCACCGCCGGCATGGGCGGCGGCACGGGCACCGGCGCAGCGCCCGTCATCGCCGAGATCGCGCGCGAGTCCGGCGCGCTTACCATCGGCATCGTCACCAAGCCCTTCAACTTCGAGGGCAAGAAACGGCTCCGGCAGGCTGAGCACGGCCTCAACGAGCTGAAGCGCGCGGCCGACACCGTAATCGTCGTGCCCAACGAGCGGCTCCTGAGCGTCGTCGGCAAGGGCACCACCTTCCGCGACGCCCTCAAGACCGCCGATGAGGTACTGCTCCATGCGACCCAGGGCATCAGCGCCCTCATCCACGTCACGGGCGAGGTGAACGTCGACTTCGCCGACGTGCGCACGGTCATGGCCAACCGCGGGCCTGCCCTCATGGGCACCGGCACCGGCCGCGGCGAGAACCGCGCGATGCAGGCCGCCCAGGAGGCCATCTCCAGCCCCCTGCTGGACGACGTCTCCATCAGCGGCGCCGCCGGCGTCCTGATCAACATCACCGGCGGGATGGACCTCGCCATCGACGAGGTTACCGCCATCGCCTCCGTCATCCAGGAGGCCGCCGGCGACGAGGCCGAAATCATCTTCGGCGCCGTCCACGACCCCGATCTCGAGGGCGAAGTCCGCGTCACCGTCATCGCCACCGGCCTTGCGCACGCGGAGGAATCCGTACACGATAATGTGATCCGCGCGAGTTTCGGCCAGCGCGTCACAGTGGGAGGAGGCCCTGCCACTGTGGCAGCATCGCACCGGACGCCGCTGCGTACGGTGAGGCCGGACGCGGAGCGGACAGCTCCCCTGAGGGCGGCGCCGTACGCAGAGGCGATGCCCTTCCCGCGGCCGCCGCAGCAGCCGATCGCGGGCTATCAGCTCAACGATTTGGACATACCGACGTTCATACGCCGGCAGATGGACTAGCCGGTCGAGGACGCGCTTTCCCCGAAGAGAGCGAACAGACACGAGCCCATGGCTGACCAACGCAGGTTAGCGGTGCTGGGTCTGGTGGGTGCGGGACTGCTCATGCTGGGATCCGTCTCGGTATGGGAGCCTGCGCCACCGGCACCGGCGCCTGTGGACGCGCCCGTCCTCGGTGCCTTCTATGCTCCTCCGGTGGAGGAGCTGGAGACGCACGTCATGAGGCGTGGGGAGACGCTGAGCGGAATGCTGGCGCGTTCGAACATCCCGGGCGGTGAGCTGGCGGAGCTGCTGCTCGCGCTGCGCGAGTTCATGAACCCGAGGCGATTGGTGCCGGGCGTGGAGGTGACGTTCCGGCGTCGGCCGACGAGCGGCGACGTGCGCGGCATGGACGTGCAGCTGAATGCGGACACGCTGGTGCATCTGGCGCGCGATCCGGCTTCCGGCTGGCGAGGCGAGCTGCGCGTCACGCCGACGGTGCGGGACACGCTGTACGTGCAGGGCGAGATCAAGGCGGGCCGGACGCTGTTCGAGGCGCTGGCATACGACGACGAGCTGCAGGTGCCGGCGTCGGAGCGCTACGCATTGGTGGCGGAGCTGGCGCGCATCTACTCCTACCAGATCGATTTCGCGCACGAGATCCAGCCGGGCGATTCGTATCGCTTCGTCCTGGAGCGGGACGCGCGGCCGGACGGCAGCACGCGCTGGCGTCGCGTGCTCGCGGCCGTGGTGACGAACCGCGGTGAGGAGATGCCGGCGGTGCATTTCGCGCTCGACGAGCGGGACTCCGGCTACTACGATCTCGAGGGGCGCTCGCTGGTGCTGGCGTTCAGCCGGTATCCGCTGGACTATGTGCGCATCACGTCGACGTTCGCGTGGCGCCGGTACCATCCGGTGCTGGGGCGGAACCGGCCGCACCTGGGGACGGATTTCGGTGCGAGCACGGGCACGCGGGTGCGCGCGACGGGGGCGGGCACGGTGTCGTTCGCCGGTCGCAATGGCGGCTACGGCAACCTCATCAAGATCCGTCATCACGACGGCTACGAGACGCGCTACGCGCACCTGCGCGGCTTCGCGTCCGGCGTTCGGGCCGGCACGCGCGTGCAACAGGGGCAGATCATCGGTTACGTCGGTGCGACGGGTCTCGCGACCGCGCCGCACCTGCATTACGAGTTCCGTCGCTACGATCGGCCGCAGGACGCGCGCACGGTGCGACTGCCGGGTGCGCCGCCGATTCCGCGCTCGATGCGGGCGGAGTACAACCGCGTCGCCGCGGAGCGCATGGCGCTGCTGGAGCGCTCGTCGAGCACGACGAGCAACGCCCTCCTCGCGGTTCGGCGCGTGGATGCGGGTGTGAGCGCGGGAGCGCCGTAGCCGGAACGAATTCGAAGGTCCTGGGGGTTGGACGGACGCCCGCGGCCTCGGCCGCGGGCGTTTTGTCGTTGAGAGGGTGAAGCACGTGAGCATCACGGGCTGGCTGCTGTATCTCGCCCTGGCGGGCGCGCTCGCCGGCGTCGCGTTCGCGCTCTACGTGCGGCGCGAGCCGGGCGGGCGCGCCCGTTTGCTGGCGGCGTCCCTGCGCGCCGGCGCACTCGCCGTGGCGCTGCTGCTCGTAGTCGATCCGTGGATGCCCGGGCTCGCGAGCGGGGCGCGCGACGCCACACTCGTGCTGGTGGACAACTCGTGGAGCATGCGCCTGCCGGGCGGGAGCGGGGAGGCGGCGACCCGGTGGGAAAACGCGCTGCGCACGGCACGCGAGCTCGACGTCGCCCGGGTGACGCTGCTGAGCGGCGCCTCCGTCGGCGTGGAGCGGCTGCCGTCGCTTCGGCCGGACGGCGCGGAGAGTCGCATCGCGCCCGCGTTGCGCGGTGCCCTGGAGAGCGGCGCCCGCCGCGTGGTGCTGGTGAGCGATGGCGGCATCACGGACCTGGAGGAAGCGGCGCGCCTGCTGCGCGCGGCCGGCGCCAGTGTGCGCGTGATCGACGTGGCGGGCGCGGCGGTGTCGAACGCGGCGGTGTCCGCGGTGGAAGCGCCCCGCTCCGGGCGCGCGGGTGACACGGTCGCCGTGCGCGTCGACGTGGCGGCGCTCGGCATGGAAGGCGACAACCTCGTCGTGGCGCTCGAGCGCGAGGGTGAGCCGCTCGCGCGCGCGCGTATGCCCGCGCCCGCGGACGCGCGCCTGGCCTCCGTCGAGCTGCGCCTGCCGCTGCCGGCGCTCGAGCGCGGCACCCGGCTGGTGCTCGTGGCGCGGGTCGCTCCGGCTGCCGCCGCATCGACGGGCGCGGCCGGGCCGGACGCCTTGGCGGAGGACGACACGCGGCCGTTCTTCGTCGACGTCGAGGACCGCCCGACCGGGATCGTCCTGCTTTCGCTTCGAGCCGACTGGGAGCCGCGCTTCCTGCTGCCCGTGCTCGAGCGTTCTTCCGGCCTACCCGTCCGCGGCTACCTGCGCACGCCCGGTGGCACCTACTTCACGCTCGGTACGGGTCGCGGCGCGGCACGTCGCGTGGCGGAGGCGGAAGTGAGGACGGATCTCGAGAGCGCGACCGTAGCGGTGCTGCACGGCGTCGGCACGGCCGCGCCCGCGTGGGTGCGCGAGCGACTGTCGCACCCCAGGCTGATCGTGTTCCCGGCGGCGGCGACCGAAGCAGCGGCGTTTCCGGCTCCGTTGGCGGGCGCGATCGCCGCGCCCGTCGAGCCCGGGGACTGGTACCTCGAGCCGCGGCCGCCGGCCTCGCCCGTCGCGCCGCTGATGGCGCAGCTCGCGCTCCAGGATCTGCCGCCGCTCACGTCGCTGCGTCCCGGCGCGCCGCCTCCCGGCGCATGGGCTCCGCTGAGCGCGCGGCGCGAGCGTCGCGGCGGTACGTACCCGGTCGCCATCGCGGGCGGCGGCGGTGCGCGCCGCTGGGTGGTCGCGACCGGCACCGGCTACTGGCGCTGGGCGTTGCGGGGCGGCGATTCGCGTCGCGCTTACGGACTGTTCTGGTCCTCTCTCGTGGGCTGGGTGACCGAGGAGCTCAGCGCGGAAGGAGTCGAGGCGCTGCGGCCCGAAGCCGCCGTCGTCGAACGCGGCCAGCCCATCGTGTGGCGGGTGCCGGGCGAGGCGGGCTCCCTGCGGGTGCGCATCGGAGATGCGCCCGAGGTCTCGCTCGATACGGTGGTGCCGGTCGGGGCCGATCGCGGCGCGCGGACGAGGTCGCCCGAGCCGGGTATCGTCCCGTGGAGCGCGACGGCCGGGGAGGTGCGAGCGTCCGGCGAGCTGGCAGTGGCCGCGTGGTCGCCGGAATTCGTGCGGCCGGCGCGCGACCTGGCGGTGCTGTCGTCGGCCGGCGCCGCCCCGGGCGCGCTGGCCGAGTCGCGCAAACGGTTGCACGCCCAGGCGTGGCCGTGGATCCTGCTGGTCGGCCTGTTGTGCGGAGAGTGGATCGCGCGGCGGCGGCTCGGACTGAGATAGGACCGGAATCCGGCATCCGGAATCCGGAATCCAATGGAGGGATCGATTTGAGCAGGCTGTTCAAGCGCGAAGGCGAGGCGAAATCGCTGTGGGGGCGGATCGTCGACGTGGCGCTCACGGACGTGGGGGTGATCGCCCGCGGCGGACTCGACGAGGGCTCCCTCGAGCGGCTGGAGGAGCTGCTGATCGAAGCGGACTTCGGGGTGGCGGCCGCGCTGCGTCTGGTGGACCGCGTCGAGAGCGAAGCGCGCTCCGGTCGTATCCGCACGCACGACGAGTTCCTGGCGACGCTGCGTCGCGAGATCGAGACGATCGTGCGCCAGGATGCGCAGGCGACGGCGCTGCACTTTGCGCCGCCCGGACGTCCGACGGTCTTCCTGGTCGTCGGGGTGAACGGTGTCGGCAAGACCACGACGATTGCCAAGCTGGCCCATGGACTCATCGGCGCGGGGCGTCGCGTGCTCCTCGCCGCGGGCGACACCTTCCGCGCGGGTGCCATCGATCAGCTCGAGCGCTGGGCCGAGCGTGTGGGCGCCGAGTTCGTCGGCGCGCGTCCCGGCGCCGATCCGGCTTCCGTCGCCTTCGACGCGTATGACGCGGCGGTGAAGCGCGGCTGCGACGTCGTCATCATCGACACCGCCGGGCGCCTGCACACCCAGGGCGATCTGATGCTGGAGCTGAGCAAGGTGGAGCGCGTGGTGGGTCGCAAGGCCGAAGGCGCGCCGGACGAGACGCTGCTCGTGCTCGACGCGACGGTCGGACAGAATGCGCTGCGCCAGGCGCGGCAATTCCGCGATTCGGTCGGGCTGACCGGACTGGTGCTCGCCAAGCTGGACGGCAGCGCGCGCGGTGGCATCGTCGTCGCCCTGCGCGAGGAGTTCGCCCTGCCGGTCAAGCTGGTCGGCACCGGAGAGGCGGCGGCCGACCTGGAGCCGTTCGACGCGGACGCCTTCCTGGATCAGCTCTTCGAGAACCGGTAGTCGGTAACCGGTAGTCGGTAATCGGTAGTCAGTACTTCGTAACCTCGCATACCGAATACCGTGGACCGGCTACCGTATACCGAATACTGGATACCGACTACCATATGTCCGATCGCTTCAGCAAGCTCCACAGCTCCGTCCAGTACCTGAAGGGCGTCGGGCCGCGGCGGGCGGAGGCGCTCGAGCGGCTCGGGGTGCGCAGCGCGCGCGACCTGCTGTTCCACGTGCCGCATCGCTACGAGGACGCGAGCACGGTCACGCCGATCGCGGAAGTGAAGGTGGGCGACGACGTGACCGTCGTGGGCCACGTGAAATCGAAGGGCGTGATTCCGACGCGCAGGGGATTGCGCATCTTCGAGGCGACGATTCGAGACGCGAGCGGCAGCTCCATCGACATCTCGTGGCCGGGCCAGCCGTTCCTGGATCGCACGATCCAGCGCGGCGATCTCCTGCTTGCGACCGGCCCCGTCCGCTACTTCCACGGCCTGCAGATCCAGCCGCGCGAGTTCGTGGTGCTCGGGCGGGAGGACGAAGAGGCCGAGGGCGGCGGGGCGGGACGGGTGCTGCCGATCTATCCGGCGACGGAAGGCCTCAGTCAGAAGATGGTCCGGACGATCGTCGAGCAGAATCTGGAGGCGCTCATCGCCGCGCTCGAAGTGGAGGAGGGGGAGCCGATTCCCACGCCGCTCCTCGAGCCGCTGGGTCTGCCGCCGCTGCCGGCGGCGCTGAGGCTGCTGCACCATCCGGAAACGCTGGACGAGGCGGAGAGCGGTCGGCGGCGCCTCGCCTTCGGCGAGCTGCTCTTCCTGCAGCTGCTGCACGCGCGCGCGCATCGGCAGGCGACGCTCGAGCGGCCCGGCATCGCGTTCCGTCGTACGGACGAGCTGATCGCCGCCCTCTATCGGCGTCTGCCGTTCCAACTCACCGACGCGCAGCAGCGGGCGCTGCGGGAGATCCTCGAGGACATGACCTCTCCCCGCCGCATGAACCGACTGCTCCAGGGCGACGTCGGCTCGGGCAAGACGATCGTCGCGCTGTTCGCGATGCTGCTCGCGGTCGAGAGCGGGCACCAGGCGGCGCTGATGGCGCCGACGGAAATCCTGGCGGAACAGCATGCGCGCACGCTGCGCGCGCTGCTGGGCGACCTGCCGGTCGGCGTCGAGCTGCTCACGGGGCGGATGCCGAGCGCCGAGCGGCGGGCGGCGGAGGCGCGCATCGCGTCGGGCGAGGCCAGGCTCGTGGTGGGCACTCACGCGCTCATCCAGGAGGGCGTTCGTTTCGCGCGGCTGGGCCTCGCGGTCATCGACGAGCAGCACCGCTTCGGCGTGCGGCAGCGTCTCGCGCTCGCCGGGCAGGCGGAGGGCGATCCCGACGTGCTGGTCATGTCCGCCACGCCGATCCCGCGCTCACTCGCGCTCACGCTGCATGGCGACCTCGACCTGAGCGTGCTCGACGAGCGTCCGCCGGGGCGGAAGCCGGTCCGTACGCAGCTCCGGTCGGAGAAGCATCGCGAGGCGATCTATATGTTCGTCGCGAACCAGGTCCGTCTGGGACGTCAGGCGTTCATCGTTTTTCCGATCATCGAGGAGTCGGAGACGCTGGACCTGCGCAGCGCGACCGCGGAGTTCGAGGCGCTGCGCGATGGCGTGCTGCGCGACGCGCGTGTGTCGCTGCTACACGGCCAGATGCCGGGCGACGCCAAGGACCGCACGATGCGTTCGTTCGCGGCGCGCGAGATCGACGTACTGGTCGCGACGACCGTGGTCGAGGTGGGCATCGATGTGCCCAACGCGAGCGTGATGGTGATCGAGCACGGCGAGCGTTTCGGGCTGTCGCAGCTGCACCAGCTTCGCGGACGTGTGGGCCGCGGCGCGGACGAGAGCTGGTGCATCGTCATCGGCGACGGCGCGCCGGAGACGCTGGCCCGGCTCGACGTATTCACGCGTACCGACGATGGTTTCGTCATCGCGGAGGAGGATCTGCGGCTGCGCGGCATGGGCGACCTGTTCGGTGCGCGGCAGCACGGGCTGCCGGCGTTCCGTTTCTTCGACCCGCTGTGCGATCTGGATCTGCTGACGCACGCGCGCGAGCTGGCGCGGTCGATCATCGAGGTGGATCCCGGCCTGGCCCGGCCCGAGCACGAGGCGATGCGGACCGTGCTCGAGGCGCGTTACGGCGATCGCCTGAAGATGTTCGAGACGGGGTAGCGAATCGCGGCCTCGACGACGCCCCCGGGGCGCACGCCGACACGCAGCGCCGGCGGCTCGTAGGGGACGTTCTCGGGCGTCGTGCCGCGCGGCAGGTCGACGACGAAGAGGACGACGCTCGTGGCCGCGAGCACGTGCGCCGCGATCAGCAACAGGCGGGAGTTCCGGTAGTCCTCGCGCAGAGCCTGATACCGCGCCTCGACCTCGGGATCCGCGTAGGCGCCGGTCGCCGTCAGCTCGCGGCAGGTACTGGGAGTCTCGATGCAGAACCGCTCCAGCTCCTCGAGCTGATCTTCGGCGTCGTGCTGCACAATGAAGGCGAACGCGCCCGCGGTGAGCGCGAGCGCGCCGGTAGACCATTTGGCGATCTCGACGACGGGATTCTCGCGCGTGTCGGCGGCGGCGCTCGTGAAGTCGGCCGCCTGAAAGCGCGCATCGGCGATGCGCTGCCCCAGTGCGTGATGAGGCGGGACCAGCACGAAGGCCGCCGCCGCGGCGGCGTGGCGCGACAGCCGGAAGGCGTCCCCGCGTGTCACGACCCGCCTTCCTGGCGCAGCTTCACGAGCTCGCCCCGCAGCAGCGGTACGTAGACCGCGCCGCGATATACGGCGACGGGCGCCTCGAGCGAATCGTCGAAATCCTCTCGCCACACGACCGTTCCATCCCGCCGCAGGAAAAAGAGCGCGCCGTCCAGCCGGCCGACGAGGAGCCCGTTCGACGCGAGCGCGAGCGATGCACGGGCCGCGCCCCCGAGCTCGGTGACGCGCTGCGCCGGCCCGACCGAGGGAATGCGCCAGACGGTCGCGTGGTCGGTGAGCAAAAAGACGCTGCCATCGCGGTCGAGGAGCGGCGCCGCGCGCGCGGGCGCATCGAGCGAGTCGACCCTCGCGATGCGCCATTCGTCGACGTCCACGACGACGTGAGTCGTGTCGTGCATGGGCAGGTGCAGCCGGCGCCCGTCGAAGGCCGGGGTCGCGGTGACGGTCGAGGGGAGCGGCAGCCCGGCGACCGCGCGGCCGGTGCGCATCTCGACGCGGTAGAGCGTGTCGGCGCTGGTCGCGATGAGCAGGTCGTCACGATCGACCACGGGCGTCGCGACGACACCGCCGGCCAGATCCGCGCGCCAGCGCTGCACACCGTCCAGTGCACCGAGCGCGTAGACGCGGCCGGTTTCGGTGCCCCAGTAGGTCACGCCGTCGTGCAGCAGCGGCGCGCCGATCGGCGGCGGCAGCTCACGGCGCCAGACGAGGAAGCCGCGCGCCAGCTCGTACGCCTCGGCGGCGCCGTCGTGCTCCTGCCCCGCGACGTAGACGGTGGTCGGGTCGAAGACCGCACCCGCGGGTGCCGCGCCGGGCAGGCGGCGCTCCCAGAAGAAGCTGCCGGTGCTGGCCGCGAGCACGATGAGACGACGATCGATGGTGGTCGCGAAGAGCAGGTCGGAGGCGATCGCGAGCGGTGCGGTGACGCCTCGTCCGAGATCGATCGTCCACTCGCGTATCGGCCGCTCCGGGGCCGACTCGTCCAGCCACGCGTCGCGCCGCGCCGACTCCAGCACGGTCGGCCAGCTCGCCAGGTCTGCGGGTATCGGCACCGGCCGCGCCGTCCGTGTGCACGCGGGGAGCCCGAGAGACACGAAGAGGAGGGCGAGGATGGTGCGCCTCGAAGAAGGAACGGCGGCCCGCCCGACGCCTGAAGCCCGACGCCTGCTTTCGTTGACGCGATTCCGGGCGTCGTCTAGCTTCGCCAGCCCCGCCGCACGGGAGGCGTGCGCGGGTCCGCGGCCGTAACCGCATACGGGCAGATGACTTACAGCGAAGTCCGCGATCTTCATAGACATGCAGGCGCCGAAGTCACCGTGCGCGGCTGGGTGCAGACGCTCCGCTCGCACGGCAAGATCGGTTTCATCGTGCTGCGCGACGGAACGGGCATCGTTCAATGCGTGCTCGTGAAGAAGGAGCTGGACGAGGCGAGCTGGGAGCGCTTCGCGACGCTCACGCAGGAGAGCAGCATCGTCGTGACCGGCAGCGTGCGCGAGGACGCGCGGGCACCCGGCGGCCACGAGCTGACCGTGCGCTCGTTCGATGTCGTCCACCTCGCGCAGGAGTATCCGATCCAGCCGAAGGAGCACGGCATCGAGTTCCTTCAGGATCACCGCCACCTCTGGCTCCGCTCGACTCAGCAACATGCGATCCTACGCGTGCGCCACGAGGTCGAGCAAGCGATCCACGACTTCTTCTACGAGCGCGGCTTCACGCACATCGACACGCCGATCCTGACCGGTTCGATCGGCGAGAGCGCGGGTACGCTGTTCGAGACCGACTACTTCGGCGAGTCGGCGTACCTCGCACAGACCGGCCAGCTCTACGGCGAGGCGGCCGCCGCGGCCTTCGGCAAGATCTACTGCTTCGGCCCCACGTTCCGCGCCGAGAAGTCGAAGACGCGCCGCCACCTCACCGAGTTCTGGATGGTCGAGCCGGAGGTCGCCTGGAACGATTCCGACGACAACCAGCGCCTCCAGGAGGAGTTCGTGGCCTACCTCGTCGGCCGGGCGCTCGAGCGCTGCGCTGAAGAGCTGAAGACGCTCGAGCGCGACACGTCGAAGCTCGAGAACGTCGTCGCTCCGTTCCCGCGCATCGCCTATACGGACGCCGTCGCGCGTCTCCAGGAGAAGGGAAGCGAGATCGCCTGGGGCGAGGACTTCGGCGCACCCGACGAGACGCTGCTCTCGGAGGACTTCGACCGCCCCGTCATCGTCTTCAACTACCCGAAGGCGGTGAAAGCGTTCTACATGAAGGAGAATCCCGCCGACCCGCGCACCGTGCTGTGCAACGACATGATCGCGCCCGAGGGCTACGGCGAGATCATCGGCGGCAGCCAGCGCGAGGACGACCTGGAGAAGCTGCTCGAGCGCATCCGCGAGGAAAAGCTGCCCGAGGCGGCCTACGGCTGGTACCTCGACCTGCGGCGCTACGGCTCGTTCCCGCATTCCGGCTTCGGCCTCGGCCTGGAGCGCACCGTCACCTGGATCACGGGGCGGCCGCACCTGCGTGAGGCGATTCCGTTCCCGCGCATGATGAATCGCCTGTACCCCTAGAGCCTGTATGCGGAGGGTGCCCATGACTACGAGTCGCGTCCTGCTTTTCGCCGCGGCGCTCGCGATGGCAGGCGCCGGCTGCGAACTCGATGATGACGTCGGCATCCAGGTCGAGGGCACCATCACCGACGCCGTCACCTCTGGGCCGTTGTCCGGCGCCGTCGTCGAATTGGAGAGCTGGACCACCGATTCGATCCTGGCGAGCACGACGTCCGATGCCCAGGGACGCTATGCCCTCGAGTTCAAGATCGAGAACTACTGCGGGGCATGGGCCCTGGTGCTCCGGGCGCGGGCGACCGGCTATCAGCCCCTGGAAAGATTGGAATCATCGGCAGACAGCGTGTACGTCCGCTGTGTCGACAGCATCCAGACGATCGATTTCCCGTTACAGCCCGAGCCGTAGTCGAACCGCTCGACGAGCGGACCGCGACCTCTGCCGCGTCGGCGTGGCGCCCTATCGATCGCGCCGCCGATCGCCTCGCTCCTGCTCCTTGATTTCGTCCCAGAGGCGATCCAGCTCGGCGAGGGAGGCATCCCCGAGGCGCAGGCCGCGATCGGGCGCGAGCCGCTCCAGCGCCTCGAAGCGACGGCGGAACTTCCGGTTCGCGGCGCCGAGCGCGAGACCGGCGTGCATGCCGCGCAGGCGCGCGAGGTTCACTACTGCAAAGAGCAGATCCCCGATCTCTTCTTCCAGCGCCGGGTCCGCTCCGGGGTTCGCTCCCGACTCCGTTTCCGCGCCCGGGCCCGCTTCCGAAAGCAGTTCCCCGACCTCCCCGATCTCCTCGCGCACCTTGTCGTACGCGCCGCGCCAGTCGTCCCAGTCGAAGCCGACCGCCGCGACGCGGTCCTGGATGCGATGGGCCATGGCGAGCGGATCGAGGCCGGGAGCGAGCCCGTGGAGCAGGGAAGGCTCGGCGCCGCCCTCGTCCGACGCCGCAGTCCCCGCGGCGCGCGCCCGCTCGTCGACCTTGAGCTGCTCCCAGTCGCGCGCTTCGCCGAGCCCGAACAGGTGCGGGTGGCGCCGTTGCATTTTGTCGATGACGCGGTCGGCGACGTCGTCGGCGCTGAAGGCGACGCGCTCCTGGGCGAGCACGATCTGAAACGCGATGTGGAGCAGGAGGTCGCCGAGCTCAGCGGCGAGGGCGTGGTCGTCGCCATCCTCGACGTGGTGCGCGACCTCGTGCGCCTCTTCGAGCAGGTAGGGAAGCAGCGAACGGGGGGTCTGCGCCGCGTCCCAGTCGCAGTGGAGGCGGAGGAAGCGCACCATGTCGAGAACGCGGGCGAGGGGGTCCTCGCGCGCGGGTCGCGGAGTGGCGGAAACGTCGTCCGCAGCGGCAGTTTCGTCTTGCGATGAGGCCACGATCGGCCTATCCTACCCGGCCTTTGAAGCGGATGTCAATCGAGTCCCGGACGCGCGCATGGGTCGAGATCGATCTCGATGCCCTGCGCGCTAATTTTCAGGTGATCCGGCAGCGTGCCGGCGCCGAGCGAGGCGTGCTGCCGATGGTCAAGGCGGATGCCTACGGCCTCGGCGTGGCACGCGTCGTGGCCGCGCTCGAGCATGAACAGCCCTGGGGCTACGGTGTCGCGACGGTCGAGGAAGGCGCGGCATTGCGGGCGCTCGGCATCGCGCGGCCGATCCTGATCGTCACCCCCGTGCCACCGGGCGAGGAAGCGCGGGCGGTCGAGGCGCGACTGACGCCCAGCGTGTCCGACGTCCCTTCGCTCCTCCGGCTGCGGGCGGCCGCCGAAGCGGCGGGCGGTGAGCCGCTCGACGTCCACCTCGAGATCGACACGGGCATGGGGCGCTCGGGATTCGACTGCCGGCAGGCCTCGAGCTGGGGACCGGAGGTGCTGCGCGCGGCGGGACCCGACGCGGCCGGACCCGTGCGCTGCACGGGCGCTTTCACGCATTTCCACAGCGCGGACGAGGCCGACGGCAGGGCGGCGACGGCGGAGCAGGCGCGGCGCCTCGACGTTGCACTCGCGGAGCTGCCGATCGAGCGCTCGTCGCTCGTCGTTCACACGGCGAACAGCGCGGCGGCGCTGCGCTGGCCGGAGCTGGCCGGTGATCTCGTGAGGCCGGGTATCTTCCTGTACGGAGGCCACGCCGCGCCCGCGATGGCGGATGGCGGCAGGGTGCCGCCGCCGGACTCAGTCGTGTCGATTCGCGCGCGGCTCTCGCTCGTGCGCCGGGTACCGGCCGGCTCGACCGCCGGCTACGGCGCAACGTACGCGGCCATGCGACCGGAGCGGTGGGCGACGGCGGCGATCGGTTACGGCGACGGGCTGCCGCGCGCGCTGGGCAATCGCGGCTGGGCGCTGGTGCGCGGTCGCCGCGTGCCCGTACGCGGCCGGGTGTCCATGGATTCGGTCGTGCTGGACGTGAGCGACGTGAGCGGTGTGGAAGCGGGCGACGTGGCGACGTTCGTCGGCAGCGACGGCGACGCCCGCATCACGCTGGAGGAAGCGGCGTCGCTGGGCGGCACGATCAGCTACGAGATCCTGACGCGCATGGGCGCGCGGCTGACGCGGGTCTACCGCGGCGAAAAGGCATGATGAAGGACGCGGAACGGGAGCAGCGCATCGAGCGGCTGCGGCACGCGGCGGAGGCGGCGCGCGCGAACGCGTGGGCGCCCTACTCGGGGTTCCGCGTGGGCGCCGCGGTCGAAGCCGCGGACGGGCGCATCTTCGCCGGCTGCAACGTGGAGAGCGCGTCGTACGGCATGACCAACTGCGCCGAGCGAGTGGCGATCGGCGCCGCCGTCGCGGCGGGCGCGCGCGGCTTCACGCGTCTGGTCATCGTCTCGGATTCGACGGAGCCGGCATCGCCCTGCGGCGCGTGCCGCCAGGTCGCGGCCGAGTTCGCGCGCGAGCTCGACATCGTATCGTTCGGCACGAACGGTAGCCGGGACCAGTGGACCATCGGGGAGCTGCTGCCGCACGCCTTCGGGATCGACGACTTGGAACGACCGCGCGGCAACACGGGTTAGAACCGCCGGGCCGCACACGACAAAAGGGTTTCTTCTTGCATCATATGTCACGACGACCGGCGCTCGGCGCCGGCCTGCTGCTGGGGCTCGTCCTCGGCGCCTGCGATCAGGAGCTGCCGACGGAAGTCGGCGGCGAGCTCCTTCCCGAAGCGGCGCTCCGCACCTACGAGATCCTGCTGGAGGACGCGGCATTCCTGTCGGCGGATACGCTGCTGCGCGGCTTCGGCACTTCCCAGTCCTCCTTGGTGCTGCTGGTCGCGGAGGACTACCGGGACGCGCTCGACGCGCATTCCCTCGTCCAGTTCGGCGATTTCCCGACCGAGGTCACGTTCATCGACAGCCTGGGCACCCAGACGGACACGATCGAGCGTTTCGCGGGCGGCCGTATCATCGTGCGCATGGATACGGTGGCGCTCGCGCTCGATACGCTGGGGACCGACACGACCATCGCGATCGAGATGTATGAAGTGGCCGAGCCGTTCGACGCGCGCACGGCCACCTGGACCGCGCGCAGCGTGGAAAGCGGCGACACCGCCTTCTGGACAACCCCCGGCGGCACCGTCGGCGCGCTGATCGGCAGCGCGACGTGGACGCGAAGCGATACGGTCGCGCTGGACACGATGGTGTTCACGATCGACTCTGCGACCGTGGATCGCTGGGCGGCGGGCGCGGAACCGCCCGCGGTGCTGCTCCGAACGGCGACACCGGGTGCCCGCGCGCAGCTCTTCGTGCCGCGCCTGGAAGCAACCGCCTGGCTGATGGGCGCGGATACGTCGCGGACGGTTTCCGTCGTCGTCCAGGCCCAGACGTACCTGATCGATCCGCCACCGCCCGAGCCGGCGGCGGAGCTGCGGCTCGGCGGTCGCAGCGCGTGGCGATCGTTCCTCACCTTCACGGACCGCCTCGACACGGTGCGCGTGGCGTGTCCCGATGAGCCGGTCGGCTGCAGCTTCCGGCTGGGCGAGGCGACGGTGAACCGCGCGGAGCTGCGTCTGAGGGCGTTGCCGGTCGCGGAGGTGTACCGGCCGCGCGGCAACCTCGTGATGGAAGCGCGGCCGCTGCTCGGCGGCGACGTGCCCCTCGAGCGGGCGCCGCTCGCCGACACGACCGGCGTCGCATTCGGCATCACGCCGGCGCATTTCGATGAGGCGACCGATTCCGTCGTCACCATTTCGGTGACTCGATTCCTGCGAGAGCTGCTGAATGCGGGGACCGATACCATCCTGAGCGAGCGGAATCGCACGGTCGCGCTGCTCACCGTGCCGGAGCCGCTGCCGTTCGGCATCGTGCGGTTCGGGTCATCCGAAACCGCCGGCGCGGAGCCGGTGCTGCGCCTCATCGTAACGCTGCCGCCGCGCGAGGAGGACGATTGATGCGTCCGCTCCTGCTTCTTCACGCCGGAATCGCGCTCGCTCTGCTCTTCGGCGTGCCGCATGCCGCTCGTGCGCAGTCGCTCTTCGGCAGTCGCGGGCTCGGCATCGTGGTCAGCCCCGCGGACGGCCGCACCGCCGCGCTCGGCGGCCTCGGCATCGCGCTGTCGGGACCCGCAGCCGCGCTCCTCAATCCGGCCGATGCGGCGGAGGTCGCGCGCCGCGGCGTCGTCGTGTCGATGCAGCCCTCGGTCACCGAGATCGAGACCGCGGGCGGCACCGCCGACGTTTCCGCCACGCGCTTCCCGCTGGTGCAGCTCCACCTGCCGTTCGGTCGGCGCACGGTGCTCAGCGCCGGCTACGGCGCGTTCCTGGATCAGAACTGGGGCGTGACCCGCCGCACGATCGAGCGGTTCGGCTCGGACAGCGTGACGGCGGTCGATCGCATCACGTCGCGCGGCGGTATCGCGCAGGGACGCGTGGGCGTCGCCTACGACGTGAGCGAGAGCTTCACGGTCGGCGGCGCGATCGGCTTCCTGACCGGCTCCAGCTCGCGCGTCGCACGCCGCGATTTCGAAGACGACGGCATCGGTCTCGCCCCCTTCGAGAGCGAAGTCGAGACAGCGTACACCGCGCCCCTCGCCTCCGTCGGCGTGCGCTGGCGCGCGGGCTCCATGGTCCGCGTCGGCGGCGCGCTGACCTGGATCGGCGAGCTGTCGAGCGATGCCGGAGATAACGAGACGGATGTCTCCATGCCGCTCCAGGCCGTGGGCGGCGCGTCCGTCCAGCTCCTCGACGACCTGCTCCTGGCCGCGTCCGCCCGCTGGACGGGCTGGTCAGCCACCGACGACCTCAACGTCACCGCCGAGGACGTCATCGAGGTGGGCGGCGGCATCGAGTGGACCGGCATCCGCGCCAATCGGCGCGTCTTCCCGGTGCGTCTCGGCGCCCGCCGGGGTGCGCAGCCGTTCAGCTTCGGTGCCGAGGCGCCGGTCGAGCGCGCCATCAGCTTCGGCCTCGGCGCGCGGCTGGCGGGATCCGAGGAATCGCCCGCGGCGCTGGTCGATTTCGCGATCGAGCGCGGCTCGCGCGGCGATTTCGAGGAGAACGAGCTGGCCGAGAGGTTCTGGCGCGCTACCGTCTCCGTCAGCCTCTTCTCGCTGTAGGCCGGAATCGCCATGGAAACGCCCCGCGCCAACAGCCAGAATGCGACACGTCGAACGGCGTATGTCGAGACGTTCGGCTGCCAGATGAACATCAGCGATGGCGAGCTGATGGAAGGCATCCTGGCCGCGCGCGGCTACGACATCGCGTCCCGGCCCGAGCAGGCGGACGTGATCCTGGTGAATACCTGCGCGATCCGGGAGCACGCGGAGCAGCGCGTCATCGGCCGCATCGGTCAGCTCGCCGCCCTCAAGCAGGAGCGGCCGGACCTGCTCATCGGCGTCACCGGCTGCATGGCGCAGCGCATGGGCGAGTCGCTGCTGCGCGACGCGCCGCATGTGGATCTGGTGATGGGGCCCGATGCCTATCGCGGGTTGCCGGAGGCGCTGGATCGACTGCGGGAGTCGGGCAACGGCTTCGGGAGCGGGAGCGGGAGCGGGAGCGGGCGGAGGCAGCTGCCGGTCCTGAGCCCGGCTGCGATTACGAAGGCGCGCGGCGGCGAGAGGCTGGCGGTTCTCGACTTCGCGGCGCACGAGAACTACGAGGGGCTGGAGGCGCGCCGCTCGACGGGAGCTTCGGCGTGGGTGCCGATTCAGCGCGGCTGCGATCATCGCTGCACGTACTGCATCGTGCCCTACGTGCGCGGGCCGGAGAAGAATCGCGCGTCGGAGCACGTGCTCGAGGAGATTCGCGGGCTAGTGGCGGCGGGCGCGGTCGAGGTGACGCTGCTGGGTCAGACGGTCAACTCCTACCGCAGCGGGGACTGGGACTTCGCGCGGCTGCTGCGTGCCGTCGCGCGCATCGAGGGCATCCGGCGGGTGCGCTTCACGTCGCCGCACCCGAACGACGTGACGCCGGAGCTGATCGCGGTGATGGCGGAGGAGCCGACGGTGTGCAGGCAGCTCCACCTGCCGGTGCAGGCGGGTCACGACCGGACGCTGAAGCGCATGCTGCGCCGCTATACGGTCGACTCGTTCCTGGAAAAGGTCGAGCTGGTGCGCGCCGCGATTCCGGGCATCGCGCTCTCGACGGACATTATCGTCGCGTTCCCCGGGGAGACGGAGGCGGAGTACGAAGCGACGCTCGACCTGGTCCGCCTCGTCCGATTCGACGACGCGTACACCTACCGCTACTCGGCGCGGGAAGGCACGCCTGCGACGCGGCTGCCGGCCGGCGACTTCGTTCCCGACGACGTTGCGCAGGCGCGGCTGGAGCGCCTCATCGCGGTGCACCGCGGCATCCAGGCGGAGATCAACCGCGCGGCTGTGGGCACGGTGGCGGAGGTGCTGGTCGAGCGGCGCGCGAAGAGCGCCGGCGACATGCTGGGGCGGACCGAATCGAACAAGGTGGTCGCATTCCCCGGCGGCGATGATCTCGTCGGCCGCATGGTCGACGTGCGCATCAGCGGCACGACCGGGTCGACCTTCGTGGGCGTCCTCGAGAAGGTACCCGAGGCTTCGGCCGCCTGACGTCCTCGCGCCCGCGCGCGCGCGCGAACGCCATCCATCGCGGGGTGTCGGAGCCTTTCCGGCGCGCGAGATCGCACCCTTATCAGCGCGCGACGCTGCACCTTTCTCAGCGCGCGACGCCGCACCTTTCCCAGCGCGCGACGCCGCACCCTTCTCGGCGCGGATCCAGTCACCTGCCATCGAGCCGTGAGCGCCGGACGTCTCGCCCGGCTGCCCCCGCTCGCGGACGCGGCACTCGCCTACGGCTTCGGCGCGGCGCTCGTGCTGGCGCCGGGCGCGCGGTCACTGCCCATCGCGGCGGCGTTCGCGCTCGCCGTCCTCGCGGCGCTGCTCGCGCTGCGCGCGCATCCCGCCGCGGCGCTCGCGTGGCTGCTCGCCGGCGTAGCCGCGACGTCCATCGCGCTCCAGGAGCGGACGAGCGACTGCCGCTTCGCGATCGCCGACGGCGTGCGGGTCGGTTTCCGCGGCACGCTGACGACGCTGCCCGCGGCGGACGGCGACGCCGTCCTGCGCATCGAGGAGGCGGATACCGGCGGCTGTACCGGCGATGTGCGCGCGCGGCTCGGCCGCGGCGTCGAGGCGCGGCCGGTGCCCGGGGCGGAGCTGCGCGGACATGGCCGCTGGCTCGCGGCGGGCTGGGCGACCAGGGATCCGCTTTATGCAGGCACCCTGTTCATCGACGAGGTGGACGTACTCGCGGCCGCGGGCGGCGGTCATCACCCGATGCTGGCGTTGCGGGGTGCGGCACAGACGCGCGTGCGTGCGCTGTTCGGGGAGCGTGCCGCCGTGGTGGAGGCGCTGGTGCTCGCGCGCACCGAGGCGCTCGATCCGGAGGTGCGGGATCGCTACGCGCGCTCCGGGCTCGCGCATCTGCTGTCCATCTCCGGCATGCATGTTGGCCTGCTCGCGGGCCTGCTGATGACGCTCGCGAACGCGCTCGGCGCTTCTCCCGGCACTGCGACCGGCGGCGCCATCGCGATCACATGGGCCTACGTGCTGTTCCTGGGCGCGCCAGCCGCCGCCGCGCGCGCGGCGCTCATGCTGACGCTGTTCCTCGCGGCGCGGCTGCTCCAGCGGCCGTCACGGCCGGGATCCGTGCTGGCCGCGGCGGCCATCGTGCTCGTCGCCTGCGAGCCGACGGTTCTGGCCCGGCCGGGGTTTCAGCTCTCGTTCGCCGGCGTCATCGGGCTGATCGCGCTGTCGACCCCGATCGCGCGCGCGCTGCCGTCGCGCATGCCGCGCTGGCTCCGGGAGAGCCTCGCCGGCGGACTCGCGGCGACGCTCGCGACCGCGCCCTTGTCGGCGCTGCATTTCCAGCAGATCGCACCCGTCGGCGTCATCGCGAACCTGGTCGCGGTGCCGGCGATGGCCGCGGCGGTGCCCGCGATCGGCCTGTGTCTCGCCGTCTCGTTCTTGTCGAGTGCTGCGGCGGATTTCCTGGCGGGAGGCGCCGGCCTGCTGGTGGGCGTGCTGGACCGCACCGCGGCGGTAGCGGCGGCGCTGCCGTACGGACACGCGTACGTGACCGCGGACCTCGCGATCGCGCTGCTGCTGGCCGCCGCTGCGGCGGCCGCGATGTGGTCGGGCGCGGCGGCACCCGTGGGGCCGCGCCGCGGTGTACGCCGGCCGGTCCGCCGGGTGGCCGCGGCGGGCGTCGCGGCGGCGGTGCTGCTCGTCTGGCCGGCCGCCGCGCGGCGCAGCGGCAACGGCGCGCTCGAGATCCACGTCATCGACGTCGGGCAGGGTGACGCCATCGCGCTGCGCACGCCGAGTGGCGCGTGGGCGCTGATCGATGCGGGACCGCGCACGCCCGGCTGGGACGCGGGCGCCCGGCGGGTCGCGCCATACCTGCTGCGCCATCACGTGCGGCGGCTGGAGGCGCTGGTCGTGACGCACCCGGACGCGGACCACATCGGCGGCGCGGCGGCCGTCGAGGCACGCATTCCGGTCGCCCGGGTCGTGGATCCCGGCCGCGCCTTCGGCAAGGACATGCATACGGCGCTGCTCGAGGACGCGCGCGGCGATCGGCGGCCGTGGTTCGCGGGCGACGCCGGTCGCACCATGGTGATCGACGGCGTGCGACTCGAGTTCCTGCATCCCGCGACCGGGCTCGAGGGGCATTGGGAGCTGAACGAGCTGTCGGTCGTCATCCGGCTGGAGTGGCGCCATTTTTCGGCGCTCCTGACCGGCGACGCGGGCGCGCCCGCCGAGCGCGCGGTGCTCGAGCGGGCCCGCCGGGCGGGGGAGCGCGCGCGACTGCGCGTCGACCTGCTGAAGGTCGGGCATCACGGCAGCCGCTCGTCTACGACGGCCGAGCTGCTCGAGGTCGCGCGGCCGGCCATCGCGATCATTCCGGTGGGGCGTCGCAATCGCTACGGCCATCCGCACCCGACCGTGATCCGGCGGCTGGCGGACGCCGGCATCCGCGTCTATCGCACGGACGTGCATGGAGACATCGTGCTGCGCGTTCCGCCACATGCGCCGCCGATCGTCACCACGAGCTTGCCGGGGCCGGCGAACGGGTCGCCGGAGCCGGCTCGGCGGCGGACCACCCGCTTGACGGAGCCTGGCCGCCGGCCGACGTTCGCGGCGCCTTGAGGAAAGCATGCTGACGCGCCTCGTCCGGCCCCTGCTGGGCTCGGTCCTCCACCCGCCGCCGCCCGGCCCACCGCTCCCGGCCGGCGTGGAGCTCCGCGTCGGCCGCTGGGTGCCCGCGCTGGCCGGCCGCCTCTCCGGCATGCGCCGCAGCGCGGCGGCGGTCACCCTCGGCCGGACCATCGTGCTGCATCCGGACGTGCGGCTCGACGACCGGCTCCTGCGTCACGAGCTGGAGCACGTTCGACAGTGGCGCCGGCATCCGCTTACGTTTCCCATGCGGTACACGCTGTGCCACATTCGGTACGGCTATCACGACAACCCGTACGAGCGCGCCGCGCGCGACGCCGAGCGCGGCTGATTCACTGGAGATCGAATGCCAGGCACAGTCATCACCCTGGACCGGCACATCATCGAGCATGAGCGGCTGCACCCGTCGGCGACGGGCCAGTTCACCGGCATCCTCTACGACATCGCGCTCGCGGCCAAGATGATCTCGCGCGCCGTGAACCAGGCGGGACTGATCGACATCCTGGGCGCGACCGAGCGCACCAACGTGCACGGCGAGGAAGTCCAGCAGCTCGATCAGTACGCCCACGAGATCATCTTCAAGTCCCTCGATCACACGGGCTATCTGTGCTGCATGGCCTCGGAGGAAGCCGAGGACCCGATCGAGATTCCGGCGCAGTTCCCGACCGGCAAGTACGCGCTGCTCTACGATCCGCTCGACGGCTCGTCGAACATCGAGGCGAACGTCTCGATCGGCACCATCTTCTCCATCCACCGCAAGATCTCCGATCATCCGCGCGGCTCGCTGGAGGATCTGCTCCAGCCGGGCCGCGACCAGGTCGCGGCCGGTTACATCGTCTACGGCTCGTCGACCATGCTCGTCTACACGACGGGCGCCGGCGTCCACGGCTTCACGCTCGATCCCGGCATCGGCGAGTTCCTGCTCAGCCACCCCGACATGCGCATTCCGCCGCAGCCGAAGAAGATCTACAGCGTGAACGAGGGCAACTATCCCCAGTGGACCGACGGGCAGAAGGCGCTCGTCGACGAGATGCGCGGCACGCATGGGTCCGGCGGCGGCTTCACCTCCCGCTACATCGGCTCGCTGGTGGCCGATCTGCACCGGACGCTGCTGCACGGCGGCATCTTCATGTATCCGCCGAACACGAAGAGCCCGAACGGCAAGCTGCGCCTCCTCTACGAGGCCGCACCCCTCGCGTTCATCACCGAGCAGGCGGGCGGCAGTGCGTCCGACGGCCGGCGACCCATCATGGACATCCAGCCGCAGCGACTGCACCAGTGCACGCCGCTCTACATCGGCTCCACCGAGTTCGTCGAGATGGCCGAGCGCTACCTCGCCGCCGATGCTGGCCTGAGCGTCGAATCGCGCGCGTGAGGCCGGCGCGTGTTCCGCGCGCGGGCAGGCGCACGTGGCGCGCGCTCCGGCTGCTGCCCTTCGTCGCCGCCGCGTGGGTGCCGGCGTGCGACGAAGCGGCGGCACCCGAGGGCAGCCCTTCGACGTTCGACGTGTACGTCTATGTCGACCTCGACGGCGCCGTCGGCATGGGCGCGGCGGACCTGCCCGTTCCCGCGACCGTCACGGTGACCTCGAATGCGGGCGACCTGGTGCTCGTCGATTCGACGGGGGCGGACGGACACGCCGGCTTCGACGACATCACTTCCGGCGGTTACATCGTCTCCCACGTGGCTACGGCGCAGACCGCGGAGCTCGAGCTGAGAGGCTCGGCCGTTCAGACCGTGGTGGCGCCCTTCGGCGGCGCCACCGTGGAGACGCGATTCATCTATGGTTTCGCGCCGGGCGTGCTCACCGGCGTCGCGTATCGCGACGACAACGAGTCGGGATCGTTCGAGAGCGGGCTCGATTCCGTTTTCGCGGCCGTGCCCGTGCTCGTCTACGCGGGCCCGGATACGACCGGAACGCCCGTCGCGACGGGCGAGAGCGGGTCGGATGGCCTGTTCGACCTGGGCGAGCTCGAGCTCGGCGACTACACGCTGCTGGTGCGGCCGCGCGTCGGCACCGCCGTCGTAGGCGGCAATCCGCGCCCGGTCACGATCGCCGCCGGCGACACGACGTTCCACCCGATCGAGTTCGTCGGCGAGCCGGTCGGGGCTCTCATGGTCCAGGAAGCGCGCGATAGGCCCGCGCGAGTCCCTCGGTCGCAATCGACGCGGCTCCAGCCCGCTTTCGTTACCGGATCGTTACCCGGGGCAGAAATCCTCGCAATGAGGCTGGTCGAATATTAATATGTCTAGGAGTCGGTAACCAACGGCCGGTTTAGCGGCTACGTATGCCGATGTTTTTCCACCCCCTATCCCAAGGAATGCCGATGCGATTTCCCCTGTTGGCTAGGCTGATACGCCCGGTCTTCGGCGTGCTATTCCTGCTGAGCGCCGGTGTGGCCGGGGCTGCCGCGCAGGGCGTCACCACATCCTCGATCACGGGGCAGGTGACGAGCGACGGCGCGCCGGTTCCGAACGCTCAGATCGTGGTCACCAATACGTCCACGGGCGCCGAACGGCAGATCCTGACGCGCGACGACGGTCGCTACCTGGTGACCGGACTGAGGCCGGGCGGTCCGTACCGCGTCGTCGCCTCCAGTCTCGGCTACGCGGACGCGAGCGTCGAGCGGCTGAACCTGGGCCTCGGACAGACTCGGCAGGTCGACCTGCAGCTGGCCGAGCAGGCCATCGAGCTGGAAGCGCTGACCATCGCCGCGGACGCGGCTGGCGACAATACGGGAATGCAGACCGTGGTCGACGAAACGACGATCCAGCGTGCGCCGACCCTCAACCGCGAGATCGTCGACATCGCGCGGCTGACGCCCCAGGCCTTCGTCTCCAACGAGGACGACGACGGCGCGGCCATCTCCATCGCGGGACAGAACAACGAGTACAATTCGCTTTACATCGACGGCGTCGTCAACAACGACGTATTCGGTCTGTCCGCCCAGGGAACGAACGGCGGCCAGACCGGCGCCCCGCCCATCAGCTTCGACGCCATCGAGCAGCTCCAGATCGCGATCTCGCCCTTCGACGTCACCCAGAGCGGCTTCACCGGTGGCGCCATCAACGTCATCACGCGCAGCGGCACGAACGACTTCGAGGGCTCGATCTATTATCAGCTCCGCAACGAGGGCCTGGCCGGAGAGAGCGCATGGCTCGACGACCCGCAGCCGCTGCCCGAGTTCTCGACACAGCGCTTCGGTGCGCGGCTGGGCGGTCCAATCGTGCAGAATGCGGCGTTCTTCTTCCTGAGCGCCGAACTCTTTCGATCGGAGTCGCCGGCCCCGTTCACGCCGAGCGTCTACGGCGGTCAGTCGCTGAGCCGACTGGACGAGATCCGGCAGGTCGTGCGCGACGAGCTGGGCTACGATCCCGGCGAGTTCGGCGACAAGGCGTCGTCCCTCGACGACAACAAGGTGCTGGTCAAGGTCGACTGGGATATCAACGAGGCGCATCGACTGGTCGTCCGCCACAGCTACTCGCAGTCCGACAATCTGGACGCGTTCGCGAGTGACGCCGACGACATCAATTACGCGAACAATTCGGAGGTCTTCCCGAACACCACCAACTCGACCGCTCTCGAGCTGAACAGCATGCTGGGCGAGCGCTTCGCCAACAAGCTGCTGCTCGGCATGACGTTCGTGAGCGACGACCGTGGCTTCGCCGGCGATCCCTTCCCGTACGTCACGATCGACGATTCGGGCGGCGACATCAACCTCGGCTCGGAACGCTTCTCGACGGGCAACATCCTGGAGCAGGACATCTTTACCCTCACCAACAACCTGAACGTGTTCCTCGGCGATCACACGCTGACGATCGGCACCCACAACGAGTTCTACGACATCGGCAACCTGTTCCTGCGCGAGAACTTCGGGTACTACCAGTACGACAGCGTGGACGACTTCCTGCAGTCGGTGCGGGCCGTGAACGACCCGGGCATCGACCCCGCCGAGCCGGAGGCCTTCAACCGCGGGTTCTCGCTGGTTGACGACGTGACCGGCGACGCATCGGCCGCCATCGGCGCGTTCAACGCATATCAGCTCGGGCTCTACGTGCAGGACGACTGGAGGGCGACCGATCGGCTGCGCCTGACGCTGGGGCTGCGCATGGACGTCCCGAAGATCACCACGCAGCCGCGTACCAACGATCAGATCGTCGACGACATCTTCCCGCAGCTCGCGGCCGTGCACGACCTCGAGGGCGCGCGACCGGGTGAGACACCCGACGCCGCCATCTACCTGGCGCCTCGCCTGGGCTTCACCTACGACCTGACGGGGGATGGTGCCACCCAGATCCGCGGTGGCGGGGGCGTCTTCACCGGCCGCGTTCCGTTCGTTTTTCCGGGCGCGATGTTCCTCAACAACGGCGTGACGGCCGGCTACGTGCAGGAGGGTGGCACACTGCCCAACGGCGATCCGATCCCGTTCGTCCCGGACGTGTCGAACGCACTGGATGCGGGCGACTTCGGGCAGGACGTGGTGCCCAGCGGCGAGGTGGACGTGTTCGCGGAGGATTTCCGCTACCCGCGCGTGTTCCGGACCAGCCTCGGCGTGGATCAGCGCCTCCCGTGGGGCATTCTGGCGACGGTCGAGGGACAGTACACGGGCAACATCGACAACATCACGGTCGAGAACATCAACTTCCTGCCGCAGAACGATAACCTGGACGGGCCTGATAACCGTCCGGTCTACAACTACGGCACCTTCGGCCCCACCGGGCTGAACCCGTTCGTGAATCGGATCCAGAACGAGGTCAATCCCGTGCTCAAGGTGTCGACCACCGGAGAAGGCTATACCTACGACGTGACGGCTATGCTCGCGAAGCGGTTTGGCACGGCGACCGACCTGCGGCTGTCGTACACGTACGGTGACGCCTTTTCGGTGAACGACGCCACCTCCGACCAGATCTTCTCGGTCTGGCGCTTCAACGAGAACGTGAACGGGCTGAACAACCTGGAGGAGGCCCGCAGCGACTTCTCGATCGGCCACCGGGTGGTCGGACTCGTGACGCATCGCCTCGAGTTCCTCGAACACCTGGGCACGACCATCAGCGCGGTGCTGACGGGTGAGTCGGGCCGGCCGTTCTCCTACATCATCGGCAACAACTTCACCTTCACGGGCGAGGGGTCGGGCACGTCGCCGCTGGCGTACATTCCGGAGCAGGCCAGCGATCTGATGTGGAGGGAATTCACGGACTCCGACGGCAATGTCGTGACCGTGGCGGAGCAGATGGAGGCGTTCGATAACTTCATCGACAGTGACGAGTACCTGTCCTCACGCCGCGGGCAGTACGCCGAGCGAAACGGCTCCCGTCTGCCGATGGAGTGGGTCATGGACCTGCGCCTCGCGCAGGAGGTGTTCGCCGACATCGGCGGCCGTCGCAACGGCGTCGAGCTGACGCTGGACATCTTCAACTTCACGAACCTGCTCAACAGCGACTGGGGTCGTCGCTACAATGCCGGCTTCCGGACCGTCGACCTGCTGCGCTTCGAGCGCTTCCAGGACGCGACCGCCGGCGATCTGACGCCGATCTACTCTTTCCGACTCTCCGACAACCAGAGCATCGACGAATTCTGGGAGGAGCGGGTGCTGGACTTCGGCAGCTACGGCTCGCGCTGGCTGATGCAGTTCGGCGCACGGTACATTTTCTGAACGAGGCGTCAACGGCTGGGGAAGGGGGTGGCTCCGCTCGGAGCCACCCCTTTTTTCACGTGGTGGGGATAACGGTCGCGGGGGCTTGCTGAGCAGCAGCAACCTGTGGCTCGACTTCCAGGCCCAGATCGCTTTCAGGTACTACTTCCAGACCGGCAGGGGAGCGCGGCCCTCCAGCGGGCCCGCCCGCCCTCACCATGGAGGATAGCGGCCGGCGAGTCATCGACTCGCCGGCCGCTTCGCATTCCGGGCGTCCGCGAACACGCCGTCACGCCCGCCTCCCGGCAGCCGTGCTCCGGGCCGGCTCCCCTCCCCTCGCCAACCTTCGTAAGTCGCGGTAATACCGTTAGTTATGGCATGGTTGCTGCACCTCCAGGACTCTCCGAGAACAACCGCGGAGGATGACCGGGATGCGTTGTGATCGCTGCGGTCGAATAACGAGGACGGACCCATGGTCACCATGGGCGCGAAGCGGCCGTCCCGGAACCTCTGCCGGACCTGCTGGAGCGTGGAAACGCGCAGCTCGAACACACGTCTGATCTCGGCGCTGAACGAGATGACTCGCCGCATGGACGGCAAGCGGCGGGCGGAAGGCGCGGAGGATGAGAGGGAGCCGGCGAGCAGTTCGGGCACGCGAAAGCGCGGCGGCAGGGCGGGGGAGACACGGCACAAGGCGACCGCCGACGAGGTGGTGGATCGGCGGCACGACCCGGACCGGCCGCACTGGCACCTATAATGCACTAGCTACGAAGCAGACGCCTCCTGTCGATCACCCTCTGTGGCCCTCTTGCCACGCGACGTCAGGAACGTCTGATGACGGCGGATCGGGGCCTCCCGATTCCGCCGTCTTTTTTTGCGTCTGGGTTGGTCGGGATGCGGCGCCACCTGCTCGGCCGGTGGCCCGAACAGCCGGCGGGATCACCCTTCCAACGAGATCCTGCCGATTTCTTCGTCCACTATCGCCAGCAGCGCGAGCTTCTCGGGCCAGGACAGGAACGCGCTCTGGAAGCTCATGCGCGCGACGTCGACCAGCTCTTCCCAGTCGAAGTCCAGGTCGCGATGCAGCGCCTCGAACTCGTCGGTGAGCGAGACTCCGCTCATGAGGCGATTGTCGGTGCTGACGGTCACCACCAGTCCACGATCGTAGTAGGTGCGGATCGGGTGAGTCGCCAGCGTGCGCGTGGCACCCGTCTGCACGTTGGAGGTGGGGCAGATCTCAAGCGGGATCCGGAAGTCGCGCACGAAGTGGAGCAGGTCCGGGTCTTCCTGGAGCCGCGTGCCGTGGCCGATGCGGCGGGCGTGGCAGCGGTGAATCGCGAGGGCGATCGACTCGGGTCCGAAGGCTTCGCCGGCGTGGATGGTGATCGGCAGGTCGTGCTCGGCCGCGTAATCGAAGGCGTCGGCATGCTCGGTCGGCGGGTGCCCGTCCTCCGCGCCGGCCAGGTCGAAGGCGACGACGCCGCGATCGAGGTAATCGACGGCGAGCTCGGCGAGACGCAGCGATTCGGCGGAATCGTGATTGCGCAGCGCGCAGACGATGACGCCGCTCATGATGCCGAAATCCTCGCGGGCGCGGGCGAGGCCGGCGAGCGGCGCCTCGAGCGCTTCCTCGAGCGTCAGCCCCTCCTCTGTGTTGAGCGCCGGACAGAAGCGGACCTCGATCCAGCGGACGTTCTCGGCCGCCGCATCCTCGGCCAGCTCGTAGGCGATGCGCTCGAGGGCGTCGGCGCTCTGCATGACGGAGAGCGAGACGGCGAAGCGCTCCAGGTAACCGACGAGGTCGGTCGCCTCGTCCACGTGCATGTAGCGGCCGAGCGTCTCCGCGTCGTCGTGCGGCAGGGGCACGCCCTGCTCGGCGGCGAGCTCGAGCATCGTGCGCGGACGCAGACTGCCGTCGAGGTGGACATGCAGCTCGGCCTTCGGCAGGCGGGTGAGCCGCTCCCTCGTCACCTCCGGCATCAGCGGGCGAGCTCTGGAACGGATTTCCGGATTCCGGATTCCGGATTCCGGAGTCCGGATGGGGGATGGAGGAAGCCGGTCACGGGCGCGGCTGTCGCCTGCCGGATCCGGTCCTCGGTCGGGATGACGATCGGCTCCGGCAACAGCTCCAGGTAGCCGACGAGCGCGTCCAGGTCGACGATCGGCGTCTCCTCCACGTCGAGCGCGCGCTCGGCGATGCTTTCGGCACCGCCCCTGTAGGCCATGAAGTCGTTCATCGTGACAGTATAGACATCGTCGTCCCGGAGCGGCGCGCCACCCGGCAGCTCGAGCGAGACGATGCCGCTCGCGTCCTCGCCGTTGGAGGAGTCGAACCAGACCGTGATGCCGCTCACGTGCACCCCCTCGCCGCTCTCGTCCAGCTCGCCCGCGAGGTAGGCGCGCAGATCGGCGCCGCGAACCTGCATCCGGACCAGCCGGTTCTCGAAGGGCTGCACCTGGTAGAGCTCGCCCCAGGTGACGGGTCCGGCCTGGAGCGCGGCGCGGATGCCGCCGTTGTTCATGACCGCGACCTGGGCGTGCGTGGCCCAGCGCTGCGCGTCGGCGATGATGCGGCCGAGCGCGTATTCTCCGCCCGAGAGCTCGAGTGAGGTCGGCAGAGTCGCGACGACGCGGTCGACGCGCGGGCCGATCTCAACCGCGTAGGCGTCGATGATGCGCGCAACGGCCGTGTCGGGGGGGAGCGCGTCGGCGTACACGCTCGGCGTGCCGTGCATGAAGACGGCCACGCTGTCGGCCGACACGCGCACCAGGTCGACGACACCGTAGCGCGTACCGTACGACCCGGTCTCGATGATCGGGATGCCGTTCACGCGCGTCCGCACGACCCGATGCGTATGTCCGGCGACGATCAGGTCGGGACGGTTCCGCACGGCGTTGGCGATGTCGATGATCTCGCCCTCACAGTTGCCGCCGTCGCGGTCGCAGACGGCGCCTGCGTGCGCGACGACGGCAACGAAATCCGCGCCGCGGCGGCGCAGCTCCGGCACCCAGCGATCGATCGCAACTTCCCCCCTCGGGAAGTCGAGCCCCTCGACGATGCCGAAGCGTACGTCGCTCGGCGTCTCCATCGTCGCGAGGCCGATGACGCCGAGCCTCACGCCGTCGACGTCGATCACGGCGACCTGCTCGAGCCAGCCGGGAGCGGTGTCCGTGTGCTGGACCAGAACGTTCGCCGCCAGCCACGGGAACCGCGCCTGATCGATGCGCTCGCGCAGCACCGGAACTCCCCAGTCGAACTCGTGGTTGCCGACCGCCGCGGCGTCGAGGCCGATGGCGTTGTAGAAGTCGACCGTCGAGCGACCGCTCGTCAGATTGGAGATCGGCGTCCCCTGGTAGACGTCGCCTCCATCCAGTAGGACCGTCGGGCCGCCGAACGCACGCGTCTCCGCATCGAAATACGACGCCAGCGCGACCGCCCCTCCGACCGGCCGCCCGTCGGACCACGAATACACCTCGGGCAGCAGCCGACCGTGCAGGTCGTTGAGCGCCAGGACGCGAAGTCGGTGCGTACCCAACTGCTCCGCCGGAGCAAACCCGACCGCCTCCCCCGTGCGCGTGCGAGTGCCCGTGCGCACCCCCGCGCCTGCCCCCGCGCCCGCGCCTGCCCCGGTACGCGGCCGCCCGAGCTCCGCCTGGATCCGCTCGACCGCCTCCGCGGGCCTCAGCTCCCAGCTGCTCTCGAAATAATCGGCGGGATCGACGGTCCCGACGCGCTCGAACTCCTCGATCAGCAGATCCCGGATCTCGCGCTGTTCGTCGTAGACGACGGGCGCGTCGGCCAGCATGGCGAAACCGCCGCCGCCGGTCTGCCGGTAGTTGTTCAATGCGAGCGTAAAGGTCTGCTCGTCGCGGACCGGCTCGCCCTCGAACGTCAGGCCGACGATGCGCTGGCCCACCGGACGGGTCAGGTCAATCGCGTACTCGACGCCCGAAACCATGTCGTAGTTGTAGCCGGGAATGTCGGGGTCGGTCGCGGGCTGTCCCGGCTCGAGCGGCCAGCCGGTGAAGAATTCCGCGGACTTCTCGAGGTAGGCGCGCAGCTGCGCTCCCGTGATGCGGATCGCCTTCAGCGTGTTGTCGTAGACATAGACGCCCGCGATATCGGCGATCGTCACCGGGCCGCGCGGGATGCGCGCGTCGAGCGTGAAGGCGGCGCTGGAGGAGAGCTGGCTGCCGGCGGCCCGACGCTGCACGTCGTTGATGAAGTCGATGAGCGGCGTGTCCTCCACACGCGCGCGCGCGGACGTCATCTCCGCGGTCGCCGTGCCGACCCTCGACTCGACGTAGGCGATGGTGCGCTCGTGCGCGTCGCCCAGCGCGGCGGCGAAGCCTGCATCGGCTCGCCCGCGGACCGGTCGCAGGATGCTGCCCGAGCGGGACACGAGCCGGTAGTCGCTCGGCCCCGTGCGCTCGAACGCGGCCTCGACGACGGCAAGGGAAGCGGCCCAGTTCTTCGCCTGCACGAGCAGCACGCCGTTGATCGTCGTGTCGGCGACTTCGCGGTGGCTGTGGCCGACCATCACGATATCCACGCCCGGCACCTCGCGGGCGATGGCGGCCGATTCGTTTTCGGGCGCCAGCCCGGTCGTGATGGTGTCGTAGCTGGTTCCCTCGAGGCCGCTGTGCGCCAGCACCACGACCAGATCGGCGCCGTGTCGGCGCAGCTCGTCGACGACCGGACGAAGCGACTCGGTGATGTCGCGCAGCTCGAGCTCCCCCGTGACGTTCTCGCGATCCCAGACCATCACGCCCGGCGGGGTCGCGGCGGTGACGCCGATCAGCAGCGTGTCGCCCGCGGCCGTCGCGTGGGGCAGCATCGTCGAAGCGCGATAGGCGTGATCGTCCGTGCCCGCGCGGAAAATGTTCGCAGACAGGAACGGGAACTCCGCCTGCTCGTCGGCACGGTCGAGGTGCAGGAGCCCGTAGTTGAACTCGTGGTTGCCGATCGCCGACGCGTCATAGTCGAGCAGGTTCATCGCGTGGATGATCGGGTTGCCGCGCACGCGCGTCCCCGCCGAATCGACGCGCGCCGCGACGTAGGCGAACGGATTGCCCTGGAGCAGGTCTCCCGAGTCGAACAGGTAGACCAGGCCGGGCCGCGCCGCGCGCACGCTGTCGATCAGTGGCTTGAGCAGCGACAGGCCGTGGTCCGTTTCCTCTCCCGCGTAGTAGTCGTGGGCGAGGATCCGACCGTGCACGTCCGTCGTCGCGAGCAGCGTCAGCGTGACGCGCTCGGCGGCTGGCGCCGGCACACGCGCTTCGCTCGCGGGCGGCGCGCAGCCCGCGACGCCGAGGAACAGGAACGGGATCGCGGCCGCGATATATCTCTTCATGTCGATGCGAGGTTCAGGAAGCCGGTTTCGCGGGTGCCGGATTCGGCAGGCGCTCCGTCGTCGGAGGCGCGGCACCGTGCGGATCGTAGGTGTACCCCGGCAGGTCCGTCCTGCGCCGTCCGTACGTGGTGGGACCCGACGGGGCGGGCATGGGCGCGGCCGGCGTGCCGGCGACGTCGCTGTCGCGCGAGCCGGCCGTCAGCGCGGCGCGCGCCGCCGCGAGTCGCGCGACCGGAACCCGGTAGGGGGAGCAGGAGACGTAGTCGAGGCCGGTGTCGTGGAAGAACTCGACCGAGCTCGGGTCGCCGCCGTGCTCCCCGCAGACGCCGACCTTCAGGTGCGGGCACGTGCCGCGCCCTTCGCGCACCGCGAGGCCGATGAGTCGACCCACGCCGTCGCGGTCCAGAACCTGGAACGGGTCGTCGGCGTAGACGCCCTGATCGACGTAATGCGGCAGGAACGACGCGGAGTCGTCGCGCGAGATACCGAGCGTCGTCTGCGTCAGGTCGTTGGTGCCGAACGAGAAGAACTCGGCCTGCTCGGCGATGGCGCCGGCGATGAGTGCGGCGCGCGGCAGCTCGATCATGGTGCCGACGAGGTAGGCGATGCGGCGGCCCCGCTCCTCCATGACCCTCTCGGCGACCTCGCGCACGACCGCCGTCTGGGCGTCCAGCTCGCCGCGCGAGCCCACCAGCGGGAGCATGATCTCCGGCCGCACGTCGACGCCGTCGTCGGCGGCCTGGAGCGCGGCCTCGATGATGGCCCGCGCCTGCATGCGCGTGATCTCCGGGAACGTGTAGCCGAGCCGCACGCCCCGGTGGCCGAGCATGGGATTCGATTCATGGTGCCGCTCGATCGCGCGCCGCACCTCCGACTCGGCCAGCTTCGTCTCGCGCGCGAGGTCCGCGATCTGGTCGTCGTCGTGCGGCAGGAACTCGTGCAGCGGCGGATCGAGCAGGCGGATCGTCACGGGAAGGCCGTCCATCGCGCGGAAGATGCCCACGAAGTCTTCGATCTGCATGGGCAGCAGTCGATCGAGCGCAGCCGTTCGCGCGGCCTCGTCGCGGGCGAGGATCATCTCGCGCATCGCCGTCAGTCGATCGCCCTCGAAGAACATGTGCTCCGTGCGGCACAGGCCGATCCCTTCGGCCCCCAGCTCGCGCGCCTTCGCCGCATCCGCCGGGCTGTCGGCGTTCGCCCGCACACCCAGCCGTCGCGCGTCGTCCGCCCACGCCATCAGCCGGTGGAAGTCGTCGGTCAGCTCCGGCTCGACGGTTCGCACCCGGCCCTCGAGGACGCGGCCCGTCGTCCCGTCGACCGTGATCCATTCGCCCTTCGCCACGCGCCGCACGTCCGTCGAGAAAAACTCGTTCGCCATGTCGACCGCGATCTCCTGCGCGCCGACGATACAGCACTTGCCCATACCGCGCGCGACCACCGCCGCGTGCGACGTCATGCCGCCGCGCGCCGTCACGATGGCGCGCGCTGCGACCATGCCGTGGTAGTCGTCCGGCGAGGTCTCGGTGCGCACCAGAATCACGTCCTCGCCCGCCAGCCCACGCGCGGCCGCCTCGTCCGGATCGAAGACGACGGCGCCTGCCGCCGCACCGGGCGACGCCGGCAACCCCGTCGCCAGCACGCTCGCATCCGCGTCCGGATCCACGCCCGGATGCAGCAGCTGGTCGAGCTGCTTCGGATCGACGCGCATGAGCGCCGTGTGCGCATCGATCAGGTCCTCGTCGACCATGTCCACGGCGATGCGCACGGCCGCCGCCGCGGCGCGTTTCCCCGTGCGTGTCTGGAGCAGGTACAGGCGGCCGCGCTCCACCGTGAACTCGAGGTCCTGCATGTCGCGATAGTGTCGCTCCAGCGTCGAGGCGACTTCCCGCAGCTCCGCATACGCGCCCGGCAGCGCCGTCGCCATGTCGTCGATCGACAGCGGATCGCGGATGCCCGCGACCACGTCCTCACCCTGCGCATTCACGAGGAACTCGCCGAAGAAGTTCGGCTCGCCGCTGTTCGGATTGCGCGTGAACGCCACGCCCGTCCCCGAGTCGTCTCCCATGTTGCCGTAGACCATCGCGACGACGTTGACCGCGGTGCCCATGTCGTCGGGAATGCGGTTGACGCGGCGATAGTGGCTCGCGCGCTCGGTGTTCCACGAGCGGAAGACCGCGGCGATGGCACCCTCGAGCTGGGCGCGCGGATCGGCGGGGAAGTCCGTGCCCGTGGCCTCGCGCACGAGCGATTTGTAGTCGACGACGAGCTCGGCGAGCGCTTCGGCGTCGACATCGGTGTCGTGCGTGGCGCCGCGCGCCCGCTTCGTCGCCTCGAACCCTTCGTCGAAGCGTTTCGAGGCGATGCCGAGGACGACGTTGCCGTACATCTGGATGAAGCGACGATACGAATCGAAGGCGAAGCGGCGGTCGCTCGATTCCCGCGCGAGCGCCTCGACCGTCTCGTCGTTCAGGCCGAGGTTGAGAATCGTGTCCATCATGCCGGGCATCGAGATCGCCGCACCGCTGCGTACGCTCACGAGGAGCGGGCTGTCGCCGCCCCCGAAAGTCCGCTCGGTCTCGGCCTCGAGTCGCGCGAGGTGCTCGCGGACCTCCCGATCGAGCCCCTCGGGGATCGAACCGACGCGCAGATACTCGATGCACGTCTCCGTGGTGATCACGAAGCCCGGCGGGACCGGCACGCCGATGCGCGTCATCTCGGCGAGGTTCGCCCCCTTGCCGCCCAGGAGCGCCTTGTCCTCGCGGCCGGCTTCGGCGACGCCGCCGCCGAAATGGTAAACTCTCTTGGTCATCGAATCGTCGCTGGGGGCGAAGCTCGTGCGGTCGGTCCGCGGCAATGGTTGGGAAAGTATTGTGCCGGAGGGGGCAGGGAAAACGGCGGTTGAAACCGGCTCCCGGGCCCAGCCGTACGGAAGCGGACCGGGCACCACCCGCCCGGATCCATCCAGAACAGGGAAGAAATCCGCATGCGAAAGGCCACCGCCGTCCTCGCCACCTCGCTCCTGCTCGTCGCCGCGGCCTGCAGCCGCAACGTCGAGGAAGCGAGCGATCCCGCTCCCGCTGCCGCCACCGAGTTCGACCCTTCAGGCATGTACGACTTCCTCGCGGAGGTCGGCATCGTGGCGCGCACCGGCACGCTCGAGATCGAGCGCGCCCCGACGACCGGCTTCCGCGGGGAGGCATGGCTGGAGGGGGAGGGCCAGCCCGCGATCATCGAGAGCGGGACGGTGACGGACCGTCATGTCGTGCTGAACGCAACCGTCGGCGGCGGTACCCGGCTGAAGTTCGAGCTGGATTTCGCCGGTGCCGGCTTCAGCGGAGTGGTCAGCGCCGGCGGGGACACGATCGCCGTCACCGGCACGCGTCGGCCGTCCTGACGGCTCAGCTACCGGCGAGCAAGGCGCGCGCGGCCTGTTCGCCGGTTTCGAGCGCGCCTTCCACTGTGCCGATGCTTTCGCCGGCGAACGCTTCACCCGCGAAGAACAGCGTGTTCGCGGCGATGGGGGCGTCGGGCTCGGTGCCGCCAACCAGGGTGTAGCTGTAGGCCCCGCGACTGAACGGATCCTCCCGCCAGTCGTGCCATACCGCGAAGCGGACGGCCGGGCGCAAGGCGAGACCTGCGGCGCGCTCGATCCCATCGATCGCGATGGCGGCGACGGCATCCGGCGCACGTGCGTCATCGTCTGCGGTCGCGACGTCTGCGCCCTCCGGCCTCGGCAACGCGGCGCAGCGTCCGCCCCCCGACCAGGCGACCAGTACGGGAGCGGAAGCCGGCGTGACCGGCCAGCAGACGTTGAAGGGCTCGCGCGGCGTGTGAAGAAAGAATTCCCCGTGGAGTCCGTCGACGTCATGGGGCAGGCCGGGTCGCAGCAGCGCCACAGGGACGCTGTCGAGGGCGAGCGCGACACGGACCACCTGGCCGCACACGATCGAGCGGTGTACAAAGTCGAGCTGGGGGAGGGCAGGCTCGAACCGAATGGCGCCGGGGCCCGACTGATCGATTCGCAGAAGAGGGAGCGGCGCGCTCACGATGCACGCCCGCGCCTCCAGCGCGAATGGCTTTAGGTCGGCTCTGCCGCGCACGCGAACGTGGCCTTCCGACCAGTCGACCCGCTCCACCACGTGTCGGATCCGAAGCGTGTCGCCGAGCGGATCCGCGAGCTGCCCGATGAGGCGGTCGTAGCCCGCGGGTACGCGCGCCGCCTCCAGCGCGCTCTCGAGCCCGGGATCACGGGCGAGCGCGCACTCGCTGATGCGTCCCAGGTCCGCCGCGTGGAATCCCTCGACGAATGCGCTGGCGGACTCGACCGCCTGTGGATCGAGGTCCCGGGCGTCGGGGGAGGCGAGGAATTCGGCGAACGAGCGGTCGCTGTCCCGCTGCGCGTCCAGGCGAGCCATCACGCGCTCGACATCGCGCCACATCCACGCGCGCCGAATGGCGCCACCGCGTGCCTCCCACTGCTCCGGCTCGATGTCGACGACCTCCGCGCCGGCCTCGGCCAGCAGCTCGCGCGTGAGGGTCGCGTCGCCGTGCAGGAACTCGGCGCCCAGCTCGACGGGAATCGGAAGGTCGGGAGAGCGAAAAGTCAGGATGCGGCCGCCGATGCGGTCCCGTGCCTCCAGCACCACGACCGTGAGTCCGGCTTCCCGCAGCCGTCGCGCCGCCATGAGACCCGCGGCCCCCGCCCCGATGACCACAACGTCCGGATCCGCACTCACCTCACCTCACCTCACCTTCGCAGTCCTCAGCAAGCCGCCGTCTGCTCGAGTCCCGCGCCGAGATCGACGAGCGGCGCCGTGTACTCGCCCGAGAAGCAGGCGTTGCAGAAGGGGCCGAATTCGCGCACGGCGTCCTGCATCCCCTCGAGTGAGAGGTAGCCCAGCGAATCGACGTTCAGGTGCCGCGCGATTTCGTCCACGTTCAGGCGCGCGCCGATCAGCTCCGCCTTCGTCGGCATGTCGATGCCGTAGAAGCAGGGGTTCGTCACGGGCGGCGAGGCCACGCGGAAGTGCACCTCGCGTGCGCCCGCCTCGCGGATGAGCGAGATCAGTCCGCGGCTGGTGGTGCCGCGCACGAGCGAATCGTCGACCACCACGACACGCTTCCCCTCGATGACTTCCTTCACCGGATTGTACTTGATCCGCACCTGGAAGTCGCGGCCGGCCTGCTCGGGATGGATGAACGTACGGCCGACGTAGTGGTTGCGGATCAGCCCCAGCTCGAGCGGGATGCCGCTCGCCTCGCTGAAGCCGAGCGCGGCCGAGTTCGACGAGTCGGGTACGCTGAAGACGCAGTCGGCGTCGGGCGCGGGGTGCTCCTGCGCGAGGCGCCGGCCGAAGGCGCGGCGCGCGCGATCGACGCTCGCGCCGAATACGCGTGAATCCGGTCGCGCGAAGTACACCAGCTCGAAGATGCAGGGAGCCTGACGCGGTGCGGGTGGCAGCGGATCGAGCTGGGTCACCTCCGTGCCGCGGATGCGCAGCACTTCGCCGGGCTGCACCTCGCAGGAGAAGCGGGCGCCGATCAGGTCGAGCGCGCACGTCTCGCTGGCGGCGACCATGCCGCCTCCGAGGCGACCGAGCACGAGTGGCCGGAATCCGCGCGGGTCGCGCGCCGCGTACATCGTGTCGCCGATCGTGACGAGGACGGAGAAGGCGCCCTCGCACTGCATGAGCGCTTCGCGCACCTGCTCGTCGGGTGTCGACGCGCGCGAGCGTGCGATCAGGTGCACGATCACCTCGGAGTCGATCGTGCCCTGGAAGATGGCGCCCCCGCTCACGAGCTCCGAGCGCAGCGTGGCCGCGTTGGTGAGGTTGCCGTTGTGGACCAGGCAGAGATCGCCCGCGTGGTAGCGGGCCAGGACCGGCTGCGCGTTGATCAGACCGGCGCCGCCCGCCGTCGAGTAGCGCGTATGTCCAAGCGCGGTGCGGCCCGGGAGCATGCGGAGCAGCGTTTCGTCCAGGCCCTCGGCGATCTGCCCGGTCACCTTGTGGACGCGGGCGTGGCCCTGTTCATCGACCGCGCTGATGCCCGCCGCTTCCTGCCCGCGGTGCTGTAGCGCGTACAGGCCGAGCGAGGCGATCCTGGCCGCACCGTCGATGCCGGTTGCTCCGACGATTCCACACATGTGCTGGAAATACCCCCGAGATCCTCGCCGTGTCCGAGCGTCGGAATCTCCCGGTCCGAGCGGCTCGCCGCAACCGGGTTCAACGCCCGGTCAGTGGCGAGAGCGCGGCCGGACCGCGACAGGCGAGCGGGCGGCGAGTCGCCCCGCGCGTCAGTCCACTTCGGCCGACGCCGCCGTCGCGAGCTTCGTGGAGAAGCGGGGCTGATAGGCGGCGATCCCGGCCTCCATGCACGCGGCGAGGGGAGATGATGTCCTCCGGCCCGTGGATGAAGTCGCGCTCCATGCGCGCGTTGGCCACGATCAGCCCGAGGGTGACGGTCGTGCCCGCGACCAGGCCGCCGACGCCGCCCAGCGTGCCTCCGAGGACCGGACCCTGCGCGGCCGCCGGGTGGGGCGCCGCGAGTGAAAGCGCCGGCGCAACGGCGAAGAGAGCGGCACCACGGTTCCTCGAGCGAGTCATGCGGCGGCGTTACGCAAACGCCGTACGCGTTGCCAACGGCGGGCCCGCCGCCCATCCTGCCGGGAACCCGAACCCGCGAGGAGGCATGGCGCATCGATTCCCGAGGCTGCTCCCGCTCCTGCTGGCGACGGCGTGCGCCCCGGCGGGGCCGGGGCCGATCACGCCGGACCAGCGCGAGGCCGCAGCCGTCACCACACCGCTCGCCGAGCCGCGCATCGCCGCGGAGGACCTGCACTCCTTCGCGCGACCGGAGCTCGCGCGCGTGCGTCACGTCGCGCTCGATCTCACCGCCGACTTCGAGCGCCACATCCTGCGCGGCACCGCGAGGCTGACCATCGAGCGTGCCGCCGGCGTGAATCAGGTCGTGCTCGACGCCCGCGACCTGATGATTCGCCGCGTCAGGGACGCCGCCGGGGAGACGCTGGAGCACCGACTCGGCGCGCGCGTCGAATTCCTGGGCCGTGCCGTGACCGTCGTGCTGCCCGACGACGGCTCGCGCGAGCTGGACATCGTCGTCGAATACGAGACGACGCCCGACGCCGCGGCCGTGCAGTGGCTCGACCCGTCGCAGACCGCGGGCGGAGAGAAGCCCTACCTCTTCACGCAGGGGCAGGCGATCCTGACGCGCACGTGGATTCCGACGCAGGACAGCCCCGGCATCCGCCAGACCTACTCGGCACGCATCGTCGTGCCGGAGGGACTCCGCGCCGTCATGAGCGCCGAGATGCTGACGCCGGAGGGCGAGCCGGCCGGCGATGGCGTCGCCTACCGCTTCGAGATGCGGCGCCCGATCCCCGCCTACCTGATCGCGCTCGCCATCGGCGACATCGAATTCCGGTCGCTGGGGCCGCGCAGCGGCGTCTACGCGGAGCCCGGGATCATCGACCGCGCCGCGCACGAGCTGGCGGACATCGAGCGCATGATGAGCGCGGCCGAGGCGCTGTACGGACCGTATCGCTGGGACCGCTATGACGTGCTCGTCCTGCCGCCGTCGTTCCCCTTCGGCGGCATGGAGAACCCGCGCCTCACCTTCGCGACGCCGACCATTCTGGCGGGCGACCGCTCGCTCGTCAGTCTGATCGCCCACGAGCTCGCGCACTCGTGGTCCGGCAACCTCGTCACGAACGCGACCTGGAACGACTTCTGGCTCAACGAGGGATTCACCGTCTACTTCGAACGGCGGATCGTCGAGGAGGTGTATGGCGTGCGCCGCGCGGAGATGGAGCGCGTGCTCGGCCGTGCTTCACTGCTTGCGACGATCGCGGAGCTCGGGCCGCGGCACCCCGACACGCGGCTCCAGCTCGACCTCGCCGGGCGCGATCCGGACGTCGGCCTGACCGACGTCGCCTACGAGAAGGGCGCGACGTTCCTTGAAACGATCGAGCGGGAGGTCGGACGCGCACGCTTCGACGGGTTCCTGCGCGCGTACTTCGAGGCGCATGCCTTCGAGCCGATGACGAGCGAGGCGTTCGTCGCCTGGCTGGACGCGAAGCTGATCGGCGACGACGACGCGCTGCGCGCGCGCATCCGCCCGGACCAGTGGGTGTTCGGCTTCGGTCTGCCGGAGAACGCGCCCGCCGTCAGCGAGGAAGTCTTCGGCCGCACCGAGGCGGCCGCCGCTGCGTTTCTGAGCGGAACGGCGCCCGGACGCCTGCGGACCGACGACTGGACAACCCACGAGTGGCTCCGCTTCCTCGGGGCGCTGCCCGACTCGCTGTCCTCGGAGCGCATGGCCCAGCTCGATCGGGAGTTCCGCTTCAGCCAGTCGGGCAACAGCGAGATCCTGTTCGCGTGGCTGCGACTCGCGATCGACAGCCGCTACGAGCCTGCGTTCCGCGTCCTCGATCGATTCCTCACCACGCAGGGCCGCCGCAAGTTCCTGACGCCGCTCTACAGCGCGCTGATGGAGACGGGGTGGGGCAGGGAAATGGCGCGCGACATCTATCGGCGGGCGCGTCCGCTGTATCACGCCGTGTCTCGTGGCACGATCGACCGGGTCGTGGGCTGGCAGGGGCCGGATGCGTAGCCGGGCGCGGACAGTTCCCTCGGGGAGGTACACGCCGTGAGTGACCCCATCCTGCGTGTCATCGAGGTCCTGGAGGACATCAAGGGCGAGCGCGAGACGGGTGACGGCCGCACCGACCGAGAGGTGGTCACCGACGTCCTGGAGCGCATCGCGTATGACCTCGACCTGCAGCCTGCGGCCGTGCTGGATTCCATTGTCACGGAGCTCAAACCCGACGTCACGTCGATCGAAAAACTCGAACGCGCCATCGATGACTGGCTGAACGGTGGCTCCGAGCTGAAGCGTATCCTGAACAAGCAGGCCCGGGATCAGATCGACGCCCGCGCCGTCGCGGACTTCTTCCGGGCTCCGGTCGCACGGGCAAAGACGAAGGCGTCGGGCACGAAGGCCCCGGCCGTCGCCGAGACGCCCCCGGCCACGAAGAAAGCGAAGCCCGACAGGAAGGCGGAGGCGGCCGCCCAGGCGGCGGCGAAGGCCCGCGCGCGGGCGCAGGTGGCGGAGCAGGCCGAGGCCGAGGCCCGCGCGCAGGCGGAAGCCGCCGCCCAGGCCGCGGCCGAGGCCCGTGCGCGGGTGCAGGCGGCGGAGCAGGCCGAAGCCGAGGCCCAGGCGCGGGCGCAGGCGGCGGAGCAGGCCGAAGCCGAGGCCCGAGCGCGGGCGGAGGCGGCGGAGAAGGCCGAAGCCAAGGCTCGCGCCCGGGCGCAGGCGGCGGAGCAGGCCGAAGCCGAGGCCCGCGACCGCGCCGAATCGGCGTCGGACGAGAGCAAGGAGGCAGCCCGAGCCGGAGAGCCACTCCGAACCGTGACCCTGGACGACGACGTCGCGGCCTTCTTCCCGGACGAGCGAGCCGTGAACGACTTCCTGCGCGCCTCGATTGCGGCGATGCGCCACGCGCGCCGGTCCGACGAAGGCGACGACGGCTGAAAGGACGCGACCGTCCAGAGTCGCTGCTGTCGCGTGGGCGGAGTCCTCAGAGCGAAGTCGCGCCGAACGTGTCGCATTGGTCGGGATCACCCGCCCGGTATCCGCGGGTGAACCAGTCGACGCGCTGCCGCGAGGTGCCGTGGGTGAAGGACTCGGGCACGACCGCGCCGCCGGCGCGGGACTGGAGGCGGTCGTCGCCTATGGCGGCGGCGGCGGTCAGCCCTTCCTCGATGTCGCCAGGCTCCAGGATCTGCCGCTGGGCCTGCGCATGATGCGCCCAGATGCCCGCGTAGCAGTCGGCCTGGAGCTCGAGGCGGACGGAGAGCGTATTGGCCTCGGCAGGTGCCGCGGCCTGCTGCGCTCGGCGTACCCGGTCCGACACGCCGGTCAGGTTCTGCACGTGATGCCCCACCTCGTGCGCGATGACGTAGGCGGCGGCGAAGTCGCCGGGCGCACCGAAGCGGTCGCTCAGCTCGCGGAAGAAGGACATGTCGAGGTAGACGCCGGCATCGAGCGGGCAGTAGAAGGGTCCCATGGCGGCGGAGGCGTTTCCGCAGCCGGACCGGACCGCGCCGCTGAAGAGGGTGAGGACCGGTTCCTGATAGTCGGAGTCGTTGTCCGTGAAGATGCGGTTCCAGACGTCCTCGGTGTCGCCGAGGATGGCGGCGACGAAGCGTGCCTGCTCGTCGTCGGCGGGCGGCGCGCCAGTCTCGGTCGACTGCTGTTGCTGTTGTACGGCGTCACCCATCTGGAGCAGCGGCCTCGGATCGACGCCGAGCACCAGGGCGACGATGATGATGACGACCGTAAGGCAGCCGCCGCCCAGGAGGCCGCCGCGGCCGCGACCGCGCAGGTCGCGCACGTTGGTGCTTTGCCGACTGCGTTTCCACAGGACCATGTGTCCTCCGAGAGGGTTGGGTTCCGGCGCGTCCTCTGCGGCAATCGTGCCTGAAACCAGGGGCGAGCCACGACTTGCGCGCGGAGGGACGGCGGGTTCTCCTACGACGCGCGGCTGCGCGAGGTCATCGCGGTCGCGGGTAACCCATCCGATGGAGACGACGATGCACCGAAGGGGTCCGGCTCTCGGACTGATGATCTGTGTGGCGCTGCTGGTCGCGTGCGGAGACGACGACGCGCAGGAGCAGACCACGACAGGCGCGGGCAGCGGTCTCGGCGCGGCGGAGCTGGCCGGCGAAGGCGATTCGCCGGCGTTCGCGCTGGTGCGCGGCCGGGATACGCTGCTGGTCGAGCGCTATACCCTGGCGGGCAACCGGGTGAGCGGCGTGATGCGCGATCCGACCGGCGGCAGCGTCGAGTACCAGACGATCCATTCGACGAGCGGCGGTGAGCGCTCCATGCGCGTGACGATGCGATCGGGAGCAGCGGCCGACGCGCCTCCGGTCATCACGACCTACACGTTGCGCGGCGATTCGGCGTTCCTGCGTCACGAGCGAGGCGATAGCACTCTTCAGCAGGGTGAGCCGGTGCCCGCCAACACCCTGCCGTACATGAGCCCGTCGATGGGCATGATGGCGCTCGTCGCACAGAGCGCCCGCGAGCTGGTCGGCGACAGCGGGCGCGTGAGCCTACTCGCGGCGTCCGTCGGCCTGAATCCCGTCGTCGTGCAGCCGCTCGTCTACTGGCGCGCCGACACGGCGTGGGTGATCGGCAACGCGACGAGCCAGTTCAGGCTCGTCTTCGACCGCGGACGGCTCCTGTCGGCGGAAAGTCCGCCGCAGCAGATGCACATGGTTCGGATGCCGGACGGCGGCGCCGCCTCGGCGTCGATCGCACCCCCTGCGGCCACACCGGCGACGCCGCAGGATTGAGCCGCGGGACGACCGCGTTTCTCACGCTTCCGCCGGCTCGATCACCGGCAGCCACAGCGTGAAGACCGTGCCCGCGCCCGGCTCGCTCTGCACTTCCACCGCGCCGCCCGGCTCGGTCACCGCCGAATAGACGGCGGCGAGGCCGAGTCCCATCCCCTGGCCGCGAGGCTTGGTGGTGAAGAACGGCTCGAAGATGCGGTCGCGCACCGCGGCCGGTATGCCGGTCCCGGTGTCGCTGACATGCAATCGGAAGAACGCGCCGGGGACGAGCTCGAACGCCTGTGCCACGATCTCGTCGCCGGTGACGCGGGCGACGTCGGACTCGATGCGCAGCTCTCCGCCCGACGGCATCGCATCGCGCGCATTCATGGCCAGATTGACGAGCGCGCTGCGTAGCTCGTCGGGATCGCCGGCCACGGCGTCGATCGGCGCGCGCAGCGCCGTGCGAATCTCGATGCGGGGACCGAGGATGTCGCCGAGCAGACGCAGCACCGATTCCACCACCGCGTGCATGGGGACGATCGTGAGCGGCGTGTCGCGTGCCGGGCTGAGTGCCAGCGTGCGACGCGACAGCTCGAGCGCGCGTCGCACGGCATCCTCGATCGCGTGCATCGAATCGCGCGCTTCCGCGTCCTCTTCCGGCAGGCTCTGGGCAAGCAGCTCCGCATGGCCCAGCACGATGGCGAGCAGGTTGTTGTACTCGTGGGCGATGGAGCCGGCCGATTCGCCGACCGCCCGCATCGTACGCGTTTCGCGAATGCGGCGCTCCAGCTCGCGCTCGCGCGTCACATCGCGCATCACCACTACCGCGCCGCCCGGCGTGCCCCGCTCATCGAGGACGGCTGCGCTGCTCGCCACGATCTCGAGGCCGGCCGGCACGCGCAGAACATCCTCCAGCCGGTTGCCCGCCGCTTCCGCGCCGCTCAGGTGCATCAAACGGGTAGCCGCCGGATTCATGAGCGACACGCGTCCGTCGGCGTCGACCAGAATGACCGCGTCGGCGATCGAATCGAGCGTCAGCCGCAGCCGCTGCTCGCTGCGACCGAGCGCCCGCTGCAGCGCGGCGGCGCCCACTAGTTCCTCGGACAGCCGGACGCTCATCAGACCGACGAGCCCGAGGAACGCAAACTCGGAAAGATAGACCTGCGCCGCACCCCGCGCGACGAGCATGTCGTTCACGCCTGCTGCGACCATGAGGAGCGTGCCGATCGCGATCGGAATCGCGCGCTCGCGATCGCCGGCGTGCCACAGCCGCCAAGCACCCACCAGCACGAACAGGTAGACCGGTACCCACACCATCACGGCCGCATACGTGGGCGTCGCCGCGATGGTGCTCACGATGGTGCCGTCGCCGAGAACGGTGAGGCGAAGCTCGGGCTCCCTGCTGTACGCGATCGTGTAGGGCAGGAACAGGTTCGCGACGGCCATGGCGAGCGGCACTACCCAGACGAGGTGCGCGGCGGGGCGGGGGCGCCAGCGGGCGTAGCGGATGGTGAAGAAGACGAAAGCGGGCAGGACCACCAGCGCCAGGCCGATGGCGGCGCGTCGCGCGCGCACCAGGTCGTCCAGGTCGGTCGCGCGATAGGCGTCCCACGCGGCAATCGTGTAGGCGCCCGCCAGCAGCGCGATGAGCCCGAACCACCCGTGCGTGAGCGCGTCGGGCGCGCGACGCGACCAGGCAATGAGGTGATTGAAGCCGGCGAAGAGCGAGACGCCGGCCACGACCAGTAGCGAAGGTAGAAAGACGTGCTGCAAATCAGTGCCGCGTTTTCAGGCCGTCCCTATCGACCGGTGACGGTAGCACGGATGCGTTCGATCTGCGCGCGGTGCAGGAGGTCGTGACCGGCGACCATGCGGATGAGGTGGCGCACGGTTTCCTCGCCGCGTTCGTCATGCTGGCCGGCGCGGTCGAGCTCCAGCTCCGTCAGCGTCGAGATCCAGCGCAGCGTCGCGGCGCGCATCACATCGATCTCCTTCAGCAGGTGACCCGCCTCCTGTTCCTGATAGCGGAGGCGTTTCGCCCACGCGTCCTGGTCGTAGCCGACGATCGCGCAGCCGGGCTCCGCGACGATGAGGCGCAGCCGGTAACGGTACACCAGCTCCGTGTCCGACAGGTGCCCCAGAACCTCCAGGATCGACCATTTTCGCGGCGATTCGCGGGTCCGCAGGGTCTTCGCGTCCAGGCCCTTGACCGCCTTCTTCAGCCAGGGCACCTGAGCGGACATGACTTCGATGGGATCGCGCTCGCCGAGTAGCTCGATCACCGCCTCGGTGTAGCGGAAGGCGTGAACCTTCGCGGCGGATTTCTGGTTCGTGAAAACGCTCATGACCCCTTCAGCATCGGAGGGACTCGTCGTGACCGGGCCGAAGCTAGGCGCGGCCGGACGCTCGCGCGACCCGTGTCGCCACGAGGCGCGCTCAGTGCACCGCGGTCGGCTCGCCGAGCTCGAGTGAAGCCGGTCGGGCGCGCACCAGGTTCAGGTTGAAGTCCGCGCTCCCGACCGTCATCATGAGGCGCACCCAGAGCGGCAGGAACATCTCCGTGCCCCTCGCGCTCGTGATGTCGCCGAGGTCGATGATGTTGCGGCGGTCCCAGCCGAACCAGTCACTCAGTCCGGCGGCGACCACCTGCTTCGCCGCGGCGTCGTTGCCGCTCAGGAAGACGACGTGGTCGCCCGGCACGCGCCCCGGATCGACCATCACGAGGCAGTTGATCGTGTTGAGCGTCTTGACGACCCGTGTCTCAGGCAGAGCTCGCTGGATCTGTTCCCCGAGCGAGTCGGTGTTGCACACCGTCAGCGACGGCGGCATGCCCCGCGAGAAATCCAGCGGGTTGGCCACGTCGATCAGAATCTTGCCGCGCAGGTTCTCGCGGCCGGTTGCCTCGAGCGCGGCCAACGACGCCACGCCCGACGTGCAGTTGAACACGATATCCCCGAACGCGGCCGCGTCGGCGAACGTGCCGTGTGACGCCCGGCCGTCGGCGTGCGCATCCCGCGCCCATTCCGCCGCCCGCGGATTGGATGCGCTGCGCGATCCCATGCGCACCTCGTGGCCGGCCGCGAGGAGAGCCGAGCCGAGCGTACTGCCGACGATGCCGGTGCCGAGGATGGCGAAGCGCATTGGGGATCTCCGTGGGGGAAGGTAGCTGTATCAAGGATGTACGTATTCGTTCGCTTGCGGCAATGGCCGCTCCGCGCGCACGGTGGGTCATGGGCATTTCGGTCGTCGTTTTTGGCGGATCCGGCCTGGTGGGCGGCGAGTGTCTGCGCGCGCTGCTGGCGCAGCCTTCGGTCGACCGGGTTATCGCGCCGGGGCGGCGCCCGCTCGCCGCGGCGGTGCTGCGCGATATGGACGCTTCGCGCCTGGAGGCGCACGTCGTCGAGTTCGATCGGCTGGATGCGGACCCGAAGCTGTTCGCGGCGGACCGCGTCGTCTGTGCGCTCGGCACCACCATGCGGCAGGCCGGATCCCGCGAGGCATTCCGCCGCGTCGACCACGACCTGTCGCTGGAGGTCGCACGCCTCGCGCTTGCCGGCGGCGTGCCGCATTTTCTGCTCGTGAGCGCGCTCGGCGCGGATCCGGGTTCGCGCATCTTCTACAACCGCGTGAAGGGCGAGGTGGAGCGGGCGGTGCTGGCGCTGCCATTCCGCTCCACCACCATCGTGCGACCGTCGCTGCTGCTGGGAGCGCGCGGGCAGGTGCGTCCCGCCGAGCTGGCCGCGAAGTCGCTCGGCTGGCTGGTTCCGGGCCGCTGGCGCCCGGTACGCGCGGCGGTCGTCGCGGACGTGCTCGTCCAGGCGGCGCTGGAGGACCGGCCGGGCGGACGCATCATCGAATCGGACGAGCTCCGCGCGCTTGGGCGCGCAAACCGCAGAAGGAGGCTTTCATGAGGAAAATGAACGGTATCGTCGCGCTGACGCTGCTCGTCACCGCAGTCGCATGCGAGGAGTCGAACGCGGGGGAGCATGAGGAGTCGTCGCGGTCGGCCGGTGGCGAGGCGACGGACGCGACGTCGGTCGACTCGGTGCGCATCACGGAGTGGCAGGTACCATGGGAGCGGTCGCGCCCGCGGGATCCCGACGTCGCGCCCGATGGCCGCGTGTGGTTCGTGGGTCAGGCAGGCAACTACGTCGCCGCTCTCGATCCGCGCAGCGGTGAGTTCCGACGCTTCGCCCTGGCCGACGGCGTCCTGCCGCACAACCTGATCGTGGGCGAGGACGGCGCCGTCTGGTACGCGGGGAATCACGCCGCGCACATCGGTCGCATGGATCCGGAGGACGGCAGTGTCGACGTGATCGCGATGCCGGATGCCGCCGCCGCGGATCCGCACACGCTGGTGTTCGGCGACGACGGTCACATCTGGTTCACGGTGCAGCAGGGAGCCTTCATCGGCCGCCTGGATCCGGGCACCGAGCAGGTCGAGCTGGTGCGCATGCCTCGCGGCTCCCGGCCTTACGGCATCGTCGCCGACGCAGGCGGCGGCGCCTGGGCGGTGCTGTTCGGCACGAACCGGATCGTCCGCCTCGCGCCCGACATGAGCACGCGCGATTACGACCTGCCGAGCGCCGATGCACGGCCGCGGCGGCTGGCGCGTGCGACGGACGGCGGTATCTGGTTCGTCGACCACGCCCGGGGTGCGCTCGCCCGGCTCGATCCGGCGAGCGGCGCCGTGCGCGAATGGCCCGCTCCCGGGGGCGCCGGTGCGCGGCCCTACGCCATGACGATCGACGACCGCGACCGCCTCTGGTTCGTCGAGACCGGCTCGGAGCCGAATCGCCTCGTCGGATTCGATCCGCGGAGCGAAACCTTCTTTGCGAACGAGCCGATTCCGAGTGGCGGCGGCGCCGTCCGCCACATGGTCTTCCACGCCCCCACACGCGCGATCTGGTTCGGCACGGACGCCAACACGATCGGCCGCGCGCAGGTGCCGGCATAGAAGCGGTAGGCGGTAGGGTACGCGATCGACATTCGACCATCGACCGCATAGGCGTATACCGTATACCGTCTTCATCACAGCCAGCGCGGCGTGCGGCGGCGGTAGCGGGCGTATTCGGCAGGGAAGGCGGCGGCCAGTCGACGCTCCTCTGCCGGAAGGAAGCGCACCCTGGCTATGAGCGCGTAGAGGGGTGGGAGGGAGAAGGGGCTCGACGAGCCGAGCAACAGGGCGAAACCGAGCAGGATCAGGATTCCGCCCAGGTACATCGGATTGCGGGTGAAGCGGTAGACCCCTTTCGTGACCAGCACGGTCGGCTGACCCTCGGGATCGGTCGTCGTCGCGCGTCGGCGGAATGCGAGCACCGCCGCGGCGTTGATCGCGATGCCGCCGGTGATCGGGATTAGGCCGGCGAGAGACCACGCGTCGGACAGCAGGAGGGGCCCGGGCGCGAGCACGTGCAGCCCCGCCATCGAGGCGATCGAGAGGAAGAACCAGGCGGGCGGAGGCATGCGCGTCACATCCCTCGATTTGCGCGGGCGTCCGGAGGGCGCCACGCCCGAGATCGATCGCGTCACGCCGGGCCCCGCGAGACCTCCAGCGCAGGATCGCCGCGCAGCGTCTGCAGCACGACGCAGTACCGCTCCGTGATCTCGATCAGCTCGTCCAGGCGAGCGTCGTCGGCGTCGCTGTCGAGATCGAAGGACACGCGGATTGCGCGGAAGCCCACCGGCGCGTCGCGGTCGACGCCCAGCGTGCCGCGAAAGTCGAGGTCGCCCTCCACCCGCACGAGACTCTCGTCGAGCTCGATGCCCTTCGCCGTCGCGACCGCGGCCAGCGTGACACCGGCGCACGCGGCCAGCGCCTGGAGCAGCATGTCGCCCGAGCAGGCGCTCGCGCCGGAGCCGCCGCTCGCGGGGTGCAGCCCGGCCTCGACCAGAGCGCGTCCCGTCTCCACGCTGCAGGTGATGCCTTCGCCCACCCGCCCTTCCGCGCGCAGCGTGACGACCGCGGACGACGGATCCGCGCGATAGCGTTCCTTGAGTGGCGCCTGCACGGCGCGTAGCCCGGCTCTGTCCATGTCTGTCTCCGATGGTTGCGGCGGGCACGTGCGGACGTCCAGCTTTGCGCCATGGTCCGATCCCGCGCTTCGCGCGATGGCCTCCTGGCCCTGCTCGACGAGGCCTTCGATCGCAAGGCCTGGCATGGTCCCAATCTGATGGGTGCGCTGCGCGGTGTCGACGCCGAACTCGCCGCCTGGCGCCCCGCGCCCGGTCGCAACACGATCTGGGAGCTGACGCTGCACTGCGCCTACTGGAAGAACGTGGTGAGCGGCAGGATCGGCGGCGAGAGGCCGGAGCTGCCCTGGCCGGGGGCGAACTTCCCGGAGGTGCCCGCAGGGGCCGATGCGCGCGAGTGGTCGCGCAGCCGGCGTGCGCTGCGCGACGCCCACCGCGCGCTCCGGGCCGCGGTCGAAGGCCTGAGCGACATCGAGGTCGCGAGCCCGGGGCCCGGACAGAAAAGGCCGCGCCTCGAGCACATCCGCGGCGCGGCCTTCCACGACGTTTACCATGCGGGTCAGATCTCGCTCATCGCCCGCATGGGCGAGAGCCGGAAGCGCTGAGGGAACGCGGCCGCCGGCCGCGTCCCCTCGTCACCCCACCGGCTGGTACCGCTGCTGCCCCGTCGGGGCAGGCGAGACCCGCACTGCGCTAGTCGGAGCGCGACGTGCGCTCGTAGCCGTGGCGAACGTACGGCCGCAGCGCGTCGTACTCGTACGGTGCCGATGTCTTCCAGCCCCGCCGCAGATCGGTCTCCACGTCCTCGAACTTCCGGCCGCGGTAGTCGGGATTGCGACCCGCCATATGCCCGACGGTGTAGCCCACGCGGGCGTCGTCGTAGCTCAGGTCACGGCTGCGCTCGGTCGCGCTGCTGGTCTCGTAGTGCTTCCGGTACTCGGGCTCGTGCTCGCCCATGTCCTCGAGCGCCCGGCCGGCCTTCTCGCCGGCCCACCAGCCGCCGGCCGCGCCGGCGATGCCGCCGACGATCGTGCCGACCGGTCCCGCCGCCGACCCGATCGCCGCTCCAGCCAGCGTGCCGCCGATGCCGCCTACTCCCTCGCCGGCCTGCTCGGCTGCGCCCGGATGCTGGTCCCGGAACGTATCCGGCTCGTGCTTTCGGTCCATCATGATTACCCCCATTGAAGCGTTCACAATCGTGTGGGAACGTCGCGCGTAGGGGTTGCAGGAATCAGGCCATCAGGCGCGACATAAAGCATTGTCGAATGCAGGCTTAGCGTAGTCTATCTAATCTACTGTCGAGGACCAGCGGAGGCGCGCGATACGACCCTGCGGCCCCGCGATCCACGTCGCATCCGGACCGGCCGAGCCGATGCCCCACCACGTGCGCACGTCGACCGTCGCCCAGCTGTTGCCACCGTCGTCGGAAGCGGCAAGGCCGCCGGGCCCCACCACCAGGAGCGCGCCGCGCCCCGCGCCGGGAACATGCAGTCCGCCGTAGACCGCGCCATCGAAGGACACGTGGGGCAGCGGCTGCCAGGTGCGCCCACCGTCGACGGTGCGGGCGACGTTGTCCGTGCGCCGATCGCCGACGCCCAGGGACCCGCCGAAGGCCGTGCCGCAGCGATCGTCGGCCATCGAGATCGAGGTCAGGCCAGCCGCCTCGCCCGCGACGACCGGGGCGTCGGCCGCGCTCCAGCTCCGGCCGTAGTCCGTGGTCAGGAACACGCGGGCGCGCGCCGCGTTGCCCGCCGCGATCCAGCCCAGGCCACCCGGCCGCGTCTCGACGCACGTCCCGCTCGCGGCGAACCCGCCTTCGCCGGGAAGCGCTGCGGGCAGCCGCTCCGCCGGCACCTGTCGCCAGGTGCCGCCGCCGTCGTCCGTGTACAGGATGCGCAGCTCGCCCTCGACCGCGTCGCCATAGACGACGCCGCGCCGGGCATCCCAGAAGTCGAGACAGTCGTAGAAGCCGGCTTCCTCCGGATTGGTCCACTGGAGCGCCCAGGTCGCGCCCGCGTCGTCCGTCCGGTAGACGCGCGACATGTCCGCCGAGCCCGCCGCGAGCAGCCAGGCGGTTCGCTCGCTCAGCGCGTGCACGTCCCGGAACTGGAGCGTGTCGGCGGCGGGCACCCGCCCCGCCAGCCACGTGCGCCCGCCGTCCGCCGTGCGCACGAAGGTCCCGCCGTGACCGCTGATCCACACCACGCTCGAATCGACCGCCGATACCGCCTGCAGCAGCACGCTCGTCCCGGAGGCCTGCGCCTCGAGTCGCGGCACTCCGGACAATGTCCGCTCCGCACTCGCCGCGGCCGGCCCCTCGGCGGGTGCGGAGCGACACGCTGTCAGCGCGACGAGCGGCGCACACAGCGCCATCGCGAGCCGCGCCAGGCTCCGGCCGCGGTCACGCGCGCGTTCGCATGCGGCGCGGTTCGTCCGGGCGCGCTCCTTTCCGTGTCCTGAAGGCATGTGCGGGCTCCTGGAAGATGAGGGCGACTGGATCCCGGCATCATAGGGTGGGGAGTTCGTCCCACGCATCTCCGACCCGTTATGCCTGGCTGCTTCACGCACGCTATTTGCACCCTTCGACGCCGGCGTGATCGCGCCGGGCTCCCCACCGTCTCCGGCGCGGCGCTGCGGGGCCGTTCCCGCCGACCCGCGGGCGCACGGTCCGCGAAGCCGGCGGCCTCGCGAATGGAAAGCAGGGGAGGGATCAGATGGCGAAGAACCGGAACCAGCCCGACAACCAGGAGCGATCGAAGCAGGGCACGAGCGGCAAGGAAGCGGGGCAGAGTCAGCCCCAGCGCGGGCAGGAAAAGGGCAGTGAGCGCAGTCCCTCGCCGGGGCGGACGGGCGGCGCCGATCGCGGCATCGATCGCTCGCGCACCGAGCCGAAGACCGAAGAACCGACTCGCAAGGGACGGGGGAAGGAGGCGACCGAGACCAAGGGCCTCGACGTCGACGAGCTGGACGAGCAGAATCAGGAGCTGTAGCGCCCACGGCCACACGGGGCCGCGGTCCTCATCGCAGGGCCGCGGCCCTTCTTTTATGCGGGCACGCGCCATGCCCCGCCTCGAGCCCATGCAAAGCAACGAAGGAGGCACCCGCTCCGTCTGGCAGGCGACGGTGGAGCCTCGGCGGTACGCTCCGCTGACGGAGGATACGGACGCGGACGTTTGCGTGGTGGGGGCCGGCCTGGCGGGCCTCACGACCGCGCTGGAGCTCGCGCGCGGCGGCATGCGCGTGGTGGTGCTCGAGAAGGAGTCGAACATCGGCGCGGGGGAGACGGCGCACACGAGCGCGCATCTCGCCAATGCCATGGACGACCGCTTCGATCATCTGGAGCGTCATCTGTCGCTCGACGCAGCGCGACAGGCGCGCGAGAGCCACGGCGCGGCCATCGACTGGATCGAGCGCGTGGCCCGCGACGAGGGCATCGACTGCGATTTCCGCCGCGTGGACGGCTTCCTCGTGCCCGGAGAAGGCGAGGATCCGAACCGGATGGAGGACGAGCACCAGGCCGCGTTGCGCGCCGGCTTCAGCGACGCGGAGCTGCTCGCAAGCTCGCCCATCGAAGGGCTCGGCGGGCCCTGCATCCGCTTCCCGGAACAGGGCGAGTACCACCCGCTGCGTTTCCTGAACGGCGCTGCGGACGCAGTCGTGCGCGCGGGCAGCCGCATCTTCACGGACGCGCACGTGGTCGACGCGCAGGGAGGCGCCGATGGCCGGGCGACGACCGCTGACGGCCCTACTGTTCGTGCGCGGCGAATCGTACTCGCGACCAACTCCCCTGCCGGCCGCTACCTCGAAACCATCAAGATGCTGCCGTATCGCACCTTCGTCGTCGCGCTCGAGGTGGTGCCCGGCGTCGTGCCGCGCGCGCTGTACTGGGACACGACGGACCCGTACCACTACGTGCGTCTCGCGAGCGATCGTGCGGGGCGCGAGCTGCTCCTGGTCGGGGGCGGCGACTACCAGAGCGGCACGAAGGACCGCGGCGAGCAGGTGTTCCTGGAGCTGGTCGAGTGGGCGCGCGAGCGCTTCGACACGCGCGGCGCCACCGTCTACCGCTGGTCGGGGCAGGTCCTCGAGCCCGCCGATCACCTCGCCTTCATCGGCCGCTCGCATGCCGACGATGACGTCTACCTGTGCACCGGCGATTCGGGGCAGGGCATGACCCACAGCGTGATCGCCGCGATGCGCATCGGCGACCTCATCCTCGATCGGCCGGAGCGCTGGCCGGTCTACGATCCACGCCGCCTGTCCGGTGGCGCGATCAGGGAATATCTGCGCGACGCGGCGCTGATGGGCCGCAAGATGCTCGACCATGTGAAGCCCGGAGACGTCGACTCCGTCGACGACATTCCGGTCGGCGGCGGCGCCGTACTTCGTCGGGGGCTGAAGGAAATCGCGGCCTACCGCGACGAGGCCGGCGAGCTGCACGAGCGCTCCGCCATCTGCACGCACGCCGGCTGCGTCGTGCACTGGAACTCGACGGAGAAGAGCTGGGACTGCCCCTGCCACGGGTCGCGCTTCGATCCCGGCGGTGCGGTACTGAACGGCCCCGCCGTGTCCTCGCTGCGCCCCGCCGAAGACTAGCCGGCGCGGATCGGGCGGCAGGCATCCGGCTTGCCTGTCGTACGGAAGCGACCCCGGGGATAGCGGATACCATCTACCGGATACCGGATACCGCTTCTATTTCTCCAGCGCCCGCCAGCAATACCAGGCGACGGCGCTGCGCCACGGCCGGTAGCCGACGCCGATCAGCTCCATCTCGCGCGGAGTCGGCGCTGCCGGAAGGCCCAGGACGCGGCCGAGGCCGGCGCGTACGCCGAGGTCGCCGCTGGGCCAGACATCCGGACGCGCCAGGTCGAACATCAGGTACATGTGCGCGGTCCAGGAGCCGATGCCGCGCACGCGCACGAGGGACGCGATGACGGCGTCGTCGTCGAGCGCGTCCAGTCCTTCCAGGGGTACTTCGCCGTTGCCGGAGCGGAGCGCCAGGTCCCGGACCGCCGCGAGCTTCGCGGCCGACAGTCCGGCTGCTCGCAGCGTCGCGTCGGGCGCGGCGAGGACCCTCGCGGGCGTTACCTCGCCGCCGAGCGCTTCCACGAAGCGGCCGTGGATCGCCAGGGCGGCTTTGCCCGCGAGCTGCTGATAGACGATCGCCGCCGCCAGTGACTCGAACGCGTTGCCGCGACGTGGTCGCAGGCGCACGGGTCCGACCCGCTCCACCAGCGGGCCGAACGCGGGATCCTCTCGCAGACGTTCCGTCGCCGCCTGCCAGACGATTCGTTCGCGGGGCACTACTCGGGGTCTGCGGGGAAGACGACGCCGGCCGGGCATCCGCGGATGCGCCGGCCGGCCCTCGTCGACTGCGAAGCTAGAGGGAACGCATCAGGTCCAGGATCGCCGCGGGTACCGAGCCGGGCGTCCGGGCCTCGAGGCCGACCCAGTCGTACAGCGTGTCCCACACGCGGTCCTGGTAGAGCACGAACGCACCCTCGGGCACGTTGCCGTGCAGCTCGGCGCAGTCGACGGCCCGCGCCTGGCGTTCGGGGGGTGTCCCGTCGATCCAGAGCCGGCATTCATCGCCGCGCGGCATGTGGCCCGGCGGGATATGGATCGAGCGCGCCGTCTCAGCGTCCGCGTCCGGCTGGTTCGGATGCTCCGGCTGCTCGGGCTGTTCCGGGTGCTCGGGCTGGTTCGGATGCTCCGGGTGCTCGGGCTGCTCAGGATGCTCCGGCTGTTCCGGGTGCTCAGGCTGGTTCGGATGCCCGGGGTGGTCCGGGTGCTTCGGATGCTCCGGCCGCTCCGGGTGCTCGGGCTGCTCGGGCTGCTCCGGATGCTCGGGCTGCTCCGGCTGCTCCGGCCGACCCTCACGGCCCGGGCGCTCCGGCTGGATGTGCGGCGGCCGGCCGGTCTCGACGTCGGGTCGATCCGGCTGTTGCCGGTCGCGCGGATCGATCGGACGATCGGGGCGATCCGGCCGGATCGGCCGGTCCGGCCGCGCGTCCGGATCCTTGTCGTCGTCGCGACGGGGATCGCCGAGTGGCTCTCCGGGCGGATCCGCCGGCGCGGGCGGATGGATGTTCGGGCCGCCGCCGCCGCCCGGCGGGTCAGCCGGCGGATTCGCCGGGACCGCGGGCTCCTCGGCGGGCGGATCCGCCAGCGTGGCGGAGTCCCCTTCCTTGGTGCCCTCGGTGCGCGGGTCGGGCCGGTCCGGATTGCCGGCGTACTGGCGCTCTCCCTGTGCCGTGGATGTCTCGGCGGTATCGGCGGGTACGGCCGCCGTCTCGCCGGGAACGAACTGCACTGTAACCGGACCGCAGCCGGCGAGAATCATGGCCACGGAAGCGATCAACGTCGTCGTCGATCTCACCGTCGTCCTCCTGTGGAAATGGCTGGCGCAGCGGGGGAGAGCACGCCGTCGCTCGAGGGGTCCTAGGCGGACCCCGTCATCGGGGTTCCATCGTTCCGCGCGTCGGGACGCGCCCGCAGACAATCTAACAGGGGAGAGCCGCCAGTGGGGAAGGATTTCCCTCCAGGCAGACGAGGGCTGCCAGGCTTCGGCAGGAAACAGCGTGTACGTTCAGGTCGAACGTTCACGTTCAGGTACCGGGCCGACGGTGTCGAACGTACCTGCTTCCCGGCAAGGTCGCCCTCTTCGAGTTCGAGGCCGGGAGCAACCGCCGAACCGCCACGGCCCAAAATGCCGCCGCATGACATGAACGTGAACGTTCAACGTGAACGTGCTCGGCGATTGAAGTGCCCCCTGCCAGCGTCGTTCAAACCATTGCGTGACTCGTCCTCCCCCTCCTAGCCTGCACTCCGCCGCTGGCTTCGGACGACCCGTACCCGGATAGGGCCATGCTCGCCACGCAGATCCGACAGAAGGACGGCGTCTTCTACTTCGCCGCTCTGCCGGCGCCGGAAGTTCTCGAGCGCGTTCGCTTTATCAGCCGCTTCTACGGCGAAGGCGGCGATCAGATCGCTCCGGAAGTTGCGCCGGAAGGCGACGACGTCGCGAAGTTCATCGCGCGGGTGGAGAAGAACGACGCCGCGTTCCAGCGGCAGCTGTCGCGCGCGAAGGTGCGCGCGATCAAGAACTTCTACGAGAACGCGGGCACGCAGCCGCCCATTCCGGGGACCGTGCTGCTGTTCACGGCGGAGACGCTGCCGTTCCGTCGCATGGAAGGCGGGCAGGAGGCGGTCGGCTACCTGTCGCTCCCGCAGGAGAATTTCCTCATCATCGACGGTCAGCACAGGCTCGCGGCGCTGCACTTCTACCTGGAGGACCGGCCGGAAGAGGCTGGCACCATCAACGTCCCCTGTGTGATCTTCGACGGTCGCACCGAAGACTTCGCGACCGAGATGTTCGTCATCATCAACTCGACGCCGACGCGCATCAACAAGAGCCATCTGGTCGATCTCTACGAGCGCGTCTCGTGGGCGGCGCCGGATCGCCGCCTGGCCGCGCGCGTCTCCGAGATGCTCTACAGCGAAGGCGACAGCCCCCTGCGCTACAAGATCAACCGGCTCGGCGGCCGCAGCCGGCAGGAGAAGTGGATCCTCCAGTCGGAGCTGTTCAACGAGATCCATCGCTGGGTGCGCAACGAGTACGGCACCAAGCCGGAGCGCGTGCCGCAGGCCGCGCAGGCGGCGCCACCGCTCTACGGTATCGTGCGCGACGCGCTGAAGGCGGCCGCCCGGACGTTCGGCGATGCCTGGGGCAATCCCCGCTACATGGTGACCCGTCCGGTGACGCTGAAGGCGCTGGTTCGAGTCGCGGCCGATCTGGCCGAGGACGACGAGCTGCCGCTCGACGATCGCCAGCAGCGCTGGATCGAGCGCATGCGTCCGTGGAGGGGGCGCGTGCGCGACTTCCGCGCGGACGGCTTCTACGAGCGCTTCGCCGCCAAGGGGCAGGTCGAGCGCGTCGGCCGCATCCACCGCGAGCTGGCGCGCGCCATCGGTCTGCGCGGCTGAGCGTCCACACCATTCCTCGCTGGAGACCGGACATGACACGCAAGCTGGTAGTGGAAGCGATCGGCACCTTCTTCCTGATCCTGACCGTCGGTTTGACGGTCCTCGGAACCGGCGCGGGGGCGCTCGCGCCTCTCGCCATCGGCGCGGTGCTGATGGTGATGGTCTATGCGGGCGGCCACATCTCGGGGGCGCACTACAACCCGGCGGTGACGCTGGCGGTGCTCCTGCGGGGGCGAACGACCGTGCGCGAGCTCGCGGGCTACTGGGCCGCCCACCTCGTGGCGGCGGTGCTCGCCGCGATCGCCGTGCGCGCGCTACTCCCGGAGGACGTGCGGGTTCTCGCCGCCGATCGCGACGCCCTCGACGTCATCATCGCCGAGTTCCTGTTCACGTTCGCGCTCGTCTACGTGGTGCTGAATACGGCCACGACCGAAGGCACGAAGGGCAACTCGTATTACGGACTGGCGATCGGGCTGACGGTGACCGCCGGGGCGTACGCGGTCGGACCGGTTTCGGGCGCGGTGTTCAATCCCGCAGTAGCCCTCGGTGCGGCGCTTCTCGGCATGGCCGAATTCGGCGAGATGATCCTGCTCATCGTGGTTCAGTTGATTGCGGGGGTCGCCGGCGCGTTCCTGTTCCGCGGACTCGACCTGGGCGACGACAAGCCGACGACGGCCACACGGCGCGAGCAGACCGGACTGAGGGGGGCGGCAGAGCCGGGCGTATGAAGGCGCGAATCCTGCCCTTTCTACGGGGCTTGGCCACGAGTCTGGAGGCAGGGGCAAAATGACCTTGGACGGCTCGGACATCGCGGACGGAGGGGGCGGTGGCACCGTGGGGGCGCGCGTCAGCGAACTGTTGGAGGCCACCACCGGGGAGTCGGAGCCCGGCGCGACGGGAAGGGAGGGGCTGAAGCAGGACCAGGAGCGGGTGCTGGAAACGCCGCACCGCGGGGAAGATGCGTCCCGTGACATCTCGCGCGAGCAGCATCTGCGGCGGGTCGAGCGGCTGTCGAGCCTCGGAACGCTGATCGGCGGTGTCGCCCATGAGCTGAACAATCCGCTCACGGCGGTCGTCGGTTTCGCGCACCTCATGCTCATGGACGAGCGCCCGGCCGAGGATCGCGAGATGCTCGAGACGATCGCGCGCGAGGCGGAGCGCGCGGCCAAGATCGTGGCGGACCTTCGCATCGTGGCGCGGGACAGCCAGCAGGAACCTCCGGCCGCGCGCAGCGCCATCGACCTGAACGAGCTCGTGCGACATGTGGTGGGTGTGCGCCGTCCACTCCTCGAGACTCGCGGCATCATGGTCAGCGAGGATTTCGCGCACGACCTGCCGACCATCCAGGCGAGTCGTGCCCAGCTCGAGCAGGTCGTGGTCAACCTGCTCATGAACGCGGAGCACGCGCTCGAGGGCGTGCGCGCACGCCCTCGTGAGCTGGTTCTGCGCACGCGTCCGACGCCCCTGGGCGCCGCGCTGCACGTGATCGACAGCGGTGCCGGCATCCGCCGCGAGCACATCGACCGCATCTTCGATCCCTTCTTCACCACCAGGGCCCCGGGCGAGGGGACGGGCCTGGGGCTGACCCTGGTGCACAGCATCGTGACCGAGCACGGCGGCTCGCTGCGCGTGGACAGCGAGCCCGACCGGGGCACCGAGTTCGTCATCGACCTGCCCGGACTGGAAGCGACATGAACCGCGCCCCCTACGTCCTGGCGATCACCGCCGCCATGCTGCTCTCCTCTCGTGCCGCGGCGCAGGAACCCGAATCGCGGGACGCGACCGCGCGCCTGCGCGACCGGATTCGAGAGCCCGGCGGTGTTCGCGGGTCCGATCGGAGCCTGGCGAACAGACGAAGACCGATGATGCGCGCACGCGCGACGCTGCTGACGATGCTCCTGATCGCCGCCGTGGCGTGCGACGACGAGAGCGGCGATGCGGCGTCCGAGGCGATGCGCGTGCAGCCGCTTCCGACTCCCGCCGGGCCCCGCAGCGGCGAGCCGTCGATCGTCGTCGACAACGACGGGCGCGCGCTGCTCACCTGGCTCGAGTCCAGCGACTCCGGCGCCGTGCTGCGCATGGCGACCCTCGACGACACGGCGTGGTCGGAGCCGCGCACGATCGCGGCGCGTCGCGACTTCATCGTCAACTGGGCGGATTTTCCCTCCGCGATGCCGCTCGGCGGCGATCGAATCGCAGCGCACTGGCTGGAGCGGGAAGGCAGCGATACGTACGCGTACGGCGTGCGGATGAGCTTCTCCGCCGACGGCGGCCGGAGCTGGAGCGAGCCCGTACGGCCGCACGCCGACTCGACGGAGACGGAGCACGGCTTCGTGTCGTTGCTGCCGGCGGATGACGCGGTGGACGCGATCTGGCTGGACGGTCGGAACTTCGCCGCCGGCCGCGCGGAGATGACCCTGCGCACGGCCCGCGTCGGCGCCGCGTCCATTCGGGGCGAAGCCGTGCTCGACGAGCGCGTCTGCGACTGCTGCCAGACCGACGCCGCGCTCGCATCGGGCGGCGCCGTCGTCGTCTATCGCGACCGCTCCCCCGGCGAGATCCGCGACATCGCGATCGTGCGGCGGCTGGACGGCCGCTGGACGGAGCCGCGCATCATCCACGCGGACGGCTGGCAAATCGACGGCTGCCCGGTGAACGGTCCCGCGGTCGCCGCGTCCGGCGAGCGCGTCGCCGTCGCGTGGTTCACGGCAGCGCACGATTCGACGAAGGTGCTGCTCGCCTTCTCGCGGGACGGCGGCGCTTCGTTCGGCGAGCCCGTGCGCCTCGACGAGGGCGATCCGGCGGGTCGGGTGGACGTCGCGATGGTCGACGGCGGCAACGTCGTCGTCAGCTGGATCGAGCAGCGCGGCGCCGATGCCTCGCTGCGCCTGCGTCGCGTCTCGCCGGATGGCATTGCGGGCGATGCGACCACCATCGCTTCCGTATCCGCGTCACGCGCCGCGGGCTTCCCGCGCATGGCGGTCGTCGGCGCGTCCGTCGTGATCGCGTGGACGGACGTGGACGCGGCCACGGTGCGCACCGCGCGGGTGTCGCTGCAATGAGGTCGCCGACCGCACGCGCGACGACCCTGTGCTTCAGTGACCAGTCTTCGTCGTGATCAGGATGACACCGCCTGCCCCGCGCGAGCCGTAGATCGCAGTCGAGGCCGCGTCCTTGAGCACGTCGATCCGCTCCACCTCCCCGGGCTGGATCGTCGCCAGCACGTCCGTGTTCATCGCGGGAACCCCGTCGACGACGATGAGCGGGTCGACGCCCGGATCCTGGCTATGCGTGCCGCGCACCCGGATGGTGTAGCGGCCGCCCGGCGCTAGCCGCACGTCGACGCCGGGCACTCGCGCCATGATCATCTCCTCCAGGCGCGTGTAGTGGAAGCCGGCCGTTTCATCGGCCGATATGCTGCCCACCGCACCGGTGATGTCATCCCGGTCCCGGGTGCCGTACCCGACCGATACCTCGTCGTCCTCGTCGTCGGGCGTGTGGGCCTCGGGCCGGCTTGCGCAGCCGACGGCCGCGAAGAGCGGGGCGAGCAGCATGAGCCGGGCGAATCGGGTGTTCGGCAGGGGAGTCCTCCTGCTTCCGAGCGGGTCGAAAGGGCCGCGCGTCGCAGACCTGCATCAGTCGAGCCGCAACCGGCGTCGGGGCGCCGGCCCGGCGCAGGATGGAAGAGCTGAACGCGCTCAACGAGCACGACTCCGCGTTGGGCGAGAAGCTTCAGTACGTCTGAACCGAATAAACTCCGACGATTGACAGATTAGGCCGATGGATATACGGTAGGCGGGTCGTACTACCGCAGATCAACCGAGGCCGCCATGTCCAGCGTCGACGCCACCGATCGCGCCATCGCGCGCGCCCTCCAGAGCAACGCGCGCATGACCAATGCGGAGATTGGCCGAATCGTGGGGCTGGCGCAGTCCTCGGCGCACGATCGCGTGCGTCGGCTGGAGGCGGCGGGGCACATCGAAGGCTACCACGCGAGGCTCGCGGCGCGGTCGTTTGGGCTCGGGGTATCCGCGTTCGTATTCGTGGACGCTGGAGACATCGCCGCGGAGGCGCGGGTGGCGGAAGGGCTGAAGGCGATTCCCGGAGTGGAGGAGATCCATCACATCGCGGGAGAGGACTGTTTCCTCGTGAAGCTGTGGGCGCCGGACAATGAGGCGCTGGGTCGGCTGTTGCGACAGGATTTCGGTACGGCGGGTGCCCGCTCGACGCGAACGACGATCGTGCTGGAGACGCTTCTGGACCGGCCCGGTCCGCCGCTGCCGGGAGACGGCGTGGCGAACGGCGGCGGCGGCATCCGATGATGGCGCGGAGCCGCGCAGCGCTCGTTTGGATCGTTCTCGCCTCGGGCGCGTGCTCGAGCGCGGGTCCTGGCGACGCGACCGCTCGTCGGCCGGTCGAATCGGTCTCGCCACCGCGCGGGGCGACGGACACCGTCGGCTGGTACCGGGCCGCGCCGGGGCAGCTCGTGCTGGTGGCACGTGGACCCGGCGGTGGATTCCGGCTCCTCGATTTCGAGGGGGCCGAGTTCGCGACTCTTCCTCCGGCGGACGGCGGTGGGCTGATCTGGAGGGTCGACGGGACGGAGCGCTCGGTGCGCTTTCGGGCGGAAAGCGACGGGGCGATCAGCGGCATGAGGTGGACGAGTGGTGCCGACAGCGCGTTTCTGCCGCGCGCCGCGAGCGGCCCATTCACGCTCCGTGAGGTCGAGTTCGACTCGGACGGAGTTCGCCTCGCCGGTACGCTGCTGACCCCGGTCGAGGCGGCGCCCGGGGCTCCGGGCGCCGTCGTCATTCACGGCTCCGGCGCGAGCGATCGTGACAACGTCTGGGCGTACCACATCGCACAGCACCTGGCGCGCTCCGGCGTCCTCGTGCTGCTGCCTGACAAGCGCGGTTCGGGCGCGTCGGGCGGCGACTGGCGCGCCGTCGATTTTCCCGCTCTCGCGCGCGATGCGCTCGCGGGCGCGGAGCTCGTGCGGGCGCAGAGGGGTGCGTCGGCGCGGGCGTGCATCGGCCTGGTCGGCCTTAGCCAGGGAGGCTGGATCGCGCCGCTGGCGGCGCGGCTCGACCCGCGGATCGCGTTCGCGGTGGACGTGAGCGGCGCGGCAGTCAGCGTGCGCGAGCAGCTCGAGCATGAGATCCGGCAGGATCTGCGTGCGGCGGGCTTCGCGAAACCGGACATCGAGCGGGCGCTCGCGCTCTTTTCGGTCGCGGACCAGCACGCCGCCCACCCGTCGCACAGCGCCTGGAACGTGTACGAGTCGATGCGTGCTCGCCTGCTGGCGGACACGCTTGCGCCCTTCGCGAGCGCCCTACCCGCGGACCGTGACGCCTGGTGGTGGGGCTGGTGGCGTGGCGTGCGCGAGTTCGATCCCTTGCCGCACTGGAGCGCGCTGGACGTCCCGGTCTTCGTCGCCTACGGCAGCGAAGACGAGCATGACAATGTGCCGGTCGCCGAGAGCGTGCGTCGGCTGCGAGTGGCCCTGGCAGGCCGCGACGAGACGATCCGCGTCCTGGAGGGCAGCGGCCACGCCATTGGCGACCGCACGACCGGGTGGATCCGCCGCGACTTTCTAGGCGAGCTTGGCGCGTGGGTGCGCTCCGCGTGCGACGGTGGCCGGACCAGTGTCGAGTCGCCTCGATCGCCGGCAGCGGAGCATCCAGTGCGCGACTACCTGGCCGCCTACAACTCGGGCGATCCGCACCGGCTGACCCGCGTGCTCGGGCGGATCTACGCACCGGACTTCCTTGCCGGATTCGGCGGTGCCGACGCGGCCGCGTGGAACCGCCTCGAGCTGCTGAGGACGTATGGTCCACTCGGCATCGAACACGTGGACACGACCGCATCACCTCCCATCGTCTGGACGCGCGGCACGATCTCGCGCGGCTGGGTCGGGCATCAGCTCTACCTGGACGAGGCGGCCGAGTCTCGCGTGACCCGCCACACGATCTGGCGCGTGCGCACATCGGCCCCGACGCCCCGCAGCCTCTCCCCGCGGCAGCTCGCCGACTCGATGGCCGCATACCTCGACGAGCTCGCGCGCGCGGGTCTGTTCTGCGGCGCCGTCACACTGTCGCGCCACGGCGAGACCCTCCTCGCGCACGCATGGGGCAGCGACGCTCAGCCGTCGCCGGCACCGGTTACTCGCTCCACCCGCTTTCACATCGCCTCGGTCACCAAGCTCTTCACCGTGACCGCATTGCTCCAACTCGTCGAGCACGGCGTCGTATCGCTCCACGATTCAATCGGTAGGTGGATTCCGGAGTATCCGCAGCCGTACCGCGACGCGGTGATCGTGCGGCACCTGCTGACGCATACCTCGGGGATCGAGCTGGACGACGATCCGGATTACCTGGATGCCGTGCGCCGCGCCGCGGATGCGGACGACCTGCTCGCGGCCCAGCTACGCTACATCGAGGGGCGCGAGCCGCGCTTCGAGCCTGGCAGTGAATACGACTACACCAGCGAGGGCATCGACCTCGCCGCGATCATCATCGAGCGCGCCACCGGAAGGTCCTGGACCGACGTCGTGCAGGAGCGCGTGCTCGATCCTGCCGGCCTACGCGATACGCGCTTCGCGGTGCCGCGCGGGGAAGGGGACTGGGCGGTCGGATTCACGTCGCTCGAACACGACCTGGAGTCCGTCACGCCCGGCGTACTGAGGCCGTCGATCGACATCCTGCCCGCGGTTGCGAAGCCGTCCTCCGGCCTCTGGTCCACGGCGGACGATCTGCATCGCTTCATGCGGGCCCTGCTCGCGGGTGAGTTGCTCACGAGCGCGTGGAGCGATTCGCTGTTGACCCCCGCGGTCGAGGCGGGCGAGCTGCCGAAGTACGGCATGCGCACCTGGGCCGGGCTGGGGGCGCAGGGCGAAGACCTCTGGGGCGTCCGAACCGTCGGTCATGGCGGCGTCGTCCCCGGATACAGCGCGGTCATCGAGTACTTCCCCGAAGACGACTGGCTGCTGACGGTCGTCAGCAACACCGGCGAGGCGACGGGATACCTCGTATTCCAGCGGATGCTCGAGCTCGTCGGGACGGAGCGATAATCCGCGCGCGCGGCGACGCTGCGCTGCGCAAGAAGCTCCAGTATCTTGGCTCCGGCCCGCGCCACGGGTGCGGGAATCCCCCTAGCGTCGCTCGAACACCGCGACCTCCCAGGCGAAGGTGCGTCGGACGGATCGCGGGGCGAGGCCGAGCTCCCGCAGTCTCGACTCGATGAGCGCGACGGGGTGCACGTAGGCCCGGAACGGGCTGCGCGTCAGCCGCTTCCAGAAGTTTTCCAGTCGCAGGATCATCCGCACGGATAGCCGGTCTCTCGGATAGACGGCGCCGTAGAGCCGCAGCGTCCTGGTCGCAGAGGCGGCGAGCAGCGCATCCAGATGCGGGTAGCAGCAGATGACCCGATCCAGCACGACAACGCCCGCCGGCTCGAGCGAAGCGGCGAGGTCCACGAAGTCGCCCACCTCGAAGCGGATGCGATCGACGCTGCCGGCCGCGCTGGCGCGATCCCGCGCGGCCTGCGACTGCGCCGAGGATGCCTCCACGTGCGTCGCCCGCACTGCGCCCGCCCCGAGCAGCGCTTCCGTCACCGCGCCGATGCCCGCGCCCACATCCAGAACGGTCGACCCCTCGACACCCGCCTCGACGAGCGCGTCCACGAGCCAGCGCGTCGTCCGGATCGGACCCCGCCGCTCGAAGCGCTCGCGCTCCCGGCGCGCGAAGTCGCTGTCGAACTGGGTCTGAAGCGCGCTGCAGCAGTTGCTCACGGACGCCCCTCCGTTTCGATCTTACCGCCACATTTCCTGCAAGATGCGGGTTCAGGGCGTGAACGGGTAGCGGAGGCTCACCGCTGTGCTCGGCGATGACGCCCGGGAAATCTTCAACCCGCTCCAATCCTTCAATACAGCAATCCCTTCCGAGCGCAGGTTTCAGGCATCGAGTTTCTGGTCGAACCGCAAACCCGGAGATGGATCGATGCAAGTCAGACCTGTGAAAGTACTGTCGACTATCGCGTGTCTCGCCCTGACGGCCTGCGACGAGCCGACGCGGCCCGGAACGGAAGGGATCGTGCCGAGCGCGACGTCCAACGCGGACGTCGTCGCGGAGGCGTCGGGCGGCGCCAACTGGGATCTCCTCGGCTTCGACCTCACCGGCGACGGCGTCGACGATCCGATCGGCAACGTCCTCGGCTTCAATGCGGTGCGCTACGCCGACGGCAGCGTCAGCGGACAGATCGAATACCAGCAGTCCGCTCTCGGGGAGTTCTTCCGCTTCCACGGCCCCGTGACGTGCATCGGCGTCTACGACGACGGCACGCGCGCGAAGTTCGGCGGTCCCATTACGCGCTCCGACGACCCGACGATTCCGGTCGGCGTGTTTATGTGGTTTACCGTGGTCGACAACGGCAACGGGGGGAGCGGAGTGCCGGATCGCTCGAGCATCCTCGGCATCGGCGACGAGGCCGCGAACGAAGCCTTCTGCGCCAGCGACGCGCCGCCCAACGCCCGCTTCTCCGCCGACGTCAATGGCGACATCCGCGTGAGCGGCGGCGGCTGAGGCGGTTCCGAAAGGCAGGTCGCTCAGGGCTGCGGGGTTGTCGGCGGGTTCAACGGGACTGGCCCGTCGACGTAAAAAGGTTGTTGGAGCCTTTTCCCCGCAGCTATGCGGCGTGACCCTTCACCACGCCTCCAGTCGCTTCGTCCCACCAGGGTGGACCCGTGGCGCCGGCCGATGCAACGA
>DATKDR010000041.1:0-18312 GCA_035512635.1 Longimicrobiales bacterium | reverse complement strand
CGCGCGCGACCTCCTCGTCTGGTCGCAGCGCGGGGCGAACGGCATCGACGGCCTGATCGCGGGTGCGGCGGGCGCGGCCGCCGCGGCGGAACGCCCTGCCGCGCTGCTGCTCGGCGACGTCAGCGCGCTGCACGACGCCGGTGCGCTCGCCGTCGCACGTGAAGCCGAACGGCCACTCGCGATCGTCGTCATCGACAACGGTGGCGGCCGCATCTTCGAGCGGCTGCCGGTGGCGTCCTCGGACGCCGTCGACCCGGCCGACTGGAGCGTGTGGCTGACGCCGCCGCGCGTCGATTTCGAGGCGCTCGCGCGCGCTTTTGCGATTCCCCATGTACGCGCGAGGGACGCCGCGGGCGCGCGCGCCGCGCTGGCCGACGCGCTCGGGCGCACCGGCGCGACGCTCGTTCACGTCGTCGTCGACGGCGAGCACACGATCGCGGCGCACCGCGAGTACTGGGCGGAAGTGGATCGACGCGTCGCTTCACTGCCGTGAGCGCGCGCGTCGTCCTGCTCCACGGCTTTACCGCCTCGCCGGCGTCGTGGCACGACGTGGTCGAGCGACTCGAGTCGCGGCCCGACATCCTCGCGCCGCCGCTCGCCGGTCACTATCCAGGCGATCCGGACGCAGGCGTCGATACCTTCGACGGGGAGGCGCGGCGCATCGCGTCGCTCGTCGCCGAGCGCTGGCGCGGGCCGCCGGCGCACCTTGCCGGGTACTCGCTCGGCGCGCGGCTCGCGCTCGCGTGCCTCGCGGAGCGGCCCGAGCTGTTCGCGTCGGCGACGCTGATCGGCGTGAATCCGGGGTTGGGCGACGACGCCGAGCGCGCGGCGCGGCGCGCGCTCGACGCGCGCTGGATCGAGGCGCTGGACCGGGGCCTCGAGACCTTCGTCGACGAGTGGGAGCGCCTGCCGCTGTGGGCGACCCAGTCGCGACTGCCATCGGAGCGTCTGACGGCACAGCGCGCGTCGAGGCTGCGGCACGAACCGCGCGGACTCCAGCGGTCCCTCCGTGGTCAGGGACTCGCCGAGATGCCCGACCTGCGCCCACGCCTCGCACGTGTGCGCGTGCCCGTCGACTTGATGGTCGGCGAGGAAGACCCGAAGTTCCTGCGCCTCGCGGAGGAAGCCGCCGCGCTGCTGCCCGACGCACGCGTCGTCGTCGTACCCGACGCCGGGCACAACCTGTTGCTCGAACGGCCCGAGGCCGTCGCACGTGAGCTGAACCGGAAGATGAAACAGTTCGGCTAGCATTCCACGCGTCTTGGCCGCATCTGACCGTCCCTTCTGGTGGAACCGTCGTTCACGGGCCCGAGGTATCGTTCAAGCCACGCCAGCGTAAGCCTTCTCACCTCGTTCGTGGGCGGGATGTGTCCCGACTCGAACGTGCAAAGCAACCGGTCTTCAGCCGCCGTTCCGAGCCCGCGGATTGCCGGGAGCTGCGAGGTCTCGTAGGGAAAGAAGAAATCGTTCCTGCCGTTTATCATCAAAGTGGGCACGTTGATGCGAGGCAGAAAATTCGCCGGATCCGCTTCGGGCGCGTGCGTCACGCGCGGCAGGCCGCCCGCGAGAAGCACGCTGGCACGCAGCCGCCGCTCGACCGCTGTCAGAACGAGTCCCATGCTCGCGCCGGCGCTGAATCCGAAGTAGGCGATACGCGTCGTATCGATGTCCGGACGGCTGCTCAGGTAGTCCACCGACCGCATCAGGTCCTTCGCCGCATAGACCATGAAGTCCCGCCACTCATTGGGGTGCTGGATCTGACCCATGTGGCGCTGATACATCCCCTTGTAGATGGGGAACATCACCGCACGCCCCGTACGCACGAGGAAGAGGAACCACTCGCGTTGCCCTTGCGCATCTTCGAACGGAAGCCGGCCCGACATGAAAGCTCCGGCGCCGGGGAAATAGATCACCGTCTGGTACGGCGGGGGTGTGTTTGCCGGAAGGAACAGAACCGCCGGCACACGCTCGTTACCGTAGGCGGCGGTAAAGGTGACGCGTTCGACACGCCAGTCTGCCGCACGATCGTCGCTCGATTCAACGCGCGCATCGAGCGGTATTGGGTCGTAGGCGTACAGGCGTCCATATGCAGCGTAGACCTCATCGCCGACTGGCCGCATGTCCACCGCCCGCGTTACCGGGAAGGGAATAACGGCCGCGTTCAGAACGGCTTGCGTTTCAGGGTATCGCGCGCAACGGAAACCGTCCGAGACAGAGCGCGACGCCGGCGCCTGGGCATCGTATTCCGTGTACTGATAGTCGGGTTCGTTCCAGCCACCGCCGAGGATGTATCGACGCTCGGAATCGGGCGCGGTCGCAACCCATTCCTTGGCGTTACCGGCAAGATCGTAGGTACCGAATGCGCCGATCGCGCGAGGTCTTCCGACCGGACGCGTACCCGAGCCGGCGAAGTTGCTGTCACGCGCGTACACGGACGTCGTCATGAAATCAGCCGCACGTAACCAATGGTGCAGTGTCGGCAAGCGTTTCCCCGCGGCCGCACAGAATGCCCACGCCTCGAGCCAGCTCACGCCAGTAACCGGATGGTTGCCGTGATCTGGCGGATAGCGGCCGAGCTCCCAGTTTGCAGGGCCCGGTTGTCCCGTACTATCTCGGAATCGCGCCTGGATCATCTCCCACTCGAACCCGGTCGCCGCGAGAGCCTCGACCCAAAGTTCTTCACGCGCGTAGCCACCACCATTGACAAACTCCAAATAGCGTTCGTTCGTCACTTCGTATCGGTCGATCAGAAAAGGGTCGAGTGCGATCGGCATACGGATGTGCAGGAAGCCCCGTCCGGGCTCCGCCGCCAATCCACGGGGGACGAATACCATGTCCGCCGGGACTTCCGAGGCCGGCTGCAGTTCGAACTCGAGGGTATCCCGAGGAAATACACGCACCTCCGTTCGCGTCTCGAAGCCCTCGCGCGAGATGCGATAGACGAGCGTCGCGGACGGGATGCGCACGTCGCGCAGGGGTGTTTCGCCGAGAAGCTCCCATTGGTCCGGCGGGTCGTTCACGTCACGCACCCGGACTGACGCCCCTCGGGGCCGGCTATTGATGGCGACTCGCATCGTCGCCTCCGTCAGCAGCTGATGGAGAAGCGGATCCTCTGGCAGGATGGCTTCTACCTCACGAAGCAGACGCAGCGCCTCGTAGTGCTGCCGCCTCTCGACGAGCTCGGCCGCCTCAGGTAGCGCGTCGTTGCGTGCCCACGCTCGGAGCCTCTCGGTGCGCATGAAGTATAGCATTCCCACGACCAATACAGCCGCCGCCGTCCCGCCCACAGCCCAGCGGCGCGCCGTCTCGCGTCGGGCTAGCGCGACTTCGGGAGCGATAGCCGCCGCGAACGCCCCGGCCGTTTCGAAACGCCTCGCGGAGTCCTTTGCCATTCCCCGCAGAATGGCTCGATGGACGTTGCGGGGAATCTCCGGCCGACCCGCTCTCGGCGATGGCGAAGGCGCCGAGAGATGCTGCAATGCGACCTTCTCCACGGTCGTGGCGGTATAGGGCGGATGCCCGACGAGCATCTCAAACAGCACGCAGGCGAGTGAGTACACGTCGCTGCGCCCGTCCAGTGCCCCCTCCCCGGCGATCTGCTCGGGACTCATATAGAGGGGGCTGCCGACGGCGAGGCCGGTTCGCGTCATTCGCTCCTCGCTCGCGGCCACGATCGCCCTGGCCACACCGAAATCAGCGAGCATCGCCTGGCTGTCCGAAAGGAGGATGTTCTCCGGCTTCACGTCGCGATGCACGATGCCCTGGCGGTGAGCATAATCCAGCGCGTCCGCGATGTCCCGCGCGAAGCGCGTGGCCTCCGCCAGCGACAGGCGCCCATCCCGGTCGAGGCGGGAACGGAGCGATTCGCCCGCCACGTACGGCATGACGTAGTAGAGGAATCCGGCTCTTTCACCCGAATCGAGCAGTGGCAGGATGTGCGGATGCTGCAGCTTCGCGGTGACACGGATCTCGCGGAGAAAACGTTGAGAGCCGAGGCTCGCCGCCAATTCGGGAGCGAGCACCTTGACGGCGACGCGCCTCGCGTGCTTCAGGTCCTGCGCGGCGTAAATCGTCGAAAATCCACCCCGGCCGATCTCCTCCTCGATCCGGTAGTGATCCGCCAGGGCGGTTGCGAGCCGTGCGACGAAGGGATCAGACATGTGGGCGCTCCGGGGATCTCATTAATATCTCCGCTCTGATCCGGTTTGGGCGCAAGGAAAACCGCTCCTCCTCCACATGCGCGCGGCCGCGCTCGTGCCCGGACCTGCCATCGACTTGATGCAGACCGTCCCGCGACCGAAGTTGCTCGACTTGATGCTCCCCAAGCCGTCGCACGTGAGCTGAACCGGGAAGATCCGATGAGCGATGTACGCTGGACCCAGGCAGGCGAGTACGATGACATCGTCTACGAGAAGTCGGACGATGGCATCGCCAAGATCACGATCAACCGGCCCGAAGTGCGGAACGCATTCAGGCCGCAGACGGTGACCGAGATGAAGCGCGCATTCGACGACGCGCGCGACGATGCGAGCGTCGGCGTCGTCATCCTGACCGGGGCGGGCGACAAGGCGTTCTGCTCGGGCGGCGATCAGCGGGTGCGCGGCACCGCCGGCTATGTCGACGAGAGCGGCACTGCGCGGCTGAACGTGCTCGACCTCCAGCGTCAGATCCGCACGCTGCCCAAGCCCGTCGTCGCGATGGTCGCGGGCTACGCGGTCGGCGGCGGCCACGTGCTGCACATGATGTGCGACCTGACGATCGCGGCCGACAACGCGATCTTCGGCCAGACCGGCCCGAAGGTCGGCAGCTTCGACGGCGGCTACGGCGCCGCCTACATGGCGCGCATCGTCGGCCAGAAGAAGGCGCGCGAGATCTGGTTCCTGTGCCGCCAGTACGAGGCCCGGGAAGCCCTCGATATGGGCCTCGTCAACACCGTCGTGCCGCTCGCGGACCTCGAGAAGGAGACCGTGCAGTGGTGCCGCGAGATGCTCGCCAACAGCCCCATGGCGATCCGCTGCCTGAAGGCCGCGCTCAACGCCGACTGCGACGGCCAGGCCGGACTCCAGGAGCTCGCCGGCAACGCGACGCTGCTGTTCTATATGTCGGAGGAAGGGCAGGAAGGTCGGAACGCGTTCCTCGAGAAGCGGCCGCCGGACTTCCGGAAGTTCCAGCGCTTTCCGTAATCGAGGTGAGGTGAGGTGAAAAGCGGGTGGGGGGTGTGAAGCGGGTGAGGGTGGGGGTGGGGGTGGGGGACGATCGACCGAGGTGAGTGATGACGGATGGTGCGGAGCAGGAGAGGGCGTCGAGCGGCCAGAAAGCCGGAGCTGAGGGCATGCCTGGGACTTCCGCCGCCGCCGCCCCCGCCCCCACCCCCGCCCGTCTCACTCCCCACCCGCAGTCCAAGCGGCCCCCACCCGCTTTTTTCGGTTCCTGGCTGCTGGCCATCCGCCCGAAGACTCTCCCCGCCGCGATCGCGCCGGTGGCGGTCGGGACGGCCTGCGCCTATGCGGTCGACGGCTTTCGCGCGGGACCGGCGCTCGCCGCGCTGATCGGCGCCCTGCTGCTCCAGATCGCTTCGAACCTGGCGAACGACGTCTTCGACTTCGAGAAGGGCGTCGATACGGGTGACCGCCTCGGACCGACCCGCGTGGTGCAGTCCGGGCTGCTGAGCGCACGGCAGGTGCGCTTCGGGCTGGGCCTCGTGATCGCGCTCGCGCTCGCGATCGGCGTCTACCTCACCTGGGTCGCCGGCGCCGTCGTCGTGGTGATCGGACTGTCCTCCATCGGTGCGGCGATCGCATACACGGGCGGTCCGTATCCGCTCGGCTACCACGGTCTCGGCGACATCGCCGTGATGCTTTTCTTCGGCTTCGTCGCGGTGTGCGGCACCGCGTACGTGCAGGCGCTGTACGTGCCGACGCTCGCATGGTGGTCCGCCATTCCGGTCGGTGCGCTCGCGACGGCGATCCTGGTCGTGAACAACCTGCGCGACCTGGAGACCGACGCGCGCGCGGGCAAGCGCACGCTGGCCGTGCGGCTCGGTCGCGCGCGCGCGGTCCTGGAATACCGTCTGCTCCTGGCCGCGGCGTACGCGCTGCCGGTCGTGCTGGTGGCCGTCGACGTGCTGCACGTGTGGGCTCTGCTGCCGTTGCTCACCCTCCCGCTCGCGCTGCGCCTCGGCCGTCGCGTCGCGCGCGAGCGCGGCGAGCCGCTGAACCAGGCGCTCGCAGCGACCGCGCGGCTGCTGTTCCTGCACGGCGTGCTGTTCGCCGCCGGCATCGCGCTCGGCGCGCGGTGACGCTGTCGATTCTCGACGCCGCGGCCGAAGCGCCCGAGCGGGACGCGCTGTTGGTCCGCGGTGAGCGGCTCCGCTTCGCGAAGCTGGCGGAGCGCGTCGAGGAAGCGATGCGCGTCATCGAAGCGCGTGGCCACGCTCCCGACGACGACCGGCCCGCCGTGCTGCTTGCGACGCCGACGCTCGAGAGCCTGGTCGAGCTGTACGCGCTCATTGAGCTGCGCGTACCCGTCCACCTCGTCCATCCGTCGCTCACCGTCTCCGAGCGCGACGCACTCGCCGCGCGCGCCACGCGCGCCGGTCCGATGCGGACGGAGGCGGACGGACCATCGGATAGGCGGCCGCTCGCCGTCGTCTACACGTCCGGCACGAGCGGCGCGTCGAAGGGCGTCGTGCTGCCGCGCCGCGCGTTCGTCGCTTCCGCTCGAGCGAGCGAGGCGAACCTCGGCTGGCGCGACGACGACCGCTGGCTGCTCCGCATCCCGTTCGCGCACGTCGGCGGACTGTCGACAGTGACCCGCTGCCTGCTCGCGCGGCGCTGCCTCGTGCTGGCGGACGACTCGCTGCCGCTGGCCGAGCAGATCGAGCGGGACCGGGTGACGCTCGTCTCGCTCGTGCCGACGCTGCTGCGCAGGCTGTTGGATACCGGCCCGCGGCGTCCGCCCCCGCACCTGCGCGCGATCCTGCTCGGGGGCGCGCATGCCCCCGGCGATCTGCTGGCCGATGCCGTCGGCCGCGGCTGGCCGGTGCTCACCACGTACGGCCTCACGGAAACCTGCTCGCAGGTGACGACACAGCCGCCGGGCACCGTGAACCGGGGCGAGCTGGGCAGCGGCCGTGCGCTGCCGGGGGTGGAGCTGCGCATCGTCGACGACGTCATCCAGGTGCGCGGCCCCATGCTCTTCAGCGGCTACTTCCCGCCCGCGGCCGGCTCGCCGTTCCTCGACGACGGCTTCTTCGCGACGGGCGATCGCGGCCGGCTCGACGCGAGCGGCAACCTCCACGTGCTGGGCCGCGTCGGCGACCTGATCGTGACGGGCGGCGAGAACGTCGACCCGCTCGAGGTCGAGTCCGCGCTGCGCGTCTGCGCCGGCGTCGCCGACGCCTGCGTCTTCGGCGTGCCCGACCGGGAATGGGGCGAGCGGGTGGCGGCCGCGATCGTGCCGGCCGGCGACCCTCCTCACCTCGCGCGGCTCGCCGCCGAGCTGGGCGAGCGGCTGGCCGGCTTCAAGCGGCCGCGCGCGTTCGCGTTCGTCGAACGCCTGCCGCTCACGGCCTCCGGCAAGGTGGACCGGCGCGAAGCGGCTCGCCGCTTCGCCGCGCGCCTCGTCGACGCCTGAGCCGCGGGGCTGCCCTCACCGTCCGGCACAGCCACTGCGTGGCGACGGCGGAATGAAGCTGCGCAGCCTGTGGGATCGGGTACGGCAGGGTCTCTGGTTCCTGCCGTCCGTCATCGTGCTCGCGTCGGCCGGTCTCGCCGCGGCCATGATCGAGATCGATGCGCTGCTCTACCGCAGGGATCTCGAGCCGACGTCGATCATCTTCGGCGGCAGCGCGGAGGGCGCCCGCGGCGTGCTGAGCGCAATCGCCGGCGGCCTGATCACTGTCACGGGCGTCGTCTTCTCGATCACGATCGTCGCGCTCCAGCTCGCGAGCACGCAGTTCACGCCGCGCGTGCTCCAGAACTTCATGGGCGACCGTGGCAATCAGATCGTGCTCGGCGTCTTCCTCGGCACGTTCACCTACACGCTGCTGATCCTGCGCACGATCCGCTCGGCCGCCGAAGGCTACCTGCCCTTCGTGCCGGGCGCGTCGGTCACGGTCGCGGTGGTGCTGACCCTCATCTCGATGGGCCTGCTCATCTACTACCTGCAGAACGTGACGGGCTGGATCGAGGCATCGTCGATCATCGATCGCGTCACCAGGGACACGCTGATCCAGATCCGGAAGCGGTTCCCGGTCGCGTTCATGGAGGATCACGAGTACGCCGACCCGAGCGCGCCGCGAAAGCCGGCCCGCATGGGCGCGACCACGATCGCGGACGCGGCCTTCGAGCCGGACGACGCGCCTGCGTGGCTGCTCGCCCTCAAGTCCGGCTATCTGGAGCGGATTCACCACGACGATCTCTTTTCTCTCGCGGTCGAGCGCGATCTCGTCATCCGGCTGGAGCACGGCGTCGGCGATTTCGTAGTCGAAGCGACGCCGCTCCTCTCGATCTGGCCGCGCGACGCGCTCGACGCGCCTCTCCTCGAGGAGCTGCGCGGCACGCTCGACATCGGACATCGCCGCACGATCACGCAGGACGCGGAGCTCGGGATCATCCAGCTCTCCGATATCGCGGTGAAGGCGATGTCGCCGTCGATCAACGATCCCACGACCGCGATGATGGCCATCGATCGGCTCGGCCAGATCATCGCCGAGCTGGGCGGCCGCTTCCCGCGCGATCGCACCCGGACGGACGATGCCGGCCGCGTCCGCGTCGTGTCGCCCGCCTTCGATTTCGCCGCCGCCGCCGATGTCGCGTTCAGCCAGATCCGGCGCTACGCCGCCGCGGACGCCGCCGTCATGAGTCACCTCGCCCTGACGCTGTCGATCATCGGCACGCGCGTCGGACCACAGGACCGGCAGGCGCTGCTCGGGCTGCTTGGGGAGATCGAAGACGGAGCGCGCGCGCGCATGGATTACGAGGCCGACCGCCGGCGCGTCGCCGACGCCGTGGCCCAGGCGAAGCGACGGCTCGCACGCCTGGGCGGGTCCGCGGCGATCATCCTCGCGCTCCTGTGCGGCGCGGCGACGCCCGCGCTCGCCCAGGACACGATTCCGGCGCTCGGCCGGGACACTGCGGCGCTCGCGCAGGCCGCGACACAGTCCGCCGACACCGTGGCCGCCGACCAGGTGAGCCTGACCGATACCGTGATCGGCTCGGCGCGGCACGTCGTGCTCGCCCTGGCTTCCGACACGTGGGCCACGCTGGCCGCGCCGTTCGGGCTCGACGATCCGGGGGCCGGCGCCGTCGGCCTGCGCGTCTCGACGCCGTTCTGATCCGCCGCCGCTAGAACGACCCGTCGCCTCCCGTATCCGCTGCGGGCGAATCGGCATTCGAGGGTTCCCTCGGCGTACCGCCGCCGCCCGCCTTCACGCGACGGAACGCGGCGACGAACGCACGCGCATCCCCTTCGGCGAAGGAGCGCGTGAGCGGCTCGTCGTCGATCTTCATGTTGCGGAGAGTGCGCTGGTCCCCGTCGTCTTCGAAGTCGAAGACCAGTTCGCCGTCCCGGTAATCGACGTCACGAATGTCGACGACATCGAAGTCGAACTCGATGTCCAACGCCCTGGAGACGCCGCGCCGCACCGCCGAGCCGATCGAGCGCGCCAGCCGACTGTCGGATTCCTCCATGCCGCTGCCGATCTCGCGGTCGATGTGCTCCCGCACCGCTTCCGAAACCTCGAAGTAGACGCGGTCCTCGGTCAGTCCCAGCTTCACGGCGCCGTTCTCCGTCAGTACCGCGAAGACGTCGCCTTCCGCGAGCGTCGCGTCGGCGCCCGCGAAGACCGTGTCGTCGTCGAGGTCGAAGTCGACACGCGGCGATGGATCGTCGCCACAGGCGACGCCGAGAAGCGCCAGCGTACAGATCGGCATGCGGTTCGGCATGATGGCAGGCCTGGTTCGTGGCTCATGGACCCGCGGGCGCGGATCCGGGTCGGGCAGCTGGCATGACTCTCCGTCTTCCCCATGACGTTACCATTGAGTATGGCATCACGCACGGGCACAGCGGATCTCCCGCTCCATGGCGGCAAGGCCTCGCGCTGGCTCTTCGAGCGCATGGCGCGGCTCGCGACCGGCGGCGGTATGATTCGCGGGTTACGGAGCGCGCACACGCACAGCACACGGACACGGGGTTGCGGAGCAGCCGTTTCGAGCCGCCTCCTCGGTCAAATGCCTGGCCCGCCTACCGGATCGGCGGGACATCCCGGCAGATGATCGGTATGCCCCGGGCCTGAAGCGGCGCGGCGGCGCGGTCCAGGTCCGCTCCCCCGGCAAGCGCGGCCAGGTGCAGCCGCACCAGCAGCTCGGAAAGGCCGCGCGTCGAGCCGACGTCGCGCTCCCCCGCCAGTCGCTCGTGCAGCGGTGCAAGGACGGCGACGCGCCATAGCGACTCGATCAGGTGGCGGGTCATGCAATGGTACTCGGGCGTCGCGGCCAGCCGATCCAGCTCCGCTTCGGCTTCCGCGGCGATGCCCGCAAAGCCGCGTTCGCCGTAGACGGCGATGATGCGGTTCCGGATTGCCGCTGCGTCCATCGCGTCGTCGAACTCCGCGGCGGGGCGGGCCAGCGGCGCCGGGGGCAGAGGCGGCGTCAGCGTCATCGACACGAATTCCGCGCAGACGATCGGAATCCCGGCCTCCTGGAAGCGGCGGGCCCTGCGATCGATCCAGCGCGCCACGGCGAGGGATGTCCGCTCCGCTCGGATCAACCGCTCCGAGATGGGCTCGGACCGCCGCCGCGACCACGCGGAGTACTTCGGCTGGCGAGCATCGTTGAGCAGGATCGCGTCGCCGAGATGCTCGCTGAAGCAGCCGTCCGGAACACCGTCCGGCCGGGCGACCAGCTCCTCCCATTCGGCCGCGAGCGTCGGCTCCGCGACGCCGATCGGCTCGGCGGCCGGCGGTTCGGGCAGCGCCGGCAGCCCGCACGACCCGGTTATCAGCGCGAAAAAGGCGAGGCCGGCGCGTGCGAATCTCATGCGGACAAGGTAAGCGCCCGTGCCGCCTACAGGACGATCCCTATTGCCCTGCGCGAAGCCGACGAAGCATGCGGGACCTGGCATCGGCGAAACGCCGAGCTCGAGCACGTGCAGGGGTACGTGCACGCGATCGCGGTGAGACTCTGGACGCCGCGCCCATCTCCGCGTAGTCTCGCCAGCGATGTTCATCCTCCGCTTCCTGATCACGGCGGCCGCTCTCGGGCTCGCGGTCTGGCTGGTGCCCGGCATCACGCACGGCGGCACGTGGCTGGAGCTGCTCGGTGTGGCGCTCGTGTTCGGTCTGGTGAACGCGCTGGTGCGCCCGCTGATCAAGCTGCTCACCTGCCCGCTCATCATCCTCACGCTCGGCGTCTTCCTGCTCGTCCTGAACGCGCTGATGCTGTGGCTGACCGCGGAGCTCTCGGGCGTGCTCGGCCTCGACTTCCAGGTTGCCGGGTTCTGGCCGGCGTTCTGGGGAGCGCTCCTGATCAGCATCGTCAGCGCGGTGCTGAACCTCGTGCTCGGACGCAGGCTGGAAGAGCACTGACGGCGACCGCGCCGAAAAACTATTCGGCGACACTCCCCGACAAGCCGGCGGCATGGCCGCTGCGGCGCTCCGCACCCGGCTGCACCTCGGCCACTTCCCGCTCCAGCGTCCAGCCTTCCCGTTCCATCTGCGTGATGGTGGCGTCCTCCGCGCCCTCGACGCGGACCAGGTAGAGCAGGTCGTCGGGCTGGAAGCGCGTGTCGTCGGCGACCGGCCGCACCGCCCCGTTCCGCTCGACGGCCAGCGGGATCGCGAAGCCGCCGGGCTCCCCGGCCACCCCACGGTCGCCCGCGCGCCCGACCTCGGCGCCGGCTTCGGCTGCCAGCCGCCACAGCTCGACGCGGAACGGCTGGCGCGAAAGGCGGTGGAGCCATTGCTGCAGCTCGATGGGCTGGCCGAAGAGGACCCGCGTGCCGCGCTCCTCGACCTGCTCCCGCGCCACGTTGCCGTCGCGATTGAGCGCGACCAGGGATTCGCCTTCGCTGAAGATGTCGCTGGCGCGGCCGGCGAGCAGGAGATTCACACCCTCGTTCGGCGTGAGCGCGATGACGCCGCGCCGCGATTCGATGTCCGCGCGCAGCAGCGTCCGCTCGTCACCCGCGTTGCCGGTCATCGCGCGCAGGCCTTCCCGCTCGGCTTTCTCCACTTCGTACGCGCTCGTGTCGATCATCAACACGTCCTGACCGTCGCGCGTCAGCACCTTCGCCAGCAGCCGGGCGAGCGGGTTCGCGCCGATGATCACCCAGCCATTGTTCTCCGGCTGGCGCACGCCGAGCAGGCGGGAGACGAGCGGACTCAGACCCCCCTGCACGATCACCGTGGCCGCGATCACGAGAAACACGAGCGCCCGGAACTCCAGCCCCTGCGCCGGGTCCGGCTCCGACAGCCGCTCCGCGAACAGCGAGGCGACGGCCGCTGCCACGATGCCGCGCGGGCCGAGCCAGCCGATGAACGCTTTTTCCCGCAGCGTCAGCAGCGAGCCGGTGGTGCTCAGGGCGACGACCGCGGGACGCACGATGAACATCAGCGCGAGCACGGTCAGCACGCCGCCCCACCCCAGCGCGAGGACTTCGGCGACGCGCACGTCGGCCGCGAGCAGCACGAACAGCAGCCCCACCAGCATGACCGTGAGCTGTTCCTTGAATTCGTTCAGCTCCCGCTTCAGCCGGTGGTGCATGTTGCCCACGATCATGCCCGCGATCGGCGCCGCCATGATGCCGCTCTCCGGCAGCACCGTCTCGCACAGCTCGTAGAGCGCGATGACCATCGACAGCGTGAAGACGTTGATCAGGTTGTCCGGCACGAGGCCGCGGCGCAGCGTCACGCCGATGATGACGCCGCCGATGAGGCCGGCCACGCCACCGAACACCAGCCGCCCCGGCAGCCCGAGGAGCGTCAGCGCAGCCGAGGCCCCCGTGGCCGGCGTGACGACCAGCTCGAAGACGACGACCGCCGCGATCGCACCGATCGGATCGATCAGCACGCCTTCGGCCTCGAGGATCGTCTTCACGTTCCGATTGACGCGCACCCGCCGGAGCAGCGGCGTGATTACGGTCGGGCCAGTCACGATGACGAGCGTGCCGAACAGCAGCGCGATGGACCAGTCCCAGCCCATGAACACCCGCGCCGCCACCGTGCCGCCCACCGCCGTCACCATCGCGCCGAGCGTGATCAGGCGGCGAATCGTCAGCGCTTCACCCCGCAGCCGGTCGAGCTGGAGGTTCAGTCCGCCCTCGAACAGGATCACCGCGACCGACATGCCGACGATGATCTCGAGGCCCGATCCGAGACCGCGTGGCTGCACCACGCCGAGCACGTCCGGACCCACCAGCACGCCCGTCAGCAGGAGCAGCACGATCCCCGGCACGCGCAGACGCGCCCCGATCGATTGCGCCAGCACTCCCGCCGCCAGCGCGATGGCGAAGCTGATGGCTGGTCCGTTCGGCATGCTGCGAGAGTAACGCGCCGCGAACTCCCTGACGAGGCGCGGCCGCCTGCGCCACTACCGATCCAGCCCCGCCGCCATTAGCTTTTTGCCTGCTTCGGGGCTGTAGCTCAGCTGGGAGAGCACCTGCTTTGCAAGCAGGGGGTCACCGGTTCGATCCCGGTCAGCTCCACTGGAAGACGAAGGGGCCCGTGGGCGATCGCTGACGGGCCCCTTTTCGTGCGCATGCGCGGCTACCTATTGCTCCCCGCCACGCAAAGTTTTCGCGCCCCGTCCAGCGCTCCCGCATCATGACGTTACCTGCCGCGACGGCAGCACGCGCCAACGAAGCCCCGTAGGCCGTGTGGGGATCACGGGATGCGCAGCCGCCACACCGCCGGACCCTGGTTTCTGGCCGCGCGGGAATACGAGTTGCCCTTTGGGTCCTCTCCTGTCGAATCACCCGCTCTTCACCGAATCGGACCATGGCCGCTGAATTTCCGTCCAGAGTGCCCGTACCCGTCCGCCACGCGCTCGAAGTCGCGTCCGCGGTGGCGCACGATCGCCTGCTGGAGGAGCATCGGCTGTGCGCGCTCGAGCTGCTCGAGCGGGCGAAGCAGGAGCTGCCGACCGACCGCATCGTCGAGATGTACCTCCGACTCCACCACCTCGACGAGGCCGACGCGGTGCTGCTCCAGCAGCGGCTGCTGCTCACCGCCGGACGCCACCGGCGGCTGAACGAGGTCTTCATCGGAGCGGACGGCGACGAACAGTCGGGCGGCCTGCTCGAGACGCCACGCGGGTTGCTGAGCAGCGTCCGCCGGCGGCTCCGGGGCCGCGTCCATGCCGAGCTGCGACACTGGGTCGAGCTGCATACCGGCCGGACCGAGATGCGGCTGCTGCGCATCCATGCCGAGCAGGCGCTCGGCTTCGTGCGCGCGCTCGACGGGATTCTGACCTCCGGCTCCGCCGTCGAGCTGTACCAGCGGCGCCTCAAGGTAAGGTCCTCGCTGTGCGAGGTGCTCTATCTCATGGTGCTGGAGCGGCTGAGCGCGCCCGAGGTCGCAGTGGTCTCCGATGCACCGGCTGCCGAGCGGCCGCTCATCGCCGCGGTTCGGAGCCATCGGACGCGGCGCGACGGCTCCGCTCGGCCCTCGGCCGGCGACGGCAGCGGAGGCGAGGCGGCCGTCGGCTGAAGCCGTGGGTTCAGCCGCTTCGAGTGCGCGAGCTTGGCGTCGCATCCCCTCACACCGCGTGAATTCCGAGATCCGCATCAGCCCCATCCGCCTCATCGACGCCGACGGCGAACAGCTCGGCGTCGTCTCGATCGAAACCGCAAAGCAGAAGGCCGCCGAAGCCCAGCTCGATCTGGTCGAAGTCGCGCCGCGCGCGCGTCCGCCGGTCGTGCGCCTGCTCGACTATGGCAAGTACCTCTACGACCAGCAGAAGAAGGCCCGGCAGGCGAAGAAGAACCAGCACAGGACCGCCGTGAAGCAGGTCCAGCTCCGCCCGCGCACCGAGGAGCACGACTTCAACGTCGTGCTGAAGCGTGCACGGAAGTTCCTGGAACGGGGCGACGTCGTCCGCGTCGTGCTGCGCTTTCGCGGCCGCGAGCTGCGTCAGCCCGAAGTCGGTCTCGCCACCCTCGATCGGATGGTCGAGGAGACGAGCGACATCGCCCGCGTCGAGCAGCGCTCGCATCGGCTCGAAGGACGGCGCCTGGTCGCGCTGCTGGAGCCCGCCCTGCACTAGAAGCAGGGGAACGCCGCGCACATCTCCGCGCTTTATCTACTTTGTTAATGATTTCATTGACATAGCCCGTCGAACTCCTCATGTTGGGGCATGCTCGCGGTGCCCAGAGGCGATGGAAGCCGAAGGCCTGCCCGAGACAGGAACGGAAGAGCCGAGGAGTCCCATGAAGACGACGTCGAGCAATCGGATCCGCACCTCCCGATCACGAATCCGCCCGGGAGCGCGGGTGGTGTGGCTGACGCTGCTGCTGGTGGCGGTCGGTGCGTGCGATGACGAGGGAGTGGGCCCCGGCGACGAGCGCCGGCCGCTGGATCCGCAGCTCGTGGCCGAAGGAAAGGAGATCTTCCGCTACGACACGTTCGGGGACGAGGCATACTGGAGCGATACGCTGCGGATGCACGAGGTGGTGGAGTCGGCGGTGAGCCCGGAGCTGGCGCTCCAGGTGGGGTTGAAGGTGGACGCGGACGCGCTGCCGGACGCGGTGAAGGCCGCGATCGCGGCGGGCGAGGTGGATCTGACGGATCCGGCGACGACGTTGACGCTGCTGGAGCTGGACGCGGTGCTCGGCCTCAGCGGCGAGGTGGAGGAGGTGAACGGGACGAGGCGACTGGTGCGGCTTGGCATCACGTGCGCGCTCTGCCATTCGACGGTGGACAACAGCTTCGCGCCGGGAATCGGCAGCCGCCTGGACGGGTGGGCGAATCGCGACCTGAACGTGGGCGCGATCGTGGCGCTGTCTCCGGCTGTGCCGGAGGAGCTGAGGGCGATCCTGAACGGCTGGGGCCCCGGTCGCTACGACCCGCGCCTCAACATCGACGGGCTCAACACGCCGATCGTGATTCCGCCCGCGTTCGGTCTGCGCGACGTGGCGCTGGAGACGTACACGGGCGACGGTGAGGTATCGTACTGGAACGCATACGTCGCGGTGACGCAGATGCACGGCAGGGGCGACTTCGTCGACGCGCGGCTGGGCATCTCCATCGACGTGCCGGACAGCGAGGACCGGGTGACGGATCGGCTGCCGGCGCTTAGGGAATACCAGCTCAGTCTGACCGCGCCCGAGCCGCCTGCCGGGAGCTTCGATCTCGCGGCGGCCGAGCGGGGCGAGGAGCTCTTCGAGGACAAGGCACGCTGCGTCACGTGTCACGTGCCGGACGAGTCGTTTACGGACGTGAACGACGGCACGCTGCACGAACCGTCCGAGACGGGAATGGATCCGGCCTACGCGGCGCGCACCGCGACGGGTCTCTATCGCACGACGCCGCTCGCCGGCGCATGGCAGCACCCGCCGTATTTCCACGACGGCAGCGCGGCGACGTTGGCGGACGTCGTGGCTCATTACGACGCGGAGCTGTCGCTGTCGCTGACGGAGCAGGAGCGCAGCGACCTCGCCGCCTACCTCCAGTCGCTCTAGGGAGACGCGACATGGGCGGAGCCGCGGCGGAGCTGGAAGGACCCGATCTCGCGCAGGGCGTGGACCTGGACAGCCTTCCGGAGTGGGAGCCGTTCGCCGGCCACGCCGACGGCGAGGCGGTCGTCCTGGTGCGCCGCCGTCATGAGGTGACGGCGATCGGCGGCACGTGCAGCCATTACGGCGCGCCGTTGAGCGGCGGCCTGGTCGTGGCCGACACGATCCGCTGCCCGTGGCACCACGCATGTTTCTCGCTGCGGACGGGCGAGGCGATCGGCGCCCCCGCACTCAATCCGCTGCCCACGTGGGACGTCGACATCGATGGAGGCCGGGTGAAGGTCACGCGGCGGCGTGAGGCGGGTCCGCTGGACGCGCGCGGCCGACACGCGGGGAGCGGGGCACCGCGCACCGTCGCCATCGTGGGCGCGGGAGCGGCCGGCAGCGCCGCCGCGGAACAGCTGCGGCGCGAGGGACACGACGGCCGCATCCTGCTCATCGATCCGGACGAGGCGGCGCCGTACGATCGGCCCAACCTGTCGAAGGACTATCTGGCCGGGACCGCCGAGGAGGCGTGGATTCCGCTCCGGCCGCGGGGCTTCTACGAGGAGCACGGCATCGAGCGCGTCGTCGGCTCCGTAGCTTCCATCGATTCCGTCGGGCGCACGCTGCGAACGGCGGATGGCCGCGCGTTCTCCTACGAGGCGCTCCTCCTCGCCACCGGGGCGCGGCCCATCCGCCTGCGCGTCCCGGGGGCCGATCTTCCACACGTCCACGTGCTCCGCACGCTGCGCGACTGCCGCGGCATCATCGCGGCCGCGCAGTCCGCGAAGAATGTCGTCGTCATCGGAGCGAGCTTCATCGGCATGGAGACGGCCGCGGCGCTGCGCAGCCGGGGACTCGAGGTGACCGTTGTCGCGCCGGAGAGAATACCGTTCGAGCGGACACTGGGAGACGCGCTCGGCACGCGCATCCACGACGCGCATCGGGAGCACGGTGTGCGCTTCGAGCTCGGCCGTACCGTCGCCGCCATCGACCGAGACGAGGTGGTGCTCGACGACGGCACGCGGACTCCAGCGGACCTCGTGATCGTGGGCATCGGCGTCCGGCCCGACCTCACGCTGGCCGAGGCCGTGGGAGCGGGAGTCGAGGACGGTGTCCTCGTGAACGAGCACCTGGAGACGAGCGTCGCGGGAATCTTCGCGGCCGGAGACATCGCGCGCTGGCCGGCGCCCGTGCCGGACGGCCGCATCCGCATCGAGCACTGGATGGTCGCGCAGCGGATGGGGCAGGCAGCTGCGCGCAGCATACTGGGGCAGCGCGAGCCATTCACGGATGTACCCTTCTTCTGGACCGCGCACTTCGACCTGGTCGTGGCCTTCTCGGGTTACGCGGGAGCGGCATCGCCCGCGTCGGTGGAGCGCGGCGACGACGGCGGGATGAGCGTGCGCTACGCCCGGGACAGGCGGCAGTACGCGAGGGCGACGATCGGACGGGACCTGGAAAGTCTGCGTTTCGAGGCCGAGCTCGAAGGCCGGGCGGCAGCGGGGACACGCACCACGACGGTGGCGTCGTGAACGTGCTGCCGGGCGCGGCCCAGCGCATCAGCGATCGGCGCGATGGCAACGGCAACGGCGCGCA
>DATKDR010000040.1:0-2637 GCA_035512635.1 Longimicrobiales bacterium | reverse complement strand
ACGTCCTGCGCGCCCGTGTTGCGCGCCGTGACGCGCGTGTGGAGCTGCACCGGGAAGCTCTCCATCACGGCGGTCTCGGCGCGGTACTCGACGCCGCCGCTCAGGTGGACTTCGGTCGGCACGTCCGTCATGCCGTCGCTCACGCTCGAGCAGGCGCCGAGCACCGCCAGAAGGATCGTTCCGCTCCGCAATCGCTGTCGCATGTCTCGCCTCCCGCGGGAACCGCATGGTGGATCGCTCCGTCCATACGGTGTTAGGATACGGTCGAGTGCCAGGTTCCCGCATTGCCGCCCAGGGAGTCGCGATGAAAGCAGCTTCGTTCGCCCCGCTCGCACTCGCCGCCGTCCTGCTGACCGGCTGCGACGATATCTTCGGCTCGGGCCCGGAAGGCATCGAGCTGCGCGCCACCGCCAGCCACTACGCCGCCGGCGACCTCGCCACGATCCGGCTCACGAACCACACCGACGAGTCGATCGGCTACAACCTCTGCATGCTGCGCCTCGAGCGGCGGGAGCCGGACGGCTGGGTCGAGATCCCCTTCCGCGAGGCCCTGCCCTGCCTCGCCATCGTCTACTCGCTCGCGCCCGGCGAGTCCGACCAGTTCGTGGTGGAGCTGCCCGACAGCCTGGCGGGAGGCGACTATCGCGCGCGCACCCATGTGAGTCGCGAGGAGGAGTCCGTCGATCTCGCGACGCCGCCGTTCGTGGTGGTCTCGCCGGTGGAGCCGAGCTAGCGCGGGATCCCCGCAGCACGAGCCGCGAACTGAGGCGGAGCCGCATAGGTCAATTTGCCCTAGGGCATTTTGTCCTATTGTGGCGCCGCGACCTCCGTTGCATTCCTGAAGGGCACCCCGTGGCTTCCCGCTGCCGTCGGAAGGAGACCACCATGTCCGCCCAGTTCAGGAATCTCGTCTTCGAGGGTGGAGGCGTTAAGGGCATCGCCTACGTCGGCGTCATGCGCGCGCTGCGGGAGCAGGGCGCGCTCGATCACATCGTGCGCTGCGGTGGCACCAGCGCCGGCGCGATCAACGCGCTGATGTTCGCGCTGGGCTACGACGACGACGAGCAGCTCGAGGCGATGCAGGCCGTCGACTTCCGGAAGTTCCTGGACAACGACTTCGGCCTGCTGCGCGACGGCTGGCGCCTGCTGAAGGAATTCGGCTGGAACCGCGGCGAGTTCTTCTCCGGCTGGATCGGCGAGCTGATCGCGCACAAGCTCGGCCGCGCCGACGCGACCTTCGCCGAGCTGACGCAGGCGACCGGCCGCGATCTCTACGTCATCGGCGCCAACCTGTCGACGCGCTTCTGCGAGGTCTTCTCGCACGAGCGCCACGCCGAGCTGCCGCTCGCGACGGCCGTGCGCGCGTCGATGTCGCTGCCGCTCCTGTTCGCCGCCGTGCGCCTCGGCGCGCGTCGCGACGTCTACGTCGACGGCGGCGTCATCCTGAACTATCCCGTCAAGCTGTTCGATCGCCTCAGGTACATCGCGCCGGACGAGCGCAGCTACGCCGCGCGCGCGACCGAGTACTACGACGCCAACAACCGGAACTTCCTCGCCGCGCGCCCCGAGAGCAGCCCCTACGTCTACAATCGGCAGACGCTCGGCCTGCGCCTCGACACGCGCGAGCAGATCGGCCTGTACCGCTACGACGAGCCGCTGACGGGGAAGGCGATCGACAGTGTGGGCGACTACGCGAAGGCGCTCACGCGCACGCTCCTGAACGTCCAGGAGAACCAGCACCTGCACAGCGACGACTGGCACCGCACCGTCTACATCGACACGCGCGACATCGGCACCACCGACTTCGACCTGTCCGAGGTCCAGAAGGAGATGCTGATCCGCGAGGGTCAGCTCGGCGTCGCCGAGTACTTCTCCTGGTTTGAGAACCCGACCGAGTCGCCCTGGAACCGCGTGCCCGCCGTGCCGGAAGAACGCGCGCCGCTGGGGCGCCCGGTCATGCCGGTGCTGTAAGGGGCTCGGCCTCCACCGTCGGTCCTCACACGCCGATCACCGGCAGGCCGAACGCGCGGCCGCCGAGCGCGAGCGCCGCGTCGTGCGTCGCCAGCGTCAGCGACTCGCCCGTCTCTTCGCGCCAGAGCAGCGCAGTCGACAGGTGGATCGCGTCCAGCGTTCCCAGCGACGTGGGGAAGGGCTGCGACGCACGCGCGAGGACCGGGCGCGACGGCTCCACGATCTCCATACCGGCGATCAGCCGATGCAGCGACTCCCGACGCTCGGCCAGCTGCCGGTCCCCGACGTCGTCTCGCAGGCGCAGTCGATCCAGCGTGCGCAGGCACTCGACTTCGACGAGGGCGCTCCGAATGGCCACGTCGATCTCTTCCCACGCTTCGAGCCGCCCGGGCTGGTTCAGGACCAGCCGGAGCACGACCGTGGAATCGACGTACGCGATCACCGCTCCCCGCGTTCCTCCAGCAGTAGCGCCACGATGTCCGTCTTGATCGGCAGTCGCGGCAACGGTCGAAAATCGCCCGGCCTGCCCGCCCCCGGCGGCGGATGACGAATGACGAGGGCATTCGATTTCTCGATCGGAACGATGCGCGCGATCGGCTGCTCCCGGTCGTAGATGGTCACGCTTCCGCCGCCTCGGACGACACGGAGGTAGTGGCTGAGCCTGGC
>DATKDR010000039.1:0-13681 GCA_035512635.1 Longimicrobiales bacterium | reverse complement strand
CGCGCGCGACACCTCCTCCGCGCCGACCGGCGCTTCGGTCGCGACCACCACCGCGTCCCAGCGCGCACGCCTCAGCGACGCTTCCAGTGCCGGCACGCTCGTGACCGTCTCCAGCCACATCGTCTGCTGCGCGCACGCCGCAAGCTCCGGCTCGAGCTGTTTCGCCAGCCCGATCGGTCCTTCCATGAACAGCAGTCGAAGTCCCCTCATCGGGCCCACGCTGGCACTTCCATTCGAAGTTCCCCGGGTCAAACGCCGTATGCGTTTCCCCAAGGGCGCCCCGATCGACCTCCCGCCGCATGGGGCAAAATGCCCTAGGGCATTTTGCCCCATGCGCTCAGGGGCCCTTGGCCCGAGATTCGGGCACCCGAAACACCCATCTCTCCCCGGGAGGAACGATGCGCAGCAAGACGACGAAGCGAGTGTGGATGGCGGCGGTGGGCCTGGCGCTGCTCGGCGCCCTGGGCGCCTGTGGCGATCAGCCGATGGGACCCGAGGAGGGCTACGAGGTGCAGTTGGACGGGGCGAGCGACTCGACGGACAATTGCATCATCATCGAGGGCCAGGTCTACTGCAACGGCTGAGACGCTTACTCACGCAGGGCCTCGAAGCGCCGGCTGGCCAGCGTGCCATGGCGAGTGGAAGGCCTTTCGTCGACATACTGCCGAAGAAGTGCCGCAGCGGAATCGGGCTGGTCGAGGGCGAGGTGAAGCGAAGCCTCGAGCGGGAGCAACTGGGAATTCCATGACGCTCCACCCCGGACGCGTTGCAGGACGGCCTCGGCGCTGTCCGCTTCGCCTGCCCTCGCCAGCACCGTTCCGACCAGCAGCTCCAGATGTGGCATGAATGGGTGTCCCGATGGCAGCCCTGCGCGCTCGATAATCCTCCATGCTTCCGCCCCCGCTCGATCGGAGGTCTCGCCCCACGCGAGAAGGGTCAGCGCACAGAGGGCACCAGTCGGGTTGCCCGGGAACCGCTCGCGCAGATCCATGCACCACCGGCGCGCGGCTGCGTCGTCGCCCGCTTCGAATGCCCCGTTGAAGAGCTTGACCAGGATCTCCTGCGGCTGATCGAGGTACGCGTCGGCGTCGTACGCCTTCTGCGCCGCGTAGTAGGCCTCGTCGTAGCGGCCGAGGTGATAGAGCATCGCGCTCAGCGTGCTCCATGCCTCGGCGCGCTTCGGATCCTCGGCCACGGCTGCCCGGAGCTCGGCTTCCGCCAGTCGCATGATCCGCGTCGCCGAATCCGCGGCCATCGGCTGGAGCACCACACTCCAGTGCAGCAGCACCCCCTTCAGCTCTCTCGCCCGGGCATCCGTCGAATCGATGGCCAGCGCCCGATCTGCGTGTGCAACGCCCTCGCCCAGAAATCGCAGCGCCGCCTGCGGCCCGAACGTCGGCGACATGAGCGACGTCCACATTCGCTCGCGGGCTACGTGCGCGCGCAGCACGATCGGCGCGATCCATTCCGGCGCGCGGTCCTCGGTGAGCGCGAGCAGTGAGTCGGCCTCGACCAATACGACGCGCGCGGCGTCGGTCGCGCCGCGGTCGAACAGCGCCCGCGCCTCGCGCCGGTCGGCCTCCGCGCGCTCGAGCATGCGCCACGCCTCGCGGTCGCGCGTCGACGCACGCCACGCGCGCTCGCGCAGCTCCCGGCCGACGGCCGCGCGCGTGAAGCGGGCCGCGTCGTGCGTCGCCTCGTCGACGAAGGCGATCGGATCCGACGTGATGCGCTCGATGGTCGCGGAGCCGATCACCTGGCCGGTCGGCCGATCGATCAGCGAGACGACGGCGCGCATGCGGTCGCCGTCGCGCAGCACGCGGCCGCGCACGATGAACCACGCGCGCCCGTCGTTGGGCCGGCCCGCGACCGCGAGCGCGACACTGTCCGCGCCAGGCGCGGCGCCTGGGTCGACCAGCAGCACTTCCAGGGCACCGACCTCGGCGAGTCGCGCCGCCAGCGCCGCCGTGATCGCGCCCGCGATGTCCGTCAGCCGATCGTCGGCGGCGTACGCGTCGAATGGCTCCACCTGCAGGCGCGGCGGCGCGCCGGTCACCGCGTCCGCTCCGCTCGGTTCGGCCGTGCGCGCCCACGCGTAGGTGAGCGCGATCGCGATCGCGATCGTAGTCGCGCCGAGCGCGAACACAACGCCGAGCCGACGGCCGCGCAATGCATCGCGCCACCAGCCGCGGCCAACGGTGGTGCCGCCGCCCGCCCCCGCCTCGCCCGCCACGCCGGCAGCGCCCGCCGCCTCGGATTCCGCGCGCCCAGCCGCCGTCTCATGCCGCCGCTCCGGCCGCGTCGGCTCGGCCGCCGCCGCCTCGCCCGCCAGCTCGCTCGCGACGCTCCCCACCGCCTTCACACCCGCAACCTGCTCGCCGGCGCCGCGGCTGCGCCCGGCGGCGACCGCGCGCGCGACCTCCTCCGACGGCTGACGCTGTCGCATCTCGGCGACGACGCGCTGGGTTTCCGGCGACGGCGTGGTCTCGAGATCCTCGGCCAGCTCGGCCTCGAGCTCGCGGTAGAGGTCGAGCGCGCGCGCGCGTTCGCCGAGGCCGTCGAGCAGCTCGATCGCGCGGCGCACCGCCGCCTCCTCGCGCAGCGCCAGCTCCGCGGAGCGCACGGCGGATTCGGCGGCGACCTCGACGTCGCCCGCGGCCGCCGCCTCCGTTGCGAGCTTCCACGCGGAAGACGACGCGAGGCGACGGAGCGTCGCCCGCTCGGTGTCGAGCCACCTCTCGAAATCCGGGGAGTCGCCCAGGAAGAAGCCGGGCAGGAACTCGCCGCGGTAGTGCGCCTGCGCGCTGCGATGGTCGCCGCTGCGCTCGGCCGCGCGCAGCGCCACGGCATCGCACCAGAGGCCGCCGGACGCGAGGCCGATCTGATCGTTGCCGATGCTCACGACCACGTTCCGGCCCAGCGCGCCGCGCAGCACGTAGAGCGCCTGGTTCAGGGACTGGCGCGCCCGCGCCTGGTCGTGCTCGGGCCAGAACAGCCCCAGCACGGTGTCACGACTGCGCAGCGACCCCTCGCCCACCATGGCGAGGTAGGTCAGCAGCGCGAGCCGCTTCGGGCGCTTGAGGATCGACTCGACCGGCCGCCCGGCGGCGTCGGTCAGCTCGATCCCGCCCAGTGTGATCAGTCGAAGCATGTGTCTTCGTCCGCCTGTCGCAACGAATCGAGTGTCCAGTGAGGCCGCGGTGATTCGACGGTGAGGGGCCCTCACGAGATTGCAGGGCGAAACCGCCAATCTCGCGCGCCCATTCGACTTACGCGAGTCCGCGCCGGATCGGTCGCCGTCCCTGTTACTGGAAGGAGCCTCCCATGGTCCGCACCGCCGAGGTCCATTCGACGACGTCCAGCCTCGACGAGCAGCTGGTCTGGCAGGAGATCACGCGCATCGCGCGTGCGGCCCTGCGCGAGGCTACCCCGGACACGGATGCTCCGCCCGCCCGCCTGCGCGGCCGCGTTCGCGGCCCGTCGCATTCCGGCGACGCCTGGGACGTGCGCGCGCAGTCGCTGCTCCAGGCGGCGCACGGACATCCCGTGGTCGTCGTCGCGGTCGAGCGCCTGCCGGGCATCGCCTCCGTCGACGACGTGCGCAACCGCTTCGGCCTCAGCCCGCGCCAGGCCGAAGTCGCGGTGCTCCTCGCCGACCGCCTGAGCGACAAGGAGATCGCGATCCGTCTGAGCATCTCACGCCACACCGCGCGGCGCCACGTCGAGCTGGTCATGATCCGGCTGCGCGTCCACAGCCGCATGGAAGTGGCCGAGGTGCTGGCGCAGTCCGGCTCGGCGAAGCCGAGGCTCGCCGCGACCTCCATGTGATGCCGGCGACCGTCCTCATGCGACGTTACCGCGCGACCGCCGGTCACGCGCCGCGCGCGCCGGCTCCCGCCGTGCGATTGCGCCCGGCGCGCTTCGCCGTGTACAGCGCCCGGTCGGCCGCCGCCGCGATCAGCCCCGGATCCGCGTCCCGCGCGCCGGCCGCCGCGACGCCCGCGCTGACCGTGATCGCCAGCACTCTCGCGCCGCTCGCGAGCCCGCCCGCCTCGCCGGAGCTGGCGGTACTCCTGGACCGCCGCGATCTGCGCGGCTTCCGCTTCGGCCGATCGCTCGAGCGCAGGCGGAAGCTCGCATCCTGGATCGACCGCCGCACCTCCTCCACGCGCTCGCGCGCCTCCGCTCCGTCCAGCCCCGCGAACAGCAGCGTGAACTCCTCCCCGCCCGAGCGGTAGACGCGCCCGTCGCGCACCCGCGCGAGCCGCGACGCGACCATGCGCAGCACCTGGTCGCCCGTCTCGTGGCCGCGGCGATCGTTCACCTGCTTGAAGTGATCGATGTCGACGACGGCGATCGCGTACGGCGCCCGCAGCCTTCCCATCGCCGAGCTCAGCGCGCGGCGCGAAGGCAGCCCCGTCAGCTCGTCGTAATACGCGAGCGCGAACGCCGACTCGACCACCGCGAGCGCGAGCACGGCGCCCGACGCGAGCAGCCACGCCCCGCGCGCCGGACCGGCCGCTCCCGCCTCGAGCATCAGTAGCAACGGCACGAGCACGAGCAGCAGCCCCGCTTCGGTCGCCCGCCGGCGCCGCGCGACCAGCACGCAGCCGACGACGGCCGCGGCGAGGAAGGCGAGCATCGCCGGTCGCGACAGCGCGAGCACGTCGCCCGCGACCGGCCGCATGCGCAGCAGCCAGAGCGGGCCGTCGAACGCCGGCATACGCGCCGCCACCAGCGCCACGCCGACTGCCGGGATGCCGAGCACGAGCGCGAGCTGCGCCAGCCCGCGCGGCGTGGCGACGGGTCGATCTCGCGCCAGCATGAGCCCCGCGATCGTCAGCGGCACGAGCACCGTCGTCGCCGCGAACATGTCCGCCCACTGCGCGGCCGGCACGAACGCGAGCGCCGCCCGCACCGCCGCCACCAGCACCGCGGCCCACGCGAGCCGTGATCGCTCGAAGCGCCACGCGAGCCCCACCACCGCGGCGAGCAGCACGAGCGGGTAGCCCCGCACCGCCTTGAGCAGCAGGGGTGCGTCCGGTGCGACATCCAGGAGGACGCTCACGCCCGCGAGGACGAGCACGCCCGTCAGGAGCCAGTAGCGCATGATTCAGCCGACGTCGGCGAAAGGTGTCGAGGGATGTTACGTCGAAGCTCGCGCGTGCGTGTGCCGCGGAGCAAGGGGCGCGGCGCGTCGACGCCACCCGAAACGCGAAAGGCCCGGACGCCTCGCGGCGCCCGGACCCTTGCGTCCTTCGAAATCTCTGTCGCTTACGCGATCAGCGCGCCGACACCTGCACGTTGCCCCGCCCGCTCGGCAGCGCCGGAGCCCCGATGACCCCGCACAGCTGAGTGGCTTGCTCCGCCGTGAGGAGGCCGAAGCCGAACATCAATGAACCGGCGTCCTCCGCGTTCCTGCCCTCGCCGCGATCCACCACCGTCCAGACCATGCCGAGCTTAGCGTCGTCCGCCAACGCCGGCTCGGCGCGCGTGATCACACCGCCCACGAACGCTGCGTTCCCTAACGACGGCGCCTCCACCAGACAGGTGACCTCACCGTGAACCTTCGTCTCCGCCGCCGTGCCGACGTTCCTGAAGAGCTGGAACTGGCCGCGCGCTGCGGAGGCTTCGCCATCCCGCCGCGCCGTGAACGAATACCGCTCGGTTGTGACGCCGCCCACCTCGACGTCTACATGGCCGCGCGCAGACATGCCCGCGCTCGACTGCGCCACCAGGTCGTTGCTGCCGGCCGTACCCAGGATGAACAAGACCGCCGGAATGACCGACAGACTGTTGAGTCGCAGACGCATTTTGCCCCTCTTCGGGTAAGATGTGTATGGCCGCGACGGGGGGAGTACGCGGGGACGCGGTGCAGTGAACGACTAATTTAATCGATGCCCACCCCGTCCGCCAGCGCAATTTCGCAACGATGGAATACGGGCGTAACGAATCGTTGCGGTCCCCTGAGGGCCGTGGAATGGCCGACGGGCTGCCCGATCCGGACCGCCGCCAGTGAGGCAGCGACGAGCGGGGGCGCCCCTGCCGGCCGCCCCACCCGCGCCCCTGACCGGGCACCTGCTCCGCCGGCCGGTCCAGGCGGCCGGAGGAGCAGGTGGCAAGCCATGCCCGCGCCCCCTATCCTGTGGCGGTCCATTCCCGCGAGGAGCCCCAAAACGATGACCGAATTCTTCGTGCTGCGTCTCGTCCACGTGGTCGGCGGCATGTTCTGGGTGGGCGCCGGGCTGTTCAACTTCGTCTGGCTCGGCCCCGCGCTGGCCCAGGCGGGCCCGGCCGCGGGCGCGATCATGCTGAGCCTGCGGCGACGCCGGCTCTTCGTCGTCCTGCCCACGGTCGCGCTGCTCACGATCCTGTCCGGGCTCAGGCTGATGCAGCTCACGTCGAACGACTTCTCGGCGGCCTACTTCCGCACGGGCCCGGGCGCGACGTTCAGCGCCGCCGGCGCGGCCGCGATCCTCGCGTTCCTGCTCGGCCTGACGCTGGCGATGCCGGCGCAGAAGCGCATGGCGGCGCTCGGCGCGTCGCTCGCCAGCGCCGCCGACGAAGCCGCGCGCGCCGCGCCGCGGGCCGAGATGGCGCGGCTCCAGCGACGCATGGGCGTCCTCGGCCCCGTCGTCACGGCGCTCCTCGTCATCGCCGCCGTCGGCATGGCGGTCGCGCGCTATGTCGGGTGAGGTGAGATTGAGGTGAGGTGAGGTGAGTCGCTGGTTCGGCTGCTACGGCGAGCGGCGAGCGGGTGGTCGGGTCCGGGTTCCGTAGTTCGAGCCGCGGGCCCGCTGCTGGATCTCTTCCGCGGCGCGGCGACCTTCTTCGTACGCGGGCGACCGGGGTATCTCGACGCTCTCGCCGCGGGCGCCACGCGAGTTGCGGATTTCGTCCAGCGTGCGACGAACCGCATCCCTGGTCGACGACGCCGACGATGCGGACTCCAGGCGACGACCCATCGGCGCGTTCAGCATCGCCACCTGGATCGGGCTCAGCTCGCCATCGAACACGTTCACGGTCCGGGTCGCGCCGCGGATCGTCGGCAGGTGGCCGTTGTAGGCGCCGAGCGCGCGTGAGTCCTCGAACTCGAGCACGCTGTCCCGGTTCAGGACCACGCGCCCGCGCGAGTCGGCCAGGGCCCGGTGCAGCTCGAGCGCCGAGCCGGCGACCTGCGAGCGAGCCTGGAGGCGCCGCATGCGGCCGGGCATCTCCGCCTCGACCCTCTCGTTGATCTCGTTGGTGTGCGGCGGCCGCAGCCCGGCCACGATGCCCCAGCGAAAGACCGCCGAGCGGGTGAGATCCGGAATCCGCGCCGCGTAGCTGCTGTGGAAGCGGTTGTACGCTTCCCAGTGTCGACCCACGGCCGGGTAATCGCCCGCGTTACGCAGGTACTCGTCGGTCATCCACACCGACGGCGGATCGAAGCCGTCGATGCCCTGCGCCGCGATCGCCGAGTCGACGCCCGCCCGCACGTCGTCCTCCGCCCGCACCCGGATCCAGAGGAGCTTCGCGGTGAGGTCGTCGGGCGGTTCATCGGTCAGCACGTCGGCGGACGGCGCGCGCCCCTCCGACAGATCCAGCATCGCCTGCTGCAACGAGTCGATGAGCTGGTTCCGTTCCGCGCGCGCGCGCGCATGCAATCCGCCGAACGCGAGCAGCATCAGCACGGCGAGCGCGGCCAGCTTCGATCGGGGCGACAAATCGCCCAGGAACGCGAGCCGCGAGCGGCCGGCGGAGCGCGAGGCGCCGCCGCCCGTCGTCCGGATGCCTTCGAGCTTCGCGATGCGCTGGAAGTCCGGATGCCGCGCCGCCGGCTGCCAGGGACCGCTCTCGCCCGAAGCGAGCATCGTCCGCGCGTGCACGTCGCCGCTCCGCATCGCCGCCGCCAGATCGCTCTCGTGCGCCAGTCGCTTCGTCATGCCGCGCGCGTCGAGGTAGCGGTACATGCGGGTTCTCCTGGTGATGCGGTGATAATGGGAGCGATGCCGGACAGCGTGGCGGGAAGGCGAAAACGTTCGGCCCTGGCCTAGAATAGACGCGCTCGGGAGTGGGTGCAACGACTTCGTCTCGGCGCCGCTTCGCCTACCCGCTCGATGATGTGCGTCGCACGTGATCGCATTCGCGGCCGGCGTGTCCTGCTCCGTTTTCGCGAATTCGAACTCGTTCAGGATTTGAACTGCGGCGGCCGCGGGAAGCGCTGTCTCCGTAGGCTTCCAGCGTTCAGACGTCGTTCGACTTTTGAAGCATCGGCATGCAAAACTTGTAGCGGCGCGAGTGGACCCCCAAGAGCTGACGCCCCGCGCGGACCCCAGCGGACCCCAGCGGCTCACGTCCGCGCGGGCTCAGCGGACCAGCACCGATCCCTTCAGCCGCGCAGCACCTCGGTCGAACGTGTGCAGCGCGACGCCCATCGCATCGTAGTCGGCGTGGATGAGACGATCCATCAGCCCGGGCTCGCTCGCACTCGCCGCCGCACGGAGCACCTCGGCCGCCACGCCTCTCGCCTGGACTCGCGCGCCGTCGATCAGCGCGGTCAGCGCCGACACGGCTCGCCGGTGCGGGACCCCATAGTGGTGGCGGAGCGCGAAGTAGCTCTCTCCAACCACCAGGTCCGACACAACCGCGCCGCTTCCGCCAGCCAACAGCTCCCGTGCGGCGTGCGCCTGCCCCGCCGGCTCGCCGATGAGCAGCCGCACCACGACGGAAGTATCCAGGCCGATCACGACCGGCGGGCGCGACCGCGCGCGATGCTGCCTCGCATCCCTTCCAGGCTGTGGTCGTCGCCCGCGTTGGCCGCGTATTCCGAGAGACTCGCGAACCAGTCCTCTGACCTCGTCTCGTCGTCTCCCTCGGGAAACGGCAGTCCCAGTACGCGACGAACGCCCTCGTCGACCAGCTCGCGAATGGTCCGACCTCGTCTCGCGGCCTCGATCTTCAGCCGCCGATAGAGCGCCTCATCGAAGTCGATGGTTGCTTTCATGTTAACAAGCTAACCAGCTCTCCGGCCGACCGCCAGTGCAGCCGGCGGGCCTCGGTCCGACCGCCAGTGCATCCGGCGCCCCGCCGTGTCCGCGAGCCGTGCTGCCGAGGGCTGCGAGTCCCGGCCGCCGCGCAGCGACCGGGACTCGTCTCGTCCGTTATCGGTTCGCGATCACGATGCTGCCGGCCATCCCGCGCGCCATGCTGCCGTAGACGCCGAACAGCGGCTCGGCGACGATCTCGTCGCGGATCGCCCCTGCCTCCGCCCGACGGCCGGCGGCGGCGAGGCCGCGAGCGATGAACGCGCGCGCGAGCTGACGCAGCGAGTTCTGGTCGATAGCCGCGGCGTGCTCCGCGGCGGCATCGGTATCACCTGCCTGCACGTCGCGCAGCGCCCGCACGAAGGCCAGATCGTCCGGCGTTCGCAGAGCCGCGTCGCCGCCCGCGACCATCGCTTCCAGCGCCGCCTCCGCGTCGCGCAGCGTCGCCGCGTCGGACGGCGCGGCCAGCGCGCGCCGCAACGCCAGCGACGGGTCCGGCTCGCCGGGAACGGCGTCGGCCGCGCGCATGAGCGTGCTCGCGCGCCGCGTGTCGCCCGCGGCCGCGGCGGCCATCGCGCCGAACCAGCTTGCGAAGCGCGCCGTGCCGTTCCGCCCCGCCCCTCGCGCTTCTTCCGCCAGCCGCTCGTAGTGGCGCGCGGCGCCCGCGAAGTCGCCCTCGAACAGGTGCGTGTAGCCGAGCTGGTTGGCGAGGCCATCGCGCTCCGCGGGCGTCGTCGCGCTCGCCTGCGTCTCACGCAGCAGCGCGCGCGCCCCCTCCGCGTCGCCCCGGAGCTGCCTCACCTCGGCGAGTCCCGCGTGCCCTTGCGAGTACGCCGGATCCACCGCGAGTGCTCGACGATAGTGCCGCTCGGCCTCGTCGTAGCGGCCCGTCATCTGGAGCAGCTCCGCGTAGCTATCGTATGGATTCGGGTGGTCGGGCTCGAGGCGCACGTACGCCTCGATCTGCGCGATGCCCGCCTCCCTCTCGCCTTGCCCGAACAGCGTGTAGCCGTAGATGTTGCGGATCGGGCCGTAGTCCGGGAATCGCCCAGTCAGCTCCGTGAACACCGCGCGCCGCTCGCTCAGCGGCCGGTTCACCGCGGCCGAATACGCGAGCGCCGGATCGTCGGGCGCCAGCTCGGATGCCGCCTGGAGCAGCACCCGTCCCGCCGCCGGCCGCCCCGACGTGAACTCACGCACCGCCAGGGCCCAGGTCAGCTCCGCGGCCGACGCGTCCGCCGCGAAGAGGCTACGCAGCCCCGCCCGGCGCGCGGCCGTATCCGATGCCGGACCCCGGTACGCCGCATTGAACCCGGCGAATGCCCAGTCCGGATCGAGCTCCACCGCGCGTTCGGCCAGCTCGGTCGCGCGCCACGCCCGGATGTTGTTCGACTCGTCGAACGCCTCGAGGAGCGCCGCGCGCGCCTCGGGCGACGACGTCGACAGCTCGAGTCGACCGTCGTCGTACGGGACCTGTGCCGCCGCGGGCGGACCGGACAGCGTGAGGACCGCGGCAGCCAGACACGACAAAAGGATGCGACGAAGCATGGGCGCCTCCCGGCTTTGGGGATCCGGCTGGAATGGGAGGCGACGCGGATCGGCCGGTCGGGCCGGAGGCGGGTGCCACACAGGCGACGCGCCCGGCCCGGGCACGCGTCACCTCGAGGTACAGGCCCATGCTAAAGCGGCGGCCCCACTGCGGCCAGGGTTTTTTTCGGGATGGAGTCGAGGGTGCGGCGGCGCGGCGACGCTAGCTTCGGCGGGGGAAGGTCGGGTCCAGCTCCCACGCGGGCCGGGCCTCCCAAGGCGCCCGGCCCGCGCGGGATCGTTCTACGGCATCGACACCTGGAGACTCACACCCACGACGTAGCTGATGATCTCGCCGTAGTCCTCGTCCAGCGGCAGGAACAGCGATACGCCGGGCCGCACGATGCCGAAGTCGTGATCGACCCAGAGCCCCGCCTGGAACACGGAGCGATCGGCGAATTCCCCCTCGCCGGTCAGAACGGCCATGCCCTCGAGGCCCGCACCGAGTCGCGTCGCGCCCGGCCCGACGAAAGCGCGCAGGCCGCCGTCGAGCACGAAGTCGTCGTCGACGCCGTCTTCGGTGAAAATCAGGTACGCGGCGCCGAGGTTGGCCGCCACGCCGATCAGCTCCGTCGCGGCCATGCCGACCTGGAGGCCGACGCGCGGTGTGATCACGTCGGTGAGAAAGGCGTCGTAGCGGTCGACCGCCCCTGCGAGGCTCCCGACGAGCGGGGAGAAGTCATCGAGGTCGGAGTCATGCGTCGGCAGACGCAGCCCCGCTTCCACGGTCGCCGCACCCAGCATCACCGGCATCTCGACGCCGAGGTAGACGTTGCCGATCGTGTTGTCCGAACCCTCCACGGGAGTGCCGAAGCCCGGGTCGAAGTCGTACGAGGCATACGCGAACGGCAGCTCGGCGACCACCGCCAGCCCCATCGGCAGCTGGAACCGCCCGCTCAGGAAATACCCTGCGCTCAGGGCGGACAGCCCGAAATCCTCCTCGAAGCTCGTATGCCCCACCTCGAGCGCGACGCCCGTCTCCTCCACCAGCCACTCCGACTGCGCCTGCGCGACAGCCGGAACCAGCACCAGCGCGAATACCGTCATCAGCATTCGGTTACGCACGGTCCCTCCTTCAGGATCGAGTGGTACTGCGGGGAACGGGTCCGCCAAATATCGCTTCGAAGGGGGCTGCGGGGGAGGATTTTTTTGCGCCGCGAGCCCGCCCGGACGACGGTTTCGTGCCAATTTGGCAGAGGCGACCGACGGCTCGTCGGTGCGCACCGCCCGTCGGACGTTCGCGCGTGCTCGGTCGGCCGCCTAGTACGGAAGCGGTCGCCCGTGCGCCGCGAGTTCGTAGAGGGCGTCGGGAGCGAGATCGAGGCCGCCCGGCCAGGCGACGGTGCCGAGCTCGGCATCGACGTACATGCGGGCGAAAAACGAGTGATCCCTCCACGCCTCGAAAACGCCCTGTCCGACGAGCCCTGCCACGTCCGCCACGCCTTCCACGCCATCGGCGAAGCGGATCCAGATCCGGTAACCGTCCAGGATCCGGGCTTCGACGACGTCCGGCAGGCTCACCTCAGCGGCGCGATGCTCCCCGGTTCCTGTTTTACCCGAGCGCGCTGCCATGCCTCGAGCAGTTCCGTCCTGTGGAGACTCGCCCATTCGATCACCAGTCCCAGAGCTCGCGGGTTCAGCCGCCCACTGAGGATCGCGAGATCCCCGATGGCGATGCTGGCGCGTTCCGCACCGTACCGCACGTGGAAGTGCGGCGGGTGATGATCCTGATAATACATCTGGATCACGATGCCGAAAAAGCGGCTGATCTCGGGCACGGCCAAGAATCGCCGCCGCCGCGGGGCGGTTACATGGCGGTGCCGGCCTCGATCAGCCATGCGACGAACCGCCGATCCGCCGGCGCCAGCTCCAGTGCCCGTCCCGGTTCATGCGATCGGCCAACGCGTTCCAGAGCCGCTTCCACTTTGTATTTGTCGGATCAACGTCTCGGATCCGGCAGGTGGCCAACACGCTCTCGATTTCGCTGCCCTTCAGCCCCGTCTGCGTATCCGCCAGTGCCTTGCAAGGGCTTCGAGTTGTCCCGGTGTAAACACGGGTAGATCCGCAGTTCGCACACGAGCCATCGGGTCGGCAGGTACGAGGAATGATAGAGCGGCTTCGTTTCAGCCGCTCAGCTGCCGTTCCCTGCCGGCTCCAGGTCGACTATATCGGCCGCCTCGAAGCCGGTGGCGTCTTCAGGAAGCTCCAAGACCTCGGCGTTGAGCGCGACGACATCGTTCAGCGTTCGTCCATCCCTCAGGCATACGCACACCCGCTGATAGCCCATGCCGGATTCGGGCATCGCGAGAAGCTTTGCGGTCCATCGCCGATCCAGTGATATCCTCATGTCACCTCATCTCGACTCCGAACGGGATCCCAGGACGACACCAGCTCGGTGAACGCGGAGACATGATTCGGCCAGTCGTGCAGCAATGCCGGATCGAAGTCCGCACCATTCGGCCAGACGATCGTCCCCGATCCCGAATCGACCTCGACCTGCGAGAAGAACGCAGGTTCAGCCAGCCTTTCGTAGATCCCGCGTCCGAGGACCGGACCGAAGTCGATGCTTCGCTCCGTCCCGTCCTCGAATCGGAGCCACAGATCATGCGGCCCCTCGACGCGACATTCGGTCACCCGATGTATCGGATGCTTCATCTCGTCCTCCTACGCGAGCGGAGCCACGGGGAGCGGCGCCCCGTAATATGCATGCAGATGCGGCCGATGGTGGTCTGGGTCGAGGCGGAGGAGGCGCCTCGGCTATTCATCACGAGGGAGGGGTTCGCGGGATACGCGGTGGGCGAGCTGCTCTGACGGTCAGGCGGCGAACATCTCGCCGAGCGTCGCGAGCACGCGCGCGCCGGTCGCCTGCGACAGCCGGCCCAGCTTTTTGACCACTCGTATGCGGTCGATGGTCCGTATCTGGTCCAGGACGACCTGGCCGCTCTTTCCCTGGAAGCGGCACTCGATTCGTGTCGGGTAATCGCGACCCTTCGTCGTCATCGGCGCGACGATGTACGTCCGGATTGCGGTGTTCATCTCGTCGGGCGAAACGACGACGCACGGACGCG
>DATKDR010000038.1:0-15097 GCA_035512635.1 Longimicrobiales bacterium | reverse complement strand
CCCCGCGCCCCCGCGAAACCACGCGGTCCTGCTCGTGTAGTATCCGCTCGACACAACTTTCCCGGAGAACGTCATGTACACAGGCAAGTCCGTAATCGCACGCCGCGCTCCCTGGCTGCTGGCCCTCGCGGCCGTCGCCGTGGTCGGCTGTGCCAAGCAGGTGACGCGCATCGACCCGGACGCGGTGACCGACCTGTCGGGCCGCTGGAACGACACCGATTCGCGGCTGGTCGCGAACGCGCTCATCGAGCAGAGCATGATCGACCCGTGGATCCGTCGCTTCAACGAGTCGAACGGCGGCGACATGCCGACGGTCATCGTCGGCACGTTCCGCAACGAGTCGATGGAGCACATTCCGACGGGCACGTTCGTGCGCGATGTCGAGCGGGCGCTGATCCAGTCGGGCGCGGTGCGGCTGGTCGCGGCGCGCGGCGAGCGCGACGAGATCCGTGACGAGCGCGAGGACCAGCAGGAGAACGCGCGCTCGGACTCGCGCGCGCGTCTCGGCCAGGAGCTGGGCGCCGACTACGTCCTCCAGGGCACGATCGAATCGATCGAGGACGAAGAGGGCCGCGAGAAGATCGTCTTCTACCAGATCGACGCGTACCTGACGGATCTCGAGAGCAACGTGCGCGTCTGGGTCGGACATCACGAGATCAAGAAGTACATCGAGAGGCCCCGTTTCGGGCGGTAACTTCGGTAGTCGGTAGTCGGTAGTCGGTAGTCGGTAGTCAGGCGGTCGGATAAACATCGGAGACGTTCCATGAGAGTTGCATCGTTTGCAGTCCTGAGCCTGGCGCTCGTCGTCACCGCGTGCTCGCCGAAGCGCATCGACGAGGAGCCGCTGCGCGTGATGGAGAACGGCGATCGCGTGCGCGAGAACGAGGGGCCCGTGCGCGCGGCGCAGCACGCCTACGAGATCGATCGGCAGGCGGCGGCGGAGGAGCGCAGCGCGACGATGGCCTACGCGCTGGCCACCTGCTCGCCCGCGATCTGCGCCGCGGTCACGCGCGGCGAGGTGGTGCTCGGCATGAACCGCTCGCAGGTGCTGGCCGCCACGGGCACGACCGAAGGGGCGTGGCAGATCCGGAACTCGGGCAATGCGACCGTCTTCGTGCCGACGCGGCTGGACGATCCGCCGTCGGACGCGGTCGCCGATCTGGCGCTGGTGCAGCTCCGCAACGATCGCGTGTCGGCATACAGCTACCGCGAGTCGCAGGGCGTGCGCGTGGTGAGCGATCCGGGGCAGGCGACGACCGAGGGCCGCGCCGATGCCCTGGCGGAGATGCTGATCCGCGAGGGTGACGATTACGCCGCGCGCGGCGATCTCGACGCGGCGCTGAACCGCTACGACCGCGCGAGCGTGCTGCGCGTATCGGACCCGATGATCGAGTACCGCATCGCGACCGTGCTGGACAAGGCGCTGCGCCCGCTCGAGGCGCTGATCCGGTACCAGCTGTTCCTGCACCGGCTGGACATCGAGCGCATCCAGGCGGTGGGCGAGGCGTACGCCTACATCGCGGCGGCGCAGGTCCATGCGCGCGAGCGCATCATCGTCCTCGAGCGCAACCGTTAGCAGGCGACGCATGAAGTCGAACGCCGATCGCGGGCCGGCCGTGCGCCGGCTTGCTCGGCTTCTCCCCGTCCTCCTGATCGCGCTGTCGGTTTCCGGCTGTGCCGCGGTCTTCTCCGGCTACGACACGGCCCCGAACGGGCTGCCGGTGCAGGACGACGAGCTGCGGGAGCTGCTGGCGGCCACCTCGTACGACTCCGCCTTCGTGCGCGTGCTCGACGACAAAGCCGCGCCGGCCGACGAGCTGCTGCGCGTCATGTACCGCGGCATCGTCGCCTACTACGCGGGCGCGTACGACAGCGCGGTGGCGGAGCTGGACCGCGCGGAAGCGCTGGCGCAGGACCGCATCACCTCGAGCGCGTCGGCGCTCGCGCTCTCGTCGCTGACAAACGATCGCGTCCTGCCGTACAATCCCGGCAGCAGCGAGCGATTGCTGCTCCACTACTACGGCGTCCTGGCGGCGCTGCGCGCGGGCGACCGCGAGGCGGCGGCGGTCGAGGCGCGGCGGCTGTCGTTCATCCTCGACCAGCTCGAGGACCGCAGCGAGGACGACGATGACTACGCGCGCATCCGCCTGCGCGCGCTGCTGCACTACCTGTCGGCGGTCGCGTTCGAGGCGTACGGCGCGTTCCAATCCGCGGACGTGAGCTATCGGCGCGCCGCCGCGCTGGATCCCGCGCTCGCGCCGCCGCTGCCTTCCTCGGACTCCGGCGACGTCATCGTCGTCGTCGAGCGCGGCTTCGTCGACCACCTGGCCGAGGAGGACGTCTTCCTGCTGCTGTCGCCTCGCGAGGTGGAGACGCTGTCGGGCGGGCCCGTCGCCGACCGCATCGCGCTGGGTGCGCTGATCACCGCGCGCGTGATGGCGGAGCTGGCGCTGCGCGACCACCCGCGCTCCTGGGGAGATGGCCGCCCCGGCCACTACTACGGCCGGCGCCAGGTGCGCATCGCGTCCACGGACACCGCGCGCTACGACGAGGACCCCTACCTGCTGCGCGTCGCGTGGCCGTCGTTCCGCGGCGACGGCCGCGCGTTCGGGACGGTCGTGCGCGCGGGCACCGATTCGTTCGAACAGCCGGCGGAGCTGCGCGCGGACGTCTCGTCGGCGGTGATCGCCGACTTCTCCGAGCAGCAGGCCGCCATGCTGGCGCGCACCGTCATCCGCTCCGTCAGCCGCTTCGCGCTGGGCGAGGCGGCGGAGAACAAGGCGGAGGAATCGAGCGAGGGACTCGGCACGCTCGTCGGCATTCTGGCCAACATCGGCAGCGCGGCCGTCGAGCGGGCCGACACGCGGTCCTGGCATCTGCTGCCAAGCGAGATCTCCGTCGTGCGCATGCGCCTGCCGATCGGTGAGCACGCGGTTTACGCGGTCGTCGAGACCAGCTCGGGCAAGCCGGTGCGACGCGTCGCGCTGGGCCGCGTCCTGGTGCAGCCGGGAATGGTGACGGTGGTGTCGGGGAGGCTCTGGCGGTAATCGGGCAAGGACAACAGCCGAACTGCCGTTCACGTTCACGTCGAACGTTCACGTTCACGTGACGCTCCCGATTTCGGTGCCGCTCGAACTGCGCGCTCAGCCTCGGGCCGAGCTGGCGTCGTCCGCGCCCGACGCTTCGGAACCGTGGTGGCCGGCCGCATGGCCCTGGCTCGCCGCCGGTCTCGCTTTCACGCTGTTCACCGCGGCGTTCCGGCCGGACGACCTGCGGCGTCTTCTATCACGAAAGTAGGGATCGCGCGCGTTACCCTCTTCGCGCGCCGACGAGTGGTGACTGGATCAGATCGAACCAGGCCCACCACGACTGGACAACCAGCCTCAGGCGACGCGCGCGCCGTTTTCCTCGAGAAGCTGCTTCAGGATGGAGCGGTGGCAGCGCTCCTCGCTCTCGCAGTAGCAGCCGACCGAGAAGTCCGCCTGTTGCGAGAGCGCGGCCAGTAACGCGAGCGCGTGCCGGGCATCGGGCGAGCGCATCTCGGCGCGGTACTTCCGCGTGAACGCCGTCCACTCCTTCTCGGTCGTCGCCGACAGGCCGAGCTTCATGGTATCGAGGCTCGGCGCGAGCGTCGGGAACCAGACATCGTACCAGTTCCGCTTCGCGAACTCCTCCTTCGGCACGCCGCGCGGCGGGCGGCGCACCGTACCGATGCGCGTGCCCTCGTTCGGCAGACGCGATGTACCGAGTCGGACCATTCGAACGCTCATGCTTCTCCCCTCCGCCTCGCGACTACCTTGTCGATCGCGTGCCGGTGGCGGATCCCGCCCGGATGCTCGTCGTGGAGGATGTACGACTCGCTCAGCTCCATCGTCCAGCCGTCGTACAGCGAGGCGAGCTCTCCCTCCTGGAACAGCTCCGTCATGAATGGCGCGAGGTCCGGGGGCGGAGGGATGCGGTCAGTGAAGGCGACGACGACGTTCCAGCCTCCGATCGCCGTGCTCTCCTGAAGATGGGAGACGATCCCCGGCCGTTCGTCGCGGCCGAGCAGATGAAGCACGCCGTGGCAGACAATCAGGTCGTAGCGCGCCGCCAGCTGCACGGTGCGCAGGTCCTGCACCCACGTGGTGACGTTCAGTCCGTCGGATCCTGCTCGTTGCCGGAGCTTGGCGACGCCGCGCTCGGAGAGATCGAACGCGTCTACTTCGAATCCGGCCCGGGCCAGGTAGAGCGCGTGCCGTCCGTCCCCGCAGCCGGCGTCGAGCACGCGGGCTCCCGGCGGAAGCCGGCCGACCAGGTCCACGACCTCGGACGACGCGGCACCGAAGGTCTCGTGCTCTGCGTCCGCGTACGACTCCTCCCAGAAAGGCTTCATGCATCTCCCGGGTCGCTCTACCTCCTACATCCTACTTCGCGGCCGCCGCCGATAGAAACCGTGGAAACGTCTGTGAAACGTCCTTGAACGACCAGAACGTCCAGAAACTCACCGCACGGCTAGGGCGTGGCTATGCCGAACCGCTCTTCGAAAAACCGTACGAAGTCGGGATCGTATCCTCGGCGTTCGTTCCGCGTCACCCAGAATTCGCGGAACCTGTCGCCAGCCAACGTCGGCGAGACCTGCAGGCCGTAGCTGCCGAGTGCCGACTCGGGCACCAGTCCTTCCGAGTACTGGAAGTACACGTTTTCCATCCTGCGGAGGTTGAGCCGCATGGCCCATTGGGCACGACTCGCCTCGCTCGGGCTAACATCGTCGGCCTCATCGATCCAGACCTTGCGGTAGATGTGCTGGAACGCGGAGTCGGTGCTCTGGAGGATCAGCCATTCCTGGTTCAGGGCCGCCAGGTCCTGCCTCGCCTGACCGCGGGCCACGGCCGTGTTCTGGCGAATCTCGAGGCCCACGAAGACGAGCGATATCGCAACCGCGACGAACCCGAGCGTTTCCCGTATCTCTTTGCGCGACATGTCACGGTCCCGGTGAATCGATGACGCCGGCAGACGCCGGACGCCGGACGCCGAGCTGCTATTTCGCCGCCGCTGCCGCTCCGAGCGCGGCCTTGATGAGGTCGACGCCCTTCGCGCCTTCGTTCTCCTCCATCGCCTTCCGCACGGCGGTGTTGGCGACGGTCGGATGGTAGCCGAGGGCGACGAGCGCCTTCACGGCGTCGTCGACCTTGCGCGTGGCCGGCAGCGTGCCGTCGACGGCGGCGCCGGCGAGGAGCGTCCCGTCGAGTCGATCGCCGAGCTCGATGGCGATGCGCTCGGCGGTCTTCCTGCCGATGCCGGGCACCTGCGTGAGCACGGCGAGGTCGCGCTCGCCGATCGCGCGCACGATGCGCTCGGGCGTGAGCGTAGACAGCATGGTGAGCGCGAGGCGCGGTCCGACGCCGGACGCGGTCATGAGGCGGGCGAAGAGCAGCCGGCCGCGCTCGTCCAGGAAGCCGTAGAGCGCGATCTCGTCCTCGCGCACGACCTGGTGCGTGCGCAGCTCCAGCTCGGTGCCGACGGCGGGCAGCTTCTCGTAGACGGTGAGCGGGATCGCGACGCGGTAGGCGACGCCACTCTGCGTCATGACTTCCGCGAAATCGATTTCCTTGCGGAGGAGGGTCCCGCGGATGCGGCTGATCATGTCTGGAGGCTCTAGGCTCTAGGCGCTAGGCTCTAGGCGCTAGCCACGGATGGGCGGGAGCTGGTCGGCGCGGAGCAGGCGACCTACGCCGCCCTGCCCCTTCACCTGCCCCTGCCCCCGCGCCCGCGCCTGCGCCTCCTGACTCGCGGCGAGGTGGACGCGCAGCGCGCTCGACTGGATGTCGCACAGGGCGACAGCTACGCCGTCGGCCGCGTCCGCCGGCTTGGGGGGCGCCTTCAGACGCAGGAGCTGCTGCACCATGAACTGCACCTGCTGCTTGGTGCCGCGGCCGGTGCCGCAGACGGCGTTCTTGATCTCGGCGGGCGAGTACTCGGCGACGGTCCGGTCGCGCAGCGCGGCGGCGAGGAGGATGGCGCCGCGCGTGTGTCCGAGCGTGACGGTGGTGCGCACGTTGCGCGCGTAGAAGACGCCTTCGACGGCGATGCGGTCGGGACGATGGCGATCGATGATCTCGAGGATGCCCTCGTGCACGGTGCGCAGGCGCGCGGCGAGCTCGAGCGAGTCGTCGGTGCGCACGACGCCGCACTCCACGAGCGACACGGCGCCGCCACCCTCGCGGGAGACGACGCCGTAACCGGTTGCCGCGGTGCCGGGATCGATGCCGAGAACGATCAAGCCCCGACCTCCTCCAGCGCCTTCTCGTCGATGTCGGCGTTGGAGTGGACCTTCTGCACGTCGTCGAGGTCCTCGAGCGCGTCCAGCAGTCGGACCAGCCGCTGCGCGTCCTCGCCCGTGACGCCGACGGTGTTCTGCGCGACCATCGCGAGCTCGGCTTCATCGATGTCGATGCCCGCCGCCTTGATGCCCTGCTGCACGGCGTGAAAGGAGGCGACGTCGGTGGAGACCAGGAACGAGTCGTCCTGCTTCACGGCATCGAGCGCGCCCGCCTCGAGCGCGGCCATCAGCACGCTGTCCTCGTCGTAGCGCGCGGCGTCGATCCAGATCTGCCCCTTGCGATCGAACTGCCAGGCGACGGAGCCGGTCGTGCCCATCGAGCCGCCGTGCTTGCCCATCGTGAAGCGCAGCTCGGCGACGGTGCGGTTCAGGTTGTCGGTCAGCGCCTCGATGTAGAGCGCGACGCCGCCCGGGCCGTAGCCCTCGTACGCGACTTCCTGGTAGTCGACGCCCTCGAGGTCGCCGGTGCCCTTCTTGATCGCACGCTCGATGTTCTCGTTGGGCATGTTCGCCGCGCGCGCTGTGTCGACGGCGAGGCGAAGGCGGGGATTCAGGTCGGGGGCACCGCCGCCCGAGCGGGCGGCGACCGTGATCTCACGGATCAGCTTGGTGAAGTTCGCACCGCGCTTCTGGTCCGTGATGGCCTTCTTGCGCTTGATCTGCTTCCACTTGCTATGGCCGGCCATGCGGTCTTCTGCGACTGACTGGAGATTTGGGGGTGACAGCGGAATATGGCGGATTTCCGGGCTGTTTGAAAGGCGCCCGCCCCTTTCGAGCCTCTTTCGACCACGGCCTATGCGAGTCCGAATGCCTTGCCGGCCCGTTTCGTATCTTCACCGGCGATCCGCCTGCTTCGGCCGCGCCTATCGGAGCCAGGCGCCCGGGCGGGTTGCGTTTCCCCGCCTGGACCGGCTCCGTCAGGGCGCGAAGAGTTCGCTCAGCGTAGCGAGCACGCGAGTGCCCACCGCGTCCGAGATGCGGCCGAGCTTGCGTGTCACGCGCGCGCGGTCCACCGTCCGAATCTGGTCCAGCACGACCTGCCCCGTCTTCCCCTTGAAACGACACGGAACGCGCGTCGGGTAATCCCGCCCTTTGGTCGTCATCGGCGCGACGATGAGCGTGCGGATTGCTTCGTTCATTTCATCCGGTGAGATCACCAGACATGGTCGCGTCTTCCGGATCTCCCGGCCGACGGTCGGATCGAGGTTGACCAGCACGACCTCGAACCGCCGGATCACCATTCCCACTCCGCGGAGTCCCAAGCCGTGGGGCTCGGCTCCTCCAACAGCGCGTCATCCTCCGCTTCCGCCATACGTGCGAAGGCCGCAGCCCATCCGTCCCGCGGATGAGACACCGATCTGATCACGATCCGGTCGGGCCCTGCCTCGAGCTCCACCTCATCCCCGAGACCGCTCGCTTCGAGAAGCGGTTTCGGAATTCGGATCCCCTGAGAATTGCCGATGCGCACGATACGTGTCTTCACGGTACCACCTCCGTACATACATCGTAATTACGACCGCCCTCGCCGGCAAGTCAGATGGCAAACACCGATTCATTGTGCCAGCGAAGCAGCTCCGAGTCAGGCCGATGGTCCGCCCGGCCTGGAAATACAACGGTCTCGCCGTCGAGAGGATAGTAGGACCGGCCGTCACTGAACTCGTCGCGCAGGCGAGAGTTCGAGCACGGAACGTCAGAGGTCAGCTGGAAATCCGGAACAGACTGGAAATCGGACGTGCGGAGAAATACGCGGCCGGGTGGGAGCCTTCAGCGGCCGCCGCCCCAGCGGAGGGTCAGCTCGACCTCGAATCCGGAAATGCCGGGGCGATCGCCGGAAGCGGCTTCGATGGCGCCGAGCATGACCTGGGCGCGGGGAATCGCCTCGATGCGGCCGAGCCGGACCGGCACGCCGAGGCCGGCGGAGGCGAGCCAGCCGGACGCGGTGCCGTCCTCGCGGCTGAGCAGGCGCACGTCGGCGCGCGGGAGCAGGTGGACGGTACCGGCGCGCAGCGTGCCCGCGGCCCCGGCGACGACCACGTTCTGCGAGCCGGCCGCCGTCGTGTCGGCCGCGTCGGCACCGGCGCCGAGCGTCGCGTCGGATTGCTGTCGCCAGATGTCGGTGACGAAGAACGACCATGCCGAGGCGGGGCCGGTGCGCAACACGTACGCCGCATCGGCGCGGATGCGCGGACCGGGGCGGAACAGGTTCGAGGCGAACTCGTCGTCCGCGAAATGCTGATAGCTGGCGCCGATCGTCAGCTTGCCGCCGGGGCCGACGTTGCGATCGCCCGCGACGCGCAGCACGACCTGGCTGCCGGGCGCGAAGGCGAGCGCGCTGTCGGCGAGCGGCTCGAACTCCTGCGCCAGACGATAGCTGGCGCCCCAGCCGACGGCCCACTCGCCGACCTGGTGCGCGAACGCGACGCCGGTCGTGACCGCCGTGCCGGTGCCGAACGACGCCTCGCGGAAACCGAGCAGGTCGGTCGACAGGATGGCGGCGACCTGCGCTTCCTCCGCATCGCGGCCGGCGTCGCCGGTCGGGATGCTGACGCCGAGCGAGACGCGCGCCCAGGGCCTGGCCGACCAGACGGCGCGCGCGTTCGCGTTCACCGGACCGCTCAGCTCGAGCGTCTCGGCGCCGCGCTCGATCGAGCCGCTCGCGAAGGCGCCGTACAGCTCGAGGCCGAACGAGCCGCCGATGGGAAAGTCGGCTGCGACCGGCACCAGCAGCAGCGACGCGCGGGTCGCCGCGAGCGACGGATCGAGCGTGAAGCCGCGGTACAGCGCGCCCGCGGCGACGCGCGGCGACTGCTGCGCGACGACCGCGCCGGTCGAAGCGAGCGACGCGACGAGCGCGAGCAGCGCGAGCGGCACGAGCGGCACGAGCGGCGGTCGGCGTGTCATGGCCGGGTCGGGTTCGGGATGGTTACGTCGACGGGCGCGGTTGCAGGCTGCGCGATGAAGTCCTCGTTCTGATCGTTGCGCGTGTCGTCGTCGTCCAGACCGTCGTGCGCGATGGCGACGCCGGAATCGTCGCCGGTGTACTGCGAGCCGGGGTTCGGATTGGTCCGATCGACGACGTCGTTCAGCGCGTTCTCGCGCGGATCGCTGCCCGGCGGCAGCGTGAGCGGTAGCTCGGTAGCGGCGGCGAGCGCGATGTCGCCGGTGCTCGTCTGCGCCGCCTGCTGGAGCTCGGCGGCCTCCTGCTGGTGCACTTCCGCCGCCTGGAATCCCGGGTCGAGCTGGGCCGCCTGGCCGAAGGCCGCTGCCGCGGCCGCGTAGTCGCCTCGCTCCATCGCCATCAGGCCCTCGCCGTAGGCGAGAAACGCGAGCAGGTTGCGCGCGCGGTTCTCCTCGATCGCCTCGCGCTCAGCCGCGGTCAACGGCACGCCGAGCGCATCGAATACGGCGAACACGAGCCTCTTCTCCGCGTCGAAGATCGCCGTGAGCGCGCCCTCGTCTTCGGCGCCGCCGGTGCGCTCGCGGCGGCCCGCGTCGAGCACCGCCATCTCCAGCCGCACGCGCTCCTCGGGCAGCACCGTCACGCTGCCCTGCACGACGTGCTCGGCGCGCATGAGTCGGCCGACGCGCGCGCCCGTCGCGGGCTCCGCATAGCCCGCGAGCGAGAGCGCCATCTCACGCACGACCGCCTGGATGCGCGCGCGCTCCAGCAGCACGAGCACGCCGGGGATGGAGAGGTCCGTCGTGACCATGTCGGCGAGCGCGAGCTGGAGCGGCTCGAAGCGCGGATCGTCGGTGACCACGCGGAACGGGAAGACGGCGACGCTGCGCGGCTCGGCGGGCTGGCCGGAAAGCTCTGCTTCCTGCTCGAGCAGGCGGCGCGCGTCGACCTCGAGCAGCTCGCGGTCCACCAGCGCGATGCGGCGCTCGACGTCGCGACGGAGCTCGGCGTCGCCGTCGACGGCGCCGTCGTCCGCCGCGCCGGTCCCGGCGGCGAGGTAGGCGGTGTACGCGTCGCGTGCGTCCTGCCAGCGCTCGAGTGCCTCGAGCGACACACCGAGGTAGAGCGACGCGACGACGCGCGCGGCTCCGGTCTCGATCGCGCGCCCGAGCGTCGCGGCGGCGTCCTCGTGACGCCCGGCCGCCTGGTATGCGACGCCGAGCAGCGTGAGCGCGTCCGCGTCGCCCGGGTTCGCCGCCGCCGCCCGCTCGAGCGCCGGGATGTCGGCCGGGGTCGCGACGACGGGCGGGCCTGCGGTGGCGCAGGCCGAGGCGAGGGCGGCAAGCGCCACTGTCGCGAGCAGAACGCCGCGCGGAATTCGCTGGCTCATGGTGAAGTCGAGATAATGGCCCCGCCCTCCATCAGGAGACGAGACGGGTCGCTGATGTCGTTCGGCTGAACGACCCGATCGAAGAAGAAGAGCACGTCCAGCAGATCCCCCCCGGCGTCGCTGTCGATCGCGTGCGCGTAGGCGCCGGGATACGGCTGGCTCGACGCGAAGTCTATCCCGTTGAACTGGATCGTGGTACTGCGGAGCAGGCCGGGGTGGCGGATGCGAACGCGCGTGACCCCCGTCGAGTAATCGACGAAGCTGATGTTGTCCATCTGGACCGAGCCGAGGAACACCGGGTTCACGTCCGCATCCAGTTCGAGCGTGACATTGTCGACGGTGAGGCCCGAGCTGAGAATCCAGCCGTCCGAATGGAATGTTTGTCCGGTGCCGCTGAGCACCGTCCCCGGTGCGTCAGGGTTGTCACTCAGATTGCCGAGCGCCCATAGGTCGGTTGCGGCGTGGATCGTATCGTTCGTCGTGAGCTGGACGTGGTTGAAGTGATCGCTGCCAATCGCCGCGCCACCGGTAGGCATGCTTACCGTGATCGGCCGCAGGCTGTTGACCAGCATCGTGGTGTGGTTGTTGGACGCCTGGAACGCCCCATTCTCCGCGTGGAAGTCGCCGTGGACGGACAGGACACCTTCCGTCAGCAGGCCGTCGGTCACACCGCCCGTGAACACCGCGTTGCCGTTCACCGTGAGCTGGCCGCTGGTCTTCATCGCGAGCACGCCGCCGCCCGGACCGCCGACCGTGCTGAAGTCGCCGATGACGTAAAGCGAACTGCCGACGTCGAGCGTGCCGTCGACGATGATGCCGCTGATGGTGTCGGTAGCGGAGATCACCGGCTGGTTCGGCCGTCCTGCCGGCACCCATACAGTGTCCGTGGTCACAGGTGCGACGCCGGTGGACCAGTTGGCGCCGGTCGCCCAGTCGGAAGAGGCCACGCCGAGCCAGGTGATGGTCGTTCCCATCGGCGGGGCGATGACGTCCACGAGCGCACTGTCTTTCACTCCCTCGATCATCCCGTCGATCCAGGTCGTGCCGTTTCGCAGCGCGGTGACCGTCCCCTGCGCGTCGACCGACGCGACGGCTCCGTCACGCGAAGTCCAGGTGGCGGCGCAGCCGCACGGATTGCCGAAGGCGTCGAACCCCGCCGCGGTGAGCGTGGCGACGGCGCCGAGCGCGTTGAACGAGAGGCTGTCGGGCTGGACCTCGACGGTCACTACGGCGCCTCGCGGCGCGACGCTCAGCTCGAGCGTGTCGGCGCGCGGGCCGGCCTCGACCACGATGCGTGCGAGGCCGGGCAGCAGCGTCAACACCACCGCACTATCGCCCGCGGCGGTCGCGATCGCGGCAACTGTCGGATCGAGCGAGCTCCAGAAGAGCTGCGGCACACCGGTCGCGCCCGTCGCGGTGGCACGCAGCACCGGCGCGTCGCCTTCGGTCGCGCTGTCCGCACCCGCAATGACGAGCGCGGTGATCGACAGGTTGGCGCGCGAGCCGCGGAACATCTCGACCTCGGGCGCGGCGCCCGCGTCGCGCGGCAGCGAAAGCGGCCCCACCTGGCCACTCCACTCGACGGTGCGCACGCCGTCGGTCTCGTTGATCAGCTCGACGATGACGACGACATCGATCGCCCCGCCCGGCAGCGGCACGTCGAGATGGACGTTCCATGCGGCGTCGTCCGGCGCGACCTCGACCTCGACCGGGTCCATCACCGGCGAGCCGCCCAGATGCTCCTCGACGCTCAGCCGGATGAGGTTGATCGGCAGCAGCGCCGACGCACCGAACGAGTTGAGCTGGGGACGGAACGACAACGCCGCGTGCTCCGCACGGGCGGGATGCAGCGGGTCGTCGTCCGAACAGGCGGCGAGGGCGCCCACGAGCAGGGCCGCCAGCGCGGCCAGTGCCAGCACCGGGCGCATGTTTGCGGGAATGGAGGTGACCGGGGGGACGGGAGGCTTCTACGGTAATGCCGCCGCGACCGCCGGCGCAACGACCCGGCACAACCTGTGTCGAATCGTTGCGCTTCTCGCCGACTTGACCGGCGGAGCGGAGAGGAGCAAGCTGGACGGAGTCCCCTTCTCCGGCGCACCCTCTCTCGAAGCGACAACCGATGAACCGCCGCTAGGCGCTAGGCTCTAGGCTCTGGGCGCCGCTCGGCAGTTCGCTGTTGCTAGCGCCTAGCGCCTAGTGCCTCTTCAAAGGAGACCAGGAAATTGAAGCGATCGATGATCTACGGACTCGCGATGATGGCAGGCCTCGCCGCCTGCGGCACGGACGACGGCGTCGAGGGCGAGACGACGCTGCCCGCGGCGGATTCCGCGCCCGCGCCGACCCCGACGCGCGGACAGCGCGACAGCGCGGTCGCGGCCTCGAAGCTTCCGGGAGCCGGCGCGGTGCGCCGCGCACTGGAGACGTCGGAAACGGCGAGCCGCAGGGCGGAAGCGATGGACAGCGTGCTGCCGTGAAGCGATGGCTCGCGGAAGTGTCGCCGCGCGCTAGTGGAAATCGCGCGAGCGGGCCACGAGCCCCTTCCGCGGCAGCTCCCTGAAGCGGAAGCCGACGATGTTCATGACATTTTCGTCGCGCTCGAAGCGGCCGTCGATGACAATGAAAGTGGCGCTGTTGACGATCTCGCTGTGCTCTTTGTACAGCCGCGCGGGCACGACGACGTTGATGAAGCCGTGCTCGTCCTCGAGCAGCAGGAAGACGGTGCCCTTCGCGGTCGACGGGTGCTGCCGCGCGACGACCAGCCCCGCGACGGTGCACGTCTCGCCGTTACTCAGCTCCTCGAGACGACCGGCGCCCAGGATGCCCGCGGCGTCCAGCCGCGCACGCAGGTGCTCCATGGGATGCCCGTTCGGGCTGATGCCCGTCGCCAGGTAGTCGAGGAAGATCAGCTCCTCCCCCTCCAGCTCCCTCACGTCGAACGGCAGATGATGCGCGGGCGCGAGCGGCAGGGTGTCGCCGGCGGCGCGCAGGGCTTCCCAGGCTGACGCGCGTCTGCCGGGCTGGAAGGCCTCGAAAGCTCCGGCGCGCGACAGGTGCAGCGCTTCTGACCGCGTCAGCGATGCGCGCTTGACGACGTCTTCGATGGAGGTAAAGGGGCCCGCCTCGCGCGCGAGCTGGAGGGCTTCCTCGGCGCGCGGGCCGAGGCCCCGGATGTGGCGCCAGCCGACCCGGATGGTGCCGCGCGTCTGCGGCGCTGCACAGGGAGGGGTCGCTTCGCTCTCGGGAGGGTCTGCGCAGGGAGGCTCTGCGGAGGGAGGCTCTCCGGGGGGGCGTGCCTCGGCCGGTTGATTTGACGACGCGCCCATCCGGGCTGCCTGCATAGGAACCCCGGCGCGTAGCGCCGCCTCCCTCGCGTCAGCAGCCTCCCTCGCGTCAGCAGCCACCCCGGCGCGTAGCGCCGCCTCCCTGTCCAACAGAACTTCGCAGTCCCAACCGCCATCCCGCATACAGGGGCCGAGCACCCGAACGCCATCCCTGCGTGCCTGATGAACCAGTGTGGCAGGGCTATAAAAACCCATCGGCCACGCGTTCAGCATCGCCATGAAGAACTCGGCGGGATGATTCGCCTTGAGGTACGCGGTCGCGTAGGCGATCAGGGCGAAGCTCCACGCGTGACTCTCGGGGAAGCCGTAGTTGGCGAAGCTGATCAGGTCCTCGACGATCGAGGACGCCTTCTCCGGCGCGAGGCCGTTGTCGATCATCCTCCGCTCCAGCTCGGCCAGCACCTTCTTCAGCTTGCTCAGCTTCCGCTGGTTGCCCATCGCGCGACGCAGCTCGTCGGCCTCCGCGGCGCTGAAGCCGCCGAGCGCCATCGAGATCGACATCGCCTGCTCCTGGAACACCGGAATGCCGTACGTGCGCTCGAGGATCGGCTGGAGGCGCGGATCGTCGTAGACGACGGGCTCGAGGCCGCGCCGTCGCATCGTGTACGGATGGACGAAGCGCGCCTGGATCGGACCCGGGCGGATGAGCGCGACCTGCACGACGATGTCGTAGAGCCGGTCGGGCCTGGTTTGCAGAATCGACTGGATCTGCGCGCGCGACTCGATCTGGAACGTGCCGACCGTGTCGCCGCGGCCGATCATCTCGTACGTCCTCGCGTCGTCGACCGGCAGCCGGTACAGCTCGAGCTTTTCACCCGTGCGCTTTTCGATCGCCTTGAAGGCGAGGTGCGTGGCGGTGAGTCCGCCGAGTCCGAGGAAGTCGAACTTGGGCACGCCCGCGGCGTCGAGGTCGTCCTTGTCGAACTGGAGGATGGTGCGGCCCATCGTGGTGCGCTCGATCGGCATCCACTCGCCGAGCGGCTCGGACGAGAGGACGAAGCCGCCGGGATGCGTCGAGCGCAGGCGCGGCACGTCGTCGAGCGCGCGCAGCGCGGCGAGCATGCTGCGGCCGCGCGGGTCGGTCGTGTCGAAGCCGAACTTCGGTGCGAGCTCGCGCTCAATCTCGTCCGCGCCCTCGGCGGGCT
>DATKDR010000037.1:0-30408 GCA_035512635.1 Longimicrobiales bacterium | reverse complement strand
CCCTGGAGAGGTCCGCCTTGAGCACCTGTTCACGCGTCACCATCCGCGGCGATACGATCGGGCTCTCGAGCGCGACTCCCCGCGGCGTCGGGGCAACTCCCCGCCGCGGAGGCCATGCGCGGGCTCTCGAGGGCGTCGCCGCGGGCGCCGGGGCACGGCTTGACATTGCGGGCCGCTTAACCCCATCCTGTATCCGTGATACACGATCCGATATATTACCGCTCAAGCGCAGGCGCGTTGCTCCGGGAGGCCAGGAAGGCAGCGGGACTTTCCCAGCGCCAGCTCGCCCAGCTGGCGGATACGAGCCAGTCGGCGATTTCCGCCTACGAGGCCGGCAGGCGTGAGCCTACCCTGCCGATCCTCGAGCGGATGATAGGGGCTTCTGGCCATCGCCTCGGCCTCTCGCTCGAGTCGGATCCGCGCTACTACCGCTTGGCGGATCTGGCCGGCCAGTTGTCGGCTGCGAGCGACGACCGCCGGCGCATGCGGCTGGTCTTCGAGTTCCTCCGCGGCGCGCAGGAGGACGGCCACCCACCGCTCTTGCTGGTCGCGCGGGAACCCGAGGGCACGGGCGAGCCGCGGTTCGACGCGCTGCTCGCGGCCATCGCCGAGGACCTCTGCGTCCGCGCAGGTGTGGAACCGCCGGCATGGGTCCACGGGCGGCACCGCTTTCTGGACGGGTTCTGGTGGGTCAGCGATCTGCGGTCCGCTCGCGCTCGTGCGCTCGTGCATGCGCCCGCGTCCTACCGCCGCCGCGGGGTAATGCTGGATCGGCACGATCTCGAGGCGGCGTGACCCGCGACCGGCTGCTCGATCGCGACCGCCTGCGAGAGGCGTTCGACCTGCTCGCGTCGAAGCTGGCGCGGCGAAGGGTCGTGGGAGAGCTGCATGTGTTCGGTGGAGCGGCCATGGTTCTCGTGTACGACGAGCGGGCCGCCACGCGGGACGTGGACGCGCTCTTCCGCCCCGACGGACCGGTGATCGAGGCTGCGCACGAGGTGGCCGAGGAGCTGGGATTGCCGAAGTCGTGGCTGAACAGTCAGGCGAGCAGCTATGTCTCCGGACGCGCCGGTCGCGGCACGCCGGTCTACGACCACCCGAACCTCCGCGTGCTGACCACACCGCCGGAGCACCTGCTGGCCATGAAAGTGCGTGCCGCCCGGGCGGCGCGAGACACGGAGGACCTGCGCCTGCTGCTCTCGAGCCTCCAGCTCGGCACGGTGGAGGACGTGATCCGGATCGTGGAACGCTATTTCCCTGGTGAGCCGCTCAGTGATCGATCACGGCAACTCGTAGAAGACCTGCTCAGCCAGGGTCGCGGCTGATTGGCTTTGCGCCCCGAAGAGCTCCGCGGACACCCTCTACATCGAGTTCAGGGACCATAAGGTGAGAAACCCGCGATCCGCCTCGGCGGCCGCTCGAGTTCACCGCTCCCCCACTTCCACGTACCCCCGCTCGTCCGCCCCCGTGTAGACCTGGCGCGGCCGCGCGATCTTCTGCTCCTCGTCGGTGAGCATCTCCTGCCACTGCGCCAGCCACCCGGCCGTGCGGGGGATGGCGAAGAGTACGGGGAACATGTCCACCGGGAATCCCATGGCCTGGTAGATGATGCCCGAGTAGAAGTCCACGTTCGGGTAGAGCTTGCGCGACACGAAGTAGTCGTCCTCCAGCGCGATGCGCTCCAGCTCCATGGCCAGGTCCAGCAGTGGCGTGCTGCCCGTTACCTCCAGCACCTGGTCCGCCATCTGCTTGAGGATGCGGGCGCGCGGATCGTAGTTCTTGTAGACCCGGTGCCCGAACCCCATGAGGCGGAACTCCCCCGCCTTGGCGCGCTTCACGTACTCCGGCACGCGCTCCTTGGAGCCGATCTCGTTCAGCATGCGCAGCACCTGCTCGTTCGCGCCGCCGTGCAGCGGCCCGTAGAGCGCGGCGGCCGCGGCCGACAGCGAGACGTACGGATCCGCGTGCGACGAGCCGACCGCGCGCATCGCGCTGGTCGAGCAGTTCTGCTCGTGGTCCGCGTGCAGGATGAAGAGCACGTCGAGTGCCTTCTCCAGCGTCGGATTCGGCACGTACTGCCGCTCCGTCATGCGGTACATCATCGACAGGAAGTTGCCCGTGTAACCCAGCTCGTTGTCCGGCTGGATGTAGGGGAGACCCATGCTGTGCCGGTACGCGTACGCCGCGATCGTCGGCACTTTCGCGATCAGCCGCGTGATCTGCATGCGGCGATTCGCCTCGTCGTGGATGTCCTTCGCCTCCGGATAGAACGTCGACAGCGCCGCGACCGTGCTCACGAACATGCCCATCGGGTGCGCGTCGTAGCGGAAGCCATCGATGAACTTCTTCAGCGACTCGTGCACCATCGTGTGGTAGGTGATCGAGCGCTTCCACGCGATCAGCTCGTCGTCGTCCGGCAGCTCCCCGAAGAGCACCAGGTACGCCACTTCCAGATGGTTCGCCCGCTCCGCCAGCTGCTCGATCGGGTAGCCCCGGTACTGGAGGATGCCTTCGTCGCCGTCGATGTGCGCGATCGCGCTCTTGCACGACGCCGTGTTCATGAACGCCGGATCGTAGCCCAGCAGCCCGAAATCGTCCTCCGACGCCTTGATCTGCCGCAGCGCCGTCGACGGCACGTGCGCGCCGTACTTCGGGTAGGTGCCGTAGGAGATCGGGACCTCGTACTGCCTGCCGGTCCGATTGTCCGTGATGGTGAGGGTGTCGGCCATCGCTTCGTTCGGTCAGAGTTTCGATGGGCATAGAATAGGGCCGCGGCCTCCCGGCTGACAGGGAGCTTCCGGGGCTGGGGGTCTCATTCCATGCCGATGGCCACCCGGCCACGGCGCATGTGACGAATGGAGACGCTCGTCCGTCCAATTGAAGAGATCCGTGGATTCGCGAAGGGTGCGAATCCGTCGACCCTGACCGCCAGGACAAAATGAATCGCTTCTTCCGCTCGACCTGCACGGTGGCGCTGGCCGCCGCCTCCCTCGGCACCATCGCCTGCGACGACGTCACCTCGGCCGACGACTCCGGCAACGTCACGGTCGCCTTTTCGGCGGCCACATCGACCGACGCTTCGGCGTCCTCGTCGCTCGCCGCCGCGCCGTCCTTTTCGGCCGCTCCGGGCGAGATCGTGCTGACCGGTGACAATGGCATACTGACCATCACGGATGTGGCCTTCATCGTGGGCGAGTTCAAGCTCGATCGCGGCGACGACGCCTGCGACTCTCTGGCCGGCATCGGCAACGGCGACGATGACGACGACGACTGCGAGGAGTTCGAGACGGGCACCTTTTTCGTACAGCTGCCGCTGACGGGTGGCACGACGCCCGTCACGACGCAGTCGATTCCGTCCGGGACCTATGTCGAAATGAAGTTCGAGGTCGAGGACGCGGACCTGTCCGAGGCGGAAGACGACGATGACGGCGCCGACATCCTCGCGCTGCTGGCCGAGATCGAAGCGGCCGGTTACACCGACTGGCCCGCCGACGCGAGCCTGGTCGTGGCAGGCCGGTTCACGCCGACGGACGGCCCCGCCAGCGACTTCGTCGCGTACTTCGAGGCGGAGATCAAGATCGAGATGGCGTTCGACCCGCCGCTCGTCATCGATGGCGAGCCGGGCACGCTGGACATCCAGATCGACCCTGCCGCCTGGTTCTCGAACCTCGATGGCTCGGTAACCGATCTGTCCGAATTCGACTTCGTCGCGTCGGGCGGCCAGGTCGTGGAGTTCGAGGCGAAGATGGAGCACGGCTTCACCAAGATCGAGCTGGAAGGCTTCGACGACTGAGCCGGCGCGGATCGTCCGCGATGGGACGATCCGTACGCACCAACAGAAGGGGCGGCGCCCGACCGGGAGCCGCCCCTTGCTGCGTCGATTCACCCGTCGCTCAGTCCCCGACGAGCGAGTTCATGATTCGCAGAATGATCTCGGGAACCGTGCCCGGCCGACGGGAGGCTTCCCGCCGCCAGTCGACTTCCGTGTCCCACGCGCGATCGTGGTACAGCAGGAAGGCGCCCAGCGGCACCCGGCCGACCAGGGACTCACAGCGAGCCGGCGGAGGCTGATGACCGGGCGGACGATCCGAGTACCAGATGCGGCATTCGCCCGGCGGCGGGTAGTGGCCGGGCGGCACTTCGCCGGGCGAGCGCGCGAAGACGTCACCGCCGTCGCGGCCGCCATCGCGCCGGCTGCGCGCATCTTCGTCCACGATCACCACGTCCGGATCGGGATAGCCGGTGCCTCGGGCAGTGCCCGAGCTGCACGCGGCCGACAGCGCCACCGTACCGATCAGCAGGATCTCGTATCGCATCGAGCTCCACCTCGTTCGATCGTTGGCCGCCCCTGCGGCATTCTCCGCACGGCGGGCTGCCCTGATTCTACGGGCCGGCAGCCGATGCTGTTCCGACCAGCATGGACTTCCCCTCGGCCCGAATCCGCCTTACCTGTCAGGACCCGAGTCGAACCCTGGAGTCGTATCGTGACCCGATTCGCATTCGTCATTGCAGCGGCATGGACGCTGACCGCCGGCGCCGAACGCCTCGCGGGCCAGGTCTCCAATGCCGTACCCGGCATCCCCGAATCCGAGTACGTCGGGCGGCGCGCCGAAGTGGCCGAGCGCGTGGGCGACGGCGTGGTCCTCGCCTTCGGCGGGCGCTCGCCGGTCGACGACCTTGGGCGGTTCCGGCAGACGCCTTCCTTCCGCTGGCTCACCGGCTACACGCGGCCGAACGCGGTCCTGCTGATGGTCGTGCGGCAGGGCGAGCCGCGCGCGACACTGCTCTTCGAGCCGGCGATCGATCCGCGCATGTACCTGTACGATGGCTTTCCGGCCGACTCGGCGGAGCTGTTCGCCCGCACCGGTCTCGCGCTGCGCCCGCTGGACGCGCTCCAGCCGACGGTCGACTCTCTGAGCGAGGAGCTGCCGCTGCTCGTCGTGAGCGACGTATACTCTCGCGATTACCTGGCGGCGGACTCGCTCACGCGCGGCCGCGCGTTCAGCTCGCGACTCCGGAATCCGGAATCCGGAATCCCGAATCCCCGGATCCGCTCACTCGATCCGCTGCTCGATTCGCTGCGTCTCACCAAGAGCGACGCCGAGGTCGCGTTGCTGCGCGAGGCGATCCACATCACCGTGGACGCCCTCGAGACCGCGCTGCGCGTCATCGAGCCGGGCATGAACGAGGGCGAGCTAGAGGCCGTCATCGAATACTCGTTCCGCGTCCTCGGCGCGGACGGCGCCGGCTTCGGCTCCATCGTCGGCAGCGGCCCCAACTCGACGAGCTACCATTACCGCGCGAACGACCGCGACATGCGCGCGGGCGACGTCGTCGTGATGGACGTGGGCGCGATCGTCGACGGCTACACGGCAGACGTTACGCGCACCGTTCCCGTCGACGGCACCTTCTCGGACGAGCAGGCGGCCATCTACGAGATCGTGCTCGCAGCGCAGGCGGCCGCCGTGCGCGAGATCCGCCCGGGCGCTGCGGTCGCCACGGGCCACGACGCGATGCGACGCGTCATCGCCGCGGGACTCGCCCGGCTCGGACTCACGCAATCGCTCGACGCCCGCTTCGATCCGCCCTGGGCCAGCGCCGAGGCCTGCGAGCGCCGGCCGCTCGTCTGCACGCAGGCGTACCTCTACATGGCCCACGGCCTCGGCCACGGCATCGGGCTCGAGGTGCACGACGTCGGCGGTCACTCCTACTCGTTCAGCGGCCGCTTCGCGGCAGGCGAGGTGCTGACGGTCGAGCCCGGCATCTACGTGAGCGAGACGCTGCTCGACATGCTGCCGGACACCGAGCGCAACCGCGCGTTCATCGCCGCCGTGCGCGACACCGTCCGCCGCTACGCGGACATCGGCGTGCGCATCGAGGACGATTATCTGGTCACCGCCGAGGGCGTCGAGTGGCTCTCCCCGGCGCCGCGCAACATCCAGGACATCGAGTCGATGATGGCGCGGCCGCCGTCCCTGCCCATGCCCTGATCCCGAGCGCGCTCGATGCTCGATCTCCTCGACGCGACCCTTGCCGAGCGGTACCGGGTGGAGCGTGAGCTCGGCCGCGGCGGCATGGCGTCGGTCTGGCTGGCGCGCGACCTCCGGCACGAGCGCTTGGTCGCGATCAAGGTGCTCCATCCACAGCTCGCGAACGCCATCGGCGCCGAGCGCTTCCTGCGCGAGATTCGCATCACCGCGCGTCTACAGCATCCCGGCATCCTGACCGTCCTGGACTCGGGAGTAGTCCGCGGATCGGACGGCGTCGAGCTGCCCTGGTACGCGATGGCGTACGTCGCCGGCGAGTCGCTGCGCGCACGCCTCGAACGGGAGCCCTTCCTTCCGGTCGGCGAAGCGCTGTCGATCGCGCGGGAAGCGGCAGGGGTACTCCACGCAGCCCATCGCGAGGGCGTCGTGCATCGTGACGTCAAGCCGGAGAACCTGCTGCTCGCGGAGGGGCACGTCTACGTCGCTGATTTCGGCATCGCCCGCGCGCTCGATGCCACGGCGAGCGACCGACTCACCGGCACCGGTCTCGTCATCGGCACGGCCGAGTACATGAGCCCGGAGCAGGCGACGAGCGAAGCGGTCGACGGCCGCGCCGATCAGTACGCGCTCGCGAGCGTGCTGTACGAGATGCTCGCGGGCGAGCCTCCGTTCACCGGACCCACGCCCGGGTCCGTCGTCGCACGCCGCCTCGCCGGTCCCGCGCGGCCCATCCGACCCGTGCGTGCCTCGGTGCCGGCCCCCGTCGACGCGGCGCTGCTGCGCGCGCTCCAGCCACTCCCAGCCGATCGTTTCCCGGACACGGCCTCGTTCGCGCGCGCGCTGGACAAAGGTACGGCGCCTGCGCGCTGGGGCTGGCGTCGCCGGCTAGTCACGGGTGTAGTGGCCGGGCTGCTCGGCGTCGGGGCGGGCGTCCTGATCTGGCAGGCGCGCGACGAGACCGATCCCGAGGTCGTGGCGCTGTACGAGCGCGGCACACGCGCGTACGCGCAGTTTACGACCGCAGGCAACGACGAAGCGATCGAGGCTTTCAGCGCGGCGCTCGTCCGCGACTCCACCTTCGCGCCGGCCTGGGCGGGGCTGGCGAAGGCGTACGCGCTCGCGGTCGACCGCGCCTTGGTATCGGCCGGGGCGCCGGTCGACAGTGTGCTGCGACTCGCGGTTCGCGCCGTCGATCGCGCGGTCGCGGCCGATCCTGCGAGCGCCGACGCGTGGCTGACGCTGGCGATCGTCAGCCGTTCCGTCGATCAAACCGATCTCGCACCCGCGCTCCGGTCGGTACGGCGTTCCCTCGCGCTCGACTCGACGTCCGCGCCCGCGTGGCACATGCTGGCCCTGAGCCTGGCGGAAACCGGCGATCTCGACGGCGCGCTCGACGCCTGGCGCCGCTCCGTAGCCTATGACCCGTCGTATACGCACGCCGTGGCGTACCTGGCGCTGGGCTACTACTGGCGTCATCAGTACGACAGCGCAGCGGTCTGGGCGGACAGCGCCGTCGCCGTGGGACCGAATAACGTGTTCGCACGCGGTACCAGCGGCTACGTGGCTGTCGCGCGAGAGGATCATGCACGAGCGGTTGCCGCGTTCGATGCGATGCGCCGCCTGACGACCGGCCTGCAGGGTGCGAACGCGCATGCGATGGCTGCGCTGGCTCGAGCCGAGGCCGGCGACGCGGCCGCCGCGCGCAGTTTGCTGGCTCGCGCCGAATCGCTCGTGGAACCCTGGTCGCCCACGCCGTTGCACACCGCGCTCTACCTGGCGCAAGCCACCGCCGCGATCGGTGACCACGATCGGGCCATCCAGTGGCTGCGACGCTACGAGCCCGCGGCCAGCCTCCACTTTCAGCTGCACCTGCGCTGCGATCCGACCTTCGCGGCGATCGATGCCGATCCACGTTTCCGCGCGCTGCTCCTCACCCCACGCCCACCCGCACGACGCGGATGCTAGGAAGCTCGCGCCGCGCGCATCCTCGATACCGCACCAAACCGTAGGAGCGGGCCGCGACATCATTGGCTTCCTCATCCGCGAATCTTCAGAGTTGCGGCTCAGGGTGCGACGTCGCTGCCGCCGGCGTCTTACTACATCCTTTTCCTTTACGTCGGCTAGCTGCCGCCGACCCAGCCCGGGCCCGCGGCAGACACGCGGCCGGACCGGCCCGGCATTGACGCGCGCCGACGTTTCGCCCAGCGTGCGCCCCCAATGGCCGACGCATCCGGCAAGCTCCGTCTCCTCGCAGTGCTCGCGCACCCGGACGACGAATCGCTCGGGAACGGAGGTGCGCTCGCGCGCTACGCGGCGGAAGGGGTGGAGACGTACCTGGTCACGGCGACGCGCGGCGAGCGCGGCCGCTACTTCGATCCGGACCGCGAGCGGCCGTCGGACGAGGAAGTCGGGCGGGTGCGCGAGGCCGAGCTGCGGGCGGCCGCGCGCGAGCTCGGCGTGCGCGAGGTCGTGTTCCTCGACTACGTCGACGGCTCGCTCGACCGCGCGGATCCGCGCGAGGCGATCGCGCGCATCACCGCGCACATCCGGCGCATCCGGCCGCAGGTCGTCGTCACGTTCGACTCGTTCGGCGCATACGGTCATCCGGACCACGTCGCGATCTGCCAGTACGCGACGGCCGCATGTGCGCTCGCGCCGGACGCGTCGCACGAGGACGGCCACGCGCCGCACCACGTATCGAAGCTGTACTACAAGAGCGAGACACCCGACGTCTGGGAGGCGTACCAGAAGGCGTTTAAGCGGCTCGGCAGCACGGTCGACGGGGTGGAACGCAGCGCGATCGCCTGGCCGGAATGGTCGACCAGTGCGCTGCTGGACACGCGCGCGCACGCGAGCACGGTATGGCGCGCCATCCAGCGCCACCGGACGCAGATCGCGATCTACGCGGGTCTGAGCGACCTGAGCGACGCCGACCACGAACGGCTCTGGGGGCGGCAGCACTACTACCGCGTATACTCCACGGTGAACGGCGGGCGCGCGCGCGAGACCGATCTCTTCGAGGGACTCCGATGACGCGACAGGTACCACTGGCGATGACGGCGGGGGAGTTCCGCGCCGCCGGCCACGAGCTCGTGGACGAGATCGCGGCGCTGCTCGAGTCGGTGCGCGCCCGTCCGGTCGTGCGCCCGGACCAGCGCCCTGAAGACGTACGCGACGCCGTCGGCGCCGATCGGCCTCTGCCCGAAGCCGGCACCGAGCCGGCGACGCTGCTGCGCGAAGCCGCCCGCGTCCTCGCCGATCGATCGCTCTTCAACGGGCACCCCCGTTTCTTCGGCTACATCACGTCGTCGCCCGCGCCGATCGGCGCGCTCGCCGACCTCCTCGCCGCGGCGGTCAACCCGAACGTCGGCGGCTGGACGCTGTCGCCCGCGGCCAGCGAGATCGAGGCGCAGACGATCCGCTGGCTCTCCGAGCTGATCGGCTACCGCGAGGGGTGCGGCGGCGTTCTGGTGAGCGGTGGCAACATGGCCAACTTCGTCGGCTTCCTCGCCGCGCGCACCGCCATGCTCGGCCAGGACGTGCGGAGGAAAGGCCTCGCCGGAATCCGGGCCGTCCAAGCGAATACCGCCGACCGTCTACCGTATACCGTCTACGGCAGCTCCGGCACGCACACGTGGATCGACAAGGCGACCGACCTGTTCGGCCTCGGCACCGACGCGTTCCGTCGCATCGAGGTGGACGAGCATCAGCGCATGCGCGTCGACGCGCTCCGCGCCGCGATCGAGCGGGATCTCGCGGGTGGCGCGCGGCCGATCGCAGTCATCGCGACCGCCGGGAGCGTCAGCACCGGTGCGGTCGATCCGCTGCGCATGATCGCGGACGTCTGTCGCGAGCACGGGCTATGGCTGCACGTCGACGGCGCATACGGCGGCTTCGCGGCCGCGGCCCCCGACGCCGTCCGCGAGCATGGCGGCGCCACCGGCGCGCAGGCCGCGGCCGACCTCGCGGCGCTCGCGCTCGCCGACTCCGTCGCCATCGACCCCCACAAGTGGCTCTACGCACCGCTCGAAGCGGGGTGCGTGCTGGTCCGCGATCCGCAGGTGCTGCGCGATGCATTCGCGTATCATCCGCCCTACTACCATTTCGGGGTGGAGGCGACGAACTACGTCGACTTCGGGCTCCAGAACTCGCGGGGATTCCGTGCGCTCAAGGTGTGGCTCGGCCTGAGACACGCGGGACGCGCGGGCTGCGCGGGCATGATCGCGGACGACATCGCGCTCGCGCGTCGTCTGCACGAGAACGCGGCGCGGCATCCCGAGCTCGAGGCGGCCACGCTCTCGCTTTCGATCGCGACGTTCCGCTGGGTGCCCCCCGAGCTGAAGGCGAGTGTCGGTCGGCCCGACACCGAGCGACGGCTGAACGAGATCAACGAAGCGCTCCTCGACCGGCTCCAGAACGGCGGGGAAGCATTCGTCTCCAACGCCGTTGTCGACGGCCGCTACCTGCTGCGCGCGTGCATCGTCAACTTCAACACGACCGCGGCGGACGTCGACGCGCTGCCGGAGATCATCGTGCGGACGGGTCGCGCGGTCTACGGCGAGACGCCGAGCACGATCGGCACGCAGGCATGAGCCTGCCGGGCATCTTCGCCGCGCTGCGCTTTGCGGCCGAGCGACACTCGAGCCAGCTGCGGAAGGGTGTCGCCGGCTATCCCTACATCAATCACGTCATCGCGGTAAGCGAGCTGCTGGCGCGCTGCGGTGTCGACGACGTCGAGACCATCCAGGCGGCGCTGCTGCACGACACGATCGAGGACACGGACACGACGCCCGAGGAGCTGGCGGCGGCGTTCGGCGCGGCCGTGCGCGACCTCGTGCTGGAGATCAGCGACGACACCTCGCTGGCGAGGGGTGAGCGGAAGCGCCTCCAGGTCGCGCACGCGGCGGAGCTGTCCGCGCGCGCGCGTCGCATCAAGATCGCGGACAAGACGTGCAATATCGCCGACATCGCGCACGACCCGCCGCCCGACTGGAGCGTGACGCGTCGTCGCGAGTACCTGGCGTGGGCGGAGGCCGTCGTGCATCACTGTCTCGGCGTCGGCCCGGCACCGCTCGAGCGCGCGTGGCACGATGCGCTCGCCGCCGCGCGAGAGGTGCTCCATCCGTGATGCCGCCCGCTCGATAGTCCGGATCTTGCCTGCCCTCCCCGCAGCCAGGGAGGCGTGTTGAACGGCATCTACGATCCCTTCCTCGTCACGGCCTCGATCGTCGTGGCGATCATCGCGTCGTTCGCGGCGCTCGATCTCGCGCGCAGCGTCACGTCGGCGCGCGGGCCCGGCCGGCGCCTATGGCTGCTCGGCGGATCGCTCGCGATGGGCTTCGGCATCTGGAGCATGCACTTCATCGGCATGCTCGCGTTCTCCATGCCGGACGTGACGATCGCCTACGACGTCGTGCTGCTCGTGCTCTCGATCGTGGTCGCCGTGCTGGCCTCGGCGATCGCGCTCTGGGTCGTGAGCCGCGATCAGCCGACGCCGAGCTACTTCGTCTGCGGCGGCCTGGCCATGGGCACCGCCATCTGCGGCATGCACTACATCGGCATGGCCGCTGCGCACATGGCCGCGGACATCCAGTGGCGCTGGCTGCTCGTGCTCGCGTCGATCGTCATCGCGATCGCCGCTTCCTTCGCCGCTCTCTGGCTCGCCTTCCGCTTCCGCTCGCTCGAGGGGGCGGCCGGCCGCGGCCGGCGGCTGGGCGCCGCCGTCTTCATGGGCGGCGCGATCGCCGGCATGCACTACACCGCCATGGCCGCCGCCGTCTTCATCCCGACCGGCAGCCGGAGCGTGATCGGCCGGAGCGATGTGCTCGCGACCGACGGGCTCGGCGTCGCGGTGCTCGGATCGACGCTGCTGATTCTCACGCTCGCGCTCATCGGCTCGATCATCGAGCGCGAGCTGGCCCGTCGCTCCGCCATCGACGAGCGCCTGCGCCTCGCCCTCGACGCCGGCGGCATGGCCATGTGGGAGTGGGACCCTCGCACCGGCCGCGTGATGATGTCGGGGGGCTGCCGCGCGATGCACGGGCTGCCGGAGGAGTTCGACGGCGACCTGCGCGCCGTCGACGCCTCGATTCACGCGGAGGACCGGCTGAGCGTGCGCGGCCAGTTCACCGACCTGCTCGAGCGCGGCGTGGACTACGAGACCGATTACCGCGTCGTGACGCCGGACGGCGGCGTGCGCTGGCTGCGCGCGCGCGGCCGCCGCTTCACCGATGGCGCCGGCGCGCTCCGGACCATCGGCATATGTCTGGACATCACGGCCCGTCACACGATCGAGGAGCAGCTCCGACAGTCACAGAAGCTCGAGGCGATCGGGCACCTCGCGGGCGGCGTCGCGCACGACTTCAACAACGTGCTCACCGCCGTGCGCGGCCACGTGGACCTGCTGCGCGACGGGCTGGCGCTCAACGATCCACGGCGCGAGGACGTCGAGGAGATCGGCCGCGCAGCGCGACGCGCGACCGACCTGACCCGTCAGCTCCTGGCGTTCGCGCGGCGCCAGCTCGTTCAGCCACGCGTGCTCGACCTCGGCCGTCAGGTCTCCGAGATGGAGCCCATGCTGCGTCGCCTGATCCGCGAGGACGTCGAGCTGGTGGGTCATTTCCCGGCGGAGCCCGTGCCCATCCGCGCGGACCCATCGCAGGTGCAGCAGATCGTCATGAACCTGGTGCTGAACGCACGCGACGCGATGCCCCAGGGCGGCCGCATCTCCGTCGACGTCCGGCCGCTCACCGTTAGCGAGCCGCTCGACGCCGTCGGCGACCGGGTCGAGCCCGGCGAGTACGCGCTGCTCACGGTCGCCGATCAGGGCACCGGCATGGAGTCGGCCGTGCTCGAGCGCGTCTTCGAGCCCTTCTTCACCACCAAGCCGCAGGGCAAGGGGACCGGCCTCGGCCTCTCGACCGTGCACGGCATCGCCACCCAGGCAGGCGGCTACGTGCGCGTCCAAACGACGCCGGGCGCGGGCACCACCTTCGAGGTGCTGTTCCCGGCGGCGGCCGCCGGGCTCGCCGGACCGGCCGAGGTCGCGCGCGAGGAGGTCGACGATGGCCGCAGGCGCGGCGTGGGGCGGACCGGAGCGCCCGCCGCCGCGGCCTCGATCCTGGTGGTCGAGGACGAGCCCTCCGTGCGCGGCCTCGTCGCCCGCGTGCTGCGGCTCAAGGGATACGACGTCGCCGTCGCCGCCTCCGGCTCCGAAGCCCTCGAGCGACTGCAGGCCGCCGACGTCCGCTGCGACCTCCTCGTCACCGACGTCGTCATGCCCGGCATGAGCGGCCGCGAGCTGGTCGAGCGCATCGGCGACTCACGCCCCGGCCTGCGTGTCCTCTTCATCAGCGGCTACACCGAGGACGCCGTCGTCCTCCAGCGAATCGACAGCGCCAACGTCGATTTCCTCCAGAAACCCTTCACCCCCGACCAGATCGCCCGCCGCGTCGCCGCCGCCCTGGCCCGCTGATACCGGATACCGGATACCGGATACCGGATACCGGATACCGGATACCCGAAGTCCCGCACCGCCATTGACTTGACCCGGCCTTCCCGCTAGACTTGTCTCTCGTGAGCGCAAGCCGGCTTCGGCCGGACCAGACTTCAGAAGAGGACCTGGGCACACTTGTCCGGTCCTTTTTTCGTTTCGAGCCCGGTTCTACCGAGCTGATTCCTGAAGGCTGACCTGCGCGAGCGACCGTGGCGGGCGGTTGGCCTCGTCGATGACTGATGACGCGTTGGTACGGAGATACCGCACCTCGAACATCGTCAAACAGCACCAGGAGTGCGGTATTATGCGTAGCACCGGAACCGTGAAGTGGTTCAACGATCAGAAGGGCTTCGGCTTCATCACCCCCGAGGGCGGCGCGAAGGATTGCTTCGTGCACCACTCGGCCATCCAGGGCAGCGGCTTCAAGACGCTGGCCGAGGGTGAGAAGGTCGAGTTCGACGTCGTGCAGGGCCAGAAGGGCCCCGCGGCCGAGAACGTCGTTCGCGTCGGCGCGTAAGCATCGATCGCGTCCGGCCGCGTGAGCGGCGGGCGTAGCGACAACCTTCTCGTCGGGCATCGTCCCGACGCGAAAATCAGGAAAGCCCGGCGGATCCCAAGGGATTCGCCGGGCTTTTTCGATTCTGGTCGACGTCGGTGGGGCGGCTCGCGAAGGAATGCCTGCCGAATGTCCTGAACGTGAACGTTCAACGTGAACGTGAACGGCAGTTCCCCGATTTCGACCTCTCCCGTCAGTTCTGCCAGCCGGGCCGTCCGCCGCCCTTGCTCATCACGTCGGCGAGCTGTCGCCGGTAGGACGCGGCCAGTACTGCGTTGCCCGCGGCTTCGGCGGCGCGCGCGGCCACCGCGATCGTACGCGCGCGATTCGGCTCCCGGCGCAGTGTCGCTTCCGCGGCGGCGAGCGCCTCGGCCGGTCGGCCGTGCAGGAGCAGGATCTCGGCGTACAGCTCGCGCGCGGGCAGGATGGGCCCGGGCGTGACCGGATGCTTCTCGACGGTCTCCTCGAGGTCGGCCGCGTCGCGGGCGAGGCGCAGGGCGTCGTCGTGCCGACCCTCGAGGTGCGCGACCCAGGCGCTCACGGCGAGGGTCTGCGCGCCGACGATCGTGGACCAGTAGGCGTCGTTCGCGGCCTGGATAGCGGCGTGCAGCTCCTCGAGTCGATCGACTTCCGAGGCGGCGGGCGACGGGTGGCCGGCGCGGGCGTGGCCGACGCCGCGCGCGAAGCGGGTGATCGCCTCGACGAAGGGCGCGCTGCCGGGCAGCACCTCGAGCGCCATCGCCTCGTTCCAGGCATCGCGCTCGAGCGTGTAGCGCGCGGGCATCGCGACCAGGTTGTAGGCGATGACCGAGCGCGTGTAGCCTTCGGGATTCGCTTCGAGAGCTTCGCGCTCGATGCGCAGCGCCTCGTCGACGAGCGCGCGCGCCTCCTCGTCCCGCCCCTGCTGGAGATACGCGTAGACCATGTAGTCCCACGGGTGGTAGCGGCCGCGCGGGTTCGCTTCGGCTGCCGCCGAGCGCGCGTTGGTCTCCGCGGATTCGGTCCAGTAGCCGAGGCGCGTGAAGATGTGCGACGGCATGTGGAGCGCATGCGGCGCGGACGGCGCGATGCCCGCGTAGCGCTCGGCCGCATCGAGGCCGCGCTGGGCGAGCGGCGGCGCGTCGAACGCGTGGATGATGTAGTGCGCGAGACCCGGATGGTCCGGCCGCCGCTCGAAGATCGGCGACAGGATCGAGGCGCCGAGCAGCTGCCGCTCGAACGTCAGGTCGCTCGGCGGCGCGTTCGCGACGACCGCGAGCGCGTGGAAGATCGCGGCTTCGTCGTCGTCCGGATGGGCGCGCGCCACTTCCGCCATCGCGTCCTCGTACAGCGCCATGCGCGCGAAGTGGTCGAGCCGGTCCGCGTCGGCGTAGAGCAGTCGCGCAGCGGCGGCGTAGCCGCGCTCGCGCGGCGTCGCGCTTTCGGCCAGCTCGACCGCGCGCGATGCGTGCTCCAGGCCCGCGGCGACGGCCTCGGGCGACGGCGCCGAGCGCGCCATCGGATTGCCGAGCAGCGTCAGCGCGAGTCCCCAGTGCGCCATCGCGCAGCTCGGATCGGCCGCCGCCGCCGCCTCGAACGCCTCGCGCGCCGCGCCGAACCAGAACGAGTGCAGCCGGGCCACGCCGTCCTCGAACCGGCGCTGCGCATCGGCCGAGCAGGACGTGGGGAACGTGATGCTGCCGACGACCGGATCGTCGCCGGCGTGGTCGTGGTCCTGCGCGGCGACGGGCAGCGCCAGCGCGCCGCACAGAACGAGAATCGATGGGAAAGCCTTGCTATATCGCATGGTCACCTCGGGGGCTGTGGCCTACGGAAGCCGGTAGAGACAGAACTCCGAATTGACGGGGTCGCGGCGGCCGGCACAATGGCGCTGCCCGACGATGCCAGCTCCGCCACGCCGTCCACCAGTCGGTCCACCTCCGACTCCGTCGTGTAGATCGCGCAGCCCGCGCGGATCAGACCGCCCGCTTCCCTGAGGCGCAGTCGATCGACGACCGACGCCGCGTAGAAGTCGCCGTGGGAGACGAGCACGCCGCGCGCGCCAAGTCGACCCGCGGCGTCGCGCGGATGGACGCCCTCGATGGTGAAGGCGACGGTGGGCGTGCGTGGCCCGCCGGGCGGCGGGCCGTAGAGCCGCACTCCAGGCACGCCGTCGAGTCCGTGCCACATGCGACGCAGCAGCGACGCCCCGCGCTCCCGCCCGGCTGCATAGGCGGCGGCGAGCCGCGCGCGCAGCGCCTCGCCGTCCTCCCGCGGCGGCCGGCCCGGCGCGGGCCGCCCTGTCGCGGATGCCCCGCCGTGCCGCGCGATGAAGCGGACTGCGGCCGCGGCGCCTGCGATCCCCTCGAAGTTCAGCGTGCCCGTCTCGATCCGGCCGGGACCCACAGCCGGCGCCGAGACGACGCGCGGCACGTCCAGCTCCTCGAGCAGATCGGCGCGCAGGTAGACGGCGCCAACGTGCGGACCGTAGAACTTGTACGCGGACGCGGCGAGCATGTCGGCGCCGAGCGCCTGCACGTCGACCAGCTCGTGCGGCGCGTAGTGCACCGCGTCGACGAAGACGAGCGCGCCCGCGTCGTGCGCGGCACGCGTCGCGCGCGTCACGTCGATGATCGTGCCCAGCGCGTTGGACGCGGCGCCGATCGCGAGCAGTCGCGTGCGCGACGAGAGCTTCGACTCGAGGTCGTCCATGTCGAGGTCGCCCGTCTCCGGATCGAAGCGCGCGACGCGTACGACCGCGCCACGATCGTGTTCCAGCATGCGCCAGCTGTCCACGTTCGCGTGGTGGTCGAGCTCGGTGACGACGATCTCGTCGCCCCGCCCGACGCGCCGGCCGAGCGCGTGGGCGAGGCGCAGAGCGAGCGTCGTCATGTTCGCGCCGAAGACGATCTCGTCAGGATCGCGCGCGTTGAAAAGCGTCGCGAACGTCGAACGCGCGTCGGCCATCATCGCGTCCGTCGCCTGCGCCGTCGGCACGTTCCAGCCGGCGTTGCCGTTCCGTTCCACCATCTGCGCGCGGACGGCGGCCAGCACGTCCTCCGGAACCTGCGTCCCGCCGGGGCCGTCGAAGTGGGCGACGGGGTGGCCGTCGATCTCGCGGGAGAGAGCAGGGAACAGAGCGCGGATCGAATCGACGGGCATGAGGGTCTGAGGGCTGGGGTGCGGGACCGTGTGCGTGTGCGTGTGCGTGTGCGTGTGCGGGTCGTACCTGCCGAGCACGAGCACGTGCACGTGTACGTGTACGATTTCTTCGACCGGGTGCCGGGTGGATCTGGTGTCGGGCGCGGGGTCGGGATATGCGACGGATGAAGGACTACTTCCGGGGATGGGAGGAGGAAAGGATCATGAGTCTGGACAGGAGGGGCGCTGGTCGGCTCGTCGCCGTTGCGGAGCCTGGACCGACATGCCGAGCGCGGAGATCACGATCCGTCGCGCGGGGCGCGCGCACACCGTGAACCACTACCACGGCTGCCCGAAGGCGCCCGAATCGTTGACCCGCTTCGAGGAGCGGATCGACGCCGTCCTGGGCGTCGAGCGCTGGGTCGGAGGCCCGTGATGGTCGGGCCGCCGGCCGGGGCCCGGTCGATCACCGCGCGCCGGAGCGCCACCCGATGAGCGGGCGGCGCCCTTCGTCGCGCCCGCGCATGCTGGTCGTCAACCTGGAAGACGGCCGGCCCGGCGTGGACGAGGCGATCCGTCGGCTGGGCATGCGCCTCGACACGGCGCGCATGCAGGGCGTCAAGCTCGTCCGCGTGATCCACGGCTACGGCTCGTCGGGCAAGGGCGGCTCGATCCGTGAGGCCGTGCAGCGCCACCTGCGCGAGCGCCAGCGCCGGGGCGGACTGCGGGGCTTCGTCTGGGGCGGCGACTGGCCCGACAGCCCCGCCGCGCGCGCGCTCCTCGAGCGCCGGCCCGTCCTGCGCGACTCCCTGCGCACCGACACCGGCAACGAGGGGATCACCTTCGTGGAGCTGTAGGGGGGCGTCAGGCGTCAGGCGTCAGGCTTCAGAGTCGACGGTCAGCGATCACAGAACCCCAGGGACGAATTGCTGGGGCGGCGGCGCGAGCCATGCATGAAACGCCCCGGGGCACGGGTGAAACCCCGGCCGGCCGGAACGAGTAGGGCCAGGGAATGGGCTAGTTCGAGACGCCTGACCTCGAGGTGCCGATGCAATGGAAACATCCGTGGCGCCCGTTCGCCGGTAGCGGCGAGACGACTCCCGCGCCCGCGTACGACGACGACGAGCTGTCCGACCCGATCGTGGGCGGGTCGCCGAGCGTGGTGGGGCTGCGCGGGGTCACGCGGCCGATCGACAAGTGGTTCGCGGCGGAGGTGGGCGCGCTCGAGGACGAGGCGCGCGAGTCGGGCGCGCACTGGGCGCAGGCGGGCCTGCCGCGCGCGGACGCGATGGTCGAGGGGGAGCTGCCGCCGGAGCAGTCGCTGCACCGGCGCGCGAGCGAGATCTTCACGCAGTGGGTGCAGAAGACGACGACGCGCGTGCAGGACACGATCGAGGCGCACGTGCAGCGGGCGCGTCAGTCGCTGAACGACATGACGTTCGGGCTGGAGGAGATCCGGCGCGCGAAGCTGGAGACGGCGAACATCGACGCCCGCGCGACCTCGCTCGAGAGCGCGCAGCGCGGCCGCGAGTCGAGCTTCGGCTTCCGCAGCTACTGGCAGTGGTGGTGGTTCGTGCCGGCCATCGCTCTCCTGATCGTCGTCGACTGGGTCGCGACCGTGCCCGTGTTCCAGGAGCTGCTGCCGCAGGACGCGGACATCGGCCAGGCGTGGACGGTGCTCGCCGCCGAGGCGGAGCGCCACGGCGCGCTCGCGGGGCTTTATCGCATGTGGTACCGCATCGCGCTCGCGCCCGAAGTCGCGATCCTGGCGCTCGGCGTCATAATTTTTCTCGTGGTGCTCGCACACATCTTCGGCGAATCGGTGCGCCGCATCGTCTCGGTCAGCGAGCGCGACGTGCCCGAGGCGGGCCGCAGCGTGCGACAGTACCGCCGCCAGTTCTGGATTCCCGCTGCCGTCGGGCTGATCGGCGGCATCCTCGTCGTCTCGTTCCTGTTCCTCGCCCGACAGGAAATTCTGAACTTCGCGCAGTCGCGGCTCGATCACGTAGAGCAGCAGATCGGTCGCCTCGACACGCAGATCGCGGGCGCGACGCAGGCCGGCAACATCAACGAGGTCGCGCGCCTGTCGTCGCTGCGCCCGGCGCTCGAGGACGAGCTGCGCACGCGCGAGGAGCGACGCAACTACGCCGAGCGCATCGCCGCGACCAACGCGCCCATCGCCATCCTGAACAGCGTGCTGTTCCTGACCGCTGCGCTGCTCGGCTACCTGAAGGTGCGCGACAGCGTGACCGCGTCGGATCCGCAGGATCCGCGATTGATCGATCTGCGCGACCGGCGGCGCGAGCTGCGCGACCTGATCGCGCGCGATCGCGAGCGCGTGCGCGAGGCCGACCGCGCCGCGCGCGAGTCCATCGCCTGGGCGGAGTTCCTGTCGCAATCCAAGCCGTTCGAGGACTGGGAGGGCCGACGCGATCGGCTGGCGCGCGTGGTCTCGCTGTTCCGCAGCGAGAACGCCCGGGTGCGCGGCGTCGACCCGGCCAGCGTCGCCGCCTTCCGCGTCGAGCCCCGCTTCCAGGCGGCCGTGCCCGAAGCCCACAATCGCTTCCGCCTGCCCCAGGATTTCAGCGCGGTCAAGGAACGGCACCTGGCTCTGGCGCAGGAGTGGACCGTTGTCGACGAAGCTCCGGTTGTGGCGAATGCTTGAGGCGCAGGCTCTAGGCACCAGGCTCTGGGCACTAGCCGTTGCCGGTCGGGTCCGGCCCTGGGCCCGAAAGCCGGCTCCCGGTCGTGCCCGTGCACGTGAACGTGAACGTGAACGGCTGTTGACTCTTGCCACGACTCTCGCCGGGATGTTCGCCCTCGCCGCGCTCTCGACCTCCTGCGGGGGCGATGCTCCCGCCGCGGAGGTGCCCGCCTCCGAGGCACCGGCCGGGGCGGCCTCGTCGCGACTCGTCGTCGCGGTCGTCGACTTCTCCGGCAGCCTCACGAGCCACGCGACCTCGGATGCGCGCGCGTACCTCAAGGAGGTCGTCCAGGGACTCGATTTCGGCGACCGCTTCGTGCTGCTCGAGATGTATCGCACGGGCACGCGCGACTCGGTCGGCCGCTTCGTGCAGGACATGCCGGACGCGATGCGGCCCGACGCGATCACGTCGTACGACCGGCGCCAGCTCGACGCGGCGAAGCGCGGCGTGCTGAACGCGCTGCCGGTCTTCTTCGACCCGCGCTTCGTCGGCTCGGTACCCACGACCGACATCCTGACCACGCTGCACATCGCCTCCGAGTACCTGCGCGACGCGGACGAGCGCACGAAGGAGCTGCTGCTGCTGTCGGACATGCTCCAGTCGACGCCGAGCGGGTTCGAGTTCGGCGGCGCGCGCCGCATGCCGACGGACGGCTGGGTGGCGTCGCAGCAGTCGGCATCGCGGATTCCGCCGCTCGACGGGACCTGCGTCGTCGTCATCGGCGGCGATCCGACGACACCCGCCGGGCAGCAGGTGCGCGCGTTCTGGATCGACTGGTTCGAGGCGGCCGGCGCCGCGCTCGAGCCCGCCAACTACCGGGCGCGCCCGCCCGTCGAGGTCATCGGCTGCGACTGACGCGACTGCGGCCCTTGCAGTAACCGTCGCTCCGGGCGATCCATTCCAGGATGCCCGAACGATCTCCGCTGCGCCGCTTCCTCATCGATCTGCGCGGACGTCACGTCTTCCGCGTCGCCGCCATCTACCTCGTCGTCGCCTGGCTGATGATCGAGGTGGCCGCGACCGTGTTCCCCATGATGGGTCTGCCCGATTGGGCGCCAGCGCTCGTTTTCGCGCTGTTCGCCATCGGACTGCCGGTCGCCCTCGCGATCGCCTGGGTCTACGACATGACCCCGCAGGGCGTCGTTCGCGCATCCCCCCGGATCGACGGTCAGGCAACCACCCCCGCGCCTGCCCCCGCACGGAGCGATGTCACCCCCGCGCCTGCCCCCGCGCCCGCGCCTGCCCCAGTAAACGCAGACTCACACGCACGCCGGGATACTTCGGTCGCCACCGCTCCCGTCCGCTCCCTCGCCGTCCTGCCCTTCGCCGATCTCTCGCGCGAGCGCGACCAGGAATACCTCGGCGACGGCATCGCCGAAGAGATCCTGAACGTGCTCGCGCAGGTGGCGGAGCTGCGCGTCGCGGCGCGTACGTCGGCGTTCGCGTTCAAGGGCCGCAACATCGACGTGCGCGACATCGGCAGGCAGCTCGGCGTCGACGCGGTGCTGGAGGGGAGCGTGCGCACCGCGGGGGAGCGGCTCCGCGTGACCGCGCAGCTCATCGGCGTGCACGACGGCTACCACATCTGGAGCCGTCGCTTCGATCGCGACCTGAGCGACGTCTTCGCGGTGCAGGACGAGATCGCGGCGGAGATCGCGGCCGCGCTCGAGGTCGCGAAGCCCGCGGTCGACGTGAGCGCGCGCAGCGCGACGGAGCATCTGGGTGCGTACGAGGCGTACCTGAAGGGAAGGCAGTTCTTCCACCGGAAGACCGGTCGCAGCCTGCGCATCGCGGAGCAGCTGTTCAAGGAGGCGATTGCGATCGATCCCGGCTACGCGCCCGCGCATGCCGGCCTCGCCGATACCTGCTCGATGCTCTACATGTTCTGGGCGCCGACGGAGCACAATCGCCGCTGCGCGGACGAGAGCAGCCAGCGCGCGCTCGAGCGCGGGCCGCACGTCGCCGAGGCGCACGTCTCGCGCGGCCTCGCGCTCACGCTCCAGAAGCGATACGACGAGGCCGCCTCGGAGTTCGACGCGGCCATCGCGATCAATCCGCGCCTCTACGACGCGTGGTACTTCTTTGCGCGGTCCGCGTACGCGGCGGGCGACATGACCGCTGCGGCCGAGCGCTTCGAGCGCGCCGGCGAGATCCAGCCCGAGTCGTTCGACAACTGGGGGCTGCTCGCGAACGCGTACACCAGCCTCGGCCGCATCGAAGACGCCCGGGCCGCCACAGGGCGCGCCATCGAAGCCGCGGAAGCGACGCTCCGTCTCAGCCCCGACGACGTCCGCGCGCTCTACTTCGGCTCGGGCGCGCTGGTCCTGATCGGGGAGCGCGAGCGCGGCCTCGAGTGGGCCGAGCGCGCTGCCTCCATGGACCCCGACGATCCCGGCGTGCATTACAACCTGGCCTGCACGTACTCGCTGGCCGGCGAAGTGGAGCGCGCGATGAAGCACCTCGAGCGCGCGCTCGAGCTCGGCTACGGCTCGGTCGAATGGCTCGAGCACGACTCCGACCTCGCCGCGGTGCGCGAGCACCCGCGCTACCCGGCGCTGGTGGAGAAGATGCGACGGCTCCAGACCGCCAGCGCCTGAAGCCCAAAGCCCAAAGCCCCGATCGAATGTGACCTTTCGGGCGGGTCGTCCGTCCTCCCGGGTGAGCCCGTCTCCCCGGCCTTTCTTCCAGCCCGAGTCAAAAATGACGAAATCGACGTTCTGGACGACGACCGTCCTGGCCGCCGCCGTGGCGCTTGGCGCGTGCGGCGATGACAGCCCATCGGACCCCACTGCCGATCCGCCCGCTCTGACCAGCATCTCGCCGGCGCAGGGCACGGTGGGCACGGAGGTCCGCATCGACGGAACCGGCTTCGCGACCGGCGAGGTGACGGTGCGCTTCGGCGCCCTCGAGTCGCCGCGCGTGGTGGAGGCGGCGGGTGCGGTCTTCGCGCTCGCGCCGGCCGGGCTCGTCGCGGGCACGACCTACGACGTGCGCGTCACCAACGAAGGCAGCGCCTCGGCAACGCTCGAGGACGCGTTCACCGCTGTGGCGCCGACGGCCTCGCGCATCAACGGCGTGACCAAGCCCACCGGGCTGGTCGGCATGACCATCATCGTCGAGGGCTCGGCCTTCGGCGACAGCATGGCGCTGTCGCAGGGCACGGTCTTCTTCATGAGCTCGACGGGTACGCCTATCGAGGCGACGGTCGCTTCGCCCGGCGACGACTGGACCGACGGCTTCATCGTCACCAGCGTGCCGACGGGCACCGCGGATACTTCGCTGGTGTGGGTCGAGACTGCGACGGGCGTGAGCGACTCGATCGAGTTCCGCCTCATCCAGAGCGGCGTCTTCAGCCCGAGCTTCATCGACTGGACCCCGACCACCTCGCTGCCGCAGCCGCTCAGCGGTCTCGGCGCCGTCTTCGTGCCGGTCGAGGAAGGGCCGTCGCCCGCGAACTACGTGTTCACTCTCGGCGGGCGTGACGCGGCCGGTGCGGCGAGCGACGTGGTCTACCGGGCGGACGCACAGCAGACGGGTGAGCTCGGCGCGAGCTGGACGACGATGACTTCGCTGCCGGCACCGCGCGCTTACGCGGCGACGACCGCCGCGACCGCCTTCACCGCCGCGCTCGATACGGCGACGACGGCGGCGTACCTCTACGTGCTCGGCGGCCAGGACGCGGCCGGCTCGGCGACCACGACCGTGTACGTCGGCCACGTCGGCCTGAACGGCAACGTCACTGCCTGGACCACGACCACGGCGCTGCCGACGGCGCTGCACTCGGCGGGCGCGGTGATGTTCCGCGGCTTCCTCTACCTCGCCGGCGGCGCGACCAACGACGACGCGGCGGTGGCCACGACCTATCGCGCGGCGGTGAACGCGGACGGCACGCTGGGAGCATGGGAGACGCTCGACGCGCTGCCGACGCCGGCTGCCTATTTCGCGCTGGTCAACTTCGGCCCGTACATCTACGCGGTGGGCGGCGACGCGGGCACGACGGCTCCCGAGCAATTTACGACGTCGAACACCGAGCGCGCGGGGGTGGACCTGGTGCGCCTCGACCTGCGCACCGGCGGCTTCACCAGCGCCGGCTGGGTCGCCACCGAGGCGATGAGCAAGGCGCGCTCGAAGCACAGCACGATCTTCGGCGGTGGCGCGCTCTTCACGACCTCGGGCGTCTACTTCGGCCAGGCGGGCTCGAGCGAGAACACCTTCGCCATGGTGAACAGCGACGGCACGCTCGGCTCATGGCAGGGCGCGACCGGCGCGGACATCATCTCGAGCGAGCTCGGCATCTCGCTCTACAACCAGGCCGCGGTCACGTTCGTCGACGCGAGCGGCACCGGTCACGTGCTCGTGATCGGCGGCGCCGACCGTGCGAACGGTGCTCCTTCGGCCGGCGTCGTCTACTACTGACGCGCTGACGGAAGGAAGTCGCAGGAGACGAAGGGGCGGTGGCCGAGACGGCTGCCGCCCCTTTCGTCATTGAGAGCCCGACGCCCGATGCCTGATGCCCGAGGCTCAACCCATCGACCGTACTACGTCGAAGCGCCACCCGGACTACGTGATCAGCGCGTGCCCCCTGCGCATGGCCGCGACGCATATTGGTCGACGACGCAGGCTGCCACTCCGTCGCGGAGGAGACCGTGTCGATCCGCAGGCAAACCGCTTTCCTGATCCCAGCGGCGGCTCCAGCCGGGCCGCACGATCCTGGCCGGCGTGGGTCTCGTCACCCTGCTCCTGGGGTTTACGATCGCGGTGACGTGGAATGGACGGCAGTTCATGGGACCGAACCGGTGACGTGAGGCAACAGCCGATGACCAGGTCAGCAGGTTCTCCCCGCCTTCGACTCGCCGCAGGCGCTCCGACTGCGCGCAGCATCATCGTGCTCGCGCTGGCACTGTCGAGCGCCGGCTGCATCGTCCGCGCGCGCGACATCCAGTCGGTCGAGGTGGACCGGGCGGCACCACCGGCGCGCGTGACGACGCCGGTGCGGGCGCACCTGGGCGACGGCTCCGTCGTCGTGTTCCGGAGTGGGTTCACCCTCGCGGGCGACACGCTCGAGGGCCTGGCCTGGCGCCATGACCTGACGCGGCGGGACAGCGTGCGCGTGGAGGGCATCGCGCTCGACAGCGTGATCGGGCTCGAGACGTTCGTCGAAGGCGAGAATCGCTCCCGCACCCTGGCGGCGTCGATTCCGCTCTCGGTCTTCGGCACGACCGCCGTGGCCGGCGGTTCGATCCTGATCTTCAAGGCGATCTTCGGATCGTGCCCGACCATCTACTCCGACAGCGGTGGCGTCGCGCTGCTGGAGGCCGAGGGCTTCTCGTACAGCATCGCGCCGCTCTTCGAGATGCGCGACGTGGACCGGCTGCGCGCGATCCCGGATGCCGACGGTGTCCTCGAGCTGGAGGTGCGGAACGAAGCGCTCGAGACGCACTACATCGACCACTTCGGCGTGCTCGAGGTTCATCACGCCGCGGACGAGTGGGTGGCGCCGGACGCGCATGGCGGTGCGGTCGCCATTCGCGCGCTGGTGCCGCCCGCGCGAGCGCGCGACCATGCGGGCGCCGACGTGCTCGCGATCGTGACGCACGCGGACGGCGATGCGACGCGCGCGGCCGCAGGCGTGCTGGCCGCTGCGGAGGGCGACGCGCTCCAGCACGCTCTCGAGCTGTCGCTGCCGGCGCCGGATGCGGACAGCGTCGCCCTCGTGCTGCGACTCCGTAACAGCCTGCTCAACACCGTGCTGCTCTACGAGTTCATGCTCGATCGGCCCGGCACGCACGCGCTGGACTGGCTCGGCAGCGAGCTGTCGCAGCCGGCGACTGCGCTGGAGCTGGGCGCGTGGTACGCGTCGCGGATGGGTCTGCGCGTGCAGGTCCGCGACGGCGCGGCCTGGCGCGAGGTCGCGCGCGTCGGCGACTCCGGCCCCATCGCCTGGAAGGACCTCGCGCTGCCGATCCCCGTGCTCGAGCGGGACTCGCTGCGCGTGCGCATCGTGCAGCTCGCCGACTCCTGGCGCATCGACCGCATCGCGTTCGGCCTCGAGGCGCGTCGCGTGCCTGCGCGGTCGCTCCAGGTTGCGGAGGTGATCGGCGCCGACGGCCAGAGTGACGAAGCGGCCGCCGCCGCGATCCGCGCGCCCGACCGCATGCGGCTGAGCACCGGCCCCGGCGATCGGTTCGTCATGCGATTCCACACTGACGCGCCGGCGGGCGATGTCGCGCCCGGCGCGGCGACCGCGCGCCGCACGTTCCTGCTGGACGCGCGCGGCTACTACACGGAATGGATCCGACCGGAGTGGGTGAGACACGCGACGAGCGCCGGGTCGTTCCATCCGGACGACGACATCCTCGTCACGCTCGTGCGACGCTGGGCGGAGGTGCGCGACGATTTCGAGCTCCGTTTCTTCGAGACGCGGGTGCCGGTCCGATGAGACGCGCGACGAGGCGCCTCGTGCGCGCGTCCGCCGTGGCCGCGCTGCTGCTCACGATCGGCGGCTGCCGCGTCGGCTCGTTCGGTCCGAAAGTCGACGACTTCGCGCCCGCGCATTCCGGCCGTGGTGTGATGACGCGCCTCCTCCAGTTCGAGGCCGGCCGGGTCGGCGGCGAGCTGCTTGAGGTACGGCAGGCCGGGCTCCTCGTGCTCACGGCGGAGCCCGCGATCGTCTTCTTCCCGTGGGCGACGATCCGTAACGCCACCTTCGACGACGTGCGCGCGACCCTCAGCCACGGCGACGTGCCGGGTGGCGCTACGCGTGACGAGCTGCGGCTGGTCAGCCGCTACCCGCATGGTCTCGACGAGGCGCAGCTGCGCGCCCTGCTCGACGCCTATGGACTGAACGCCGTTCGTGAGGAGGGATCATGAGTGTCGCACGCATCGTCCTCGCCGCGCTGACGCCCCTGACGATGGCGGGCGGCGCCGCCGCACAGGTGTGTCTCGAGCTGCCGATCGCGCCCGCCGGCTGGGGCGTGCAGGCCGAGCTGAGCCGCACGGGCGGCGCCGGTTTGCAGGGTCAGGGCACCGCCCCGCACGCGACCGGGGTCGAGGGCCGGCTCGGTCGCGATTTCGCGGGGCCGCTCGCCGGCTCGGCCGGCCTGGCGGTCGCCGAGTACGACCGTCGTGCCTGGAATCCGGACGCCAACGAGGAGGTGACGTCCACCGTCTCCAACTACTTCGTCAGCAGCCGGCTGGCCTACGCGGTGGGCGACGGCCTGCGCAGCTGCCCGCTGCTCGAAGTCGGCTGGTTCCTTGCCGATGTCGGCGCGCCGCAGAACTTCTCGACGAGCGGACTGGTGCTCGGCGTGGGCTGGGGCTTCGAGCACGCGTGGTACGTCGGCGCCACGACCATCGTCCCGTTCGTCACGCCGCGTCTCCTGATCCTGGCCACGCGCGGCACCGGCCGATTCGACGACTATCCGTACGACGCCTCCGAGCTGCTGCCGAAGGTCGCGCTAGGCCTCGGGGGGTCGATCGTCCTGGCGACGTTCTTCGTCGGCGCCGACTTCGACTGGATCTTCCCGGGTGGCGACCCGCGCTTCTGGATGCGGCACGCGACCGCCGACGAAACCGCCGCGACCCGACTCAGCGTGCGCGGCGGGCTGGTCTTCTAAATCAGCCGGTCGACTGCATCGCCGCGGCGATGCCGTTGATGCTGAGGAAGAGCAGCTCGCGCAGGCGCGCTCGCTCGGCCTCCTCTTCCGTGGCGCGGTAGCGCCGCAGCAGCTCGAGCTGCACCAGGTTGAGCACGTCCGTGTAGGGATTGCGCAGCGCGATCGAGCGGCCGATCACCGAGCTCGACTCGAGTAGCGCCGACTGGCCGGTGATGCGCAGGATCGCGTCGCGCGCGGCTTCGAAGTCCGCGCGGATGCGCGCGAAGAAATCGGGGCCGGCGGCGTCATCGGCGCCCTCCCCCTCGTCGCCCTCGTCGCCGGCGAGCGCGGCGTAGCGCCGGGCGATCTCCAGCCGCGCGCGCCCCATCTCGCGCTGCGCGTTGTCGACGACGGCGCGGAAGAACGGCCACTCGCGGTACAGCTCGGCGAGCCGACCGGCCGGGTCGCCGCCGCTCCCGCTCCCGCTCCCGCTCCCGCTCCCATTCCCATTCCCGCTCCCGCTCCCGCTCCCGCTCCCGCCTTCGAGCATCTCGCGCAGTGCGGCGCCCGCCCCATACCAGCCGGGCACGATCGCGCGGGTCTGGGTCCACGCGAACACCCACGGGATCGCGCGCAGCCCCTCGAAGTCGACCTCGGACGCGGCGCCGCGCGACACCGGCCGCGACGCGATCGGCAGACGGCTGATCTGCTCGATCGGCGTCGCGGCGACGTACCACGGCCAGAAGTCGGGGTCGTCGATCAGCTCGCGGTAGGCGCGCATCGACGCGTCCGCGATGCGGTCCATCAGGGGCGCGTCCGGCGCCGCGCCGCTGCCGGTCGGCAGGTCCGCCGCCAGCAGCACCGCACTCACCAGCTGCTCCGAATGCCGGTGCGCGATCCCCGCGAGCGCGTACCGAAACGAGATGACCTCGCCCTGCTCGGTGATGCGAATGCGGCCGTTGTTCGCCTCGCGCGGCATCGCGGTGATCGCGCGGTTCGCGCGGCCGCCACCGCGGCCGACCGTGCCGCCGCGGCCGTGGAACAGGCGGAAGTCCACGTCGTGCTCGCGGCACACGCGCCCGAGCGACTCCTGCGCGCGGTGCAGCGCCCAGTTCGCCATCCAGTAACCGCCGTCCTTGTTGCTGTCGGAGTAGCCGAGCATGACCTCCTGGAAGCGGCGACGCGCCTCGAGCTGGAGGCGGTAGACCGGATCCGCGAAGAGCGTCGCCATGCGATCGGCGGCATCGCCGAGGTCGTCGATCGTCTCGAAGAGCGGCACGAAGTCGAGCATGGTCTCGACGCGCGCGCCGGGCCCCGCCTCGTCGCGTGCAGCCGCGTCGCCTGCAGCCGCGGGACCGTCGTCCCGCAGCCGCCACAGCCCCGCCTCCTTCGCGAGCAGCATCGGCTCGAGCATGTCGCTCACCGCGTGCGTCATGCTGACGACGTACGCGCCGATCGCCTCGGGCGCGGCCGCGGCGATGTCGCGGATGACGCCGAACGTGTCGAGCGCCTCGCGCGCCGCCTCGCCCGGCGCCACCCCCGCGGGCACGAGCGGCCGCGGGTTGCGCAGCTCGCGCCGCAGCAGCTCGACGCGCGCGCCCTCGTCCAGCCCGGCGTAGTCGTCGACGATGCCCGCCGCCGAGAGCAGCGAAGCGACCGCCGCCTCGTGCACGCCGCTGTGCTGGCGCACGTCGAGCGCGGCGAGGTGCAGTCCGAAGGTGCGCATGAGGACGCGCGCACGCTGGAGGCGTCCGTCGCGCGCGACCGCGCCGTAGCCCGACTCCTCGAGCGCGTCACGCAGCAGGTCGAGGTCGGCGAGGAGGCGCTCGACCAGCGGCAGTGCGTCGGCGTCGCCTTGCGCGACGGCAACGCGTCCCGCGCCCGCGTCGTCTCCCGCGCGGGCGGCGTCCTGCCCATCGAGCGCGGCGAGCATGCGCGCGACGACGCGGCGGTAGGGCTCGTCCCGATAGCGCTCCTCCGCGGGCGCGGCGTCGTCGCGCTCCAGCCGGCGTCGCAGCGCGGCGGGCACCGGCGCGAGCGACTCCGAGATGCTGAGCTCGTCGAGCAGCGCCTCGAGCTCCCGCCGATGCAGCGCGATGGCTGCGGCACGCTGGCGCTCGAACGTCCAGCGGGTCACTTCCGGCGTCACGTTGGGATTGCCGTCACGGTCGCTGCCGATCCACGAGCGCCAGCGCAGGAACACCGGCACGTCGACGCGCTCGGCTGCCGCGCCGTACTCCTCGCGCAGCGCGCGCTCCGCGTCGCGATGGATGCGCGCCGCCGTTTCCCAGATCGTCGACTCGAGGAAGTAGAGCCCCTGCTCGACCTCGTCGCGCACCGATGGCCGCTCGACCCGCACCTCCGACGTCGCCAGCAGCAGCGCGATCTGGTGCTCGAGCGCGCGCGCAGCGTCGTCCGTCTCCTCTGGCGTGGCGTCGCTCCGGCGCAGCTCCGCCAGCAGCTCCGCGATGCGTCGCTGCTTCTCGAGCAGCGTGCGGCGTCGCGCCTCGGTCGGATGCGCCGTCAGCGTCGGCTGGATGTCCAGCCGCGCGAGCGCCGCGACGACTTGGTCGAGCGTGCGGCCGGCCGCCTTCAGCCGCGCGATCGCATCCGCGATCGACTCCGGCCGCGCCGGACCCCCGTCGCGCGCGGCGCGCGAGCGCTCGCGGTTCACGCGCAGGATCTCCCGCTTCTCGGCCTGGTTGACCAGATGGAAGAACGCGCTGTACGAGCGCAGCAGCCACGCCAGCTCGTCGTCGGGCACGCCGCGGATCTGCGCCGCAGCCTCGTCGCGCAGCGCCGGGTCGTCCTCCTCCGCCGCGCGCTTGCACAGCAGACGCAGCTCCTCCACGCGGCGGAACACCGCGTCGCCCGCCGCGCCGCGGATCGCTGCTCCCAGGAGGTCGCCCAGCAGGTTGACGTCCTCGGAGAGCGGCAGGGAGATGCCGGT
>DATKDR010000036.1:0-2189 GCA_035512635.1 Longimicrobiales bacterium | reverse complement strand
GCCGTCGGCCGGTCCGAGCGGCGCGAAGCCGTATTCCTCCCGCAGCCGCTCCGGGATCTCGAGCCGCCGCAGGGCCTCGATCTGCCATTGCGGTGAGCCGTACCACACCGAGTCGGTGCCCCAGATGACGTGATCGTGGCCCATGCCGTCGATCAGCGTGCCGAGCATCGCGCCGCAAAACCCGGGGTGCGAGATCACGCTGGTCGCGAACGACGTGCCGATCTCCGCGTAGACGTTGCTCACCTCGTGCTTCGCCGGGATCTCCGCGAGGTCGCTGACCCAGGGGATGCGGCCGCTTTTCTCGAAGCGGCCGAGGTGATCGCCCTCGCGGAACGCCAGGTTGGCGAGCGCCGAGTGGTAGATGATGAAATTGAGATCGGGCCAGTCGCGCGCGGCCTTGCCGACGTCATCGACGCTCGCATGCACCCACAGCTCGGGCATCGCGCGCTCGTAGTCCGGCGGCACGAGGCCCTTATGAATGCAGATGTTGCGGATTCCGGCTTTGAGCATCTTCTCGTAGGCCGGATATATGAGCTTCTCGTCGTCGAGCCGCCACGGGTACTTCGAGCCGCCGCCCGGATCGCCGAGCGTGTAGCCCTTCCAGCTGTCGGGCTTGAGCTCCTCGATGGCGCGGTCGACTTCCTCCCTCCAGCCCGGCTGGCCGGGGGTGAAGACGGCGTGCGCGAGCAGCCGGCGCGAGCCCGCCCACTCGTTGACCTTCTGCCGGGCGCGCGCGGCCTCGTCGTTGCTGATGAACCAGTGATCCGGATCGTCGTTGGGCGCGCTGCTCAGGATGCCCATCGTGGTGTCGCTGTCGACGAAGACTTCCTGCACGAAGTTCTCGAACTGGATGTCGGCTGGCGTGGGCTCGCGCGACGGCAGCGCCTCGTTCCACTCGGCGGCCAGGCGGCGCAGGCCGAGAATGCCGCGCCCGGGATAATCCTCTCGCACGAAATGGAGCTGGGCGTCGAAGATGCGCTGCCCGGCGAGACCGCTGCGGCGCTCGGCAGCCGCGGCCGGGTCCGCGGCCTCCGCCTCGCCGACTTCGAACACCGCGCCGTAGACGCGGTTCATGGCCAGGAAGGCCGCGGCCATGCCGCAGCTCGTGCGCAGGAAGTCGCGGCGGCTCAAGCCCAGCTTCGGCGCGAAGCTGCGGGCGAGGGCGCGTATCTCGGTCGCGACGCGCGCCTGCGCGGGGGTCTGCGGCGGCGGCAGGTATTCGCCGTTGGAGACGACCCGGGTCGGGATCGGCGATTCGAACGAACGCTCGGCGGGGCGGGTGAGCTTGAGGTCGTCATCGGTCAGCCAGATGGACATGGGGCCTCCGTGCTGTTGTTGTCTTGCGTGCCGAAGGACACTTTAGCTCGCAACGCCGGGGCAGGCAAAGTGCAGCGCGACGACGCTGGTCTGCGCGATGGTCGGGCGAAAACCCGCGCCCGATGGAGCCGGGCGGTGTGCCCGCGCATTGCGCTCGGGCGCTAGAATGGCGCATGGCATTCGAGCACCGGCAAATCGCTGGGGATCCGATCGAGCGCATACGGCGCGCCGTCGGCGAGGCCGGCTGCGTCACTGAGCCGTCGGCACTCGAGCGCTACCTCGTCGAGTGGCGGGGCCTCTACCGCGGCGCGACGCCGCTGGTCGTGCGCCCGGCGACCGTCGAGGAAGTCTCCGCGGTCGTCACAATCTGCGCGGAAACGCGCACCGGCCTCGTGCCGCAGGGCGGTAATACCGGACTCTGCGGCGGCGCGGTGCCGTCCGCGGACGGCGACCAGATCGTGCTCTCGCTCGAGCGCCTGAACCGCATCCGCGAGCTCGACGCCGGGAATTTCACCATGACCGTCGACGCGGGCTGCGTGCTCGCCGACGTGCAGCGCGCGGCCGCCGACGCGGACCGGCTGTTTCCGCTGAGCCTCGCCGCCCAGGGCTCGTGCCAGATAGGCGGCAACGTCTCGACCAACGCGGGCGGGGTCAATGTGCTGCGCTATGGCACCATGCGCGACCTCGTGCTCGGACTGGAGGTCGTGCTGCCGGACGGGCGGCTCTGGGACGGCTTGCGAACGCTGCGAAAAAACACGTTCGGCTATGACCTGAAGCAGCTCTTCATGGGCGCCGAGGGTACGCTCGGCGTGATCACGGGTGCCGTGCTCGAGCTTTATCCGCGGCCGCGCTCCGTGGCGACGGCCTGGCTC
>DATKDR010000035.1:0-44357 GCA_035512635.1 Longimicrobiales bacterium | reverse complement strand
TACCTGACGCTCGCGCCCGAGTACGGCGACGCGGCGCTGCTGCGGACCTTCGTCGACGTCCTGCACGCGGCCGGCATCCGCATCATCTGGGACTTCGTGCCGAATCACTCGGGGCTCGGCTTCGCGCCCTTCCAGCACGCGGTGACGTACGGCGACACCAGCTCGTACTGGGACTGGTACAACTTCCATCCCGTCGATGGCCTGCAAGCCGGGGACGGTCGGGACTACGATGCCTGGTTCGGCTTCGGCAGCCTGCCCAAGCTGGAGACGTCGAACCCCGAAGTCTTCGACTACCTGATCGGCGTCGCCACGCACTGGACCCGGTACGGCTTCGACGGCATCCGGGTGGACGTTCCGAACGAGCTCGAGAACCGGACGACCTTCTTCCAGGCGTTCCGCGCAGAGACCAAGAGTATCAACCCGGACGTGTACCTGATCGGCGAGATCTGGCACCGGGATCCGAGCTGGGTCCAGGGGGACCAGTTCGACGCGCTCATGAACTATGCGCTGGGGCAGGAAGCGGCGATGAAGTTCGCCCGTGCGGAGATCGGCGGCAGCGCCGCGTGGCACGCCATGGCTCAGCTCTACGCCTCGTACCCGGAGGCCTCGACCGCGATGGCGTTCAACATTGCGGCGTCCCACGATACTGACCGGCTACTCACGATGGTGGGGGGTGGAGAGCTGGGGTCGACTCCGGACGCGACCGCGCTCGCACGGCAGCGGCTGGCCAGCGCCATCCTCTACGCAATACCGGGCATGCCCGTCACCTACTACGGCGACGAATGCGCGATGCTCGGCAGCAATGCCGGCTCGATCCACCGCGCTCGCCGGACGATGCAGTGGGACTCCTGCGACCCGGCGATGCTGACGCACTACACGCAGCTCGCCGGACTGAAGCACGGGCTCGACGCGCTCGGCTCGCCGGTGATTCGCGAATACCAGGCGACCGGGCCGCTGCTCTCGTTCCTGCGCGGGGAGCCGGGCGCCGGCGAAGTGCTGGGCGCGTTCAATCAGTCGTCCTCCGAGCAGACCGTGACCCTGCCGGCCGGAAGCTGGACAGACGCGGTCGCGGGTGGGACGTTTACCGGTACGGCGACGCTGCCGGCATACGGTTGGCGGTACCTCGTGCGGCAGTAGAACCCGAACCCCTGGAACCCGGAGCAGCACCATGCTTCAAGAGCTCAAGCGTTTCCCCCTCGTGGCCGTACTCGTGCTCGCGACCGCCGTCTCGGCCTGCGACGACGACGATCCGGCCGATCCGGGCGACGGCACGTCGACGGTCACGTTCACGTTCGATCCGCCGGCGGGTGCTCCCGCCGTCACCTCGGTCACGGTACCGGGCGAATTCAACGATCCGACTCAGTGGAACACGAACGATCTGGACTTCGCGATGACGGAACAGTCGGACGACTCCTGGGCGCTGACCGTCGAGCTCGCGCCGGGCGCATACGAGTACAAGTACTTCATCAACGGCGCGTGGGTCGAGAACATGTGCGACGACGCGACTTGGGGCGATCCGGTCTCGCCGCAGAACGAAGGATGCGCCGGCGCCACGAACAACGCGACGATCACCGTCGATTAGCGCGATCGGAGGTAGACACCATGCGTATCCTGCTGCGGCTCGGCCTGGTAGCGGTAACGGCGGGCGTCCTGACCTCGTGCGCGGCCGACGCTCCCGTTGCCGCCGCGGCGGTGTGCCGCTCCGAGCCGGGTCCGGAATCCGGGTTGCGCGTGAACGCGGTGAGCGACGCGTACTTCTATGCGGATGCGCCCGGCGGGGCGCAGGCGGGCTACGCGCTGGGTGGCGGGGTCGTGCCGCTCGAGCCGGGAGAATACGTCGCCCGGTTGAACAATACGCGCCAGCCGGTGACGGTCGAGGGGGGACAGGTCACGACGTGCGAGACGGCCACCATCGACGTCGCGGGCACGACGAGCGAGTACTGGTACCTGCTCGACACGCTCAGCGCGCAGCTCGGCTACTCGCTGCTCGATGGCTCGCTCGGCGTCTTCCCCGGCCGCTACACCATCCGGGTCAACAACACCCACCAGAGCGTGACCGCCGACGCCAGAAACACCGTCAGCCTGGCGACGGGCACGATCAGAGTGGCCGGTGCCACCAGCGAGTACTTCTACGTGCTCGACCAGAACGGCCAGCAGCTCGCCTACTCGCTCCTCGGCGAGCCGCTCTCGCTGCTGCCGGGTTCCTACCGCGCCCGGGTCAACAACACCCTCGCGCCGTTCACGATCGAAGGCGGCCGGGCGACGACTCTGACCGCGGGTACGGTCCTCGCCACCGGCACGACCTCGGAGTACTACTACGTGCTCGATACGGCGGGTGAGCAGCTCGGCTACGCGCTGCTCGGCAACGCTTCGTCCTACCTCCCCGGCACCTACACCGTGCGGTTGAACAATCGCACGACGCCGATCGAGGTGAGCGGCGGCGACTCCACCGTGGTGCGGACCGGAACCGTCGTCGTGGAAGGGAAGGACAGGGAGTACTACTACGTGCTCGATGACGCCGGAACGCAGCTCGGCTACAGCCTGCTCGGCAGGCCGATGTCGATGCTGCCGGGCGAGTATCGTGTGCGCGTCGGCGAGCGTACGGATCCGGTGACCGTCGTCGCGAACGAGGAGACTGCTCGCGCTCCCTAGGCGGGCGCAGCCTCCAGCTCCCGCTCGACGCTCTCCCATTCGGCGACCAGGTTCTCGAGCCGGCTCCTGAGCTCGGCGCGCTCCTCGTCCAGCCTCCGCACCTCGCGCGCGCGCGACGCCTCGTAGAGCGCGGGATCGGCGAACGTTTCGTCGATCGCCGCGAGCCTGGTTTCCGTCGTCTCGATCTCAGCCATCAGCTCGTCGCGGCGGGCAGCCAGCCGCGCGGCCCGCTTCGGATCCGACGCGCCGGAGCGGCGAATCTCGGCAGGGCCGTCGCCGGCCGCGGCGCCACGCCCGTTGCCGCTCGTCCGGCGGCCATCGCCCTTTTCCGCCCGCTCCTTCCGCTTCTGCTCGCGCGCTTCGGTCACCACGCGGTCCACGTCGAGGTGGTCGTCACCCGAGGCGTGGATGTACTCGTCGTACGTGCCGCGATAGTCGCGGATGCCGTCCGCCTTGATCTCGACGATGCGCGTCGCGAGCTGACCCACGAACCAGCGGTCGTGGGAGACGAAGATCAGCGTGCCGTCGAATTCGCGCAGCCCCTCGATCAGCGATTCGATCGACTCGAGATCGAGATGGTTGGTCGGCTCGTCGAGCACCAGCACGTTCGGCCGCAGGTAGGCGAGCCGCGCGAACTCCAGTCGCGTCGCCTCGCCGCCCGACAGCGCGGGCAGCGGCTTCTCGGCTTCGTCGCCCGAGAAGAGCACCATGCCGAGCGCCGCCCGCGCGTGACCGCGTGAAGGCGCGTCGACCTCGTGCATGAGCCACTCCTCGACGGTGCCGCCCGCGTCCTTGAAGCGCTCGTGCTGGTCCTGCGCGAAGTAGCCGGGCTGCGTTTCGTAGCCCCACTCGATCGTGCCGTCCGTGGCCTCGACCTCGCCCATCGCGATCCTGAGCAGCGTCGACTTGCCGATGCCGTTCGGGCCGATGATCGCCACGCGGTCCCCCCGCTGCACGGACAGATCGACGCCGTGCAGCACATCGTTCTCGCCGTAGGATTTGCGGATCGCCTCGAGCTCCAGCACCTCCCGGCCGCTGTGGCGCTTCTGCTGGAAGCGGAACGTCGGCCAGCGGCGGGAGCTAAGCGGCAGCGACTCGAGCGACTCCGCCTTCTTCTCGATCATGCGCAGCTTCGACTGCGCCTGCCGCGCCTTCGATGCCTTCGCCTTGAAGCGGTCGACGAACTTCTGGTGATGCGCGATCTCCTTCTCGCGCGACTCGATGTCCTTCTCGCGACGCTCCCGCTCCTCGATCTTCGCCTGCTGGAAGTGCGTGTAGTCGCCGTGGTAGAGCGTGACCGTCGCGTAATCGACGTCGAGGATGTGCGTGCAGACGTTGTCCAGAAAGCGATGGTCGTGCGAGATGACGACGACCGGCCCCGTGAATGCCTTCAGGAAACGCTCGAGCCAGCGGATCGACAGGATGTCGAGGTGGTTCGTCGGCTCGTCCAGCAGCAGTGCGTCGGGCGTGCTCGCCAGCGCCTGCGCGAGCAGCACGCGCAGCTTGAAGCCGCCCGACAGCGTCGACAGGGGCTGGTGGTGCACCGCCGCCGGGATGCCGAGGCCCTCGAGGATTTCCGCCGCGCGCGCCTCGGCCGCGTAGCCGTCGTGCCGCTCGACCGTCTCCTCGAGCTTCGCGTAGCGCTCGGCGTCGAACTCGACGTGCGCGTGGGCGAGGACTTCCTGCTTCTGCACCATCGCCTGCCACAGCTCCGCGTTGCCCATCATCGCCACGCCGATGATCTGCTCGTCCTCGTACAGGAACTGGTCCTGTCGCAGCACGCCCAGACGCGCCCGCGCCGGCTTCGATACGACGCCCTCCGACGGCTCCTCGTCACCCGTCAGGATGTTCAGCAGCGTGGTCTTGCCGGAGCCATTGGCGCCGACCAGCCCGTAGCGGCTGCCGGGGTTGAGCTGGAACGACGCGCCCTGGAAGAGCGTGTCGCCGCCGAAGGACTTTGCGAGGTTGCTTACGGAGATCAACGTCGGTACGGGGCCAGAGACGAGTGCCGGTACGCGTTCAGCCGAAAAGAATAGCGGGAGAGAGGGGGATTTTGAACCCGCGCCGCGGGCCGGAGCGAGGACCTGCCGAGCATTGGAGACGGGAACCCGCCCGTGCACGAGCACGTGCCCGTGCTCGTGTGTACGAGCGGGGGCGGAGAGCGGGCCCCTCACTGGCGGCCCGCGCCTACGCCTACCGTCTACCGTCTACCGTCTACCGCCTACCGCCTACCGTCTACCGTCTACCGCCTACCGCCTACCTCCAGACTCTGCGGCCCAACGCCCAACGCCCTCAGTCGATCAGATTCCCGCAGGACACGATCGTCCCGAGATCGCTCGGCGAGCGGTGCACGTTGATGTGGTAGTTGGCGTTGTCGTCCAGACCGATTGCGAGGTTCGCGGACGCGGACGCGCGGCCGTCGGCGCGGACCAACAGCACCGGATACTCCGCGGCGGGGCCCATGATCGGGCCGCCCGTGGCGCACGAGCCGGAATGGACGTGCCAGGGGTGACGCGCGCCGACGTCGGCGCCGGCGATGCTGACGGCGGCCGCGGTGGTGCCGGCGAAGCCTTCGACCACGACGGTCTGCACGTTGGCCGTGCCGCGGATGTCGGTACCGGCCTGGGGCGCGAGCTGAGCGCTCCAGTCGGTGATGCCGGTATCCATGTCGTCCATGTCTTCGCCTTCGCTCCGCGCGGTACAGCTCGCGAGCACCAGCACCGCGAGCAGGACTAGCTTGCGCATGTTCGCCTCCCGGTTGAAGTCGTCGAAGGTCTCCGGCAGGGAACGGGCCAGCGGTTACTCGGCCGCCACCTTGCGCTGCCGCGGCCGCCGCGGGACGTTTCCCGGCATGCCGAACCACATTCGTTTCGCGATCGGGCTCGCCGCCGGCCTCGGCACGTTCGTCATCGCCTCGGCGCTGATGGAGTCGGACGCGCCCGCGACGGCGTTGCCAGAGTACTGGCCGGCGCCAGCGTTCGAGCTGCTGGACCAGGAGGGAGACAGCCTGCGACGCTCCGACCTGCTCGGCTCCGTCTGGGTGGCGAGCTTCATCTTCACGAGCTGCGCCGACGTCTGCCCCGGGATCAGCGCGCGCATGGCGCGACTGGGCGAGGAGCTGCGGGAGGAGCGCGTGCTGGGGGCGGGGGTGCGCCTGGTCTCGTTCACCGTCGATCCCGAGCGCGATTCTCCGGACGTGCTGCGCGAATACGCGCAGGGCTTCGGCGGCCTCGAGCCGGCCGAATGGGCGTTCGTGACGGGGACACGCCCCGATTCCGTGCGCGCGATGATCCAGACGGGATTCCACCTCACGGCCATGAAGCCCGGGATGGAGAGCGACGACGGCGGGCGCGCCGAATCCGGGAGCGACAGCGGGCACGACGCGCATGCAGCCGAGGCGTCGTACCAGGTCATGCACTCGCCGCGCGTTCTGCTCGTCGATCGATACGGGTCCGTCCGCGGCATCTATGACGCGACCGACAGCGAGTCGATGAACGCGATCCTCGGCGACGCGCTCGCTCTCCTGAACGACTGACATGTTTCTCGGCCACTATGCCGTCGCGCTCGCCGCGAAGCGCGCGGCGCCGCGTACCTCGCTCGGCACGCTCGTCTTCGCCGCGCAGCTCCTCGATCTCATGTGGCCCGTCCTGCTGCTGACCGGCACCGAGCGCGTCCGCGTCGTGCCGGGACTGATGGAAGCGAGTGCGCTCGACTTCGAGCACTACCCATGGTCGCACAGCCTGCTGATGGTGGTCGTGTGGGCCCTGCTCGTCGGCGGCGTCTACTACGTTCTGGAGCGCTACCCGCGCGGCGCCTGGGTCGTCGGCGCGCTCGTGCTCAGCCACTGGCTGCTCGACGCGCCCTTTCACCGGCCGGATCTGCCGCTCTGGCCTGGATCGGAGACGATGGTGGGCGGCGGCCTGTGGAACGACGCCGCGCTCACGATCGCGCTCGAGCTCGGCCTGCTCGCCGCCGGCGCGGCGTTCTACGCGAAGGGAACGCGCGCGCTCGACCGCATCGGTTCCTGGGGCCTCTGGATCGGCGTCGGCGTGCTCGTGCTGTTCTACCTCGGTTCCTTCACCAGCACGCCAGCGAGCGAGCAGGCGCTAGCGATCGGCGCGCTCACGCTCTGGGTGTTCGTGCCCTGGGCGTGGTGGATCGACCGCCATCGTGCCGGCCGGCCGAATTTCCTGCGCGGCGGATGAACGCGCGGCCGCCCGCGCAGCATCCGCCGATCCGCGCGTACGGCGTCATCGGTGACTGCCACACCGCCGCGCTGATCTCACGCGACGGCTCCATTGACTGGTACTGCCCCGGGCGGTTCGACGCGGCCGCCGAGGCGGACGCGGCGGGCGCCGGTCGTACGGCGCGGCCCGCCGTCGGCGATCAGGGCTGAGGCGCGGACCTCAGTCGCCGGCGAAGGCGATCGTCGAGAGCAGCGCGTTCTCCGCCTGTCGCGAGTCCAGCCGCGTGTGCTGCACGACGACGGGCACGTCGGAGACGAGGACGCTGGCGTAGTCGGTGTCGCGCGGCACCGGCTCCGGTTCCATGAGGTCGTTGAAACGCAGGTGGAGCGTGCGTCTCGCGGCGACGGTGACGCGGTACGGACCGGCGGGCTCGCGGTCGGCAAAGTAGATCGTGATCTCGACGTGCGCGTCGTCGCTCGACGCGTTGAGGATGCACGCCGTCTCGTGGCTCGTCATCTGCGGCTCCGGTCCCGTGCTCTCCGTGGGGATGTAGCCCTCGGCGATGGCCCAGCGTCGCCGGCCAATCGTTTCGCTCATGCGTCTCCTCGCTCTGCGGCTTCCGGCCGCGGGTGCGCTTCGTCGCGGCGCGGCGGCAAGCGTCATGCCTCTGCGAATGGCGATGGTGATCCTGCTGATGGGCGTCGCGGGTGTCGGCAAGAGCGTGATCGGTCGGGAGCTGGCCGATCGACTCGGCTGGACCTTTCTCGACGCCGACGACGATCATTCCGCCGCGAGCGTGGCGAAGATGCGCGCGGGCGAGGCGCTGTCCGAAGCCGATCGGGCACCGTGGCTCGTCGCCGTGCGCGAGCGGCTGCGGCGACACGTCGACCGCGGCGAGAACGTGGTGCTCGCCTGCTCCGCGCTGAAGGCGTCCTACCGCGCGACGCTCGCCGAGGTCGGCGGCCGCTTCGAGGTGGTGCACCTGATCGCCCCGGCCTCCCTGATTCAGGCACGTCTGCGCGAGCGGCGGGGGCATTTCGCGGGGGCCGAGCTGCTGCCCGACCAGATCGAGGATCTCGAGCCGCCGGCCGATGCGGTCGTCGTCGACGCTTCGCCGCCGGTGGACGAGGTGATCGAAACGATTCGCGCGCGCGTCGGCGTCTGAGCGCGCGCCTCAGCCGGGTCGAGCCTCGTGCCCGCCGAACTCGCGCCGCAGCACGGCGAGCATGCGATCGGCGTAGGAATTCTCGGTGCGCGAGCGGAAGCGCGCCTGGAGCGCGAGCGTGATGACCGGCATCGGGACGGCCAGATCGATCGACTCCGCCACCGCCCAGCGTCCCTCGCCGGAATCGGCGACCCACGGCGCCACGTCGCTGAGGGCCGGATCCTGCTCGAGCGCGCCCGCGAGCAGGTCGAGCAGCCACGAGCGGATGACGCTGCCCGTGCGCCAGATGTTCGCGACGTGCGCGGGGTCCAGGTCGAGATCGGTCCTGGCGTCGAGGAGCGCGAAGCCCTCGGCATACGCCTGCATCATGCCGTACTCGATCGCATTGTGGACCATCTTCACGAAATGACCCGCGCCCGACGCGCCGACGCGTCCCCAGCCCGCATCGGGTGCGGGCGCGAGCGTCTCGAAGACGGGGCGCAGTCGCTCGACCGCAGACGCGTCGCCGCCGATCATGAGGCTGTAGCCCTGCGTCCTGCCCCAGACGCCGCCACTGGTGCCGACATCGAGCAGATGGACGCCGGCGCTGCGCAGAGCCGTCGCGCGGCGCGCGCTGTCGCGGTACCAGGAGTTGCCGCCGTCGACGAGCACGTCGTCGTGGCCGATCAGTGGCGCCAACAGGTCGATCGTCGGATCGACCGACTGCGCGGGAATCATGATCCAGACGGCGCGCGGGGGCGCGAGCGCCTCGACGAGCGCCTCCAGCGAATCCACACGCTCGGATCCCGCGGGGTCGGCCGCGTCGCCCGATTCCGAGGCCGAGCCCGCGTGCGGGTCGTAGCGAACGACGCGATGTCCCGCGCGCCGCAGTCGGTCCGCCATGCCGCCGCCCATGCGCCCGAGGCCGATCATGCCGATTTCCATGCCGCGTCTCACAGGATGGTCAGGAATAGAGTCGCCAGCCCGGCAGCGCCGGCGGCGAGGAGCAGCGCACGTTTGTGCATGCTGGCCCAGAGCTGCACGCTGCGGCTCGTCGCGCGATCGTCGAAGGCGCCGTGCGCGCCGTAATCGCCGGGTATCGGCTGCCACAGGTTGTGCGGCTGATCCGGGTCGCGCGGCTCGTCCGTCATCTGACTGTCCCAGCCGGCACGCGCAGCGTAGCGGTCGAGTAGCCGGCCGAAGATGCGGTCGCCCGCGATGGTCTTGACCGTCGGCCAGCCGATGTAGAGCTCCGGCCGGTCGTGCAGCACCATCCACCAGATGCCGTCGGCGACGACTTCGGGCTGGAAGATCGGCGGCACCGGCTGAGCCGCGCGCGGCAGATTGCTCTTCACCCATCCGAACTGCGGCGTGTTGACGGCGGGTAGCTCCACCATCCTGAGCTGCACTCCGCTCTTGTCATGGAGCAGCTCGGAGCGCAGCGACTCGCTGAATCCCTGAATGGCGTGCTTCGCGCCGCAGTATGCCGCCTGGAGCGGAATGCCGCGGTAGGCGAGCGCGGATCCGACCTGGAGGATGACGCCCTGGTCGCGGGGCAGCATGCGCTTCAGCGCGGCCAGCGTGCCGTACACGTAGCCGAGGTACGTCACTTCCGTGACCCTGCGGAACTCCTCGGGCGTCATCTTCCGCACCGGCGAGAAGACCGAGAGCATGGCGTTGTTGATCCAGAGGTCGATCGGCCCGAGCTCGGCCTCGACGCGCCCGGCGGCAGCCTCGACCGCGTCCGCGTCGGAAACGTCCAGCGGCAAAACGAGCGCGCGTGCGCCGAGCCGCTCGACATCGGCGCGCGCGCCTTCCAGTCCGTCGATGCCGCGCGCGATGAGACCGATCGCGACGCCCTCGCGCGCGAGCTTCCGCACGGTCGCGCGGCCCACGCCCGCCGAGGCGCCCGTCACCACCGCGACCCGAGGCTTGCCGGCCGTCATCTCGCTCCTCGTTTCCACAGGGAAGACGCCGCTCGTCAGCCGGCGTCCTCGAGCGCTCCATGATCGGTGAGGTCGAGGCGCAGTGGCGTGATCGTGATCAGCCCATGCTGCATCGCCCAGCGGTCGGTCCCTTCCTCGACTTCCTCGATGGGCCGGACCGTGACCCAGAAATGCTCGCGCCCCATCGGATCGTGACCGGGGACGACCCGGCCGTCGTAATGCCGCACCGATTGCCTCGTCCAGGCGACGCCGCTGGGCTCATCGGGCAGGTTCACGTTGAGCAGGCTCAGATGCGACAGGGGCAGCAGCAGGGCGAGCGTGTCGCGGATGTGGGGCCGGAGCCGCTCGAAGTCCGGCTCGTCGCCCGCGTGCAGCGTGCTGACGGCGATGCCGCGCAGGCCCAGCAGCGCACCCTGCTTGGCCGCCGCGAGCGTGCCCGAGTGCCACATGGCGTTGCCAATGTTGGGGCCGAGATTCACGCCCGAGAGCACGACATCGATGCCCTCGTGCATGTGACAGCCCAGAGTCACGCAGTCCGCGGGGGTACCGTTCACGCGCAGGCCCTCGAGGTCGCCGATGCGCGTCCGACGCATGCGTAGCGGACGCACGTGGGTGACGGCGTGGCCCATCGACGACTGCTCGACGTCCGGCGCCACCACGTGCACGGTCCCGAACTCGCGTGCCGCCTCCGCCAGGGCGTGCAGCCCCGGACTGTAGATGCCGTCGTCGTTCGTGATCAGAAGATTCATGGGTGCCGTCTCGGCTCGCGTCGCGCGCGTTGGGCGCAACATTCGAACCGCCGGAGAGGCGATGGAGCTGTTCGTCGTCCACAACCCGCAGGCCGGCGACGGCTCGTGGAGCCGCGAGCGCCTCGAGCGCATGCTGCGCGAGCGCGGCCACGCGCCGACCATCGTCGACGCGGCGTCGGACTGGACGCCCCGGCTCCAGGGCATCGCCCCCGACGCCTTCGTCGCGGTCGGCGGGGACGGGACCTTCCAGAGGCTCGCCGTCGCGGCCGCAGGCCGGCCCGAGCCCATCGCCATCCTGCCGACGGGCACCGCCAACAACATCGCTCTGGCCCTCGGCGGCTCCGAGCCGCTCGACCTGGCGGAACGCGTCGCGCGCTGGGGCGAGCGCGAGCGCGTGCTCCACCTGGGCGAGGCGCGGGTCGGCTCCCGGCGCCGCCCCTTCGTCGAGGTCGCCGGCGCTGGCGCGTTCGTCCGCCTCCTCGGACACAAGCCGCGCGTCGGCGGCCGCATTCCGGCCGACTCGGACCTGTTCGCGGGTCGCCAACGCCTGGTCGAGGAGATCCGCGACGCCGACGCGTATCCGGCGACCCTCACCGTCGACCACGACATCATCATCGAGGACGACTTCCTCCTGATCGCCTGCCTCAACCTGCCGTCGTTCGGCGCCGGCGTCGTGCTGGCCCCGGCGGAGTCGGCGGATTCGGGCCTGCTCACCGTGTGCGCCGTGCGCGCAGGAGAGCGAGCCGCGTTCGCCGACTGGCTCATGGCTCCCGAACCCGATCCTCCTGCATGGGTCCTCGCCCGGGGCCACGACGTCGTGCTGGAGACCGCCGCGCTCACCCACCTCGACGACCGCATCTGGCCCGCACGGCCCGCATCCGAACCCATCCATCTGGAGGCCGGAGTCGCCAGCGTCCGCGTCTGGAGCTGAGACCGGGGCTTCGACCCCGCGGCCGGTTGGCCCGCCGAACCCGTTGGATTATGTTCCGAAGTCCGGTTTTGCCTCTCCGGAGTGGAGCACCGCATGAAATCCTCCCCGCTCGTCCTCGCGCTCGCGTTCGGCCTGCTGCTGGCCGATTCGGCTATGGCGCAGTCGTCCCGCACGAAGGACAACTCCCGACGCGTGACGCCCCGCGAGCCCGCGGCCGCCGACCGCGATGCCGGCCGTCGTGACCGCTCGCACGAAACCACCTCGCGGCGCCCGATCCGGGAGACGGTGCACACGAACCGTCCTCGCGAAGACGATCGCACTCGCGATCGGGGGCTGTGGGACCGGAGCGGCCGCGTCATCTTCGTGCTGCCGGGCGGCCGCCACCTCGACCGCTACGGCTACGACACGCGCTACGGCTACGACATGCGCTACGGTCGCGACCTGCGCTACCGCTCCGGCTCGATCTCGGGTGCCGGCGCGGGCCACGTGTGGAATCGTCGCCCGGGCATGACCTGCCTGGAACTGCACGACGAGCTGGAATGGGCGCACGACGAGTGGCACTACCGGCACGACGATGAGCGTGACGAGCGCTGGTACGAGGCGGAGCACGCGCGCCTCGAGTGGCGCATCGCCGAGGAGCGCGCCTACTCCGGCTGCCCCCGCGCGCACCAGGTTCGCGCGTGCAGTGACCGCGGGCGATATCCGCTCGCCGCGGGCGCGCACGAGGTCGCGGTGCTGGTCCTGAGCATCCTGATGCGCGACGGAGTCGATCGTCTTGGCTACTGAAGCCGAGCGCGTCATCGCGGTCCTGAACGGCTGAGGACCGTGGCCCAGCCGGGCGGAGGTCTCAATCCGCGGCAGCGCGCGCATCTGAAGTCGCTCGCGCATCCGCTCAGGCCGATCGCGCAGGTGGGGAAGGGTGGCGTCGATGAAGACGTCGCCCGCTCGCTCGCCGACGCCTTCCAGAACCGCGAGCTGCTCAAGGTGAAGGTGCTCGAGTCGGCGCCGACGAGCGCGAAGGAGACCGCGGAGCAACTGGGCGTGCGGGTTTCCGGCGCGAAAGTGGTCCAGGTCATCGGCCGGACCATCGTGCTCTACCGGCAGCATCCGGACAGGCCGGAGATTCGTCTGCCGACCTAGCCGCGGAGGGTCCGCACGCACAGCCCCCACCCGCTTTCCATGACGAAGAGGGCCCCCGCGCGCCCGGCGGGAGCCCTCTTCCTACGGCCGAAAGCCGCAGACCGACCGCTAGCTCGCGCGCCGACCGCGGCTGGGACCGCGACCGCGCAGGCGGCCCTGTCCGCTCGGACTCGAGCTGCTCGAGCCGCGGCCGCCCGATGAACCGCCCCGGCCGTTGCCTTCGCTGGCGCCGCGGTGGCGGACGTCGCGGTTGTCGATGATCGACTTCCGGCCGTTGCCGTTGGCGCCCTGCGGCGGCGCGTCGCGGCCGGTGTCGCTGCCGCTCGAGCGCGAGGCGGTGTTCCGTGCGCCCGACGGGGTCTTTGCGTTGCGGCCGCCGCCGTTGCGGCCGGTGCCGTTGCGCGCGGCGGGAGCGCCGCCGTTGCGCGCGGCCTTCTCCGCGGCGCGCTGACGCGCGCCGGCGCGCTCGGCGCGCATCTTCGCCAGGCGCTCGGCCAGCGGGATCTCGAGCTCCTCGGAGTGCGCCGAGTAGTCGAAGCCCGGCTGCGTGCGACGGGGAATCGGCTTGCCGAGCCGCTTCTCGATCTCGCGCACCAGGCTCGCCTCCTCGGGCGCGGCGAACGTGTACGCGTCACCGGTCAGATCCGCGCGGCCGGTCCGGCCGACGCGGTGGACGTAGTCCTCGGGCGTCGCGGGCACGTCGAAGTTGACGACGTGCTCGAGCGCCTCCACGTCGATGCCGCGCGCCAGGATGTCGGTCGCGACCAGGATGCGGATCTTCCCCGACTTGAAGTCGGCGAGCGCTTCGGTCCGCTGCTTCTGGCTTCGGTTGCCGTGGATGCGCGCGACGCTGATGCCCATGTTCTCGAGCTTCTGCGCGACGCGGTTGGAGCGATGCTTCGTGCGGCAGAAGACGATCGCCTCGTTGATCACGCCGGTGTCGATCAGCTCCGCGAGCAGACGCACCTTCGCCTGCTGCCCGACCTGATACAGCGCCTGCGCGACGCCCGCCGCGGGCGCCTGCTTCCGCTGCACCGCGATCTTCTCGGGCTGCTTCAGCATGTCGTCCGCGAGCTTCATGATCGCGGGCGGCATCGTCGCCGAGAAGAAGAACGTCTGGCGCGGCGTCTTCGGCAGGTGCGCGATGATCTTCCGGATCTCGGGCAGGAAGCCCATGTCCAGCATGCGGTCGGCCTCGTCGACCACCAGCACCTCGAGCGACTCGAGCGCGCCGTGATCCCGACCGAAGTGGTCGAGCAGGCGGCCCGGCGTCGCGACCATCACGTCCACACCGCGCTTGAACGCGTTCACCTGGGGCGCCATCGCGACGCCGCCGAAGATCGACGCGACGCTGGTCCCGGTGTGGGCGCCGAGCGCGCGGAAATGCTCCTCGACCTGCGCGGCCAGCTCGCGCGTGGGCACGAGCACGAGCGCGCGCGTCGCGCCCCGCGGCCGGTTCATCAGCCGCTCCAGGATCGGCAGCGCGAACGCCGCCGTCTTGCCACTGCCGGTCGCCGCGCAGCCGAGCACGTCGCGTCCGGCGAGGCCGGCGGGGATCGCCGCCGTCTGTACGGGGGTCGCCTTGCTGAACCCCAGGTCCTTCACCGCGGCCAGCAGCCGCGGGTGCAGCTCCATCGCCGCGAAATCGTCCTGCTTCGTCATTCACTTCCTCTGTGCACGCCGGTGCCGGAAGGGCACGGGCAAAAAAATAGAGACCCGGCGGACGGCCGAGCCTCCTCGATCGTACGAACGCGCCGGACCACCAGGTTCGGCGCGTTCATGGAAGGTAGCGCCGAAGCGCCCGCGCCACAACAGGTTGGAGCGGTGCGCGCTCTTCGGGGCGGGCTGCCGTGCTCCCCGGGGTGGCGGCCGGGGCCCCGCTCGGGTCAGAAGCTGCGCCCGACGGCCAGGTCGAAGCGCAGGTCGCCGCGCGTGTTCGCGCCGACGCCCGCATCGACCGCGCCGATGGGGCTCATCCAGTAGCCGCCCAGCTGAGCTCCCGCGTGGACCCTCGTGTCCTCCCAGTCGTCCCAGGCCGGCGCCATGCCGCCGCCCCGCAGCCGAAGGCGCGCGAAGCCGGCGAGGATGGGGTAGGCGAGATCGACGCCGGCGACGGCGCGCGCGGCGCCCCGGATCTCGCCCCACTGCAGCCCCGGCATCGCGCGGCGCTCGCCGAGGGAGGGGTACACGTCGAGCGGCGCGTCGTCGTCGAAGACGGCGGCGAGGTCCAGGACGGCGGCCGTGCGGACGGGTCCGAGTGGCAGCTCGCGTGAAGCCGCGAGCGACGCGCGCGAGTAGCCCGTCTCGCCCCAGCGGTGCTCGGCCTCGGCGAGGAGCGGCACACCCACGACGCGCGAGTCCGCGTCGACCGACTCGAAGCGGACGACGGGCCCGACGGATATTCCCTCCGGTCCCTGCTCCGACTCGACCCATTCCGCGCGCAGCGCCGCGCTGGCGGCGCGCTCGCGCAGCAGCAGCGGCATCTCGAACGCGAGCCAGACGCCCGGTCGCAGCACCTGGAATGCGCCGAGGAAGCCGTCCTCGAACAGGCGCACGTCGCGCTCCTGCACGTAGGCACCCATGCTCCACGTGAGGGCCGGCCGGCTGCGCGGGTGCACGCGCGCGGAAAGGGCGCCCCAGCGTTCGAGCCCGCCCAGCAGGCCGGCGGCGGTGACGACCGCCGGCCGGCCGAAGAGGACGCGGTAGCGATCGAGCGAGAGCCAGCCGCGGCCGCCCCGGTCGTTGTCGTAGCTGGCGGCCGCGGCGAGCGAGAGCTGCGGCGGCGCGTCGAGTCGCAGCACCAGCCGCGGCGCGGCGTCCGGCACCTCCTCGACGCGCGGCCACACGCCCTCGAAGAGGCCGCTGTCGTAGAGTCGATCCACTGCGGACAGCACCGCATCGGCGTCGTACACGCCCGGAGCGGCGCCGCGCATGACCCTGCGCGCGAGCGCGGCGAGCGCCGAATCCGGCGCTTCGACCACGAGCGCGGAAAACGAATCGGGCGGCGCGGCCGCCGGGCGCTCGCCGCGGCCGAGCACGGAGGGCGGCGGCGGCAGGTCGCGGCGCACCGCCGCCAGCCCCAGCTCGAAGAAGGGCGTCGGATCCTCGGGGAACTGCGCGCTGGAAACGGAGCCGACCACGTCCGGCTCGATCAGCACGTCCGGCGGAATCGGATCCGTCTGCGTCGCCTCCTGCATCAGGTCGATGGCGCGGCCGATCACCGCGAAGGGCGCCTGCGACTCGATCTCGCGCGGCGGATAGCTCGCGTCGATCGCGACGATGTACTCGGCGCCCAGCGCGCGCGCGACGCGCGTCGGCAGGTTGTCGCTGATGCCGCCATCGACGAGCACCCGGCCATCCCACGCGACCGGCGCGAAGAAGCCGGGCACCGCCATGCTCGCGCGGGCGGCGCGAGCCAGATCGCCTTCGGCGATCACCACCGTCTCGCCGGTCTTCAGGTCGGTGGCGACCGCCCGGTAGCGGCGGACCAGCCGGTCGAAGTCCCCACGACTGCGCGCATTGGCATCGAAGAGCAGGCGCCCGAGCACGCGATTGATGCGCCACTGCCCGAGTAGGCCGCGGCTCAGCCGCAGGCGGCCCAGATCGAGATCGAGCGCGAACTGCGGATGGCGGATGTCACGGTCGGGGCCCACCAGCGCCGGTGTCGGGCCGAAGAGATTCGCCCAATCCACGCCCGCCACCCGCGCGCGCACTTCCTCCGGCTCGTAGCCCGCGGCGTAGAGCGCCCCCACGACGGCGCCCATGCTCGTGCCGACGACGATGCCCGGATCGTGTCCCCGCTCTTCCAGCCCGATGAGCGCGCCCACGTGCGCTAGTCCGCGCGCGCCGCCGCCGGACAGCACGACGGCTTCCTGCGCCGACAGCCCACTGCCGCTCGCGGCGAGCGCCAGGAGAACGACTCCGCGAATCGATGCTCGAGTGGTCAAGTCACTGCGCCGGGTCGATCTCCACGATGATCTTCCGCCACTCCCCCTGCCTGAATCGGACCACGCTCAGCGCGCAGCGCGTCATGTGCCCCGCCAGGATCGCCAGCCAGATGTCGATCGGATCGAGCGACGACGTCGCCTGGATGAAGAAGCAGATGCCGAGCGGAATCACGATCTGCGAGACGATCGAGATGTAGAGCGGGCTCTTCGTGTCCCCTGTCCCCTGGAGTCCGCCCGTGTAGGTGAGCGCGACCGCGATGAACAGACCCGACAGGCTGAGCACGCGCAGCAGCTGCGAGCCGATGTCCACGACGGTGGCGTCCTCGATGCCGAATCCGGCGAGGATCTGCCGCGGCACCAGCAGGAACAGCAAGCCGATGGCCGCGGCCATCGCCAGCGCGAAGCGGGCCGCGACATGCACCGCGGCCTCCGCGCGATCCGGATTGCGCGCGCCCAGGTTCTGGCCCGCAACCGCCGCGGCCGCGCTCATCAGTCCCACGGCCGTCCACGTGATGAACGAGAACGCCTGGGTGTAGCCGATCGCGTACGCCGCCTGCGCCTCCGCGCTCTGCGCCAGCGAGCCGACGAAGCCCAGCATGAGCACGCCGCCGATGTTCATCGCGATGCCCTGCACCCCCGTCGGCAGGCCGAAGCGGAACAGCGCCCGGATGATGGACCAGTCCGGACCCCAGTGCCCGCCGCGCGGGAAGCCGACGACCCACGTCCCACGGAGCAGCTTCCAGAGCGCGTAGAGCGCGACGACGCCCGCGGCGGTCACCGTCCCCATCGCGGCGCCGGCCGTGCCGTAGGCCGGGATCGGACCGAGGCCGCGGATGAGCACGACGTTCAGCGCGATGTTGAGCGTCGTCACGACGATGCCCAGGCGCAGCGGCGTGCGCGCATCGCCGGCGGAGCGCAACGCGCCGCCCAGCATGAAGAACAGCAGCATGCCCCAGCTCCACACGAACATGATGCGCAGATAGGGCAGCGCTTCGAGCTGGACTTCCGGCGCCGCGTTGATCACGTCCAGCAGGCCAGGCGCGAGCACCCAGCCGATCGGCGCGAGTACGCCCAGCGACAGGCCGACCGCCGTCAGGAACGCCTGGTACACGGTCCGGTCCACCTTCTCCGCCTCGCCCGCCCCCGCGAAGCGCGCGACCAGCACGCTCATCCCGCTGAAGAGCGACGAGATGAAGACGATCACGACCAGGAAGATCTGCCAGCTCACGCCGATCGCCGCGTTGCCCGCGAAGCCGACGTAGTGGCCCACCATCACGTGATCGACCAGCCCCTGGAGACCGCCGATCACGTTCCCCAACATCGTCGGCCACGCGAGCTTCCACACCGCCGGAGCGAGCGGCCCCTCCACGATCGAGCGGTCGAACTTTCCCGCCGGCTTCGGCGGGGGCGGCGGGGGCGGCGGGATCAACGGCTCGGCACCGGCGGCCGCGGGCGCCGCCGTCTCCTCCAGCGGGTCCGCTCTGGCGACTTCGCCCATTCCGATCTTGCCCTCGGTCATCATCCCGGTGCGTGGGGGTGGCGCAGCACGAGCCCGGAAGATGTCACCGGCAGGCGGCGCCGCGCGAGCAGCTCGGTTGGACGCGCCGGCCGGACAGGGCTAAGCTGTTCCGGGACCGCGACATCCTGCCACCCGACCCCGAATCGTTGATCCGCACGCTCGCCCCGCTCGACTGGGGCATCGTCCTCTCCTATCTGGCCCTGGCCCTCGCGGTCGGCGTGCTGGTCTCCCGCAATGCGGGCCGTTCCATCGATTCGTATTTCGTCGCCGGCCGCGGCCTGCCCTGGTGGTGGCTGGGCACGTCGATGGTCGCGACCACGTTCGCCGCCGATACGCCGCTCGTCGTGAGCGGCCTCGTCGCCGAGCACGGCATCGCCGGCAACTGGTTCTGGTGGTCCTGGGCCATCTCCCACGTCTCGATGGCCGTCGTCTTCGCCGCGCTCTGGCGGCGCGCCCGCGTCGTGACCGATGCCGAGCTGCTCGAGCTGCGCTACACCGGCCCGAGCGCCGTCGCACTGCGCGGATTCAAGGCCGTCTTCTTCGCGCTGCTCATCAACGGCATCGTGCTCGGCTGGGTCATCCGGGCGATGGTCAAGATCGCCGCGCCGTTCGTGCACTGGGAGGCCTGGCTCGGCGCCGATGCGGTCGCCGCCTTCGGCCACGCCTGGCCGGACGCGCTCGCCATCGGCGGACCCGGCGACACCATCACCGTGCTCGTGCTGTTCGGCATGATCGCGCTCTACTCCAGCCTCGGCGGCATCCGCGGCGTCATCCTGACCGACCTGCTCCAGTTCGCGCTCGCGCTCGTCGCCAGCATCACCTTCGCGTGGATCGCCGTCGATTCCGTGGGTGGGATGGGCGGCCTCGTCACCGGGCTCGAGCAGCATTACGACGCCGATCGCGTGCTCGCCTTCGTCCCCTCCACGGGGGCCGCGTGGCTGCCCCTTCAGGTGTTCCTCATCTACATCGCCGTGCAGTGGTGGGCGCAGTACTTCAGCGATGGCAGCGGCTACCTGGCACAGCGCCTTTTCACCGCACGCGACGACGCGCACGCCGAGCACGGCGCGCTCTGGTTCACCGTCGCCAACTACGCGCTGCGCACCTGGCCCTGGGTGCTGATCGGCCTCGTCGCGCTGGTCGCGTATCCGCTGGGCGCGCCGGTGATCGGAGCGGCCGGCGACATGGTCGCCGCGGACCGCGAGATGGCGTATCCGGTGCTGATGGCCGAGCTGCTGCCCGTTGGCCTGCTCGGCGTCCTCTTCGCCTCGCTGCTTGCCGCTTTCATGAGCACCGTCGACACCCACCTGAACTGGGGCGCGAGCTACCTCGTGAGCGACGTCTATCGCCGCTTCGCCCGGCCGCGCGCGAGCCAGCGCGAGCTGGTGCTCGTCGCGCGCATCGCCGTCTTCGCCCTCGCCGCGCTCGCCGTCGTCGTCGCGGCCCGCATCGACAGCATCGAAAAGGCCTGGCGCTTCTTCGTCGCGCTCGGCGCGGGCCTCGGCCTCCCCTCGATGCTGCGCTGGCTGTGGTGGCGCGTGAACGCCTGGACCGAGATCGCCGGCATGGTCGTCGCCACCACCTGCGCCCTCGTCCTCTATCCGCTCTTTCCCGACGCACGCGACGAGTACCTGCTCCTCGTCATCGTCGGACTGGCGATGGCCGCCGCGCTGATCGCGACTCTGGTCACGCCCGCCGTTCCCCGCGACCACCTCGCCCGCTTCGTGCAGCGGGTGCGACCTCCGGGCTGGTGGGCAGGACTGCCCGGCGCCGCGCCCGGAGACGCCATGGCCTGGACCGCGGGCGCATGGATCGCCGGCAACGCGGCGGTCTTCGGCCTCACCTTCGGCATCGGCCACGCCCTCTTCGGGCGGCTCGCGGCGGGTATCCTGATGCTCGTCGTCGGTGCGGGCGGTATCGTCGCCACGATCGCGGCCGTGTCGCGCGCGCGGCGTCACACGATGGAGCGGGACGGATGACAGCAGGAGCGGAGACGGCACGCGATGAGGCGGCCACGACCATCGACGCCGTGATCATCGGCGCGGGGGCGCGCGGCAATCGCGTGTTCGCCGAGCTGATGCGGACGCGGCCGACCGGCTGGCGCGTGTCTGCGGTGGTCGAGCCGAACGAGGCGCGCCGTGAACGCTTCCGCCGCGAGCATGCGCTGGCGCCCGAGCGCGCATTCGGCTCCCTCGACGAGCTGCTCGCGGGACCGCGCGCCGGTGATGTCGCGTTCGTGTGCACGCCCGACGTCACGCATTACCGCATCTGCGCCGACGTCTCCGCCGCCGGCTACGACGTGCTGCTCGAGAAGCCGATCGCCACCTCGCTGCCCGATTGCCTCGCCCTGCTCGACGTGCAGCAGACCCACGGCAATCACATCTTCGTCGCGCACGTGCTGCGCTACTCGCCCTTCTTCCGCGCGGTGAAGCGCATCGTCGCCTCGCGCGACTACGGCCTCGTGCGCAACATCCGCATGACGGAGAACATCGCGCACTGGCACTTCGCCCACAGCTACGTGCGCGGCAACTGGCGCCGTCGCGACGAGTCGGCGCCGATCGTGCTCACCAAGAGCTCGCACGACCTCGACATCATCGCCTGGCTGATGGACCGGGATCGCCCCGCGTTCGTGCACTCGTTCGGCTCCCTCGAGTACTTCACCCGCGCGAATGCACCGCCGGAGTCGGCCGAGCGCTGCGTGGAGTGCCCGCTCCAGGACACCTGCATCTACAGCGCGATCCCCTTCTACGTCCACGACGAGCCCGGCTGGCCGTACGACGCGGTGACGCCGGTGCCGGAGAGCCTGGAGGCGAGGCGGCGCGCGATCGAGAGCGGACCGTACGGACGCTGCGTCTGGAAGTGCGACAACGACGTGTGCGACAACCAGACGGTGTCGATACACTTCGAGTCCGGCATCCATGCGAGCCTGGGGCTGTACGCGCTGACCGCGGAGAACACGCGGCGGATCAGCGTGCTGATGGACGGCGCCGAGCTGACCGGTGACCTGTACCGCGGCCGGCTTTCGCTCCAGGTGTTCGAGGGCCGCGTCAAGCCGCCGCCCGTTCGCGAGATCGAGCTGCCGATGGCCGAGGACCACCACGGTGGCGGCGATCTCGCGCTGCTGAGCACGCTGCATGAGCACCTGGTTCACGGCAGCCATCCGGAGGTGATGACGTCGCTGCGCACGTCGCTCGTGAGTCACGTCCTCGCATTCCTGGCCGACGAGTCCCGCACGACGGGCGGCACGCCGCTGCCGGTGCCCGCCATCTTCGAGCGCATCTGGACGGCGGCATGAGCACGCCCGGACAGGGGCTCGTGCTGGCGACCGATCTGGACGGCACGATGGCGCACGGCGATGCCGGCAAGCGCGACCGGCTGGCAACGCTGCTGCGCGAGCACCAGGACGCGCGGCTGATCTACGTGACCGGGCGGACGCCCGAGGCGGCACGCGTGCTCGCGGAGCGGGTGGGGCTGCCCGTGCCGGACGTGCTGATCGCGGACGTCGGCACGTCCGTGCTCAGGGGGCTGGGACCCGAGCGGGTCGACGCGATCGAGGCGGAGCTGGACGGGCTGTGGCCGGGTGGCGCGGTGGTGCGCGGGCGGCTCGCGGCGCTCGCGCCCGAGCTGGTGGAGCAGGAGGTGGTCGCGCCGCGCCGCGTGTCGTACTGGGTCGAGCGCGTGCGGCGGGGCCGCGGCCCGGAGCCAGGCGCGGGCGATCCGTTCGCCGCGCGTCTTCCCGGCGACGCGTCGCTCGACGAGGCGGCCGCGGCGCATGCGGCGAGCCTGACGCGTCGTGCGCTCGAGCGCCTGGAAGGCCTCGGCGTCGACGTGCTCGTGTCCGCCAACGTGTTCCTCGATGTGCTGCCGGGCGGTGTCGACAAGGGCTCGACGCTGCGGCGGGTGCTCGCCTGGCTGGGCGCGAGCGACGACGAGTGCGTGGTCGCGGGCGATTCGATCAACGACCTGGCGATGTTCGAGACCGGCATGCGCGGCATCGTCGTGGCCAACTGCGAGCCGGCGCTGCGACGGCGCGCCGCCACGCTCGATCGTGTGTACCAGGCGGCGGAGGAAGGGGTGGGAGGCGTGCTCGAGGGGCTGCGTCACCACGGCCATTTCGCAGAGGGCCCCGAGGGAGGTGGCACGGATGGTGAGTGACTTCATCGTGCTCTCGCACAGGGAGCCGTACGAGGAGGTGGAGGTCGACCAGGAGAGCGGCCGCACCGAGCTGAAACGGAAGACCAACGGCGTCTTCGCGACGCTCGATTCGGTGATGCGCCGGAAGCGCGGAACCTGGATCGCGTGGAAGGAGGAGGAGGATGCCGCGTTCGACGAGCGCATACGCGTCCCGTCCGAGGACGACCCGGAATCCTACACGGTGCGGCGCATCCCGCTCTCGCCGGAGACCGCCCGCAGCTTCTATTACGACTTCACGTCGACGGCCCTGTGGCCGGTGCTGTTCTCGCTGCTCGATCGCGCGCGCTTCACTCAGGACTCCTGGGAGACGTATCAGCGCGTGAACGAGAAATTCGCTGATGCGACCTGCGAGGAGGCGGCGCCCGGCGCGGTCGTCTGGGTCAACGATTTCCACCTCATGCTCGCGCCCCGCATGATCAAGCGGCGCCGCCCCGATCTCCGACTCGCGCTCTTCCTCCACACGACCTTCCCGCCGCCCGACGTGTTCGCGGTGATCCCCTGGCGCGAAGAGCTGCTGGACGGCCTTCTGCACCTCGACCTGATCGGATTCCACATCCCCTCGTACGCGCAGAACTTCGCCGACACTGCCGGCCGCTTCATGGGCACGCAGGCGACGGCGGTCACCGAGACCGACCTCATCAAGCACGGGCCCGCCGTCGCGGTGCCCACCTACCCGCTGTCGCTCCGCTACGGCGATCGCAGTATCGGACTCGGCGTCTATCCCGTCGGTGTCGACGTCGACTACTTCACGTCGGAAGCGCAGCGGCCGAAGACGATCGAGCATGCGGCCGAAGTGCGCACGCGCGCGGGTGCGGAGACCATCATTCTGTCCGCGGAGCGGCTCGACTACGTGAAGGGGATCGTCGAGCGCCTCGAGTGCTTCGAGCGCTACCTCGACCGGCACCCGGAGATGCACGGCTGCGTCTCCTTCATCCAGATCGCCGTGCCGACGCGCACCGGCATGGACGAATTCCAGGACATGAGACGCAGCGTCGAGGAGGCCGTCGGCCGCGTGAACGGCCGCTTCGCCCGCATGGACTGGCAGCCCGTGCTCCACTTCTACGGCTCATTCGATCGGCCCGAGCTGGTGGCCTTCTACATCGCCGCGGACATCGCCTGGGTCACACCCCTGCGCGACGGACTCAACCTGGTCGCCAAGGAGTACATCGCCGCGAGCATCGGCGGACGCGGCACCGTCATCCTCTCCGAGTTCGCCGGCGCCGCCGCAGAGCTCGACGGCGTCATCCTCACGAATCCCTACTCGCCCGACGACATGGATCGGGCGCTGGAGGAGGCGCTCGCGCTGGACGAGGGCGAGCGCGCCTCGCGCATGCTGCGTCTGCGCGACCGCGTGCTGTCGTACGACGTGCACCGCTGGTCGCGCACCTTCCTGCACGATGCCGAACGCTCGGGCGCGGCCGCGTCGCTGCGCGTCTGACGCGGCGGGAATGCGACGTCCCCACGCGCGGCGCGAGGGCGCCGTCTCCGACGCGCGAGGACCCCGCGCCGGCCCGCTACTTGCCCTCCTAAATCACGCCAGGACAAGCACATAGCCTGTAATCGAAGGGAGCATGTCATGCGAAATGCCAATGCCGGAACCGACGACCGCGGCAACCTGGAGCGGATGGGGGTGAGCGCGGGCGCGATGGCTGGCCGCGCGGCCGAGTTCGGTATGGAGGTGACGGGCGCGCTATTCCGCTCGGCGGCCGAGATGCTGGGCGGCTGGTGGTCGAGCGAGGCGCCGCGGCAGGCGGCCGACGGCTGGAAGGGGTCGGCCGAGCGCGATTGCCGCTCGCATTTCGGGGCCACGGCGGCCGGCAGCACGAATGCGAGCCGGGCGGACACCGGCTTGCCCGCGGTCGACGGTGCCGGCGGCACGCAGGCGACGCACGCGGCGCCCAAGTCGGGTCGCGCGGCGATGCAGGCCGGCGCGGGCGACGGCAGTGTGGGGGTCGAGGGCGCGGCTCGCTTCGACTCGGACACGGACGGTTTCGAGCGAGCGAAGCCCGGCTATCAGCTCGGCTACGTCGCGCGGCAGAATCCGGCGTACCGTAATCGCAGCTTCAATGACGTGGAGCCGGAGCTGAAGCGCGTGTGGGAGAGCCGCGTGAAGCCCGGAAGCGGTGGCAGCGCGTCGACCAGCTCGTGGCCGGAAGTGCGCGGCTTCGTCGACTTCGCGTACCAGCAGGGGGACGAGCGCCGCTGACGGGACGACGCGCGAAGCGGAGCGGCGATTTCACCGCCGCCCCGCTTCGTCCGCCGCGCCGGGTCAGGGCCTGCTCTTCGTCAGCAGCGGAGCGTCAGATGCCGGGTCCGCTCGGCGGCGGTGGTGGTGGCGGCGGTGTGCGACGTCCGAACGAGCGCTTCAGCAGCCACCCGACCAGCACGATCAGGCCAATGAAGATGAGGATCGTCCAGAAGCCGAACTCGAGCAGGTCTCCGATCAGCTCGCAGCCGGCCATCGGCAGGGTGAGCAGAAGGACGAGCAGGATTGCCTGAATGCGTCGCATGTAGCCGTCTCCGGTTCGAGTGAGCACACCGGGCGTCGGGGGCAACTTCCACGCCCTCGACGCGGCAGGCTCCTTGCCCTACGCATCTGGCGGCGCCATGGGGCGCTGCAACCGTTACCGTGAGATGAAAGAATGAGAACGCATACGAGAGCGGCTCTGGCGCTGCTCGCGGCCGTCGGGCTGGCACTGCCGCTCGGCCTCGCCGCCGAGACTCCCGCGCCCGCCGCGGAGGTCGAGCTCGCCGCCGTCTGGCAGGGGCAGGGCCGCGGCAATGACGCCGCCCGCGGCAATCAGGGACGCGGCAACGATGAGGCCCGCGGGAATCCGCAGGCCGCTCAGGGACGCGCCAACGAGACCCGCGGGAATCCGCAGGCGGCTCAGGGGCGCGGCAATCGCGAGGAACGCGGCAGCGCGCAGGGCAACCGGGGTGGCGGGAACGAGGCCGCCGATCGCGCGCGCGGTCGTAGCGACGGCGAGGCGCCGGGACGCAGCGGCCGGGCGCGTGCGCGACGCCCGGACCGGGTGGATCCCGCGGAGCTGCGCGCGCACGTCGAGCGCCTGCCCGCCGCGGCGCGTCGCTTCACGGACAGCTCGCGTCGCAGCGAGCGGCTCGTCGGCCTCGCGATCGCGCGCGCCTCGGTGCGCGGCACCGACCCCGCCCGCTTCAGGGTCGAGAGCGACGGCTCACGGGTGCGCGTCCGCAACCAGGACGACGACATTCTGCTCGACATGTCGGAGGCGCGCGCGCGGGAGCTGGGCCACTGGGAGATGCGCAGGCTCGGGGATCGTCAGCCGACCAGCGGCTCCCCGGCGTTCTGCCGCAGCGGCGCCGGCCATCCCGTCTGGGGCAAGGAGTGGTGCCTTCAGAAGGAGTTCGGCCTTGGCGTCGGCGAGCGCAGCATCTGGAGCCGCGCGACCATCGACGACGTAGTCTTCGAGCGGCGGCCGGAAGCGCGGGTGCTGGATCGCGGCGGCCTGATCGACGTGCTCGGCGACATCGTGTTCGGCCGGCTGGCCGTGCAGTCGCTCGCGCTGGGCTACCAGGAGCCGCTGGTCGGACGCTGGGTCGTTTCGGCCGAGGAGCCCGACGCGCCGTGGATCCTGCGCCTGAACGCGGGCGACGTCGCCGTCGCGGAATTCCTCGACACCGATCGCGACGGCAACGTCGAGGTGCTCTACGTGACGCAGCCGCGCTGGTAGCACGAGCCGTAGACCCGGACTCGGAAATGAGTTAGCTTGTATGCAGACGGGCGGGCTCCCGTCCGTCTCACCCGCGGCGCGCGCGACCGTCCTGGTGCGCGCACCGCGGCCTTTCTTTTTTCCGCCGATCCCGGCGGGAGGCCTCATGTCCAGCATCATCAACAGCAAGAAGAGCCGGATCGCGCGTGACACGCTCACGGTCGACGCCGAACAGCATCCAGGCTGGGTCACGGCGACCGCGCGCACGCCGATCGTTGGCGAGAAGGTCCTCTGCGCCGAGGGCCTGGCCGAACTGTCCAAAGTGCTCGGCAAGACCGGCGACGGCAGCCGCCTCCTCGAGCTGGTCCTGCCGGACCGTCCGCGTCACCCCTTCTTCGCGGCCGCCTCGAACGTCCTGATCGCGCAGGCCGCGGGCTGAACCGCGGCGGGCGACGGCTTCAGTCGCTCCGCTCCGTATCGCGCACCGTCGTCACCGGAAACGCCCGCGGCTCGTCGACGTCGACGTCGAGGAAGCCGTCGCGGATGAGCAGGTCCTCGATCGCCGCCAGCGCCATCTCGCGACGCTCCGGCGACTGGTCGCCCGGCCGCTCGCTCACCGGGCCGATCCGGCCCGCACTGCGACGTCGATCTTCCGGCGCGGTGCGGACCGCCTCATCCAGCTCCAGCACGGCGCGCATCACGTGCGCCCGCGCCTCGCGTCGCCGCTCGTCCGTCCACTCGCTGCCACCCGCCGCTTCGTAGGCGCCGAGCACGTCGTCGACGTCCTCTTCCCGGATCTCGTAGGGCACGGGGTCCATTGTGCGTTTCGCCTCCGTTTCGATCTTTCAGGTACCGCCCACCGACGTCCGGATGGGCGAAGATCGTGCACGTACGGGTCCTGAACGAGGCGCATGAAGCGGCACCTGCCCAACCTGATCAGCGCGCTGCGCTTTCCGATGGCGGTCGCCTTCGTCCTCGTCCACGGCACCGCCCCCCGGCTCCTGCTCGCGGCCGCGGCCGGACTGAGCGACTGGGTCGACGGCCGCCTCGCTCGCGCCACCGGCACCACCAGCCGCACCGGCGAGTGGCTCGACCCCGTGGCCGACAAGACCTTCATGGTGGTCGCCGTCATCACCCTCACGCTCGAGGCCGGGCTGCCCTTCTGGGTGCTGCCCCTGCTGCTGCTGCGCGACATCGGCGTCGTCGTCGGCGCCGGCGTGCTCGCGCTCCTGCGCCGCCCCGCCGCCCTGCCCGCGCGCCGCTTCGGCAAGTGGGTGACCTGGTTCCAGTTCCTGGCCGTCGCGCTGATCGTGCTGCGCCCGTCGCTCGCGCTCTGGATCGCGCCGCCGGTCGCGCTGCTCGGCGCTGTCGCCCTCGTCGATTACCGGAAGGCTCAGCTGCGCGTCGAACCCCGGCGCGACACCGCCGCCCACGCCCCGGAAGCCGGGGAAACGTGAGGGCCGCGGAGGCTCGCGCGCCGGAATCGCACTGGCGGATCGCGCTACGAGTGTCGTCGCGGGCGTCGCCCGACCTGCGCTGATCCGGGGACCCACCGCCGCCAACCCTACTCCATTTTCACGAATCCGAACTCGTTCAACATTTGAGTCGGGCTGACGGCGAAAGGCCCACTCGCAGAAGGACTCCAGCGGCAAGCCGCCGTTCAACTCCTGAAGCTTCGGCGTGCAAAACTCGAAGGGGGTGGCCGGGGCTTCCGTCGGGCCCTCGCGGTAAGGGCGACGGCCGGGTAACCGCCCGGCGCCTCACGGTAGCGCGACAGCCGGGGCAACGGCCGACGCAGACTGCCGATGCGACGTTCCCCGCTTCAACTCTTGCAGACGGATCGTTCCAAAGTTGAAGGTTGTCGGGCTTCGGAACCCCTTCTGCCGCAAGGGCTCCCGAACTCCGCCCCGTTCGAGGTTTGAACGAGTTCGAATTCCGGAAAACGGGATACCTTTCCCCGCGGCGCCGCGACGCGCCGATCGCGGGCGTGCGCGCCGGTCAGGTCGCGCTACTGCGCTCGGTCAGGTTCTCAGCGACTCGAACGTCTTGCGGAATTTCGCCAGCTTGGGCGCGATGACGGCGGCGCAGTAGCCCGCGGCGGGATTTCGGCGGTAGTAGTCGCGGTGGTCCTCCTCGGCGGGCCAGAACACGGACATCGACTCGACCTGCGTGACGAGCGGGGCGCCGAAGATCTCTTCGCGCTCGATCTCCGCCATGATGTCCTGGGCCATGCGTCGCTGATCGTCGTCATGATAGAGGATGATCGAGCGGTACTGCGTGCCGATGTCGGCGCCCTGGCGGTCCTTCGTCGTCGGATCGTGCGTGGAGAAGAAGACCTCGAGGAGCTGGCGGTAGCTGATGAGGTCGGGGTCGTAGACGAGGCGCACGACTTCGGCGTGGCCGGTGTCGCCGGAGCAGACCTGCTCGTACGTCGGCTCGGCGGTGGATCCGCCCGCGTAGCCGGACTGCACGGACTCGACGCCGCGCAGCTCCTGGAACACGGCTTCGAGGCACCAGAAGCAGCCGCCGCCGAAGGTCGCCTGTTCGCGCCTGTCGCTCATCCGTGACGCCTACTCGAGCTTCGCGTCGATCGTGAATTCGACGTTCAGCGCGCGCGATACGATGCAGTTCGTCTTGGTCGCTTCCGCCAGTCTCTGGAACTCGGCCTGATCGACGCCGGGCACGCGACCGCGCGTGACCAGATGGATCGTCGCGATCGACCACTGGCCGTCGCTCTGCTTCAGCTCGGCTGTCGCTTCGGTGCTCAGCTTTTCGGGCGGGTGGCCCGCCTTGGACAGGTCCCCGCCGAGCGCCATGGTGAAACAGCCGGCTTCGGCGGCAGCGATCAGCTCCTCCGGGTTCGTGCCGGCCTTGCCTTCCTCGAAGCGCGCGCCGAACGAGTACGGCTGCCTCTCGAGTGCGCCGCTGCCCGTGCTGAGTGTGCCCTTTCCTTCCTTCAACGTGCCGTTCCAGACGGCGCTCGCCTTCCGCTTCATGCAGCACCTCCCTATGAATGAACAGACGACGTAAGCCGGCGCACGATGCGCGCCGCCACGGCCCGTCGGTCCCACCGCCCGTACCCGTCGGCAACCTGAGGAGCGCGCGCGGCTTGTTCAAGGATCATTTCTCCGAGCGCGCGCCCGGCTATGCGCGCTGGCGGCCCCGTTACCCCACGGCCCTGGCCGAGTGGCTCGCGGAGGCGGCGGCCGCGCGCGAACGCGCCTGGGATGCGGGCTGCGGCTCCGGACAGCTCTCGCTGCTGCTCGCGGAGCGTTTCGGCGAGGTGATCGCGACGGATGCGAGCGCCGCGCAGCTCGAGCATGCGCGGCCGCATCCCCACGTCGAGTATCGCGTCGCGACGGCGGAAGCGAGCGGATTGCCCTCGGCGAGCGTGGATCTGGCCGTCGCCGCGCAGGCTGCCCACTGGTTCGACCTGCCGCGCTACTGGGAGGAGATCCGGCGCGTCGCCCGACCGGCCGCCGTCGTCGCGCTGGTGACGTACGGCAACGCCGTCGTCGAGCCGGCGATCGACGAGCAGGTGGGCAGCTTCTACCGTCACGACCTGGGCCGCTACTGGACGCCCGAGCGGCGGCTGGTGGAAAACGGCTATGCGACCGTCGATTTCCCGTTCGAGGAGCTGCGTGCGCCGTCGCTCACGATGAGCGAGCGCTGGACCGCCGAGCAGTTCGTCGGCTACGTCGGCACGTGGTCGGCGGTGCAGCGGCTCGCGCGGGCGGGGGGTGCGCCGCGATTCGAGGCCTTCGTGCGCGAGCTGCGCGAGGCCTGGGGCGGCGAGCCGCGCGACGTCACCTGGCCGCTCTCGTTGCGCGTCGGTCGGGTCGGGCCCCGGCGCCCCTCGTCACCCGACCCGCTCGTCGTCGCCTAGCGCCGCTCCTCGCGCGCGTCGCGCAGATCCTCGCGCAGCTCGTCCGTCATCACGTCCGCCGCGTAGTCCGCGAGCTGCTCGAGCACGCGCTGGAACTCGGCGACGGTGATGCGCGTCAGGGCCGCGGCGGTGAGGATCGTTTCCGTCGCGCCACTTCCCGGGCCGGTGACCGACGGCGTCAGCCGGTCCCACGCGCTCACCTCGCGGCTCCAGATCTCGCGGCCGCTCCTCGCGTCCAGCAGGATCGCCTCGCCCTCCACGAACAGGGTAGCCGCACCGCCGCCGGAGGCGTCGATGCCGTACTTCTCCACGTCCACCTCGAGCAGGTAATCCGCCTCGTCCTCCGTCTCGACCGGCCGCGTGCCCAGATAGCGCGTCGCGCGATCCAGCGTGCGGTCCGCCATCCGCTCGGCGACGTCGACGTACATCGCCGCGCTGTCGAGACGCGCGCGCGCGCGTCGTGACTCCAGCTCGACGGCGACCGCCGACCCCGCCTCGAGGACGGCGATGATCGCGTTGTCGCTCGACACGCCGCGGCCGCCCGTGTACAGCTCCGGCGACGCCGGCGCGTAATGCACGACCGCGATCGTGCGGCCCCGAAAGTCGTAGTCGGCGAGGCGATGGCCGCCGCCGCACGCCGTCGTGAGCAACCCGGCCGCCGCGACCAGAAACCAGCCCCTGGTGGTGAAACCGTTCGACATCGTCATCGATGCCTGCCTGTCTGGAGGAATCGGCCCCGGCTCACGGAGGCCGTGGGGGTACGACCGGGGCAGCCGCGCGGGAGTTCCCCGGTTCCGGTCCGCCCCCTTCAATGGTACCATCCCCGACCCCGCACCGGGGGGTCGGCGTGGCCGGTTTCATTTGTGGGTCTTCCCGGGGCCGAGTACCCTCACGTGCCGCTGCCGGCCGGATTTTGCATCCCATCCAGGTCCTGTGAGGACACAGACGACATGCCCGCAAGCTACAGCGTGCAGGATCTCGTTCGGCTGCTCGACCTGGAGCCGATCGAGCACGACATCTATCGCGGCGTCAGCCGTGATATCGGTACGGGACGAATCTTCGGCGGGCAGGTCCTGGCGCAGGCTCTGGTCGCCGCCGCCCGCACGGTGCCGGAGGATCGGCCCGCGCATTCGATGCACGGCTACTTCATCCTGGCCGGGGACCTGACCGTGCCCGTCGTCTACTTCGTCGACCGTCTACGGGACGGGCGCAGCTTCACGACGCGGCGCGTCACCGCCATCCAGCACGGGCGCGCGATCTTCACCCTGTCCGCCTCGTTCCACCGCCACGAAGCGGGAGTCGAGCATCAGGCGCCGATGCCCGATGCTCCGCCACCCGATAGCGTGCGCCCCGAGGTCGACTTGCTCCGCGAAATCGCCGACCGCATCCCCGAGAAACTTCGCGCGGTGCTGACGCAGGACCGGCCGCTCGACATCCGGGCGATCGATCCCGTCGATCCCTTCGACCCGGAGCCGCATCCGCCCGTCCGCCGCTACTGGGTGCGCGCGCGCGGCGAGGTCGGCGATCACCCGCTCAACCACCAGGCCGTGCTCGCCTACGCGTCCGACTACGGGCTGCTCGGCGCCGCCCTCCAGCCGCACGGCCTCAGCCATCGCAACCCGAACGTCATGGTCGCGTCACTCGACCACTCGCTCTGGTTCCACCGCGCCGTCCGCATCGACGAATGGCTCCTTTACCACGTCGACAGCCCCGCCTCCGGCGGAGCGCGCGGCTTCGCGCGCGGCACGTTCTACTCCCAGCGCGGCGACCTCGTCGCCTCGGTCGCCCAGGAGGGCATGATCCGCCTCATCGGCTGATGACCACGACCAGTCAGCCGCGGCGGACCAGCACCACCACCGATGACAGGATCAGCAGACTCGCCAGCACCACCGCCGGCGTGATCGACTCGCCGGCGAGCATCGCGCCGAACGCCACCGCCACCATCGGATTCACGTAGCCGTGGCTCGACAGACGCCCCGGACCCACGCGGCGCAGCAGCCAAATGTACGCCGAGTACGTGATCAGTGAGCCGAACACGACCAGATAGAGGAACGACGCGAGCGAACGTCCGCTGACGCCGCCCGGATCCAGCGAGCCGAGATCCCCCGTCGCCGCCGCCACTACCACCAGCGCCGCACCGCCGCCGATGAGCTGCATCGCCGCCGTCTGTACCGGCGAACCGTCCCGCGCCGGCGTCGCGAAGAACATCCCCAGCGACCACGACAGGGCCGCGACCACGATCACCAGCGCGCCGACCGCATCCACTCCACCCAGCCGCCCCGGCGCCATCATCACCGCGACGCCCACGAAGCCCACCGCCAGCGCCAGCCAGACCGCACGCGTCGGAGCGCCGCTTCGCTTCAGGCCCCAGCCCAGCAGCGCCACGAACATCGGCTCGCTCGCGATCAGCAGCGCCGCCGGACCCGACGCCACCCGCGTCTCCCCCCACGCCAGCATCGCCTGCCCGGTGACGAACAGCAGCACGCCCGCCACGAGCGCCCGCCGCCACTCCACTGCGCTCGGCCGACCTGCCCGCGCGCGCGAAACCGCGTACAGCACGCCGCCCGCAACCAGACAGCGCGCCGCGATCATCGTGAGCGGCGGTATCGTCGCCACCGCCCACGCGATCGCCAGGTACGTCGAGCCCCAGATCACGTAGACCGCGCCGAACGCCGCCACCAGCAGCGCCCGGTCCCGCACCACGGACGCCGGCACCCCGAGTCCGGCGGCCGCGGGCATCGTCTTCAGCGTTCCGGCCCTCACCCCGGGCCTCGCCGCCATCGCCCGCCCGCTCACCGCACGCTCACGGGCGGCTCGAGCGCCGCCACCGACCGGATCCACCACGCCAGCGCCCGCCGCGCCAGCCCGCCGGGGCTCGGAAGCCGCACGACCGGCTGGCTGAAAACCGCCGTTTGCCTCGCCATCTTCCACCTCTCCCGTTGACACCGACCACCTAAATGCCTTATGGTGGTTACACGATACGTGCCAGAAAATAACCTGTCAAGGGTATTTTGATGGTTATTAGACAACAGGAGGACGACGAGGGGACGCTACCGCTCACCACTGTCGAGGAGATGGAGCTGGTCGGCGGCAACGTCTGCCTGGACTTCGTGAACACCGGCAGCAACCGGAAAGGCGGGAAGGTCCGGGACAAGCTGGTGATCTACGGCGACTTGGTGACGTGGGCGGAGCGGGTAGGGGAGATCGGGCCGGAGACCGCGGCGCGACTGCGCGATCTGGCCGAAGCGGATCCGGCTGCGGCTGACCAGGTTCTGCGGCGCGCGCGGGAGCTGCGCGAGGCGATCTATCGTTCGTTCTCGGCGATCGCACGTGGTGAAACCGCGCCCGCGGCCGACCTCGCGATTCTCGGTGAGGGCGTCGCGCGCGCGTCAGCGCATCGCCTGCTGGTCCCGACGGCGGAGGGCTGCGAGTACGAGTACAGCGATGCGGACGCGCTCGATCGTCCGCTCTGGCCGATCGCGCTGGCGGCTGCGGAGCTGGCGACGTCGAAGGAGGTCGCGCGCGTGAAGGAGTGCGCGTCGGAGAGCTGCAACTGGCTCTTCCTCGACGTGAGCAAGAACCGAAGCCGGCGCTGGTGCGATATGAAGGACTGCGGCAACCGCGCGAAAGCGCGAAGATTCCGCCAGCGGACGAAGACCGGCTGAATACCGTATACCGTATACCGTATACGAACTACGGCCTACGGCAGTACCCCACCTACCTCCTCCACCTGTAAGCCAGCTTCAGGAAGAAGCCATCCTCGCGGCGGATCAGCTCGCGCTCGCGGAACGCGAAGTCGTCCCCTTCACCGAAGCTGGTGCCGTAGCCGAGGAAGGCGACGGTGCCGGGGGTGGGCTCGTAGGAGGCGAGGACGTCGAGTCTGAGGTTTCGTCCTTCGAACGCGGGCACGGGCATGCCGTCGAAGAGGAGCGGCCGCCCTTCGCGCGCGTCGACGAGCGCGGCGCGGCTCTCGTCGGTCCACTCGCCGATGAGTCGGAAGAAGAGTGCGCGGGTGGGCTGCACTTCGGTCTGGAGACGTGGGATCAAGGCACGAGCGAACTCCGAGCCGTCGCGCGTGCGCTCGATGCGCTCGAAGTCGATGCTCGCGTCGACGCGCAGCCACGACGTCGGCCGGAGGTCGAGCTCGGCGCCGAAGCCGTAGCCGCGGCCCTCGGCGCCTTCTGCGAAGATGGCGCCCTCGGCGAAGCCGAAGCCGAAATCCGCATCGAACTTCTGAAAGACGGGTGTCGAGATCCCGAAGTTGGATCCGAAACCGGAGACTTCGTCGAGCGGTGTGTAGGCGATGGTGGCTCCCGTGCCGTCGTCGATCTCGATCCCCGCGAAGTCGGCGGGGTCGAAGACGTTGAAGCCGCGGGCCGGTGCGACATCGATCTGCCAGCCGCCGCGCAGACGCGCCTGGATGCCGAGCGACTCGTTACCTTCGATCGGATCGCCGATGCCGCCGCCGAAGAAGCCGTCGTCGCCTTCGTAATCCCAGAGGCGGGTCGGCCCGAAGAACATCGTCAGCGTCTCCATCAGCTCACCCGGATCGCCGTACCAGCGGAAGCGGTTGAACGCGCCCAGCGAGACGAAGTCGCCGCGGTTGATGAAGCCGGCGTCGGCGTCGAATTCGTCGGAGACGCCCACGATCGAGTAGTTGAAGCCCCAGAACCGTCCGGTGCGGTCGTAGGTCAGCTCCCAGAGTTCGCCGCCGCGCGGCCCGTCCGCGTCGCCGGTCCACGAGCGCGCGTACTGCGCCTCGATGAAGTACAGCTCGCGGAACACGTGACGCACGTCGCCGGCGAGGACGCGGTTGTAACGGAGGGGGACGGACGCGAGGCCGTCGTCGCTGAAGAGCTCGAACTCCGAGCGGTCGGTGAAGACGATGCCGGCGAGGGAGTTGGTGCCGAAGTCCGTGCGCAGCCGCGCGATGTTGAAGAACGCCTCGGGCGCCGCGTCGAGTCCGTTGTCGATCGCGGAAATGACCGCATAGCCGAGCGGCCCGACCTTGCCGGTCATCTTCGCGCCGACGTCGGGATCGACGATGCGCCGCGTGTAGACGAGCTGATTCGGCGTCGCGAACAACTCGATGCCCTCGAGGAAGAACGGCCGCTTCTCCGGGAAGAAGAGCGCGAAACGCTCGTTGGAGCGGATCTGCGCGGCGTCGGCCTCCACCTGGCTGAAGTCGGGATTGACGGTGAGATCGAGCGAGTGCGCGCCGAAGCCTGCGTGCAGGTTCACGCCGACGTCCGGGTCGAAGCCGTCGCCGCCGAAGTCGCCGGTCGCCTCGTCGCGGAAGCGATCGAGGCCGGCGGTCACAAACGGCTGCGCCTCGAGCGTGACGCCGCGCTCGATGCCGACGATGCCCTCGAGCGCGCCCGCCTGGAGGAGAAAGCTCGCGGAAGCCCGGCGCGCGTCGGTCCACGAGTACGTGTGACCCGTGCGCTGCACCTCGCGCAGCACCTGGAAGCTCCAGCGCTGCGGCTCGTTCGACGGCAGGATCAGGCTCTCGAATGGGATGCGGATCTCGGCGATCCAGCCGCTGTCCGTGACGCGGCCCGCCGACTGCCACAGGTAGTCGGGGCTGTCGTCGCTCACGCCGCCGAACAGGTTGCCCGCGCCGACGCCGCCCTCCGTGCGCACGCCGTCCGTCTGCACGCCGCGCGGATTCACGCCGAAGAAGAAGGCACGCCGCCGATCATCGAACGTGTCCAGGAAGAGCACCACGTGGTCCTCGCCGCCGATCTGGTCGCGGTCCGCGCGCGTCGCCCGGATCGACGACGGGTCGCGGTCGTGCGCGATCACCGCGAAGTGCACCGCGTCCGCCGAGTACCAGGCCAGCACCTCCGTCGAGTCCTCCGCCGGAATTCCGTCGACCGGCTCGTACTGCCAGAACCCGCCCAGCCGCACCGCCTCGCCCCAGACCGGCTCGTCGAGGACCGCGTCGATTTCGATGGCCGCGTCCGCGCGCGGCAGGGTGACCGATGGCGCCCCCCGCCCTTCGACGATGGGGCTCGACTGCCACGGGAGCTGCGCCGCGAGCGGTGCCGGGATGAGCATCAGCAGCGTGAAGGCGCCGAAATGTATTCTGGAGGCCATGCCGTCGTTTCGGGTGTGGGTCTGGGGTATATGATCGGCCGGAGCCTGCGCCGCAGCACAGCACGCCGGTGCGAAACGCGTGAGGCACGGGTGAGCCGTGCTGGACGCATCCGTGCCGGCACCAGCGGCGGAACTTCGGATCTGACGGCCGTAGTTTCCCAAGCGTAGCCGCCATGAGAGCGCTCCGGAAGTGCCGAACCGTGACCCAGAGCGGCATCCAACCTGCATAAGTCGATAGCTCACCAATAGTTACGACGAATCGCGGGGACAGGACCGATGACACGCAGGTGGATCGCAGCAGGTTTGGCCGTCGGGCTCCTGGGCGCGGGCGCGATCGGCTTCATGGCACGCACGGATTCCCCGCTGCGCGACGACGCGACGATGACGGCCGTCGTCGATCCGAGCAGGACGCTGCAGCTGCGCGTCGGCATCGCCGAGCGCCGCCTCTACGTCGAGGTGAACGGCGTGGCGGTCGACACGATGCTCGTCACGGTCGGCACCGACCGGCATCCGACGCCGACGGGCAGCTTCCACATCGGCCGCATCATCTGGAACCCGAGCTGGCACCCGCCCGAGTCGGAGTGGGCGCGCAACGAGGTCGCGACGCCACCCGGTCATCCGCGCAATCCGATGGGTCGCGTGAAGATGTTCTTCCGTGAGCCCGACTACTATCTGCACGGCACGAACAACGAGCGCACGATCGGCTATCGCGGCTCGCACGGCTGCATCCGCATGCGCAACGAGGACGTCGTCGAGGTCGCGCGCCTCGCCATGCTGCACGGCGGCGAGCCGCGCGAGCCCAACTGGTTCCAGCGCGTCCTGAACCGCATCCGCTCGACCCAGGACGTGCGACTCTCGAACCCGATCCCCTTCGTGGTCGAGCAGGGAACGCCTCCGGTTCCGATCGGCGAGCCGCTGACCACGTAGCGACGCGAGCGCCGGACAACATCCTCAGGATGGCCTTGCTGCTCCGCTTCCCGCGGCCCGGCCGGTCGACCACGCCCACGTGAAGTTGTGGCCGCCGATCGGGCCGAAGGCGTCCAGGATCTCGCCGCACAGGAACAGACCGGGCTGGACGCGGCTCTCCATCGTGCGCGGATCGATCTCCTCGAGCGCGACGCCGCCTCCGGTGACCTCCGCCTTCCGGTAGCCCTCGTCTCCCGTCCAGGGAAGGGGGTAGGCGGCGAGTGCCTGGACCAGGCGCGCGCGCTCCTCGCGCCGCAGCTCGGCGAGCGGCCGCGCGGCATCGACGTCGGCGTGCGCGATGAGCACGTCGGCCAGCCGAGTGGGCATTGCACGGCGCACGATCGAGCCGACGGTGGCGCCACCCGCGCTGCCGATCAGCGTGCGATCCCAGCCCTCCCGGTCCAGCTCGGTCCAGCGCACGAGCAGGCACTGTCGTTCCGTCCGCTCGCGCGACTGCACCGCGAGGTGCGACGCGTCCAGCACGGCCGGACCGCTGTAGCCACGGTGCGTGAACAGGAATCCGCCGGTGGTCGAGAAGCGGCCCTTCGGGAGCGGCGCCTCGATCGACACCTCCAGCGATACCCCGGCGAGCGAGGCGTGCACGGGCGGCTCGGCCGTGAGCGGCGTGAGCGCGGGGTAGGTGTCATGGATCGTGTGGCCCAGGCGGCGCGCGATCGCCAGGCCGGCGCCGTCGCTCCCCGTCTGCGGCACCGACAGCCCGCCGCTCGCCAGGATCACCGCCCGCGCGGCGATCGTGCTGCCGCCGTCGACCATCACGTTCCAGCCCGCTGCTCCATCGCGCGACCGGCACACGTCCGCCACCCGCGCCTCGAACCGCACCTCCACGCCCAGATCGCGAGCGAGCGCGAGCAGGCCGTCCCGCACGTCGCGCGCGCGGTTCGAAACCGGGAACAGCTTGCCCGTTTCGGGCTCGAGCCGGAGAGGGAGGCCGAGGCGGTTCTCGAAGAAGCTGCGCTGCTCATCGAGCGGCCAGGAGCGCAGCAGTCGCCGCATCGAGTTCGGCGAGGACGCCGTGACGAAGCGCTCCGGCTGCGCGCGCGAAGGCAGCACGTTGCATCGGCCACCGCCGCTGATGAGGATCTTGCGGCCGCCATCCTTTGTGCCCTCGACGAGCAGCACGCGCGCGCCCGCCCCGGCCGCGTGGATCGCCGCCATCGTGCCGGCCGCCCCCGCCCCGACGACGACGATGGGCGCGCCTGAAAGGTCGTGACTACCGAGCACGAGCACGTACAGCCGTACGTGTAGGTTCTGGACCGGCTGTCGTCGTATTCACACTCGATGGGCCACGAACTTTTCGCGCATGATGTCGCGGCCATGGGGTCTACGTTACGACAGCGGCCGACGCAGCACGTACTCGTGCTCGGCAGGTATCCGCGCGGCGCCCGGCTCACGAAGAAGGCGTCACGTATCAGCAGCACGGTGGCCCGTATACGGTATACGGAGTACGCAGTACGACCGCTACGCGACCCCGCTCCGCTGCGCCATCTGTAGCGCGTAATCGGCCCACCAGCGGCCCGCGGCGGGGCCTCCATTGCACGTGCCGTCCGACTCGCCCGGCGGCTTCACCCAGAGGAAAGCATCGGCCAGCGGATGCCCCGTATCCGGGGTCGGAGCCGCACCCAGCGCCGCCCCCGACGGATTGCACCACTCGCCGGACGCCACGTTGCCGCCGTTGCGGCTCGTGTCGATCACGAAGCGGGCTCCGTCCAGGCGACGCGAGACCTGCTCGCCGTATGCCAGGTTCCGCTCCGTCGAGATGAAGTTGGAAACGTTGAGCGAGAATCCGTCGGCGCGGTCGATGCCGGCCAGATGCAGCCGCTGCGACATTTCTTCGGCATCCACCCACTGCGCGTGGCCGGCGTCGATGTAGACGAACGCGTCCGTGCGCGCCTTCAGCACGCTCACAGCCTCGCGGATGAGCGAGAACCGCTCCGAGCGACCCTCGTGCGTGAGGCACGAAACCAGCCCCAGCGCGTCCGGCTCGAGGATCACCACCGCTTCCCGGTCGCCGATGCCGCGCGCCAGGTCCCGGATCCACTCGCGATGGCCCTCCGCGCTACCCGCCCCGCCGGCGGAGTACGCACCGCAATCCCGGTTCGGAATGTTGTAGGCGACGATGAGCGGGACCTGCCCGCGCCGTGCCGCGTCGTCCAGCAGACGATCCGCGTCGCGGGCGACGTCGCTGTTCCAGTCGCCGAGCCACGATCCCGTCGGCTGCGACGCGATGTACTCCAGTAGCGCCGCATCATCCTCGCGTGAATTCCGCCACGCCTGCGCCTGACGCAGCGCGTCGCTGTTCGGCTTCACGTACATCCGCATCCCCCGCAGCGCCGACTCGCCCGGTCGCCGCTCCCGCTCCGGCTCGTCACCCCCCGACGGGCGCCCCGCACGTGCGGTCGTCGCCTCCACGCCCGCCGGAATCATCATCGTCGCACCCATCAGCGCGGGCGCCACGGCACGGCGATCGAACCGCCGCCACGCCGTCTCGTACGTCCGCCGATCCATGCTCTGGATGTCGGAGGGTCGCTCGCCTCGCGCAGTTCGCCTCCGGACGAGCCTCGCGATCCGTCGTGTCAGGCCCATATCGACTCCTGCTGTTCGGCGACCCCGCCGGGACCGGGCAGGGAAATCCGCTAAATAATCGTCAAATATCGTGCCTGCAAGGACTTGGATGCTCACATGACGCGCTGGTCCGCGAGCATGCCGCCGTCCACCGGGATGACCGCCCCGCTTACGTACGACGCGGCCGGGGAGCACAGGAAGGCGACGACGCCGGCGACCTCCCCGGGCTCGCCGACCCGGCCCAGCGGTGTGCGCGCGAGCACGCGGGCCAGGCGCTCCGGATCCCCGAGCACCTCCTCGACCAGCGGCGTGCGGATGTACCACGGCGCCACGCAGTTGACGCGGATGGCGTCTGCGCCCCACTCGACGGCGAGGTATCGGGACAGGTGAGCGACCCCCGCCTTGGCCGCGGCGTAGACGGCGCCGGTTCCGACGCCCGTGAGCGCGGCGACGGAGGCGACGTTCACGACGGAAGCAGTCGGCTGGATGCCGGTGTCCGCCACCGCCGATCGCGATCGCTCCGGGGCCTGCCGCAACAGCGGATACGCCGCGCGGCAGAGCGACATCGTCGCCTCGAGATTCAGCTCGAGCAGCGCGCGTTGATCGTCGTCGTCGTATCCGTCGAATCGCCGACGCAGGTTGCCGCCGGCATTATTGACCAGGATGTCGAGCCGGTCCCACCGCTCGCGCACCGCCTGCTCGATGCGGGCGCGGCCGTCGCGGCTGGCGACGTCCGCCGCGACGCCATGCGCGGGCAGGCCGCGCGCCCGCCAGGGCTCGATCGCCCGCTCGAGGCGCTCTGCGTCGCGCGCGACGAGCATGACCTCCGCGCCCAGCTCGAGCAGTCGCTCGACGATGGCCAGGCCGATGCCGCGGCTGCCGCCCGTAACCAGCGCCCGCTGCCCGTCGAGCCGAGCGGCGTCTCCGTTCGTCGGGGAGCTCATGCGGTTATAGTACGTGGCGCACCGCGTGAACACACGGACGCCCTCTTCAGCCCAGCACCGTTCGACGATGAAGGCATGCCCGCCGTTTATCCTGATCGTGCTGACCGCGCTGGCGTTCGCGTGCGCGGATTCCGCTTCGTCGCCCACCGACGACGTCGTCCTCGCCACGACCACCTCCGTCGAGGACAGCGGGCTCCTCGAGGAGCTGGCCGCGGATCTGCACGCGAGCCTGCCGCGGCAGCGCGTGCGCGTCATCGCCGTCGGCAGCGGGCAGGCGCTCGAGCTCGCGCGCCGGGGCGACGCCGATCTCGTGCTGGTGCACGCGCCGGAGGCGGAGGCTGCGTTCGTCGCGGCGGGCCACGGCGAGGATCGCCGCACGATCATGCGCAATGATTTCGTGTTGCTCGGACCCCTGGATGATCCCGCGTCGGTGCGGGGGGCTGCGGATGCGTACGACGCGCTCCGTCGCATCGCGCGCGCGGGTGTGCTCTTCCTGTCGCGCGGCGACTCGAGCGGCACGCATCGGAAGGAGCGCACGCTCTGGGATTCGGCCGGCGTGCGGCCCGAAGGGGACTGGTACCGCGAAGCGGGTGTCGGCCAGGCCGATCTCCTGCGCATGGCGAGCGAGCGCGGCGCGTACACGCTCGCCGACCGCGCCACCTTCCGCTACCTCGAGCCGCGACTGCACCTCGCCGTCGTCCATTCGGGCGGCGCCGTGCTCGACAATCCGTACAGCCTGATCCTCGCGACGCGCGCGCGGAACCCTGCCGGTGCGCGCGCCGTCGCCGACTGGCTCGCGGGCGACGCCGCGCGTGGCATCGTCGGTCGCTACGGAACCGAGCGCTTCGGCACGCCACTGTTCGAGCCCGTACCGTAGTCGTTCGCCATCCGTGCCCTGGAACCCGGAATCGAGAATCCGGTATCCGGAATCCGGAATCCGCACTTCCCGTGACTCGACGTCGCGTCCGCAGCGCCGGCCCCGCCGCGCCGCGGATCGTCCCATTCAAACCGGAGACGTGCGGGCGGCATCCCATATTGCGACACGGCAACAGTGCCTGCCCGACCTTCGTTCCCGGATAGGACCCATGCTCCGCTCTTCGGCCTTCATCCTCGCCACGCTGGCGATGTTCGCTCTGCCTGCCGCCGCGCAGGACTCCATCAGCGGGTCGAGCCCGACGACCCCCGCTGGCAACGACGACCAGACGGACGGCACCCACCACGCCGTCGATCTGACGACCACACCGTCGTCGAGCAGTCCCGAGCACGCCTCCGGCGCGCCCGTCGCGCGCGCGAGGCAGCGCATCGGCGACATCGAGCTGGACGGCGTGCTGGACGAGGAGGCGTGGCGTCTCGCGGAGCCGCTCACCGAGTTCCGCCAGCGCGAGCCGGTCGAGGGCGCTCCCCCGACCCAGCGCACCGACGTGCGCATCCTGTTCGACGAGGAAGCGCTCTACATCGGCGCGCGCATGTACGACGAGCTCGGCGCCGCGGGCGTGACCGCGCGCCGCGGGCGCCGCGATACCGACAACGGCTCCGACTACATCTACATCGCGCTCGATCCGTATCACGATCATCAGTCCGCGAGCGGCTTCGGCATCAATCCGACCGGACTGCGCTACGACGACCAGAACGATGACACATCGTGGGATCCGATCTGGGCCGTGCGCACCACGATCGACGAGCAGGGCTGGGTCGCGGAGGCGCGCATTCCGTTCTCGCAGCTCCGCTTTCGTCCGGGCTCGACCGATCCCTGGGGCATTCAGATCGAGCGCTACATCAATCGCCTGAACGAGCGGCAGGTCTTTTCGTTTTCGCGACTGAATGAGCAGGGCGGTCCGGCGCGCTGGGGTCACCTCGAGGGCATTGCCACGCCGTCGACCATCCCGGATCGCCTCGAGCTATTGCCCTACGTCGTGGCGCAGGCCGAAACGCACGCGAACATCGACGCCGACGATCCGTTCGCCGAGGAGACGACCGGCCTCTTCCGCGTGGGCGCGGACCTCAAGTACCAGGTCACGTCGAGCCTGACCCTGTCCGCCACGATCAACCCGGACTTCGGTCAGGCCGAAGTCGATCCCGCCGTCGTCAACCTGTCCGCCTTCGAGACCTTCTTCCCCGAGAAGCGCGAGTTCTTCATCGAGGGCGGCCGCAACTTCGGCTACGGCAACTTCTGGTGCTTCACCTGCAGCAACGTGTCGTCGCTCGGCATGCTCTTCACGCGCCGCATCGGCCGGTCGCCCGGCGGCCTCCGTTTCGCCGATGACGCAGGCGACTATTACGACGCGCCCTCGCAGACGACGATCCTCGGCGCCGCCAAGCTGACTGGCCGCACCGAGGGTGGCTGGTCTGTCGGCGTGCTCAATGCGACGACCGCGCGCGAGATCGCCGACGTACGCCTGGGCACCGAGGACCTGGAGCAGGAGGTCGAGCCGCTCACCAACTACTTCGTCGGCAGGCTGCGGCGCGAGGCGGCCGGCGGTGACCTCAACTACGGCGTCATCGCAACGTCCGTCGTACGCAACTTCGATGATCCCGTTCTGTCCACGATGATGAATCGCCACTCGGAAGGACTCGGCTTCGACACCGAGTACTGGTGGAACGAGCGCACGTACCACCTCATCGCGCAGGCGGCATTCACCAACATCTCCGGCCATCCGGATGCGATCGACCGGGCACAGCGCGCGCCCGCGCGCTACTTCCAGCGCCCTGACCGCGAGAACGGTACGAACGGCCTGTTCACCGACTCGTACGATCCGACGCTCACCCGCATGACCGGCTACGGCTGGTACACGCGCGTCGCCAAGGACGGCGGCGATTGGCGCTGGGAAGCCGCCCTGAACGGTCGCAGCCCCGGCTTCGAGAACAACGACATCGCGTTCCTCACGCGCTCCGACTACATCTGGGCTCTGGCCAACCTGAACCGCGTCTGGAACACGCCCACGAGCTGGTACAGGAGCATCTGGGCGACCGTGGGCGCGCAGAACGAGATCAACTACGAGGGCGACGCCATCTCGCGGCAGGTCCACGCGAGCGCCCACTTCCAGCTGCCGAACTACTGGGGCACGGGCTTCTATACACAGCATCGGCCGGGCGTCCTCGACTTCCGACGCACGCGCGGCGGTCCCGTCGTCGCGGTCGACGACGAGTACTACGTCAACTGGTCGATCAGCACCGATCCCCGGAAGAGCGTGCGCCTCGGCTTCAGCCCGGAGCGCGGCTGGAACGAGGACGGCGGCAACTTCACCGGGTTCGACTTCGATATCGCCTGGACCCCCGCCCCGGCCGTGTCGCTCACGCTCGGCCCGTCATACTCGATCTCGAACGGCGAGTCGCAGTACGTGACCACGATCGATGACCCGACGGCGACCGACTTCTACGGTCGGCGCTACGTCTTCGCCGATCTGCATCAGCGCACGCTCTCGCTCAACACGCGCATGAACGTGACGTTCACGCCGAACATGACGCTCCAGCTGTTCGCGCAGCCCTTCATCTCGAGCAACGATTACTCGGAATGGAAGGAGTACGACCGGCCGCGCTCGAGTGAGCGGCTCGTCTACGGGGAGGACGTCGGCAGCACGACCACCGTCCGCACCAACGAGGGACGCACCGTCTTCGTCGACCCCGACGGCGACGGCCCGGCCGAGGTCTTCTGGTTCGACGAGCCCGACTTCAGCCTCCGCTCCCTGCGCGGCAACGCCGTCTTCCGCTGGGAGTACATGCCCGGCTCCACCCTCTTCCTGGTCTGGACCCAGGACCGCGCCAGCTTCGAGAACGTCGGCGACTT